>JALTKS010000068.1 GCA_027006175.1 Gammaproteobacteria bacterium
TAACGATTCGGTTGTACCGGATTATGTGAATGCAGTGGTATCAATCGAAACACAGATTGATCCACTTGGCTTGCTTGATGAACTGCAAGCGATTGAATTTGCGCAGGGTAGGGTTCGTACTGAAAAACGCTGGGAGTCTCGACCGTTGGATCTGGATATTTTACTTTACGGTGATGACGTTATCCAAAATGAACGATTACAGATCCCCCATGCAGAGATAAGGAAACGAGATTTTGTTCTGGTGCCATTAGCAGAAATAGCCCCGGCACTGGAAATTCCTGGAAACGGAAAGGTCTCTGATTTACTGACAGCATGTCAGCAAACAATAGTAGAAAAACTACCGACTACCCACATTTCGTAATGAAACACGTTACAATAAACACAGTTAATTATTTGACTCTATTATGAATAGCTCAAGACCTGACTTTATTGTTGTAGAAGGACCGATTGGGGTTGGTAAAACCAGTCTGGCAAAGCGTCTTGCGCATTCTTTTGAAAGTGAGTTATTGCTGGAAGGGGCCGATGAAAATCCTTTCCTTGAGCGTTATTATAAACGACCGGGTGAAGCCGCGTTACCAACACAATTGTTTTTTCTGTTTCAACGTGCCAGACAAATACAGGAATTACGTCAGCAGGATTTATTTCAGCCTGTTCGTGTGGCGGATTTTCTCGTAGAAAAAGATCGCCTGTTTGCCGAGCTTACCTTACAAGAAGATGAATTTGATTTATATGAGCAAGTGTATGCCAATATGACCATTGATGCGCCTGTGCCTGACCTGGTTATATACTTACAAGCACCGGTCGACGTATTGCTACAACGTATTAATAGGCGTGGCATTGAGGCTGAACGGAAAATTTCATCCGCGTATTTACAACGGTTAGTTGATGGATACACCAGTTTCTTTTATCAATATAATGCTGCACCGCTATTGATTGTGAATGCCTCAGAGATTGATCTGGTCAATAGTTCACAAGATTACGATTTGTTACTGGAACAAGTGCAAAATATTCGTAGTGGCAGACATTATTTTAACCCCCAACCTTTTGAGCTTTAAGTATGAGCCGTTTAAGCATTGATGACATTCAAAACATGAAGTCGCAAGGCGAGAAGATCGCTGTGCTCACTGCTTATGATGCGAGCTTTGCCAGCCTGTTAGATGAAAATGCAGTGGATGCGTTTATTGTTGGTGACTCATTAGGCATGGTGATTCAAGGTCACGAGAGCACTTTGCCGGTCACGATGGATGAGATGATTTATCATAGCGCTAATGTGGCACGTGGTAGTCAGCGTAGTTACATCATCACAGATTTACCTTATCAAAGTTATACCACGCCACAACAAACACTCGATAATGCGCGCCGTCTTATTGAAGAGGGTGGCGCACAAATGGTGAAACTCGAAGGCGGGCAACAACAAATAGATAACGTTAGTCTCCTGGTTGAAAATAATATTCCGGTTTGTGGTCATCTTGGGCTAGAGCCACAGTCAGTCAATGAACTGGGTGGTTACAAAGTGCAGGGGCGAGACGAAGCCGCGGCAGAACGTATATTCAATGATGCAAAGGCATTGCAACAGGCGGGTATTCAATTGCTGGTGCTGGAATGCATTCCAGCATCACTCGGTAAATTAATTAGCGAACATTTAAGTATACCGGTTATAGGTATCGGTGCGGGCGTTGACTGTGATGGTCAGGTACTCGTGACTTATGACATGCTTGGTATTAGTCGTGGGCATAAAGCTAAATTTGTAAAAAACTTCCTTGCTGAGCAAAACAGTATTGAGGCGGCGATTCGTGCTTATGTTGATGCGGTGAAGCAATCTCAATATCCTGCTGATGAACACAGTTATCAATGAGTTCCTCTTTGTTACAGGTAACTGATCTTGAATCACTGCAGGCCGAAATAAAGAAATGGCGTGATGCTGGTGATCGAATTGCATTTGTACCAACCATGGGCTGTTTACATGAAGGGCATTTGCAGTTAGTCGATATGGCAAAAGCCAACGCGGATCGTTGTGTTGTGAGTATTTTTGTTAATCCAACCCAGTTTGGTCCGGATGAAGATCTTGAACAATACCCGCGCACACAAGAGCAAGATTGTAAATTACTCGCTGCTCGCAAAGCCGATCTGGTTTTTCTTCCTTCGGTGGCGGTGATCTATGGTGATGACGTTGATAGTGATATCCATGTACCAGAAGAACTCAATAACCAACTTTGCGGCAAAGACAGACCAGGGCATTTTGATGGCGTGGCAACCGTGGTCGCAAGATTGTTTGATGCGGTAAAACCAGATGTGGCGGTATTTGGCGAGAAAGATTATCAGCAAGTACAGGTCATTCGTTGGTTGGTAAATAAGCTGAAGTCGAATATTAAGATCATTGCCGCCCCGATTGTGCGTGAAGAGGATGGTTTGGCGATGAGTTCACGTAATAAGTACCTAAGCGAAGACGAACGACATCGCGCTTCTCGCTTACAACATATCCTGCAAATGATTGCGGCAGAGCTTCGTAAAGGGCGTCGTGATTTTAGTGACTTAGCTGCTGAAGCAACACTGGCGCTCAACAAGACGGGCTGGAAAGTCGATTATATTGAGATTTTACGTCCCAATCTGACCCAACCCAGCGAAAAGACCCGAGAATTCATTATTTTAGCGGCGGCATATTTAGGCAAACCGCGCCTGATTGACAACCTAAAGTGCTCGATTTGAGCGTAATTCCCTAATGTAAATTCAATATTATCAATAAGTTATAAGCTGGGTTTGAACGTAACGCTGTAACATTGGATAATACGCACCAGCTCGCATTAGGCGGGCTTTATTATTAGTGTTTAAGAAAGGGTTTTCCATGCAAACGACGATGCTCAAATGTAAGCTCCACAGGGCTTGCGTGACGCACTCTGAAGTTGAATATGAAGGTTCATGCGCCATTGATGGTCGCCTGCTTGAAGCAGCGGGCATTCATGAATATGAACAGATTCAGATTTACAACGTTGCTAATGGCGAGCGTTTCACGACTTATGCTATTCGTGCCGAAGACGGTTCAGGCATTATTTCAGTGAACGGTGCGGCGGCGCATAAAGCCAATCCGGGCGATCGTATTATTATTTGTAGTTATGTTGAGCTCAATCAGCAAGAATTGGTTAATTTTAAGCCAACGCTTGTCTATCTGGACGAAAATAACACCATTACCCACACACGCAATACAATTCCTGTTCAGGTTGCTTAAGTTTGGCCGATACAGTCTCTAAGTAGGTTATGGTCAGCGCATAATTAACAAAGAGGCAGTGATGTAAATGGTTGATTCAGTAGATAAACGTGATTTCCATCGAATGAATATCGACAGTGATGCAACGATAAGCATTGCTGATTCAAATGAAAAATTTACCGCACGTGTTAAAGATTTAAGTGCCACAGGGCTGCAATTTCACACCAGTGTTCAATTGAGCGAATCTCAGCAACTGAGCGTGTATATTGAGCCGGGTAAAACAGGTATTACGTTGCCATTTAGCGCTCGAGTTGAAGTGATTCATGTCGAGGAAGTTGTACCTGAAAAAGAATACACGGTAGGCTGTAAAATCGTCGAAATGTTAGCGGTTGAATACTAGTTTCTAATACTTTTATTGTAAGCCCCATCCCACAAAACGAATCGTGACGCTCTTATAGAGCTTATCTGAATTAGTTGGTATAGTGTGTTTCATAATAATATGGAATGGAGACCACTATGATTGTCATGACCAGAAGAATAGGCGAGTCACTCGTTATTGAGACGCCCTCAGGTGAACGAATTGAATTGACAATACAAGATGCCCAGGCTAACCGTGTTCGTATCGTGGCATTGGCCTCTCAAGACGTTAATATTTTTAGGGAAGAAGAGATTGAGCCTCAGCGTTTTACCGCGTAATTATCCGGTGTTTCTCATCCCTTGAGCAATCGCATTAATCGTTCTTAATAATGGGTTACGCCATTCGTCACGTTCTTCTTCGCTTAATGATTCATCACGACTTCTATCAAGTAGGGTTGTTTGAATGTGATTGAGTGGATCCAGGTAAGGGCTGCGGCGTTCCAGCGAAACAGCTAATGCCGGTGATTCTTCCATCAGCGTTTCAACGCCAGCGATCAGTTTTACTTGATCAACCGTACTTGAATATTCATCACTGATTTTTCCATGTAACTTTTTAGCAAGATTTTTATCAGCACATTGTTCTGCATACTCAGCGGCAATATCCATGTCACCTTTATAAAGTGCCATTTGCGTATTACTCATGAGTGCCTGGAAGAACGGCCAGTTTTTATACATGTCTTGTAATACTTTGATACGTTCAGGATCGTTGCCGTGCCATTTGGAAAGGGCACTACCGATGCCATACCAGGCCGGAAGCGTATGACGAGACTGCGCCCAGCCAAATACCCAGGGGATGGCACGAATTGAACTCATGGAACGATCGGCTTTTTTACGGTGTGATGGACGCGAACCGATATTGAGTAAACCAATTTCAGTGACCGGTGTCGCTTCATAGAAGTAATCCATGAACCCTTCGGTGCGCATGATAAGTTCACGGTAAGTATCTTCACCACTTGCCGCCAGTTCGTTCATGATCGATAAGTAGTCTTCATTATGTTCTTGAGGCTTAACAACCAAACTTCGGCTGGCTTTCATCAGGCCAGTTACACCCATGCTTAGTTCGTAGCTGGCTGTTTCAATATTACTGTATTTGGATGACAGCACTTCACCTTGTTCAGTGAATTTAATTTGACCGTGCACGGTGTCTTCAGGCTGCGAGAGAATCGCATCATGGGTAGGACCACCACCGCGACCAATAGTACCGCCACGACCGTGGAATAAACGTAAGTCAACGCCGTATTCACGCGCCAGCGCAGTGATTTGCTGTTGTGCCTGGTACAGGTTCCAGCCAGAGGCAAGAATACCGCCATCTTTACAGGAGTCAGAATAACCCAACATTATTTCCTGACGATTGCCGGCAATTTTTAACAATGTTGCATAGGTTTGATTCGCAAACAGTGCACGCATAACCGGATCAATGTGCTGTAAATCTTCAACTGTTTCAAATAGTGGACTTATTTCAATATCACAAAACCATTCGCCATCTTTCTTACCGGCAAGACCGGCCAATGAACCTAACCACATCACTTCCATAATATGGCTGGCAGAATGGGTCATTGAAATAACGTAGCTGCCAAAGGCCTTCTGGCTAATTTCTTTACGCATGCGTGACATGACATTGAATACTTCCAGTGTTTCGCGTGTTTCTTCGCTAAAGCTACTGCTATCAAATTCGATGGGGTTGTCAGCACTGATGAGCTCGCTGAGTACATCAATACGCTGGGCATCGTTAATATCGGCATAGGCGGTGCCTTGAGCAGCAAGAATTTCGCTGACTGCATCGGTATGGCGTGTTGATTCCTGACGAATATCCAAGTGTGCAAGGTAGAAACCAAATGTTCTTACCAGATAAATAAGATCTTGTAGTTCTCTATTGGCAATGTCTTCATCGCCATGACTGCATAAAGAGGCGTGGATCATTTCCAGATCATCAAGGAATTCCTGCTCATCGAGGTAACGCCCTTCATAACGTTCGCGTGGATTACCTTCAAGTAAACTTTTAATCGTGCGTAGTGACAATTCAAGCCGGTAATGCATGATGTGTAATTTACGACGATAGGGTTCATGGCTGTAACGATTTGGATTTTCAGCGAACGCGCTCTGGCAAACAACATCTTCACATTCAAGGCTTTTTTGAATCGCTTCTGATGGGGTACAAAGCTGGTTTGAAAACGTGAGCAAGTGGCTTAGTTTTTGTACCCGCTTAAGGTACTCGAGCAGCATCTCGCGTTTTTGCATTCGTAATGCCATCACCGTCGTTTCAGGTTTTACAAACGGGTTACCATCACGGTCACCACCAATCCATGAACCAAAACTGATAAACGTAGGCAGTGTTACATTACGAGCTTCTTCACCGTAAACATCTTTAATCGCTTTGTTGAGGTAGTGATACGCAACCGGTACGGCTGAAAACAGTGATTGGCGGAAGTAATACTGACCATTACGAATTTCATCAACCACTTTAGGTTTGTGAACGCGAACTTCATCGGTTTTCCAGAGTACCTGTACCTGATTTTCAATTTCTTGAGTAATGTCTTCACGCTCGCCTTTGCCAAGACGCGGATCATTGAGTTGTTCACTGGTAACGAAGATGCGACGCAGGGTTTCCAAAATAGTGCGGCGTTTTGCTTCGGTTGGGTGAGCAGTGAAAACCGGCATGTAATTAAGGCTGTTCAATAAAGTTTGGAGTTGATCAGCGGTAATGCCTTGTTCTTTAAATTCATGTAGCGTGTGATTGAATGAACCTTTCCATAATATGCTGCTGGTACGGACTTCACGGCGGCGTTGGGTATGTTGGAAGGCTTCTTCGGCGATATTAAGCAGGCTGAAATAGGTGCTAAAAGCACGCACGACATGGGTCGCTAAACTGGGTTCCAGATTGCGTATGATCTTTTTGAGACGCTTTCGTTTCCGCTCATCATCCTTTTTACGCAGGCTAACATAGCCTTTACGTAGGGTTTCAACGGTCTTATAGACCCGTTCTCCGGCCTGTGCGTGTAAAACATTACCAAGAAGGCGGCCAAGTAATTTAACGCGGCTGCGCAGCTGTTTATCACTTATTTGAGTACTCATGGAGAAAAAAACCCTGTATTTCAATATGTTGGATAAAACTACTCCCGATTAAGTGTCAGATTCTTTGTTCTAATGACTATCGGGACGCGCATTATACCTGTTTATGGCAGGTTTCGCAGGTTATGCGCGGTTTTGTTGGGATACCTTTATATAGAGGTCAAGGTAATGGCGAGCACTTTGCTTCCATCCATAGTCACGCCGCATGCCCCGTTTCGCTAATGATTGCCATTGTTTAGGGCTGTTATAGCGGGAAAGTGCTCGTTGCATGGCGTCAATAAAATCGGCCTGGTTGGTGTTATCAAATACAAATCCTGTGCCTCGCGCCCCTTCTTTGGCATCGATGACGGTGTCAGCAAGCCCGCCGGTACGGCGTACAATGGGGACGGTGCCGTAACGCAAGCTGTATAACTGGTTCAAACCACAGGGTTCATAACGAGATAACATGCAAAACATGTCAGCCCCTGCCTCGACCTGATGGGCAAAGGCTTCGTTATAGCCGATGGTCACGGCTAACTTTTGAGGGAAACGTTGTTGCAGTTCACGCAGCGCTTGTTCGTGCGCGTGTTCACCGCTGCCCAAGATGACACATTGAATATTGAGCCTTAATAACTGAGGTAATGATTGCAGTAATACATCGACCCCTTTTTGCCACACGAGCCGCCCGATGAAGGCTAAAACGGGTATATCGGCATCAACTGGTAAGCCTGTTTGTTGTTGAAGTGCGATTTTGTTGGCACGTTTTTTTTCAAAATGGTCAACATCGTAGTTTTCAAGTAACGCAGGATCAGTGGCGGGATTCCAGTCGTCATAATCGACACCATTAATAATACCGTTAAGCTGTTCAGCTCGATGGCGCAGCAGACCATCGAGACCAAAACCAAATTCTGGCCCCTGAATTTCATGAGCATAGGTGGGACTAACCGTTGTTAGCCAATCTGCGTAGGCAAGCCCACCTTTAATAAATGCCATATTGCCGTGATATTCAAGCCCCTGCATATGCCAGAGTTCAGTCGGCAAGCCAAGGTTGAAAAACGTTTCCGAGGAAAATACGCCTTGATAGGCAAGATTGTGAATAGTGAATATAGTCGCTGGACGTTGTGGATGCAGCGATAGTAGCGCCGGGATTAAACCGGTTTGCCAGTCGTGGCAGTGGACAATATCAGGCTGCCAATCAAGCCCTATCTGGTTGAGCGAAATGGCCACCGCAGCACGACTAAAGACCGCAAAGCGTGATGCATTATCTGGCCAGTCCTGACCATTTTCATCGGCATAAGGACCGCCATCACGATCAAAACAGTGTGGTGCATCAACCAGCCAAAGCGTGATATCGCTGTCAGGAAATGTAGTTTCAAGTAAACGAACCGTGCCGTGATGTCCGGTGTATTCGATATTGGCAATATGCTTTAAGTCATCAAATTGCGACAGCACATGGCGGTAACCCGGGAGCAAGATGCGCTGCGAAACAGCTGGTTGTTGGCGAACTGCTTTCAGCGTTGCCAGTGCCTGGGGCAGGCTACCGGCAACATCCCCCAGACCACCGGTCTTGATCAGCGGGTGAGCTTCACTGGTAACAAACAAACTTTGTAAGGTTTTTGATGATTTCATTGTTTTTATACTTGTTTGTCAGCATTTTCGTATAGTCGTCAGCGACGATGAGGTCTATACTCAATAGCTCACTGAGTTACTGTGGCATTGTCCTACGCGTGTCATATAAGTTCAGTATAACAAGAATATAAGCATTTATTGATGTATTAGCTGGAATAGCAATAAGAATAATACTGTCTCGCTATTAGGCAACATGATAAAGATTGGCGAGAACGGTTGTTTCAATCAACCGGCGAGTCCGGACAAGGAGGGTGTCATGAATAAGCTTGAACAATTAAAAAAATTAACCACAGTGGTTGCCGACACAGGTGACTTCGATTCTATCAAACAATATTTACCAACCGATGCAACGACCAACCCCTCGTTAGTCTATGCGGCATCGCAGTTACCACAGTACCAACATCTTGTTGATGAAGCAGTTGAATATGGGATAGCGAATGCGTCATCGAATGAAGATCGTATTGCCCTGATTCTGGATCGCTTAGCCGTTGTGTTTGGTCGAGAAATTTTATCCATCGTTCCCGGGCGTGTTTCTACTGAGGTGGATGCAAGACTTTCATTTGATACAGAAGGCAGCGTTAAAAAAGCACACGAACTTATCGATATGTATGCCGGATTTGGAGTAGATAAGGAACGTATTTTGATTAAATTAGCCGCAACCTGGGAAGGGATTCGTGCCGCTGAGCAATTAGAAAAAGAGGGCATTCATTGTAACCTGACATTGTTATTCAGTTTTGCTCAGGCGGTTGCCTGTGCCGAAGCAGAAGTGACGTTGATTTCCCCTTTTGTTGGTCGCATTATGGATTGGTACAAAGCGAAGGAAGGTGTCGATGGTTATGCTGCTGTCGATGATCCCGGTGTGAAATCAGTAACCAATATTTACAATTATTATAAAAAACACGGTTACAAAACACAGGTAATGGGTGCAAGTTTCCGAAATCATGATGAAATTTTACAACTCGCAGGTTGTGACTTATTGACGATTGCCCCCAAACTGTTAAACGAATTGCAAAATGCAGAAGGAGACGTTGAGCAGTTACTTAGTGTCGATGCTGCACAAAAAATGGATATTGAAAAATTATCATTAGACGAAAAGACCATGCGTTGGATGCATAATGAAGATGCGATGGCAGTAGAAAAATTATCTCAGGGAATTCGTGGCTTCACCGCGGACTTACTGAAACTGGAAGACTATGTGCAAGAACGCGTCATGCGCGGTGCTGCATAATATTAATTAAATAAAAAAAAGGAAATAGTATGTCTCAAGCAGATATCGGCCTAATTGGTCTTGCCGTCATGGGCCAAAACCTTGTGTTGAATATGAACGACCATGATATCAAGGTCGCTGTATTCAATCGAACTACATCAAAAGTGGATGAATTTATGGAAGGCCGCGCCAAAGATACCAATATCATTGGCACGCATTCGATTGAAGAATTAGTGGGAAGCCTGAAGTCACCTCGTCGCGTGATGATGATGGTAAAAGCCGGTGATGTGGTTGATTCGTTTATCGAGTTATTGCTTCCGCATTTAGACAAAGGCGATATTATTATTGATGGTGGCAATGAGTTGTACACCAATACTAACCGTCGTACCCGCGACCTTGCTGAAAAAGGCATCCTGTATATTGGTACAGGTATTTCAGGTGGTGAAGAAGGGGCACGCTTTGGTCCGTCGATCATGCCAGGTGGTAACCCTGATGCATGGCCACATGTAAAAGATATTTTCCAATCAATTGCAGCACAAGTAGATGGTGAACCATGTTGTGATTGGGTCGGTGAAGAAGGCGCTGGCCAATATGTGAAAATGGTGCATAACGGTATTGAATACGGTGATATGCAACTTATTTGTGAAGCCTACGACTTTATGAAACGCGGTCTGGGTATGAGTGAAAGTGATATGCAGGGTGTCTTTGGTGAATGGAATAAAGGCGTTCTTGATTCTTACCTGATTGAAATTTCAGCCAACATTCTCGGTTTTAAAGATGAGGAAGGTTACCCGCTTAATCGCATTCTGGATCGTGCTGGTCAAAAGGGTACGGGTAAATGGACCGGTATTAATGCACTTGATTTAGGTATTCCACTAACACTCATTGGTGAGTCTGTGTTTGCACGTTGTTTGTCAGCAATGAAAGATGAACGTATTAAGGCGGCTGAGTTTTTAGATGGCCCAACACCGAGTTTCGATGGGGATGCAAAAGAATTTGTGGGTTATATACATGACGCATTGTATGCCTCAAAGATTATTTCTTATGCACAAGGTTATATGTTGATTCGTGAAGCGGCAAAAGAATACGGCTGGAAACTTAACTATGGCAGTATCGCGTTAATGTGGCGTGGTGGTTGTATTATCCGTAGTGCCTTCCTTGGCAACATCAAAGAAGCATTTGATAAAAACCCGGAACTTGAGAACTTATTGCTGGATGAGTTCTTCCGTGATGCTATTCACAATGCTCAAGCAGGCTGGCGTAAAGTGGTCGCAAAGGGTGCAGAGATGGGTATTCCAACACCTACTTTCTCATCTGCTCTGGCTTATTACGATGGTTACCGTAGCGAAACACTGCCTGCCAATATGCTCCAGGCGCAACGTGATTATTTTGGTGCGCATACTTATGAACGTACTGATAAACCACGTGGTGAAATGTTCCATACTGACTGGATTGGTAGTGGTGGTAATGTTTCGTCAACAATCTATGATGTATAAGGGAATAGGCAATACTTAGGATACATTATGGTTGAACCATGTACTTACGTCATTTTCGGCGCGACAGGTAATCTGTCGCGCCTTAAATTGATGCCAGCGCTTTATCATTTGGAAGCGGCAGGTTATTTACCCGAAGGAACACGAATTATTGCAGTGGGTCGTCGCGATTGGGATCAACAGCAGTGCATTGATGAAATTAAATCATGGATAACCGCTAAAGCACGTGGTGGTATTGATGATGAAACATTCACTCAATTTTCCAGTCGTCTTTATTATTTCAAAGGTGACTTAACCTCGCCAGAAAGTTATGAGGAAATGAATCAGACCTTAATGGGGGCTGAAAAATTTCCAAAGAATATCGCTTTTTACATGTCGATCAGGCCTGCTGATTTTAGTACCGTTATTCGCAACTTAAGTGGTGTTGATTTATTAAATGAAGACCATGGTTGGCGACGGGTGATTGTTGAAAAACCGTTCGGCTATGATCTGGAAAGTGCCACCATGTTACAAAAAAGCATGGAGAAATACCTTAAAGAAGACCAGATATATCGTATCGATCATTATCTTGGTAAAGGTACGGTGCAAAATGTATTGGTATTTCGCTTTGCCAACCTGTTAATGGAACCACTCTGGAATCGAAATCATATTGAATATGTACAAATTACTCACTCAGAAGCGTTGGGTGTAGGTGGGCGTGCTGATTATTATGATGGTGCGGGTGCGCTGCGTGACATGATTCAAAGTCATTTATTGCAATTAATGACAATGGTCGCTATGGAACCACCGGTTTCAATGGAACCCGAAGCGATTCGTGATGAAAAAGTGAAAGTGCTTAAATCAATTCGACCTATTCCACAAAATGCGGTACATGCACATGCATTCCGTGCCCAATATACCAGTGGTATGATTGATGGCGAGAAAGTCAATGGTTATTTAGAAGAGGATAAGGTACCAAAAGACAGTGTAACGGAAACGTACGCAGCGGTTAAACTTTATGTTGATAACTGGCGTTGGGCTGGCGTGCCGTTTTATTTGCGCACAGGTAAGCGGCTTGAAAAAGGTCAGTCTGCGGTGAGTATTAAATTCAAACATCCCCCACAACAGTTATTCAGAAATACTCAAATCGAAGTAATGCATGCCAACTGGGTATTGTTGGGTATTCAGCCAACGGAATGTTTACGCATGGAGTTATCGGTTAAAGAGCCGGGTCTTGAAATGAAAACCCGTGTTACCAGCCTTGATGCCAGTTTCCGTAATGAAGATGAAGCGGCTACGGATGCTTATGAAGATTTGTTATTGGATGTTATCGAAGGTGATAGTACTTTATTCTTGCGTTATGACGAGGTGGAGTGGGCATGGCGTACTGTTGATCCAATTCTAAAGGTTTGGTCAACTGAACGGGAATATATTAATACATACAAGTCGGGTACATGGGGGCCAACTGAATCAAGACGTTTGTTTGATAGTGAGAATCATTACTGGCGACATAGTCTGGGACCAGAAAAAGATGGTAAAGAATAGGTATCATGACATTTCCAGATTATAAAATCTTTAGTGATGGTGATGCGGTAGCAAAGGATGCATGTCAACGTATTGTAGCGGCTGCAGAAAGAGCTATTACTAAACGAGGTCGATTTAAAATTGTATTGGCGGGTGGCACAACACCTGAGGCAACGTATCGGGAACTTGCTCAGCAAGAATCTGATTGGTCAAAATGGCACATCTATATTGGTGATGAGCGTTGTTTGCCGGTTGATGATACAGAACGTAATAGTGTTATGGCGGCACGTTCCTTAACTGACCATGTTTCAATACCTGAAAATCAGATTTACCTGATTCATGCAGAGAAAGGGGCAGAACTTGCGGCGATGGCTTATGCAAAAGTTGTTGAGTCAGCCTTACCTTTTGACATGGTGTTGCTAGGTATGGGTGAAGATGGGCATACTGCCAGTTTGTTTCCCGAACATGAGCATAATGCAGCAGAATTAACACATGCGGTACATAATGCACCTAAACCCCCCTCGGATCGTATTAGCCTCAGTGCTTCGGCATTAGCTAATACATGTGAATTATTAATGTTGATAACGGGTGCAGGTAAGAAAGAGCCATTAGCACATTGGCGAGCGGGCAAGATGTTACCGATTGCGACAATTAATGCAAAGAATAGTCTAATTTTAATGGATGAAGCCGCTTGGCCTGAATCTTAAAATGATAATGACGTGATCTGTGTCACCGTTTCTTTGACTTGATACAGAGACAATAGTCCGCTTTATAGTGACCAGGAAGGAACAAGAGATGACTGATGTGAGTACTATTTTTGATTCAATGCATAAAGCGATGCAGAAGAATCCGATATTCGGTGATTTACTCAGTCAGGAAGATCGTGAGTATTTACTGAATGGCGGTACCGTACGTGTGGCGCAAAAAGGTGAAGTACTATGCAAACAATATCAACGCGATAATAGTGTTTTTGTTTTGTTGAACGGTGCTGTTGAAGTCACTGAAGGAATGGGCAGTAATGTTAAATCGCTCTGTAAACTTTATTCCGGTGAAGTGTTCGGTGAAATTGCCGCATTATTTATGATGCCACGTATTGCTACAGTTACAGTGATTAAGCGATCAGTGGTGCTTGAAATTCCCGGTGAAGTATTAGGTGAGCTCATTGATAAAGTACCTGTATTACGTGATGCGGTCTTTGAACGTTATCATTATCGTTCGATTAATACGGCATTACGTTCAGTGGCTATCTTTTCATCACTTGATGATGCTGCTTTGGATGATATCGGCAACGCGGCTTCTTTGGTCACCGCGAAGAAAGGCGAGCTATTTATTCGTGAAGGTGAATTGGGTGATGCGCTATATATTATCAACTATGGTGTGGCACGCGTCTTTACCAAGACAGAAAACGCTGATCTTAATCTCGCCTTATTAAGACCGGGAGAATATTTTGGTGAATGGTCATTATTAACCGGTGCGCCACGAGCCGCCTCTGTTGCAGCAGTGACACAAATGGAAGTGGTTCGCCTCGGTTGTGAAGAGTTTCTGGATTTTATTCGTAAATACCCGAATATTAGAGAAAGCATTGATCTGGTTGCGCATGAACGTAAAGAACGTACTGAGTTTGCTAAAACTCGACCTGAATCAGAAAATGATGTGCAGGTTATTTTGGGTGAAATTGAAAAAATCCTGATTGCCGAACACGATTCTTAATTTAATAAAAAGTAGAAAAATGGGGGAATGATTATGTCAATACTGACAGACTCAGTGGCATGGAAAGCATTACAAGAACACTACAGTAAGATTTCTGGCGAGCATATGCGGGATATGTTTGTTTCAGATAAAGAGCGTTTCAATAAATTTTCACGTAGTCATGGTGATATTCTTCTCGATTTCTCGAAAAATATTATTAATGATGAAACATTTAAGTTATTACTAAATTTAGCTGAACAATCTGATATTAAAGGCTGGACTAAAAAAACCTTTGCGGGTGAAAAAATAAATAACACTGAAGTCCGCGCCGTCTTGCATGTGGCATTACGCAATCGTAGCAATACCCCTATTATTGTTGATGGTGAGGATGTCATGCCCGCCGTCAATGCTACCCTGGATAAAATTCGTGGTTTTACTGATTCAGTTCGCAGTGGTGAATGGAAGGGTTATACCGGGAAGCGTATTACCGATGTGGTGAATATTGGTATTGGTGGTTCTGATCTGGGACCCGTGATGGCAACTGAGGCGTTGAAAATTTATACGCAGCGTGATTTAGGCGTGCATTTTGTATCAAATATTGATGGTACGCACATGGCTGAAACCTTGCTCAAGTGCGACCCTGAAACGACACTGTTCATTGTTGCCTCTAAAACATTTACTACACAAGAAACGATTACTAATGCCACAACAGCAAGAGAATGGTTGCTTGCAACAGCGGGTGACAAGTCGGCTGTAGCGAAACACTTTGTTGCTTTATCAACCAATGCTGACGCTGTATCGGCGTTTGGTATTGATACCAACAATATGTTTGAGTTTTGGGATTGGGTTGGTGGCCGTTATTCTTTATGGTGTGCCATTGGCTTACCGATTGCGATGGCGATTGGCATGGATAATTTTGAAGAAATGCTCGCTGGTGCACATGATATGGATCAGCACTTCTTAAATACTGATTACGAAAACAACTTGCCAGTGATTATGGGGCTGCTTGGTATTTGGTATAACAACTTCTTTGGCGCACAAACCTTAGCCATTCTACCTTACGATCAATATATGCATCGTTTCGCTGCGTACTTCCAGCAAGGTGATATGGAAAGTAATGGTAAGCGAGTTAATCGTGATGGCGACGTGGTGGATTATTCTACCGGCCCTGTTATATGGGGGGAACCGGGTACCAATGGGCAACATGCTTTTTATCAATTAATTCATCAAGGTACTAAACTGATCCCTTGTGATTTTATTGCGCCTATTGAGACGCATAATCCGGTTGGTGAGCATCACGCTATTTTAATGTCGAACTTCTTCGCCCAAACGGAAGCCTTAATGACCGGTAAAACAGCGGATGAAGCAAGACAGGATTTGGAAGCGGCGGGTATGTCAGGCAGTGCACTTGAGGATTTACTGCCGCATAAGGTATTTCCTGGCAACAAACCCACAAACTCGATTATGTTACAAAAAATAACACCACATAGTCTGGGTATGCTGATTGCGATGTATGAACATAAGATATTTGTTCAAGGTATGATTTGGGGTATTAACTCATTTGATCAATGGGGGGTTGAACTGGGTAAGCAGTTGGCACAATCTATTCAGCCAGAGTTAAAAGGCGATGAAGATGTTACCTCGCATGATGTATCAACCAATAGTTTGATAAATCATTTTAAAAAGAACAGGAAATAATAACCAGCGTGGCTGACCAAAAACTAAAAGAGCATGAACAGTGGCGCGATAAATTAACGCCAGAACAGTTCCATATCTGTCGGGAGCAGGGCACCGAGCCTGCGTTTACAGGCAAGTACCATGATTGTAAGACACGCGGAATCTATAAGTGTGCCTGTTGTGGAGAACCACTATTTGATTCTATTACTAAATTTGATTCAGGTACTGGCTGGCCGAGTTTTTGGCAACCGATAAATGAAACAGCGGTAGAGTCCAGTATAGATACCAAGTTTGGTATGCGCCGTGAAGAAGTGCATTGTGAAAAATGTGGTTCTCATTTGGGGCATGCTTTCCCGGATGGACCAGAGCCAACAGGGCAGCGATATTGTATTAACTCGGCATCATTAGAATTAGAAATAGAAGATTAAACGGGGAAGGTTATGTCAGACAGTTCACAGGTTATTGGTTCAATTGGAATAGAGTCACAAGGTGATAGCGCACCAAGCGAACCTTGTATTATGGTTATCTTTGGTGCTTCGGGTGATTTAACCAAACGTTTACTCGTGCCAGCGTTATATAACCTTATCTGTGATGGGTTGCTTTCTGATAATTTTGCGGTATTGGGGTCTGGCCGTAGTGAAATTACTGATGATGAATTCCGTGAAAGTATGGCAAGCGAAGAAAATGGTTTACGTGGTTTCCATACACGCAAAGAGTTTGATGAAGCTGCCTGTGATGAGCTGATGAGTCGTTTTCATTTTTTACCCGGTGGTTTGGATGATCCGGAAAACTATCAGAATATGATGAAGAAGGTTTCTGAGCTGAATGAAAAGTTTCAGGCTGGTGGCAATGTGCTGTTTTACTTTGCAATGGCACCGCGTTTCTTCGGCATGATTTGTGATCACCTGTATAAAGCCGGTTTTCAGGATGGTGAAGGCTGGAAACGGATTATTGTTGAAAAACCATTTGGTACTGATCTTGAGTCAGCACTGGAACTTAATAAGGCGGTACTCGCAAACTGGCGTGAAGATCAAATTTTCCGTGTTGATCATTACCTTGGTAAAGAAACAGTACAAAATTTACTTGCTTTCCGTTTCTCTAATGGCATGTTTGAACCGCT
>JALTKS010000069.1 GCA_027006175.1 Gammaproteobacteria bacterium
GTGTTGATTGATGAAGGTAATGGTAATTTTAGTTATACACCTAATGAAGGTTTTTCAGGTGTTGATGCGTTCACCTATACGATTACAGATGGTGCGGGTGGTAGTGATATAGCAGTCGTTAGTATTAATGTTTTACCAGTTGAAGATGTCAACGTACGCACGGGTGATACTCAAACAACTGATATCTTTACAGGTAATGTTTCATTTACTCAAGGTGCTAATGGCACCGTAGTACAAAATATTGACCCGATAACAGGTGATAGCACATTTACCTATCAGGCTAATCCGAACTTTAGAGGTACGGATAGCTTTACGGTGACAACAACAATTAATAGTGTGAGTTTTACACAAACAATTAATGTTACGGTTGCGGATGTATTTACACAATCATGGACAGGACAAGCGGGTGACGGTGATTGGTCAAACCCAAATAACTGGGATTTAGGTTTAACACCGGCTGATGGTGATAGCGTGTTTATTCCAGATGGTGCCGATACAATTGTTTTTGCTACAGGCAATAATATTGTTCTTGATAGCCTGGTGTTATCAGATACATTAATTGTTCAAAGTGGCAGCATTGAAGTTTTGGGTACAGATGGGATGGGAGGCACAGTTGACACCATCATTCAGAATAATGGTGTGTTAGACGTAGCCGCAGGTCAAACTTTTATTGTCAGTGGTGGTGACTTTATTAATAATGGAACCATCTTCGGTAAGGGTACGCTTGATGTAACTCAAGCGACGTCATTTGTAAATAATGGCATCCTCAGTCCAGGTAACTCACCAGGCAGCTTGACGATTAATGGTGACTTAACACAAACAACAAGCGGTACGATTGTTCTGGAAATTGCTGGTTTAACTCCAGGTACTCAATACGACCAACTCATCGTTAATGGTACGGCGACACTAAATGGCACCGTTAATGTCGTATTGTTAAATGGTTTCGTTTTACCTGCCAACGGTAATTTCCAGTTGCTTACTGCAACAAGCATTATTGGTTCGCCCAGTATTAATACACCAGCTGGGGTTACGTTCGACATATTTACAGGTAATACAACGTCAACACCACTTGGTGGCTTTACGGGTACGGGCACATTTACCTTTGGGCCAACCAGTACTGGAACAGGCGGATATATTTCAATTTCCAGCCCATCGTACACTTATGAGCCAATTCAAGTAGCAAGTACTGATACGACAGTAACACCGATTGTTTATCGTACTGATGCTGAGTGGACAGGTGTAATTGATGATTTAACTGCTGCTTTAGTTGATGATGGTACGAGTGATGATGCTTTGGTTGCTGAGTTTGAGGCTTTATTAGAAAGCGATCCAACTGCCGCGGGTGAATCGTTAACCGAATATGAATTGCGTCTTGAGCAACAATTAGAACTGGCAATTAGTCAGTTTTCAAAAGAGCAGTTGGCTGTGTTGGATATTCTGCTACAGACACCTGATACACTAAGTTGCCGTTAACAGTTAATGGAAAGACGCTCAAGGAAGTAACTCAGTGAATGTGATTAAAAACATCAACACGATTATTAAAGTATATGGCCTATTGTTATTGCTGGCCTTACCAATGCCTCTGCTTGTTGCTTCCAGTACAAATAGCACATATGCAGGAAAAGTGATTTTGGTAAAAGGCAAGGCTGTAGCGATAGATGAAAAAGGAAAAGAGCGTAAGTTAAAACGTCGCGCACAAATCTTTACTGGTGATACAATTAAAACGATTAAAAAATCATCAATGCGTTTGGTGATGGTTGATCAGAGCTTACTTTCTTTAAAGCCTAATTCTGTTCTCAAAATATCAGACTATAATTTTTCATTTAAGGAAAAAGAAAAAGATGCGATGGCGCTAGACCTTCTTAAAGGTGGTATGCGTGCAGTAACTGGTATTATTGGTGTCCGCAGCAAGAAAAAGTATAAAGTTAAAACAGCTACGGCAACCATGGGTGTTCGTGGTACAGCAATGGAAATCATTGTTGGTGATGATGGTCAGGTTACCGTTAGTTTTGATTTTGGTTATGGGCATGTAACAAACTCAGCTGGGCGATTTGATGTTGGGAATTTACAGTCTGCAACAATCAGCAGCTCTTCTACCAAGCCTAAATTGTACAAGAGTCTTCCACGAGGAAAATGGGATCCGGCAAGCGTAGCTCGCAATATTGCGGGTATGGCTTCAAGTCAAGTGCTTGTTTTTTCTAAAGATGTTAATGATAGTATGGCACTTATCGATCGAGTACTATTAATAGGCTTGCTTGACCAGGCGACAGGCATGACGACATCGCATGTGTTAAAATTAGTGGAAGGCTTAATAACGGCTGATCCATCATCGGCACAGGTGATATTAGCAACAGCAACCGGCGTTAATAGAGCTCGGGCAGCATTATTATTACAAAGTGCGGTACTTGGGGGGATACCTGTTGCTGATGCATTGCGGTTTGTTATGTCTGGTCTAATGTATCCACTACCATCAGAAATCAAAGCGATTATGGTAGAAGCGGTAAAAGCGGGTATTACAAAAGAAGAAGCTGAAAAAATATTAAAAGAAAGTGCAGAAGCAGAAGCCTGTAACTAAGACTGCAAAAAACAAGTTGTTAAAAAAATAATGATTGGGAAGAATAATGGATTGCTTCACGAAAGATAAAAATAATCTGGTTTTTAAATTGTTACTCGTTGTTGGAATAACCTTAACAATGAGTGCTTGTGCTATTTCACCAGAATCAATCACTGATACTGAGCGTAGTAATCGCATAAAGCAGGATATGATTGATCTATATAAAGGTCAGGAACCGGTTAATGGTCCAATCAGCTTAAGTGAGGCGATTGCGCGCGCGCTTAAATATAACCTCGATCAGCGTGTGAAATTAATGGAGCGTGCTGTTGCAACAGGTTCACTGGAAGTGTCCCGTTTTGATTTGCTTCCCAAGCTGGTTTTAAACGCCGGTTATAATGACAGAAGCAATGATGCAGGTGCCATCAGTCAGTCACTGATTAGTGGCTCCCAGTCTCTGGAAGCATCCACATCACAGGAACGTCGCCGCAATACCTTTTCATCCAATCTTGCATGGAACGTACTGGATTTTGGCGTTAGCTATGCCAACGCCAAGCAAATTGCAGATCAAGTGAATATTTCAAATGAAATGCGGCGCAAAATAATTCAGAACATTGTTTCGGATGTTCATACTTTATGGTGGCGGGTCGTCGTTGCAGATAAAATGACAAAAGAGATTGATGCGATTTTGTTAGAAGCACGCGAAGCGATCAATCGTAGCCGTGAGCTTGAAAACAAGAAAATAGAAAAACCAATGGACGCATTGCAGCGTCAGCGTAGTCTGCTTGAATTGATTGATAGAATGACTGAATTGCGTAAAGAAATGAGTCACTCCAAGTTGGAGTTGGCGAATATTATGAATCTCAAGCCTGCAACAAAATACACAGTATTGGTAACGGGTGAAGAAGCAATTCCTGAGTTAAGTTTTGATATCAATAAACTTGAAACGGTGGCATTAAATACGCGCCCGGAAATAAGAGAAGAAGATTATCGTAAACGAATTTCCAACCTGGAAGTGCGTAAAGCATTGCTAAGAATGTTCCCTGGGTTGGAAATCAGCACAGGTCGAAATTACGACAGTAATAAATTTGCTTTTAATAACACCTGGTCAACTGTTGGTGTTCAGGTTAGCTGGAATGTTTTTAATCTCTTTTCTGGCTACTCAGCACAGAAACAGGCTGAAAGTCAGGTTGCGCTCGCTGATGCTCGCCGTCTTGCCTTAAGTGCGGCGATTCTTACGCAGGTTCATTTGACCTGGCAGCGTTATCTGGAAACCAAAGAAGATTATTGGTTGGCAAGTGAGCTAAGTGATGTGGAAAACAGAATCAGTGATAATGTAGTCGCTGCCAAGCAAGCTAATCGCGTAGGCATGAGTGAAGTCATTATGAGTAGAGCAAGTGCGGTTGCCGGGCGTTTACGCCGCGGTCTTGCTTATGCTGATTTGCATGGTTCTATTTCACGTATTCACAATGTACTCGGTACAGACCCACTGCCTGATGAAGTTAATGGACGAGATATTTCTACATTGGCAACCGCTATTAAAGCGCATTTAAACAAAAGAACAACGTCTTTACTGATAAAGGCAGAAGTAACAACACCGGCAAAAAAAGTGGTGACATCATCATCAAAACTTGATGACACACTAAACCAAATACTTGCCAGGCGTGATATTAATCTTAACTATAAAACAGCTGAAGTCGTTGAGCATAATAACTAAAGAGTTCGCATAAACAATGAATAGGTTGTCCCTTAGGAATCGCTTATACCTTTCAGGTTTAAGCGTTTTTGTTTTATTTGCTTTCCAACCAGCGCTGGTTGCCGCGGAAACCTTATCTGCTGTTGATAAAAAACTCTCTCCACAAGACGAATTTACCGCGCGTGTGCTTTTGTTGCCTAAAGCAAAGGCGACATTATCAAGCCAAATTAGTGCAAAGCTGACGCGTTTTCCTTATGAGCTGGGTGAGTACTTTAAAAAGGGTGCACGACTCGCCGATTTTGATTGTAGTGTGTTAGAACAAGAATTAGATAAGGCGAATGCAGAGTTAGAGATTGTTGAAGCAAAACATGCTTCAAATAAAAAAATGAAAGAGTATCAATCTATTAGTGATTTGGAAATTGCTATTTCAGCAGCAGAAGTTAAAAAGGGTAAGGCAGAAGTAGGGATCGTCAAAGCCAGAAACCGTTATTGCACAATAAGAGCGCCTTACGCAGGACGAATTGTTAAGCGACACGTAAACCTGAGCGA
>JALTKS010000070.1:0-6819 GCA_027006175.1 Gammaproteobacteria bacterium
CTGCAATATTATCAAACAACACTGAGCTGCCTGCTGTTACCAAACCATCTTGAACCAGACGAATTCTTAAGCTATTAACATTGGGTGTAAAATCAGCATGAAGAAACTGCCAGGTATCCAGGCCGATCGTGACTGCACCAAAAGTCGGTTCAACCCCAAGGTTAATATCAAATGAAGTATCTGACATATCAATGTAAGCCTGCCCAGAAATCATGTTTCTGGTATTAATAAAACCGCTTAAAACATAGTTCTGACCCGCCGTGACTGAAACAGGACTTGATAGCAATGCAAAACCAGGCCCATTAAAGCTCCTGAAAGGTGATGACTGCGCACTACCACCTGCACCTGACACCGACTCACTATTATATGAAAATTGACCTCTACCAAAAGTAAGTTGTGACCAATCCGCTAAACTCGTATCAAAGCCACCATTAGTAATTAAATTGCTATTACCGCTACCGGGTACAAAGTCCCCTGTTACAACAACCGCCGATGCCGTTGAAATATTAAGCAATAAAAACACGAACAAAACCAGATTACGCATTCCCCTCTCCTTGTTAGCCATAGCCATCCCACATCCCACATCCCAGAATCTAGCACTGAGTCAAAACAAAGTAAATGGCTTATTACAAAGGCTATTACTCGTCTGTCACACACCCCTCTGAGGCATTTTTAACGTTCTTGATAAATTTGTAAAGTGTACCCCGCGTAGCCTTGTAAGGCGGCATGGTCCATGCGGCTTTGCGCTTGGCCATTTCTTCATCCGATACGGCAACATCGAGTACGCGGCTATTGGCGTCAATGGTAATTTCATCACCGTCTTGCACCAAGCCTATGGGGCCGCCTTCTTGTGCTTCGGGTACGACGTGACCAATAATAAACCCGTGTGAGCCACCGGAGAAACGTCCATCGGTGATCAAGGCAACGTCTTTACCTAAACCGGCGCCCATAATCGCCGAGGTAGGCGTGAGCATTTCTGGCATACCGGGGCCGCCCTTTGGTCCTTCGTTACGAATAACAATCACATCGCCTTTTTGAATCTTGCCGTCTTCTAATCCTTTTAGCATGTCTTCTTCACAGTCATAGACACGCGCCGGGCCAACAAAACGCAGGCCTTCTTTACCGGTGATTTTTGCTACCGAACCACCAGGGGCGAGTGTGCCTTTCAAGATTTGAATGTGCGCGGTTTCTTTAATGGGGTTTTCAATCGGCAGAATCACGTCCTGTCCTTCTGTTAATCCCGGTAATTCCGCCAGATTTTCGGCAATGGTTTTGCCTGTACAGGTTAAGCAATCGCCATTGAGCATGCCTTTTTCAAGCAGGTATTTCATCACAGCAGGAATGCCACCGATGTTATGCAGATCTTCCATCACGTATTTTCCGGAAGGTTTTAAATCGGCAATAAACGGAATCCGATCCGAAACAGATTGGAAATCATCAATACCCAAATCAACATCCACCGAACGCGCCATGGCAATTAAATGCAATACCGCATTGGTTGAACCGCCGAGCGCCATAACGATGACCATCGCATTTTCAAACGCCTCACGCGTCATGATGTCGCGCGGTTTAATGTCTTTCTCAAGCAGGTTTTTAACTGCCGCACCGGCAGCACGACACTCATCTAACTTACCTTTATCAACCGCCGGGGTTGAGGAACTGTATGGCAAGCTCATGCCGAGCGCTTCAATCGCTGATGCCATGGTGTTCGCGGTGTACATACCACCACAGGCACCGGCTCCAGGGCAGGATTTTTCAACAATCGACTGACGTTCGTCATCGTCAATTTTGCCGGCAAGATATTCGCCGTAACTTTGGAATGCCGAAACGATGTCGAGTGTTTGTCCGTTCAAGTGGCCGGGTTTGATTGTGCCACCATACACCATGATCGCAGGGCGATTTAAACGCCCCATCGCAATCAGTGCGCCGGGCATGTTTTTGTCACAGCCGGGAATTGCCACCAGTCCGTCATACCACTGCCCGCCCATCACGGTTTCAATGGAGTCCGCAATAATTTCACGCGACTGCAACGAGTAGCCCATGCCAGAAGTACCCATTGAAATACCATCGGAGACACCAATGGTATTAAAACGCATGCCGACCATATCAGCCTCAACCACGCCCTTTTTAACCACGGCAGCAAGATCGTTCAGGTGCATGTTACAGGTATTACCTTCCCACCAGACGCTGGCGATACCAATTTCAGGTTTTGCCATATCGGCGGTGGTTAATCCGGTGCCAATCAGCATCGCTTGTGATGCACCCTGTGATTTTGGTTCGGTGATACGGGAACTGAATTTATTTAGTTTATTACTCATGTCTCAACTCCGGCTGCACGTAGCTGCCTGATTTAATTAATTATTTATGCTTTACGCCGCATTCATCTGTCGCGGGCTATGCAATGTCTGCCTTCTCAGGCAAAATACGCCCTGAACATCGGTTTTACAGGTCGCAAAGGATAGCAGAAATATCCACAATGCGCCTTTATGACCACAAATCTTACATTTATATAGCGTACCTAGAAGGATATCCCCATGAGTATTGATCGTATCGTTATGGCTTTTGCCGGCACTGTTATTTTAATCAGTGTTGCCCTCACCCACTATCACAACCCTAACTGGATGTGGCTAACGGTATTTGTTGGTGCAAACTTGCTCCAGGCCGGCTTTACTCGCTTTTGCCCTCTTGCCACAATTCTGAAAAAAGTCTTTGGTGCAAAACCGGGCTGCGCATTCGAATAGAATGAATGAAAATCATTGAAGTCATTGCTGATCAGGGTCATCTCGATACCATTCTGGGTATCGCTGATCAGCAAGGCGTTATTGATCACTGGCCGAGTGCGGTAGCCGAAGATAATCGCTGCTCAGTACGCATGTTGGTCAGCCCTGATTCTCGACAGGCGGTGCTGGATGCCTTACAGTCGGTTCTAAGCACCAGTGACAATGCCCGCATAATTGTTACCCCCATCGAAGTCAGCCTACCGCGTGAAGAAGAAAACGACGAGGAAGATAAAGCCAAACGTAAAACGGCCTTAAGTCGTGAAGAGCTTTATAATTCTGTTGAAGCCAGTAGCCGTTTGGATGGGCGATTTTTATTACTGGTGTTTCTTTCTACCATTGTTGTGATGGTTGGCTTGTTAGAAAACAATGTAGCCGTGGTGATTGGTGCGATGGTGATTGCACCCTTCCTCGGTCCCAACATTGCCCTGGCACTCGGTGGCGCACTCGGCGATAACCAGCTTATTTGGCAAGCACTCAAAACTAATTTAGCCGGAATGAGTTTTGCGCTGTTGCTCTGTGTTTTATTGGGGTGGTGGTGGCCGTACGAAGTCAGTAGTCAGGAATTATTATCACGCACGAATGTTGGCTTAGAATCCATTGCCCTGGCATTGGCGTCGGGTGCCGCGGCGGTGCTTTCCATGACAACCGGTTTATCCAGTGTACTGGTGGGTGTGATGGTTGCGGTTGCTTTGTTACCGCCCACAGCAACACTTGGTTTTATGCTTGGCAGTGGTCATTACGATTTAGCGATGGGTGCGGCCTTATTACTCGCCGTGAATATTGTGAGCGTTAACCTTTCTGCCAAACTAGGCTTTTTGTTTCTTGGTATTAAACCTCGAACCTGGCTCGATCAACAACGCGCCCGTCAATCCATTACCAGTTATATTATTTTCTGGTTCGTTTCCTTATTGGCACTGGCTACGCTGATTTATTTGCGTGGCCAAATCACACCGCTATAAAAACACTTCTATGCCTGTTTAGCCATTACCCGTTCCAGTTGACGCTGACGGTGTGCCAATAAACTTTCATAGATTGGAGTGAGTGCTTTATGTTCCATGCTATCACTCAAACGGATTTCATCGAGACAACAGCTAAAGTAATTTATTTCGTTTCGTATTGATTCTTCAAAACGTTCATCAGCACTCACTTCATTAAATAATTGTTCTACGACTTGTGCCATGTTGCCTCCTCAGACCATCCTTATGTAACCGGATGATAACTCTAGCAATGGATGGCGTTGAAAACAGGAACCGGTTCACAGAGTCATGGCAACGCTGTGAACTGCATCACAAAACAGTTATTTTTTACGCTCGTTTACGTTGTTTTTCTGCTTGTGAGGCAACGGAAGTCATGTCTTTGAATAAACGTTGTTGGTGCAGGTAAGTTTGTACATCTTCTCTGTCCATAAGATCAGCAAGGCTAATATCAGATAAAAAGTTCTGGATAGATTCGCTTAAATCCCACCACATATCGTTATAAATGCTAATGCCGTAGCTAGACTTCTTGGGACGAGTTAAATGTCTTTCGTGAACAGCCATTAAAATATCGGCAATTGAAATATCAGCAAGATCAGCCGCAATGCGATAACCGCCACCGGGACCACGCACACCCATCACCAGCTTGCTTTCCCTAAGGCTTGCCAGTAACTGTTCTAAATAGGAGGAGGAAATATTTTGTTGCTGGGTTAAATCTGCCAACGTTAATGGCTTATTATCAACCTGCATCGCAAGCTGTAGCATAGATTGAATGGCATATCGGGCTTTCGATGAAATCTTCATATCCTTCTCCGACTCACGATCTTTACTTACGTAGCTTGAGATTACGATTCCCGATTAAATTAGTCAAGAATAAACCCCGTGCCAGCAATAACATATTTTTTGCAGGTGAACTTCCTGTCTTTCCCACAACAAGCTAAACTCTTAACAACAATAACAATGGACTGTTTTACCATGCAAAATAGCCACGACCTTGAATTAATTCTTAACTCTCGCATACCTATAATTGTTATCGAGTCTCACGAAGAGCGGCGAGTGCTCGCGCTGCTTGCCCAACAAACAATAAAACTCGCCAAAGCACTTTTCAAGTGGACCATCACCGAAGGGCTTGAACGAATTGATATTGATCTGGAACCGCAACGACATAATTCACAACCAACCGAGGTGCTCCGGCATATTAAAGCGGCTCAACAAAATGCCATTTATGTACTTGCTGATTTTCATCCCTATCTCGATGAAGCAATGCATATTCGATTACTAAAAGACATCGCCTTAAGCCACCATGAAACCGGTTCTCATATCGTGTTGATTAGCCACGACATTGATCTGCCTCCCGAGTTACAAAAATTCACCGCACATTTTGAACTGTCTATGCCTGACAGTAATGAACTGGAAAAATTGATACGTGATATTGCTAATGAATGGGCCAAAGACAACCGTGGCAAGAAAGTACATACCGATCGTAAAACCCTCGATGCCATGGTCAACAATCTTGCCGGGCTAACCTTACGCGATGCCAAGCGTCTGGCACGAAATGCCATTTATGATGATGGTGCACTGACAAAAAGTGATCTTCCCAATGTCATGCAGGCTAAGTACGACCTGCTCAATAATAAAGGTGTACTGAGCTTTGAATACGAGACCGCCAGTTTTTCTGATGTAGGGGGGCTCAGTAAACTGAGTGACTGGTTAAAACAACGCCGTGGGATTTTTCATGGTGAACTTGAAAACAAAGGGCTTGATATACCCAAAGGAACCCTGTTACTGGGCGTACAAGGTTGTGGTAAAAGTCTTGCTGCACGTGCGGTTGCGGGTATCTGGAATGTGCCCTTGCTGCGCCTTGATTTTGGTGCGTTATATAATAAATTTCACGGCGAAAGTGAACGTAATCTACGTGAGTCATTAAAAACTGCCGAGGTCATGGCACCGTGTGTGTTATGGATGGATGAAATTGAAAAAGGGATTGCTGTTGGCGACAATGATGGCGGCACCTCAAGGCGCATGTTGGGAACACTGCTAACGTGGATGTCTGAAAAGAAAGCCCCGGTGTTTATGGTTGCGACTGCCAACGAGATTGAACGTTTACCGCCCGAACTTATTCGCAAAGGTCGCTTTGATGAAATATTTTTTGTTGATTTACCTAAAGATGATGTGCGTTGGACTATTTTTCGTATTCATTTAGAAAAACGTGAGCTTAATCCTGAAGAATTTGATTTAGCGGTATTAGTAAAAGCCAGTAATGGTTTCTCAGGTGCAGAAATAGAACAAGCTGTTGTTGCTGGCTTGTATTCAGCTCATGCGCTATCTGAGGAAATGAAAACACAACATCTATTACATGAAATTAAAACCACCAAACCACTGTCGGTGGTGATGGCTGAAAAAATTAACCAACTACGTCACTGGGCCGCGGACAGAACCGTGCCTGCCGACTAACTTTACTTAAACTTAAGCGAATGAAAATCACGTAACGCAACAATCGCCTGTTCAAAACCTTGCTCTGCTGCGCGCGTCCACCAATCCAGCGCTTTGTTTACATTTTGTGAAACACCTTGCCCATTGGCATACAAGGCACCCAGATTATATTGCGCAGCAGGATCACCTTGCTGTGCCGCTTTATTCCACCAATGCACCGCTTCTTTGGCATCGCGGCGAATACCTTCACCTTTTAAATACATAATACCGAGATTAAACTGCGCATTAATGCTGCCGGAAACAGCGGCAACTCGCCACCAGCGCACGGCATCAACCATGTTCTTTTTCACTCCGTCACCATTGGCATGCGCAACACCAATATTATACTGCGCATTAACATGGCCCAATCTTGCAGCACGGCGATACCAGTATGCCGCCATGGCTGCATTCACTTCGATGCCGCGACCATCATCATAAAGCGTGGCAAGGTAATATTGTGCATCCGCAATATCTTGTAATGCCAAAGCACTAAGGCGGATATAGGCGGTTTCATAATCTGCCCTTTTATAAGCAAACAAAGCATCATCGAGCATCTGTTTCAAGATTGGCTGAGAGGATTGTGTTGGCACACG
>JALTKS010000070.1:6919-51380 GCA_027006175.1 Gammaproteobacteria bacterium
CAATATCTTGTAATGCCAAAGCACTAAGGCGGATATAGGCGGTTTCATAATCTGCCCTTTTATAAGCAAACAAAGCATCATCGAGCATCTGTTTCAAGATTGGCTGAGAGGATTGTGTTGGCACACGCGACAAGATGGCGGCATCGACACTACCGGCAACAATCAAGCTGACCAATAACAGGATAAATGAAAGAAGTGATCGGCGGCTTTTCCAATCAAATCGCTGAGATTTAGCTACTAGTATTTCTGTTTTACGCATTTCAAACCTCCTACCCACGGGATGACATTTCTTGCGTAGTCACTAACTTTATCGACCCTATAGGCAACTTCTTTAATCAGGAATATTGCCAAGCTATTGATTTTATTTAATTGATTGTCACAAATTGTTACGTGTTGATGTAATTAAAGCTATAATCTCAACAGATCAAGGAGTAACAACGTGAGTAATACCCCGCAGCACCCACAATTCGTTGACTGGTTTCGCCAATCATCACCTTATATACATGCCTTCCGTGGACGTATGTTTGTGGTGGCGTTTGGGGGTGATGTTGTCGCCGGAGAAGGCTTTGCCCATCTGGTGCATGATTTGGCGTTGTTAAATAGCCTCGGAATCAAGCTGGTGCTGGTACATGGTGCACGACCACAAATCGAACAGCGCCTGAAAGAAGCCGATGCCAGGATTGATTATATTCACCATTTACGTGTGACCGATGACAAGGCATTGCCCTGCGTAAAACAGGCGATTGCCAGTGTTCGGGTAGAAATTGAAGCCCTGCTGTCAATGGGACTGGCAAACTCTCCCATGGCGGGGGCACGGATACGGGTTGCCTCGGGTAATTTTGTTACGGCGCAACCACTCGGTATTCATAATGGGGTGGATTACCAGCATACAGGCAAAGTACGGCGGATCGATGTAGACGGTATTGAACAACAACATGCGCATAATTCCATTGTGCTGTTGTCACCGCTGGGCTATTCACCCACTGGGGAAATTTTTAACCTCAGTTTAAACGATGTCGCCTGTTCCGCTGCGGTGCAGTTACAGGCAGATAAACTTATCTATTTAACCGAGCATTATGGCAGCAAGGCTTCGCGTAAAAAATTCTTACGCCAGTTTTCAGTCAGTGAGGCAGAAACATTTTTACAAAAACAAAATAAGCCAGATGAAACCTATAGCCGCGATATGCAAAGCGCGGTTCATGCTTGTCGGCATGGCGTGCAACGTGCGCATTTAATCGATAGGAACATTGATGGTGGTTTACTGCTCGAACTGTTTACCCGTGATGGTGTGGGCAGTTTAATTACAGATGATATTTACGAAGGCATCAGACAAGCCGACATAAATGATGTCGGTGGCATTATCGAGCTCATTAGTCCATTGGAAGAAAATGGCACTCTGGTAAAACGTTCACGTGAGCATCTTGAAACCGAGATAGAACAGTTTACGGTGGTTGAACGTGACGGCATGATTATCGCCTGTGCTGCCGTTTACCCCACCAGTAAAAAAACCATGGTTGAGCTTGCCTGCCTGGCGGTGCACCCTGACTACCAGAATGAAGGGCGCGGTGATCACCTGCTAAGCTGGATTGAACAACAGGTTAACGTCATGGGTGGCGAACAATTATTTGTACTCACTACACGCACGGCTCATTGGTTTAGAGAACGTGGCTTTAAGCCTGCCGATTTAAAGGCTTTACCGGGTAAGCGGCGCTCGTTGTATAACTATCAGCGGAATTCAAAGATCTTTATAAAAAGGCTATAGAAACCTGTTTTATTTGGGAAATAAGATTGGCTCAAATTCTTTCATTGCCATTTCGTAAACATCTCGCTTGAAATAAATAACTTCCTCAAGGGGATGCCAATAATCTACCCAGCGCCAGTGATCAAACTCTGGCTCGCCATGCGTATCCAGCCGTACATCCTGATCATTGGCTGTTAAGCGAAGCAAGAACCAGCGTTGTTTCTGACCAATACAAAGCGGCTTGCTGTCATGTCTAATAAGCTGTTTCGGTAGATGGTATCGCAACCAGTCATTACTCTGGCAAAGGATTTCTACATGGTGCGGTTGTAAACCAACTTCTTCATCAAGTTCACGATACAGGGCTTGTTCAGCTGTCTCGTCTTCGTTAATGCCACCTTGCGGGAATTGCCACGCATTTTGGCCAATACGACGCGCCCACAATAAGCGGTTTTCTTGATTACAGAGGATAATGCCAACATTGGCTCTAAATCCCTGTTCATCTATCACGGCGCACACCTCATCAAATCATTTGTTACATCTAGAATGATTGTCACATGATTAAGGTTAACCATCAATTAGCAAATCATGGGGTAGCCTGCTGTCAGTCATTAGATGATGGTGAATCGAATCGACCGCAGGGAGATTCCCTGAGCCAGCAGCTAATGACTGACAGCAGGCTACAGATAGCATCAATATAGTGATTGTCCTTTGGTCACGGGTTTCTTATGCTATTACCCTTATATAAGGAGAAGTATATTGAGTTTGGCAATTTTTGATTTGGATAACACCCTTCTGGCAGATGACAGCGACTACTTATGGGGCTGCTTTCTGGTTAAGTTAGGCGTTGTTGATCCTGAGCTCTATGAGTCTGAAAACCAACGCTTTTATGATGATTATAAGGCAGGTAGTCTGGATATTTTTGAGTTCCTCGCTTTTTCTCTCAAGCCCTTATCTGAACATGATATCCCAACACTACAGCAATGGCGTGAGCAATTTATGGACGAGGTGATTCGCCCACTTATGCTGCCCAAAGCGCAGGCATTGGTAAACAAACACCGCGAAAATGGTGACACCTTGCTGATTATTACCGCAACCAACCGATTTGTGACCGAACCCATTGCCGCGGCATATGGCATTGACAATTTACTCGCCACAGAGCCAGAAATGATCGCTGATCGCTATACTGGCAAGGTTGCTGGAACACCTTGCTTCCAGGAAGGCAAAGTAGAACGCCTGCATGAATGGCTACAAACCAACCAGCACAGTCTTGAGGATAGCTACTTCTATTCTGATTCCCAGAACGATCTGCCCTTACTCAATTTGGTGACACACCCTGTTACTGTCGATGCTGACGAGACCCTTATTGCCTATGCAAAGAAGAACCATTGGCAACAAATTAGCTTGCGAGATGCCTAGCGTAGTATCACCATAAAGATAGGGATATAATTATAAATACGAACAAACGAGGGAGTCTCGTGAAATTTAAACTACCCGCTACACTTCGTGGACGTCTTGTTCTTGCCTTCACATTAATACAGGTGCTGGCGATAACCCTGCTTGGTTTTTTCCTTGTTACCCAGGCGGCACGCACCGAAATTCAATCTCAACGAAATTTAGCGAAAAACCTCATGACACTGGCAGAGCCAAATGTACGCCGCATGCTCAGTGCCCGTGATGCTGCCGGTTTAAAAAAATACCTTGATAACCTCATTGAAAATACCGCCATTGCTGGTGTCTTCGTGAGTAACCCACCCGGCACATTAATTTATTCACTGGATCAAAACGAACCACCACCCAACAAATTTATTCAATTCTTTATCACCGAAGATGAAGCTAATATCGTGCTCGAATCTTCTTTATATGAAAATAATATTAGTAAGGGCACATTAGAGATAAAACTCTCCAATTTACCCATTAGCCAACAACTCACCCGAATACTGATTAATAATTTATTTATTCTGATTGGTCTGTTGTTAGTGAGTTCAGCTATTACCTACAGGGTCATTACCGGGTTCACAACACCGTTAAAACGTCTCGTCAAAATTGCTTCGCATATTGGGCGTGGTGATTGGCAGCAACATATCGTGACGCCTAAAACAAGCTACAACGAAATTCAGGAATTAGGGAATGCACTGACTGAAAGTGCTCGCCTCATGTCAGAACAAATTAATAACCTGCAACGTACTCAAGATAAATTACTCACTAATGAGCAGCAACTACGTTCGCTCGTTAATAATATGCGAGAAGCCATGTTTGAGCTTGATAGCAAGGGTATTATTTCTTTTCTCAACCCGGCATGGCAACAATTGACGGGCTACAATGCAACCGATACCTTTGGTAAGTATTTCTCTGATTTTTTACCTGAATTGGAAAACAGAGAACTCTTCAAAAAGGATCAGTTACACAAACTGGATATTAATAGCGCAGAAATTGAAATACGTTCTTCCGGTAGCAAACCCATTCGCGTCGAACTGGATGCACATGCCACCTTTAATAATCATGGCAAACTGATTGGCGTGGTTGGTCGCTTTCATGACATCAGTGAACGTTATGAACTAACCCAAACCCTGCAACGCCATCGCCGCCAGCTTTATAAAATTTCTATTACCGATGAACTAACCGGGCTTTATAACCGCCGTCACTTTGAAAAAATACTTGTTAAAAAATTAGCCCAGGAACTGGAAGAAGGTAAATCACTCTGTTTAGCCCTGGTTGATATTGATGGCTTTAAATTCATTAATGACACCTACGGACACCTGGTTGGCGATCAAGTCCTTAAGACAACCGCCGGTATCCTACGTAGCTTACTTCGACAAGACGATATTGTTGCTCGACTCGCAGGCGATGAGTTTGCATTGTTATTCCCAGAAACATCGATTGATGAAGCAAAAGAGATTTGCCAACAGGCACTTGATGCCTTACATGACGCCAAGGTTCGGCTCACGGTGGGGCATCTGCAACTTCAGGCGAGTATCGGCATGTCTATTGCCCCTTTCCACGGCAATTCCATACAAGAACTAATTGGCGCGGCTGACGTGGCGCTCTATCAAGCCAAACGTCGCCACCGTGGCAATATTGAAGTGCTTTCTATCGACATCAGTCAAGGGATTATGGAAGTCTTTAGCCGTGGTTTTGAGCTGCGTAATGCCATTGAAGGTGGTGATATCATTCCAACCTTCCAACCGATTACTGATTTAAACACCGGCGAACCGATTGCTTATGAGGTGCTTGCCACCATGAAGCGTGGTGATGCGCTACTCTCTGCATCTGAGTTCATTATGGTGGCAGAAGATCTTGGTTTGGTTCGTGAAATTGATTTATGCGTCATCGGCATGGCACTTGAATTAGCGCCTGCAGGTATTGAGCTATTTATGAATATCAGTCTTACTTCCTTTAATGATAATAACTTTGGTAAAGAATTATTAAAATTAGTCCAACCTGCCTGTGAAGCCGGCCGCCCCGTTACCATCGAGATTACTGAACGTGAAACCATTAATCTCACCGACAGTTTGCTCGATGATATTCAGGCGTTGCGTGATGCCGGTTGTAAGCTCGCATTAGATGATTTTGGACAAGGTTACTCAACCTACAATTATCTGCGACTATTCCGCCCTGAATATCTGAAAATTGATGGTGATTTTGTTAGCAAGATGCTCGATAGTCATGCCGATCATACCATTATTGAACACATTCATGCATTGGCATGTTCCTTTGGTGCCGTTAGCATCGCCGAAAGTATTGAAAATGAAACCTTACGTGAAGCGGTTCTTCATATCGGGGTGAATTGTGGTCAGGGTTATCATTATGCTCGCCCTGCGATTGCGGAAAAAGCCTTTGTCAAAACCGGCTCTGCCGCCTGATTATCGTTATTCTCTTCTAAGTTCTTGATTTAAGATCAAGATTCTATTCTTTCCTTGACTGCATAGCGCGATCCCCCTAATCTCGCCCCACCTGCATCAGGTGCTCCTGAATATTTTTTCAATATACGGAGTGAAACGGGAAGTCGGTGCGATAGACACAATGCTATCTTATTCCGACGCTGCCCCCGCAACGGTGATCGAGTTAAAATTTGTCATCCAGCCACTGTGCTAACCGCATGGGAAGGCGACAAATTCAGATAATTACTCGTAAGCCCGGAGACCGGCCCGATGCACTTAGCAACACGTTGCGGCGGGCGACATTTGTGGGCATTCCCATGTCTCAAACAACTCCCACTACAACTGTTTAACATAATCAACTATGCGGGTTGCGTAGTTTATTTTACGGAGTTGTAATGAATACCTTGAATAAATCTTTACTTGCTAGCCTTGTGTTAGCAACAATCAGTCCTGTTTCTGCTGCAGATAAAACCCTCAGCCCCATTGTCGTCACCGCCACACGTACCGCGCAAACGGTCGATGATTCGCTCGCACCGGTGATTGTTATCACGCGTGAAGAAATTGAACGAAATCAGGCTGTCGATGTAGCTGAATTACTGCGCTTCCATGCAGGATTAGACATTGCACGAACAGGTGGTGCGGGTTCACAAACCTCCCTGTTTTTACGTGGTACTGAAAGCGACCATACGTTAATCATGATCGATGGTGTTAAGTTCAACCCGGGTACAACCGGTGGTGCCGCTTTGCAAAACATCAACCCAGAACAAATCGAACGCATTGAAATTGTCAAAGGTCCACGCTCCACACTCTACGGTTCTGAAGCGATTGGCGGTGTTATCAACATCATTACTCGCCGTGGCAAAACGAAGGGAACCTACGCCAGCGGCAGTGTATCATTAGGCGAAGACCGAACACGCAAATTTAGTGCGAACGTGGCACACACAGGTGAGAACTTCCGTGCCGGTTTCGCCGTTGCGATTAATAATACCGATGGATTCCCTGCCCGATTAAGCAGTACTGCGGGTAACAATGGCAACCGTAATAACAGCATTAATACGTATGTTGGCACAACGCTTAATAATGGTGTTGATATTGAGCTGAGTCACTGGCAAAGCCGTGGTAATAACTCATATTTAAACTTTTCGCTTGCTACTCGTGATCAAGATTTCACGAATAGTGTTACCGCGCTAACCGTTAAAGCAGATCCTACGGATATTTGGTCAACAACATTAAAATTAAGTCGTATGGAAGATGATCTTGATCAAAGCCAAACAACGAACAATTCAAGAACCACACGTAACGTACTCGATTGGCAAAATGACATTGAACTCAATCAACATCATTTAGTCACGGCGGGAGTTTTATTGTCTTCCGAAAATGCTACCTCAATCGGATTTTCCAGTTATGATGAAAGTACCAATGTTAATGCTGTTTTTGTTCAGGATAATATCAAATATGGCGACCACCAGTTATTAGTTGCTGCACGCAATACCGATCATGAAGATTTTGGTAACTACGCGACCTGGAACCTCGAGTATGGATATCAGGCAAGTTCAAAACTGAAATTACTTGCCGGTGTTGGTACGGCTTTCCGTGCACCAAGTGGTAATGATCGTTATGGCTTTGGCGGCGATCCTGATCTTCAACCAGAAACATCTCGCAATATTGAGTTAGGTTTACGTTATAAGCTTACCCCGCACCACAATTTCACCGTCAGTGCCTTTGATAATAAAATCAAGAACCTCATTAATCTTATTCAAGTACCGGCAGGTTCCTTTAATTTCAACGCGGTGAATGTTGGACGTTCTCGTATCAAGGGAATTGAGTTTGGCTATAATTTCGCTAGAGGACCGTGGCAAGCAAGAGCAGAAGCTATCTTCCAAAACCCCAGAAATGAAGATACCGATACGTTATTGCTACGCCGTGTTAAACGCAGTCTCACCGCATCAGTTGCCTATACAAAAGGGCGCTACCGAATTGGCGCTGATATGCTAGCCAGTGGTAAACGCGATGATGCCAGTAATGTTACACTGGCTTCATACACAACCGTCAACATGAATGCCAGCTATACCTTTGCTAAAGATTGGCGCATACAGGCACGTTTAGAGAACATCTTTGACGAAGAATATGAACTCGTTAATGATTACACCACACCGGGTCGCACGCTGTTAGTTCAGCTGCGTTTTTCACCCAAAGGGTTCTAAACAAATATGAATAAAACGATCAGCCTTTTAATACTAGCCTCTGCCGTGATTCATGCGGCAGTGCTAGGGCTGATCGATTTTTATTCCCCTACTGTCGCCATTGATGCAGGTTCGCTAATGCGCGTCAGCATACAAAAACCATCACAAAATTCTATTAAAACAACGGCACATAAAAACGTTGAAAAACCACTGCAACCCCAAAGACCACCGTCTACTTCAAAAGTTCGCGTGGCACAAAAAACCGTAAAGAAAAAATCAAGTGTTGCCAGGAAAGCGATACAAAAAAAACAACTGGCTCAGGCTCGCGTTGAATTACCATCACAAGCAGTCGCTGTCACAACTAAAGCGCCTGCAGCGAAACCTGTAAGTAATGCAAACTCGTCACCCTCTGCATTACCTAAAAGTGTTTCGAGCTTATTATATTCGAATTTAGAACGCGCATTTGATTTACATTTTTACTACCCAAGAATCGCAATCAAACGTGGATGGCAAGGGCAAGTAAAAATAAGTTTACGTGTTGAAGCTGATGGGCATTTAACCCGGGTACGCATTTTAAGCAGTTCTGGTTACAACATGCTTGATAAAGCCGCCATTGCCAGTATTGATAAAGTTGAAAAATTACCCTCCGCTATTGCCTTACTCGATGGTCGAAGTCTGGATCTTGTTCTACCAGTCGATTATATTTTGCTCTAAATAAGCTGTTATTCCGGGAGTCGTTTATGGGTCACCGTTTATCAAAAATTTACACCCGCACCGGCGATAAAGGCGTTACCGGTCTGGGTGATGGCTCGCGTGTTCCCAAAGATGGGCTGCGTGTTGAAACCTATGGCACCACCGATGAACTCAATAGCATTATCGGTATGATCCTCGCCCACCCGTTACCGGATGAAATTAGAACCTGTCTTGATGGCGTTCAACATGACTTGTTTGATCTAGGCAGCGAACTTTGTGTTCCTGATTACAGTAAAATTGATATTGAATACGTCACACGGCTCGAAGCAACACTGGATGATTTCAATGCGGATCTCCCCATGCTGAAAGAATTTATTCTTCCCGCGGGTGGTCATGCAACTTCTGCTTGCCACCTTGCGCGTACGGTTTGCCGTCGTGCTGAGCGGCGTGCGGTTAGCCTAAATCGTGAAGAACCCCTCTCGCCACATGTCATCAGTTATTTAAACCGACTATCGGATTTATTATTTGTTATTGCACGCGTGCTTGCTCGCCACGAGAATGGCAGTGAAGTACTGTGGCAACCAGGGCGGCATAACGACTAATGCCTAAGCAAATCATCCTCAGTTGGAGCAGCGGCAAAGACAGCGCCTGGACCTTGTACCAATTACAACAAGATCCTGATTACGAGGTTATGGGCCTGGTCACCACCGTCAATCAAAAATACCAGCGTGTTGCCATGCACGGGGTACGTGAACAAATTCTGCAACAACAAGCCGATGCGGCAGGCTTACCTTTACACGCGCTCAATATTCCCTCGCCCTGCACTAATAAAGAATATGAAGCTGTGATGCAAAACTTCATTCGCGTAATGCAAAAAAATGGCATTGAATACATGGCATTTGGTGATTTGTATCTGGAAGATATTCGTCAGTATCGTGAAAAGCAGCTTGAAGGGTCGGGGATAACCCCTGTCTTTCCGCTTTGGCTGAAACCAACCCGTGCTCTCGCCAAAGAAATGATAGACGGTGGACTAGAAGCAACCATTACCTGTATTGATCCGAAGAAATTATCAGCCAGTTTTGCCGGACGACGCTTTAACTACGATTTCATCAATGATCTGCCTGAGCAGATAGACCCCTGCGGTGAAAATGGTGAGTTTCATAGCTGTGTGCATAATGGCCCTATGTTTCATCACCCTATTGGCATAACCACAGGTGATGTCGTTGAACGTGATAACTTTGTATTTGCCGATTTAATTCCTTCGCCAATTCGATATACTGCCTGAAATATTTTTTAAGGTGATGTGATATGAAAGATCCTGTTGTCATTATTGGTATAGGCGAGATGGCCGGTGTTTTTGCACGTGGCTTCTTACGCTTGGGGCATCCGGTTTACCCTGTTACTCGTGATATGTCTATTGATACCTTTGCCTCAGAATTACCAACACCGGCATTAGTCCTCGTTGCAGTCGGTGAAGCAGATTTACACTCGACTCTCGAACAGATACCCACGCTTTGGCAAGATCGTCTTGGCTTATTGCAAAACGAATTACTGCCTCGTGATTGGCATGCCCATGATTTAAGCAACCCGACCGTTATTTCAGTCTGGTTTGAAAAGAAAAAAGGCATGGATTACAAAGTGCTGATCCCATCGCCTGTCTTTGGTCCCAGAGCTGAATTAATCGCTGCTGCTCTCGCTGCAATTGATATTCCAACCAGCCTTCCCGCCAACAGCGATGAACTTTGTTATGAGTTAGTTAGAAAAAATGTTTATATTTTAACGACCAATATTGCCGGGCTCAAAGCAGGTGGAACGGTGAGTGAGTTATGGAAAAACCACCAACAACTTGCCCGTGATGTCACCAAAGATGTGATGAAATTGCAAGCATGGCTAACCAACGTCGAACATGTCGATGAGGAAAGGTTAATCAACGGTATGCTGGAAGCATTTGAGGGCGATCCTGATCATGGTTGTATGGGACGCAGTGCACCAGTGCGTTTGGCACGTGCGCTGGAACTTGCCGATAAGGCGGGTATTGAGTTAACGACCTTGAAACAGATCAGCGCTGAAACCAACTAAACCAGACGTTTAATGACCAAAAAGCGTTAGTGTAATAATAGCGATAATAACAACAAGAATCACAATACTGCGTAGCACCAGGCCCATGACCGCACGTACATGCTGAGGCACATCTTCGCTACTAACATCATCTTCTGTTACGGATGCAGGCATTTGTAAGGCACCTAAACCACCTGCAATCACCGCCAGAGAAGCCGCCTTTTGCCAATCATCCTGCCATTCAGTACGGCGTTCACGCCAATGTTGAATCACATCAACAAAGCTACCGGCCATCGCGAATAACAAGGCTACCAAGTGCGCAGGTACCCAGCCCAAAATAGCGTAAAGACGATTAACTGCTTTAGCAAACGCATCTGACTGCTGTCCGAAACGACTTTGTAAATGACAGGAAATACGATAAAGCACGACACCCAGAGGACCTGAACCGAGCATTGCAAACACTGTAAACCAGATAATCGGGGATAAAATTTGCTCACTGCCAACAATTAATACCCGTTCAACTAAACTTTGCTGTAGTTCACTCAATGCCTCAGGTGGTTTCTCACCCAGAATGTCTGTTGCAGCTTCCTTTGCCTGCGCTTCATCTTCGTTATCCCAGGCGGTTAAAAAACTGTCGAGCTGTTTTTCGATATCCTGTGGACCAATACAAAGAAACAGTACCGCGGTTGAAAAGACCAGCGAGAACAGCCCAAGAAAAACACCTTCTAGCAAATTATTAATAATAATAACCGCTAACACCGGGCCTAAAAGAATCAATAAAACAACAACCGGCCCTTGCCAGCTGCGTTCATCTGACCACTTTTTAATTTTGTCGGTGTATTTATCAAACCAGTCGAATTGACGATAGTCTCGCAGATGACTAAAAGAACGCTCAAGCACCAAGCTAATTAATATTGCAATCAAACTCATACGAACCACTCACCCTACGACATATTTTCCGGCTATTATTATCCCTACAAATACGATAATAAGCTACCACATTTAAGTGGATAACAGCTTTTGCAGCCTGGACCAGTCGAATGCCTCACCCGGATCGGTTTTTCGTCCTGGTGCAACATCACTATGCCCGACAATTCTATCCGTAGTAATGGCCGGATAGGCAGCCTGAATACGGGAAATAAGTAATGCCAACTGCTGATACTGTTCTTCGGTATAAGCCGTATCATCCGTGCCTTCAAGCTCAATACCGATTGAATAATCGTTACAACACGTTTTGCCTTCAAAGCTCGACTCACCGGCATGCCAGGCTCGTTGCTCGAAAGGAACATACTGCACAATTTCACCGTCTCGGCGAATCAGAATATGGCTCGACACTCTTAGATGGGATATTTGCTTAAAGTAATCATGCTCATCCGGATTAAGCGTGTTGGTAAATAAAGCATCAATCCAGGGACCACCAAATTCACCTGGTGGCAAACTGATACCGTGCACAATTAAAAGAGAGATATCCTCAGGACGTTCATCACAATTAGGCGAGAATATTTGCCGAGCTCCGCTAACGAGACCCTGTTTTATTTCCATCATTAACGTTAAAAACCTAGGTAGGCGAAGCCAAAACCAAAGAAAAATAATTATTATCAGGAGAAAAATGCTCATCTAAACAAAAACCGGCTTCCTCCAACATACTACTCAAAGAAAAAAATGTGAATTTTCGACTAATTTCGGTGAGAATACTATCACCCTTTGAAAAACTGATTTCTTCTTCCAGAACCGGTAATTTCACCGTTTGTTCTTCTGTTGCAATCAGGTGCATTTCAATCTGTGATTCATCATGATTAAAAAAAGCGTGGTGCTCAAATTTTTCTGAATCAAAATCAGCATCAACTTCTCTGTTTAAAACATTTAATAAATTCAGATTAAACGCGGCAGTCACACCGGTTTCATCATTATAAGCAGCATTCAGAATACCTTCATCTTTCACTCGGTCTGCACCCATTAAAAGCATATCTTCACTCGACATGTTTTTTCGTAATTCTGACAGAAAGGCAACACCATCATCATGTTCAAAATTTCCAATGGTTCCTCCTAAAAACACATACAAACTTTTTCCATCAATACGGGGAAGATGGTCCAGACCCGCATTGTAATCACCGACCAAACCATTCACATCCAACCATTGGTATTCATCAACCAAATGCTCTGATGCTTCTCTGACAATTTCTTCACAAACATCAAATGGCCAGTAAGTCACCTGACAACAATGTTGCTCGCAGGCGGTTAATAATCGTCGTGTTTTACGTGATGTGCCACTTCCTAACTCGATAACATGTTCAGGTTTGCACCGCTCAATAATCTTGCTAGCGGCTGTTTCCAGTAATGAGTCTTCAGTACGGGTTGGGTAGTACTCTTTTGTATCACAAATTTTGTCAAACAACTGCGAACCATGGTCATCGTAAAAATATTTAGCCGGCAATTTTCTTGGCGTTTGTAACAAGCCCTTCCGAACATCTTCCAGTAATGAAGACACATCACGTGCCGGTAATACCTTCTGACAGTTAATTCGTTGTTGTTGAAGTGTTAATGCCATACCCTGCTCCTGCAACCCTGTTCCATATAAATAACAACAGTCATCAATAATGATTTTTAGTTATTGGTTATACTGCTGCGATAGGCTAACATCTACTGTAAATACTGTCGAACCCAACTATTATAAAGGATATGAAATGTGTCGCATGGCGGCCTATCTTGGGCCTGATATACGCCTCGATCAGTTCCTTACCAGACCACCTCATAGCCTGGTGGTTCAATCCTATGCCCCTCAAGAATTAGTTTACGCCAAGGTCAATGCAGATGGCTACGGCTTTGGCTGGTACAACGATGCGCAACAACCCTGCCACTACCGTAGCCCAATGCCAATCTGGTCTGACCCCAATTTAGATAATCTGGGGCGCGGTCTCGCCTCTTCACTCTGGTTGGGGTTTATTCGCAGTGCAACCGAAGGTTCATCTATCAATCATGAAAACACCCAACCTTTTTATGATGACGAGCTATTGTTTATGCATAATGGCTATATTGAAAATTTCAATTCTCACGTTCGGCGTAAAATTTCGGATTACCTCAGCAACGATATTCATGCTGCCATTCAGGGTACCACCGACTCTGAATACCTGTTTGCCCTGTTACGTGAATTATTAAACAACAATGTAGAACTATCTATCGAAGAAGCCTGTGCAGAAATGCAACGACTGTTAGCCCGCTGGTTAGGCGATGAAACCAAAGCGCTATTAAATTTCATTGTCAGTGATGGTGAATTATTATATGCAATAAGACATGGCATAAACCATGATAGTCCTTCTCTTTATTACACCACAGACGATGAACGGTTTCCTGATGCGCAGTTGATTGCCTCAGAACCAATGACATCTCAAGAGCTTTGGTTGCCTGTCCCTGATCACCATATTCTGATTTTATCTAACGATGATCCTGCTGAATTAATATCACTATAAATGAATCAACATCTTTTAATACAAATAGGGCAAGTGCATAAAACAATGCATGCCATGGCTAATCAACTCAGTGATGATGATTATCGCCGCCAGTACCATCAGGATCTTAGCCCCTTGGGATGGCATGTCGGTCATTGTGTCTTTATAGAAACTTATTGGCTAAGAGAAGTTGTTCTTAATGATAATACCATCACATCCAAATTAGAGTGGCTTTATATTCCTGAAAATATATTAAAACCGGAACGTGGCCCGGCGCTACCGCCTATTGAAGAACATTTACAGTGGTGTAAACAGTTAGCGGATGAGAATTCTGTTATTTTCCAACAAGCCTCACCAGCGCTAACAGCACATAAATTAAATAAACAAGACTATCTTTTAAAATTTATACTGCAACACCATAGTCAACATATTGAAACAATGGCGATGGTGTTGGCTCAGCGTCAGTTACAACTCAAGCCAACAATATCTGTATCTCAGCCGCTTAAAGAAAATACGAAAATAAGCTACCACTTTAAAAATTATGCGGGTGGGATATTTAATATTGGCAGCCCTCATGAAGCAGAAGCCTTTGATAATGAACTCCCCCCACAACAGATTGAACTCAACCCATTTTTACTCGCTGATTCACCCGTAACCAATGCTGATTGGTTAGCATTTATTGAAGATGGCGGTTACCAGCAAAGAATCTTCTGGGATGACCCTGGTTGGGAGTGGTGTAAAAGCAATAATATTTCGCGACCTGAAACATGGCTTGCTAACCATGATGGCGATTTCTGTGAAATTTCATCCATGGGGGCAAAAAATCTGGAACCCGCTGGCGCCGTTTCAGGTGTTAACTATTTTGAAGCCAATGCCTATATTGCGTGGTTACGACACACTTCAAGTCAATATAAACTCATCCGTTTACCTCATGAACATGAGTGGGAAGTTGCTGACAAATCAGGAACATTAAAACGCACAGGCGAAGTTTGGGAATGGTGTGAAAACCTGTTTTACCCTTATGACGGTTTTAAGGCTTTTCCTTACGAAAACTATTCCAAACCATGGTTTGATAATAATCACTTTTGTCTTCGCGGAGGAAGTCAGCATACTCAGGATATCATCCGGCGCAGTAGCTTCCGCAATTTCTACAACCCTGATAAGCGTCATATCTTCTCGGGTCTACGCTTGGCGATGCCGACCAACTAATCTCTGCGCCCTGCCATTCCTTTCAGTACCATATCTGTATAACTGACCATACCCACTAATTCTCCTTCATCAACAACAGGAGCTCTTGATAGGCCGAATTGATCAAATAATCGGGCACAGTAGCGAATATCCATCTTTGCATGCACGGTAATAACCGGTTTTGACATGATTTCGTAAATATTTACCCGTTCAGGAGCACGATCCTTTGCTAATACATAGCGTGCAATATCTGCTAACAAGACCACGCCATACTCATCATCATCATGTCGTTTGTTAACAATCAATGATTTATTTTCAATATGCTGCATTTTATCGAGTGCTTCACTAACAGTAGTAATACCATCAACAAGATCAAACTTGCGCTTCATTACTTCACTGACTCGAACGATAGCTTTGTCATTCATAATTTTTCCTCCACAACTTCTGTCAATTCACGTATTTGATGCGCAACACCCACTGCATCCTCCACATCAATTTGAAATGCGATCCCGGTTCCTGGCCGTTGATCGAACTCACCTATTTCTGAAATTTTTTCCAGTATTTCACGACTCATATGCTCTTCTACCAGAAACAGCAGCATATCCCGTTGTGTTTCCAGATTCATACCTAGAAATGTTTTTGCTTTCTTGATTCCTTCACCGCGCGCCTGGCTAATAACCGTTGCACCGGTTGCACCGGCCTCTCGTGCTGCATCAAGTACTTTATCTGTTTTTTGATCTTCAACCAGGGCAATCAATAATTTAAAATGCATAATCACACCCTCCTATTAAAATATAATATTTATGTTTTATTCTCTTCTTTATTTAATTTTTTCACATTACGCTTATAGCGCCACTCACTTAATTGTGCATACGCCATAACGGTAATCATCGGGAATAAACTGGCAAAAGCAATTAAACCAAAACCATCAATAATCACACTGCGACCTGGCACGGTTCCAGCCAAACCCAAACCTAATGCCGCAACAAGAGGAACCGTTACCGTGGATGTGGTGACACCACCCGAGTCATAAGCCAGCGGTATAATCATTTTAGGTGCAAACAGCGTTTGTATAAGTACCAGCACGTAACCGGTAATAATGTAGTAATGCAATGGTGTGCCGGTAACAATTCGAAATGTTCCCATTGAAATACCAATGGCAACACCTACCGCAACCGCTATACGTAAACCCCAAACACCAATAGCGCCAGCGGACACCGCATTTGCCTTAATCGCAACCGCAATCAATGATGGTTCAGCAATGGTTGTAGAAAAACCTATTGCGGCCGCAAATAAATAAACCCAAAGGTAATCCCCCCAGTTCAACTTATCTGATACCGCCTCAATGCCGGCATATATAAAAGCAGGATCAGTCAATTGTGTTGCCATTAACTTACCCAGCGGGAACAACGCTTCTTCCAAACCGACTAAGAAAAAACCTAAACCAAGTAACACATACAGCAAACCCAACAAGATATTTTTTAAATTAGATATTTTTTGTCGTAAAACAATAATTTGAAAAAAGAAAATAATCGCAATAATCGGTATCAGATCAAACAGAGTCTGCGTCAAGGTATGAAAAACATGTTCCAGCAATCCCATTAGTGAATCACCATTCCATATCCCATCACAAATATCATTGGTGTTAATGATGCCAAGGCAATTAAACCAAAACCGTCAACCATTGGATTACGCCCGCGAATACTGGATGCCAGACCCACACCCAATGCTGTTACGAGTGGTACGGTGACTGTTGATGTTGTCACCCCGCCCGAATCATAAGCAATACCAATAATTTCTTTCGGTGCAAATACCGTCATTACCACCACGGCGGCATAACCACCAATAATCAGATATTGCAGCGGCCAACCTTTAAGAATACGAATGACACCAATCAAAATGGCAATACCAACAGAGAAAGCCACCGTAATACGAAGACCAAAGGCATAACTATCACGGTCAGCAGATGTGTCTGCAATCAGTGCTGCACTGGCGGCAACCTTTGCCGCTTCACCAGACACCGCAATCAGTGCCGGTTCCGCAATGGTTGTTCCAAAACCCAGTGCAAAAGCAAATATCAGTAACCAAACCACGCTGCCTTTTTTGGCGAAGGCATAAGCAATATTTTCACCAATAGGAAACAACGCCATTTGCAAACCTTTAATGAACAGCGCCAAACCAATCACCACGAGCAACGTACCAACAAGAATGCTGTTCAAATTAGGAATCGGTTGTTGCAGGATAACCAGTTGAAAAAAACCAATAACAATAATAATCGGTAATAGATCGCGGACGCTATCCATTAAGGTTTTAAAAATATTATTAAACAATTGCGCCAAGGTATTTCCTGAAAGCTATTTACCTAACCTTACACCAATGCAAAGCGAGTGTTAACATGCCAATATGGATAATCAGGAATCAAGCAATACTCGCGGCATTGGTATTTCCATGGTCGTATTGGCATGGGTTATATTACTCGGCTTGCTCGTCTGGTGGTTTAACAATTATCAGGAATCTCAACGTAACCCCAACCAGCAAATTAATGCCAAATACACCTCGGAAGGTGTACAGGAAATAACCCTAAAGCGAAATCGCTATGGTCACTATGTCGCGTCAGGCAGGATTAATGGAAAACCGGTTACTTTCTTGCTGGATACTGGCGCAAGTGATGTCTCTATTCCCAATAGTCTCGCTAACAAACTGGGGTTAAAACGAGGCGTTAGTCAAACCTACAATACCGCAAATGGTCAAATCACTGCCTATACAACCAGACTTGATCGGATCAGTCTGGGGGGGATTGAATTAAAAGATATTAGAGCCAGCATCAATCCATCAACTCAAGGCGATGAGGTTTTATTAGGCATGAGTTTTCTTAAAAATCTGGATTTTACGCAGCGTGGTGACACATTAACTATCCATTCACCACGCAAATAATACCGGCAACTATCAAGTTAATAAGGTCAAGATTGCATTTATAAAATTTCCCTAAAACTGCAAAACATAATATCGACAGCATTACTGATACACTAACCAAAAAACAATAATGATCGGAGACACCGTGGAACAATTTTTAGCTGACCTCACAGCCACAACCGGAAGTATTGCGAGTGCTTTATGGGGTATTCCATCCATCGTATTACTGGTAGGAACGGGTCTCTATCTCACTATAAGACTTGGCTTTATACAGTTTCGTGGTTTTAAGCATGCCATCGATCTCGTTCAGGGGAAATACGACAAACCGGAAGATGATGGTGAAGTCAGTCATTTTCAGGCCTTATCCACTGCGCTGTCCGCAACCATTGGTACTGGCAATATTGCCGGTGTTGCAACGGCGATCACATTAGGGGGCCCCGGCGCCGTATTCTGGATGTGGATCACCGCACTGGTCGGCATGGCAACAAAATTTACCTCTTGTACACTTGCGGTAAAATTTCGTGTTGTCCATGAAGATGGCAGCATCTCCGGCGGCCCAATGTATACCCTGGCTCGTGCACTAAACCTAAAATGGCTCGGTGTTCTATTTGCCATATTTACCCTAATCGCTTCTTTTGGTATCGGTAATATGGTGCAGGCTAATTCGGTTGTTGATGGGCTACGTTACATTTTTCCGACCATCAATGATTACCGGCTCTTACTGGGTATCACCTTAGCGGTATTAGTCGGCCTGGTCATTATTGGTGGCATTAAACGTATTGCTAAGGTTGCCTCAACGATTGTCCCCTTTATGGCAATTATTTACTGTGGTGCCGCATTGATTATTTTAATCACCCATGCCGCTGAAATCCCCAATGCTTTTTTTACTATTGTTAATCTGGCTATTAATCCTGAAGCAGTCGGTGGCGGTGCTATCGGAGCTGCGATTCAATATGGCGTTGCCCGGGGTGTCTTCTCCAATGAAGCAGGGCTTGGCTCTGCCGCAATTGCCCATGCTGCGGCGAAAACCAACGAACCTGTACGAGAAGGCCTGGTCGCAATGCTTGGTCCTTTCATCGACACCATTATTATCTGTAGCATGACGGCACTGGTCATTGTGATCATGGGGGCGTGGGGCGATACCAGACCGGAAGCCTATACGGGTGCGGCATTATCTGCCTACGCATTTGAACAATCTCTGGGGCAGTTTGGCGCATGGGTAGTTGGCTTTGGACTGGTATTTTTTGCCTTCTCAACCATCATTGCCTGGTCTTATTATGGTGATCGCAGTGCTGAGTTTCTGTTTGGGAAAACAGCCATTATGCCCTACCGTATTCTTTACACACTGCTCATTGTTCTTGGTGCATGGATACCGCTTAATCTGGTTTGGAATATTGCAGATATCACCAATATCCTTATGGCGGCACCGAATCTGATCAGTCTGGTTCTACTGGTAGGGCTGGTGAAAAAACTCAGCAACAAATACTTCTCTGAACCGCAACAAAAAACACGCTGAACTGCGTTATAATTGCGCTAATAAAATCAGGAAAAATAATGACCGAACCAGATTTACACACTATCGTCATTGAGGATGTAAAACGCGCCCTTGCTGAAGACATTGGTTCAGGTGATATTACAGCCTCGCTCATTCCTGAATCACAACAATCAACCGCAACCGTCATTAGTCGTGAAGAGGCAACATTAGCGGGCGCAAACTGGTTTAATGAAGTATTTAAACAACTCGATGAATCTATTTCTATTGATTGGCAGGTGTCTGATGGCGATCACATTAAACCGGATCAAGTACTTTGCACCTTATCCGGTCCATCACGTGCGTTACTGAGTGGCGAACGTTCCGCACTCAATTTCTTACAAACACTCTCCGCTTCTGCCACAGTGGCTAGCCAGTATGCCCTTTTGATAAAAGACACACAGACCCGGATCCTCGATACACGAAAAACCATTCCCGGACTACGTCGCGCACAAAAATACGCTGTCACCTGTGGTGGCTGTTATAACCATCGTGTTGGACTCTATGATGCCTATCTTATAAAAGAGAATCATATTGCCGCCGCGGGTTCAATTACTAAAGCAGTCACCAACGCCCGTTCACTCAACCCACAAGCCAAAGTAGAGGTTGAAGTTGAAAACCTTAACGAAGTAAACGAAGCACTAACGGCCAATGCAGATATTTTACTACTTGATAATTTTGATCTTAAAATGCTTCGTGAGGCGGTTGCTTTAAATAAAGGACAAGCTATATTAGAAGCCTCCGGCAATGTTACAACAGAAACAGTGCGCGCCATCGCCGAAACCGGTGTTGATACAATTTCAACTGGCGAGCTCACAAAACATATAAGAGCCATTGATTTATCCATGAGATTTAATTAAGAATATTTTTAACCCACACAAGTAAATTTGGAGTCATCCATGAGTGTCAAAAAATATCCCGTTCCTGCTGACATTGCTGCCAATGCCAATATTAATGCGGCTAATTATCAAGCTATGTACCAACGCTCAATCGATGATCCCGATGCTTTTTGGGCAGAACAGGCCGAAAAATTTCTCGACTGGACAAAACCCTGGGATAACGTCTCTGACTGTAGCTTTGATGCCAAGGATCTACATATACGCTGGTTTGAAGGCGGCAAACTAAACCTCACCTATAACTGCATTGATCGTCACCTTGAAAAGCGTGCCGATCAGGTTGCGATTATCTGGGAGGGTGATGATCCAGACGATGACAAAAACATTACCTACCGGGAACTGCATCAACAAGTAAGCAAACTTGCCAATGTATTAAAAGAACGCGGTGTTAAAAAAGGTGATCGTGTTTGTATTTACATGCCCATGATCCCTGAAGCAGGTTATGCCATGCTTGCCTGCGCACGCATCGGTGCTGTGCATTCTGTTGTGTTCGGTGGATTCTCTCCTGAATCACTCAAAGGCCGTATTCTTGATTCTGATTGTCGCGTTATTATCACTGCCGATGAAGGCGTGCGAGGCAATAAACATATTCCACTCAAAGCCAATGTTGATGAAGCCGTTGCCGGCTGCCCCAATGTTCACACTGTTTTAACGGTTAAACGTACTGGTGGTGATATTCAGTGGAACGAGGCACACGATGTCTGGTATCACGATGCAATGGCAAATGCAGCAACAGAGTGCCCGCCGGAAGAAATGGATGCTGAAGATCCATTATTTATTCTTTATACATCAGGCTCAACCGGTAAACCCAAAGGCGTGCTCCATACAACGGGGGGCTACCTTTTATATGCCGCCATGACCACAAAATACACCTTTGATTTACAGGAAGGTGATGTTTACTGGTGTACCGCCGATGTCGGCTGGATCACCGGACACAGTTATCTGCTATACGGCCCACTCGCCAACGGCGCGACCACGGTCTTTTTTGAAGGTATTCCTAATTACCCCGATGCTTCGCGTTTCTGGCAAGTGGTTGATAAACATCAGATCACTGTTTTTTACACTGCCCCTACTGCACTACGCGCCTTAATGCGTGAAGGCGATGAGCCCGTTACAAAAACCTCACGACAATCATTACGCTTACTTGGCAGTGTTGGTGAACCTATTAACCCCGAAGCATGGGAATGGTATTACAACGTAGTTGGTGAAGCGCGTTGCCCGATTGTCGATACCTGGTGGCAAACCGAAACCGGTGGTCACTTGCTGACACCGCTACCCGGTGCCACCACGCTCAAACCGGGCTCGGCTACACAACCGTTCTTTGGCATTAAACCCGGCATTATTGATAGCACGACCAACACATTAATTGAAACAACTGAAGCCAGTGGCGCTTTAGTCATGACCGGTTCATGGCCAGGGCAAATGCGCACTATCTACGGCGATCATAAGCGCTTTGTTGAAACCTATTTTTCAACTTACCCCGGTTATTATTTCACCGGCGATGGGGCAAAACGTGACGCGGATGGCGATTACTGGATCACCGGTCGCATGGATGACGTGTTAAATATTTCCGGTCATCGCATGGGCACGGCCGAAGTTGAATCAGCATTGGTTCTGCACGAGTCAATCGCCGAAGCTGCCGTGGTCGGATACCCGCACGAGATTAAAGGTCAGGGTATCTATGCTTATGTCACCCCCATTCTTGGTGTAGAACCAAGCGAAGACTTACGACAAGAACTGATTGCCTTAGTACGCAGTGAAATTGGCCCTATCGCCAAACCTGACATCATTCAATGGGCACCGGGTTTACCTAAAACACGTTCTGGTAAAATTATGCGACGCATTTTACGTAAGATTGCTGAAAATGAGATTGATAGCCTCGGAGATACATCCACTCTGGCTGATCCGGGCGTTGTAGAAGACTTAATTGAGAATCGGGCAAATAAATAAAAAACCAGCCCGAAGGCTGGTATAAAATTTACCATCTAGAGTTAGGAGGAGAATCCCGAACACAGAGATAGTTTATCCGCTTCTTTCAGACCATTCTGCTAAGGTGATCACAAAGAAACTGTGCACTATTCACATAAATATCACTTCAATAAATACAACAGCACAACCATGAAACAGTAACGTATTGATATTTATACATTTATTGTCAATAAGTTATTGTTTGTCTATTATCAACAAAGATAGTTGCATTGGCTTGCAAAAAACCTACTATGGTAAGTCTGAGTTTTAATAGACAGGCGTCTATAAGCTATTAAAACAATAATGAATAACCGGGATTATTAATGCCTTTACTGACAACTCGCATTATTTCAAAGACGATTGCTGCATCGCTACTTCTCTGTGCCGCACCCTTTTCCCTGGCTGAAACAGATTCTCTCGATGAAGAGGAGTTGTTTGGTGAGATCCCCATGTCACTGACGGCAACCCGTATTTCTCAATCAGTTAAAGATAGCCCTGTTTCTATCACAATCATTACACGCGAAATGATCGAGGCTTATGGCGCCACCGAACTCCCTGATGTTTTACGTCTTGTGCCCGGTTTTCAAGTTGCCCATGTTCGAGGTTACCGTTCATCCATTAGTTATCATGGTCTTGGCGGTGAGTACTCTTCACGCATGCAAGTACAGATTGACGGTCGCTCAGTTTATACGCCAATTCTGGGGAATGTAGAATGGCCTGAAATTCCCGTTGAACCAGAAGACATTGAACGAATCGAAGTTATCCGGGGACCCAACGCCGCCAGTTATGGTGCCAACTCGTTTGCTGCTGTGGTTAACATCATTACCCGCCATGCCTCTGAGACACTTGGCACTTATGCAAAACTCACTCAGGGATCAAGAAATACCCGTCGTTATTTAGCACGCTTCGGTGGGCATTCTGGTCGCCTCGATTATCGTCTCAGTGCCAGCTATCAACGTGACAGTGGTTTTGATGTTAGCGAATTTCCTGATGACAAAGAAATTCGTAACTTTAACTATCGTGCCGATTACCAACCTAACCTTGATAATCAATTTGAATTTCAATTTGGTTATCGCAGTTCAATTCGACAAGATGGCGATGTTGAACCGTTTAGCGATCAGCAAGTCGATCCGGAACGTGATGTAAAGGGGCGTACCCATTTCCAGTTATTACGCTGGCGCCATGAGGTTGATGACAAAGAAAACTTTAGTGTTCAGTTCTATCACAACTACCAACGTATTGATGATGATTTTCAAACTGATTTTCTTGATAGCATTTTAGGCGCTGGCGCATCAACGCTGCTTGGTGTGCCGAACCAGCGCGTTAACCTGAGTAATACCCGTTTAATGCACCGCTACGATCTCGAATTTCAACACAATATTGAAATGAACGATGATTTAAAACTTGTTTGGGGTGGCAGTGTCCGTTACGAACAATCAGGCAGTGCGCGTTTATTTGATATGCCTAGTAATAAAGACTTTATCACCAACCGTACTTATCGCCTTTTTGGTCATACCGAATGGAAACCCGATCCCAGGTGGACAATCAATGCCGGTGCCATGATTGAAAACAATGATATTACCGGTACTGATATTTCACCCAGGTTTGCTATTAACCATCATTTCTCTGCTAACCACACAGTTCGTGCCAGCGTTTCACGCGCCTATCGTACACCCACTGTTTTTGAATCTAATGCCGATTCTGTCAGTGAAGCATTCAATGCAAGTGGCGATAGCGTAGAATTAGATCAACTTATTCTTGCTGATCGTCGTTTAGAACCTGAGGAAATGACCTCATTTGAACTCGCCTATGTTGGTAACTTTCCCAAATATGGTTTAAATGTTGACGCAAAATTATTTTACGACAATATCAAAAACATCATCAGTGATGTCGAAAACCGGGCTTTCACTGATCCATTAAGTATCATCATTGGGCTACCCGCTAATCAGGATAGAGTTCGTTTTTATGACAATGTTGGTAGTGCCTTATCACAAGGTTTTGAAGCCCAGCTTCAATACAAAATTAACCCTGAAACCAGTGTCCACATGGCTTATACGAATACACGCGTTAAGGGTAAAGTTTTAAACGAAATCAACAGAGGTGCTATAGGTAATCAACGTTTCTCTGATTTATCTGTCGAGGCACCAAGAGTCATTAGCTCTATTCAGCTTATTCATGACTTACAGTCCGATATCCGTGGTAGCGTTTCAGCACACCACTACAGTCAATATAATTTTGGTGGCGGTAACGAAACAGGGCCGTTCAATATTCTTAATGTTCGTATGGCAAAGAAATTTCGTTACGCTAACCACAAAGGACAAGTGGCACTGACATTCCAGAATTTATTTGGTGATTACTTTGACTTCGAAAAAGAACAGGTTTTTACGAAACGAATTTATCTATCACTAGAGTATGGCTTGAATTAAACCGGCAAATTACGAAGCCTGATAATAACATCAACACCATCCATCTCTGTTGCTTCTGGCAATGCAGGTAATTGATCGACCAGTAATTCACTCGAACCAATATCACTCAGCTCACCGGTATCGATATTGTAAAAATGATGATGCTCACTGGTATTTGAATCATAAAAAACTTTTGAAGGGTCAACAATTACTTCGCGAACAAGGCCTTTCTTCGCAAACAAACCAAGCGTGTTATAAACCGTTGCCTTGGAAACCGCCGAGCCATCAACATTCACGGCTTGTAAAACATTATCTGCTGACAAATGCTGAAATTTATCCAACATCACTTCCGCAATTTTTACTCGCTGTGGTGTCGGGTAAATACTGCAGGCTTCAAGTCGCTTGATAATTGTTTCTGTGCTTAATTCCATAAATGACCTCTGAGGATAAGTATAGGGCTAATTGGCTAGCTAATACAAATATCCGGCTGACGATAATTCAAATGGCTCATCAACAATAATACTTGCCAGCATTGCAGCTGAAGCAGGTCCAAGAATAACACCATTACGAAAATGACCTGTATTAAGGTATAGCCCCTCAATATCACGATACGCACCGATAAAAGGAACACCATCAGGTGAACCCGGCCTTAATCCTGCCCAATGCGCTTCAATAGGAAAACCTGCCAGCGCCGGAACAATACGCTGAGCCTCTGCTTCTAGTTCTATACGCGCGGCATTGGTGGTTTGTTTCTCAAAGCCCGTATACTCCAGGGTGCTGCCCACCAGAACACGCCCGTCTCGTCGCGGAATAACATAACGATCTTGATTCAAAATAATCCGCGTTACTGTGTCTGGCTGTGCTTTGTACAACAGCATCTGCCCTCGCACAGGCTCTACGGGTAATTCAAAACCCACACTTTCCAGTAAACCGGCACTCCAGGCGCCCCCGGCCAAAACAACCTTATTCGCTAAAAGACGCTCGCCGCTTGTGGTTTTAACCCCTGTTACCTTCCCCGCATCAATTATAATTTTCTCAGCCGCGGTATTGGTGAGAACGCTTACCCCTAATTTATCAATACTTGCTCTTAAGGCTTTCGCAAAACGGGGATTACGCACCTGGGCTACTTTAGGTAACCATATCGCCTCTGATTGAGATAATTCCACTGACAGCTCTGGGGCAATATCAGCAACATCACTTCCTTTAATAAGGTGAAGCTCTGCACCATATTGACGCGCCCACTGTGTTGCTAATTCAATATCCGCGCAACCCAGCATTAATAGGCCACTTTGTGTCCACTCCACATCAAGCCCTGTTTCCTCTTTTAACGCCTGAACCAAATCGGGGTAAACAGTTTGACTGTATTTTGCCAAATCAGAAATAGCGTTGCTATAACGCCAGGGATAGAGCGGTGAAAGAATACCCCCACCCGCCCACGTTGATTCACGCCCCGTTTCACCACGCTCAATAAGGCTTACCTGTAAACCAGCCAGCGCCAATTCACGCGCTGTCAGCATACCAATAAGGCCGCCGCCGATAATCAGGCAATCTGGGGGGGTCAACATTAAAAATCTCACTAAAATCAGGCTATACTGGTAATTATACCGAAATGAGAATAATAATGACCACCTATCGGGCAAATCCAGCTGTTTATCGGTCTATCACAGACAATTCTCCCAACTAGTGCTAAATAAAGGACTATGAAAGTGAAAAATACATCTCAATTCCGCTCTATGCGCGGGTTTACTGTTTTAGAGCTCATGGTCACCTTGATCATTGCCGCAATATTGCTCTCTATTGCGGTTCCTAGTTTTACTAGTCTCATTCGCCGTAACCAAATTACCAGTTATGCCAACGAATTTGGTACCAGTGTTAACCTGGCACGCAGTGAGGCTATTAAACGAGGGACTGATATTGTGCTCACTTCCAATGCAGGCACAAACTGGAAACAAGGTTGGTCATTGAATGTTGTCTCAACTGGTGAGCTACTACGCTCATCACCACCACTTCAAAGTGAAAACACAACCTTTAACAGTGGTACAAATGGATCGGTCACCTTTAATTCTCGTGGTTTCACCACCTTAGGCGCGGAAGAAACCTGGTCACTTTGTAATGCGAATGTCACTGCAGGTCGTCGCATCCGTATTGCGGTTACGGGTCGAATCAGTGTGAGGGAGATCACGCCATGTCCATAATAAAACGTAAACACCAACATGGTTTTACCATGATTGAAGTATTAATCGCCGCCGTTGTTCTTGGTGTTGGTTTACTCGGTCTTGCAGGGCTACAAGCCCAGAGCCTACAATTTAATTTCAGTTCCTACCAACGCTCACAGGCAACTATACTTGCTTATGACATTATTGACCGAATGCGTGCGAATCAATCTGAAGTCTTAGCTGGAAATTATAATCAGGCTCTAACGAATGGCCCAACTAGCAATGTAAATTGCCAAGCAACAACTGCAAACTGTAGTTCTGCTGACATGGCTGCCTTTGATCTCACACAATGGGAGTGTTCCTTAGGTAATTGGAATAACAATGCTACCTGCCTTGGTTTTGGTATAGAAGGCCCGCTTGCTGACGGTGATGGTTCTGTGGCTGTTAATGTTGTCGCAGGCCGGGCGCAAATTACTGTCACCGTCACCTGGTTAGATGATCGAACCCTTGACGCGACAAACCCTAATCGTACCGAAAGCCTTTCAGTGAGTACGGTATTATGAAGCATTCAATCAATATAAAAAAATTATCTGGCTTTACCTTAATCGAACTAATGATTGCCATTGCTATCAGCGTCATTCTCCTTAACGGTGTACTGCAAATATTTCAAAGCAGTAAACAAAGTTATCGTGTTGCTGACAATCTGGGCCGAACACAGGAAAATGCGCGTTATGCATTGAGTGTGCTTGCACAAGATATTCGTCAGGCAGGATTTTTACCTTGCCGTATTGCTAAAGACAAAAACAGTGGTGATAGTAAAGTAGCAAATGTACTAAACACGACCACCAATGAATTTGACTTCTTTGGTGCTCCTATTGCTGGTTTTGAAGGTGGTGCGAGTATTTTTCCAGCCGAATTTCAGACTGCAGGCTCAACAGCCGGAACCCGCCTTGCCGATGCCGATGGATTTAGAGTGTTGCGTGGTGATGGTAATGTTTATAGTGTTGTACAGCATAATGCCTCATCAGCACAATTAAAAATAAACACGCCAAACCATAATATTAACCCCAATGATATTCTGCTCATTTGCGACACAGAAAATGCCGCTATTTTTCAGGCAACCAATGCAAGTCCAGGTACAAACAACACTATTGTGCATAATGGGGGGGCTGGCTCGCCAGGTAATTGCACTAAAGGTCTTGGCTTTCCTGTTTCCTGCACAGCAAATGGAACACCAAAAACATTTGGTCCTGATGCACAGATTGTTAAATTTACATCATCTATCTACTACATCGGTGCCAGCCTCGCAACAAATGGCGATGCCCTACCAACAAACTCTCTTTATCGAAGACAACAAGAGAATGTTCTCGGAAACATACAGTTTGGTGCACCACAGGAGTTAGTACAAGGCATTGAGACTATGCAAATCCTTTACGGTGTTGCGCTAACACCAAATGGTTCCGCTGTACGTTATGTCCCCGCTAATGCTGTTGCGGCAAATGACTGGTCAAACGTTGTTAGTGTCCGTGTTGGTCTCTTATTCCACACACCTGAAGAAATATCTACCGCAGTTGACTCAAGCACTTATAACGTTGCTGGAACAATCATGACATCAACTGGCGCGAATTCTTACCCGGCCGATCGCCGTCAACGTTATGTGTTTTCTGAAACCATTAAAATTCGTAACCGTGGCGAAAGTGTTAAGGCACCCTAGCGTTTACTCAAGGAGCTCATCATGAAATCAATGCAACAACAAGGAGCCGTGCTTATCATCAGTATGATTATTTTATTGATGCTAACCATACTGGGGGTAACCAGTATGCGCTCAACCCAGCTCGAAGAACGCATGGCAGGTAATGCCCGTGACCGCCATGTTGCTTTTGAAGCAGCAGAAGCTGCACTTGTTGATGCAGAGACCTATGTACAAACCATCGTAACCGCATCCCCATTTGACCTTAACGGGTCTGATGGACTCTATAGTGACGATCCTAGTCTTATGCCTATAGAAAAGTATGTTGACTGGAGTGGCGCCAATCCAACCCGTGGCTTCTTAAGTGCAACAAACATTAATACGGGGCAAGGCATTAGCACACCGCCTAAATATGTCATTCAACGAATTGAACAAGGTACTCAAAGTACCCCTGCAAGTGGCATAAATCCTACAACAGGTGGTGGCTACAATAGACGCTCACCTGCTTCCGTTAAAAATGCAGCAAGCACACTTGTCCGAATTACGGCTAGAGGAACAGGTGGCTCGGATAATAGCATTGTTTTCCTACAAACTGTTTTTGGCTTGAATAATTTCTAAGAAGGAACCTGATGATGAATAATCTCAAATTTACTACTTTAAAGAGTCTTGTCAGAAACAGTATTGGGGTTTCTTTAGCTGTAATATCCAATTTATCAGTTTCTGCACCTTTGAATATTTCAAATAACCCTCTCGAGATTGCTAGTGGTGTTGAACCGAATGTCATGGTACTGAATGATGATTCTGGCAGCATGGATTGGAATCTACTTATCGATGGTGATGAAGATGGTATTTACCATATCAATGCTGCTGGTGCGACCGGCAACGGCTTTTTTGGTACATTTTATTTTTACACGATACCCGATGGTGACAACGCTGACGGTAATAATAACGGGCTTCCAACTCTTTTCACCCTTCCAACTCAAAACCTTTACAATGCATTAGATGCTGACTTTGATTTAGATGCAAGAGGTTTTGACCAAAACTGGAAAGGCGTGTGGCGTAACCGACTTTCAAATTATAACAAACTTTATTATAACCCTAATGTTGAATATATACCCTGGAAAGGTGTTGATGATGCCGGTAATACTTATACAAACAGCAATCCTAATAATGCAAGAGTAGACCCTTTTTTGTCTGGGGGTAGCACTATTAACTTAACCAATGATCTTAATTTTGTTGCAATCACGACAAACCCTACCAATGTAGGCGCACTAGCAGGCTGGAATGACACTATGTATCCTGCTAGATATTACACTTGGGTTGATGATTCAAATACGGGCGGCGCAACTCCTGGCAACAATGTTGTAGATGTTGATGATACCCATACATTGATTCAAATTCGTACAGGTGGCGGGTGTAATAATGGTGCAACGTGTCCAACCAGCTTTGTTCGACAAGGTACCCGCACGGACTGTGGTGGTGACGGTTTAGAAACATCAAGCGTTGTCTGCACGCCAGAGCAAGAATTACAAAACTTTGCGAATTACTATACATACTATCGCCGTCGTGAATTAACAGCAAAAGCAGCCATTACGACTGTATTGGAGCCTATTTCTGACATAAGGGTAGGAATGGCAACTATTAACAATGTTGCGAATAACCGAATACAGGTTGACTCATTAAACTTAACACCCAAAAACGGCACAAAGAAAACCTTGTTTGATCGCATCTTTCGAACGCAAGCAGGTGGTCGAACACCTCTCCGTCAGAACCTTCAAGCAGTCGGTGAATATTTTGCGTGTAATAATGGTAATATTTTTGGCACGGGTAGCAGTACTCCCGGCAGTGCTAACTGTCCTGTACTAGCATCCCCTGCGGGTGAATGCCAACAGAACTACACCATTCTGATAACCGATGGATTCTGGAATGAAAATGCTCCCAATGTAGGCAATGCTGATGGTGATGGTCAAGACGGAGGGACACCCCAGGGACCGTTTGACCAGGCATCATTTGCAGATAATTTTAATAACACACTTGCCGATGTAGCAATGCACTATTATGAACGCGATCTTCATAACTCCCTGAACGATGGCGTTCCAACCACCGTAAGAGATAAGAACCGTTATAATGGAGCTACTAGCCCATTCGATACAATGCATCAGCATATGTCAACTTATACTATCGGTATTGGTGTTAAAGGCGCTTTACCTGTCTACCCAGATGACACCTCAACTAATCCAGCAAAGTTCACTTTTAATTCGAGCACTGTAACTGGCTGGCCAGACCCATTAACGGCAACCGGTGGTAAAATTGATGATTTACGTCACGCAGCATGGAACGCACGTGGTGATTTCCTAAGTGCCTCAAATCAAACAGAGTTAACCAATTCATTACAAGTCATCTTTGATGAAATTCAATCTGGTAAAGGCGCGGCTTCCGCTGTTGCCTTTAACAGCCAAGACCTGCAAAGTGGTGCTCGTGTATTTAGAGCCTTATTTAACGCAAATCAAAATACAGGAAGTTTAATTGCTCAAAATATAAGTGTTACCGGTGTTATTTCATCTACACAACTATGGAATGCGGGAGAATTACTTGATAGTAAAGCAAGCACTTCTTCAGATACTCGAAATATTATTAGTTATGACTCAAACACATTTACTGGAATCCCTTTTCAATGGACATCATTAAATACAACGCAACAAAATGCACTAAAATCACCAACTATTGCTAATAACCCACCAACACCGAATCAACTTGGTGAAAATAGACTTAATTACCTTCGAGGGCAAAGTAAAGATGAAGGAAAAGATTTTGATGCGGGTAAATTTAGAGAAAGAGCAAAAGACGAAAGTGGTCGCCGATTAATACTAGGTGACATAATCCATTCTGCCCCTGTTTTTGTTGGCACACCTCCATTCACAAATTTGGATCAAGCCCCCTTCCCTAATACAACGGGTAATCTTTATAGTGAATTTGCGTCCACTTTTAAGAACAGAAGAGAGACTGTATATGTTGGTGCAAATGACGGAATGCTGCATGCCTTTGATGCCAATAATGGTGAAGAAATATTCGCATTCATGCCCAATAGTGTACTCAGTTCAATAACACAACTCACTGATCCTGATTATAGTCATCGTTATTTCGTTGATATGACATCGGCAATTAATGACGTATATATAACTCCAACAAGTGGAACCAACTCCGGTACAGCAAGTTGGAATACAGTTGCCGTTACAGGCTTGGGTATTGGTGCACCTGGATATTTTGCTCTAAATCTCACTAACCCTGCAGATCTAGCAACCGAAGCAAGTGCTGCAACAAATGTAATGTGGGAATTTACACAAGCTGATGATGTTGGCACAGGCCCCACAAACAACAATCTTAATCTTGGTTCACACATTCGCGAACCTGTAATTGTGATGACAAACATCGATGGTGCAAACGGGCAAAAACGTTGGGCAGCTATTTTTGGCAATGGCTATAACAGCGCAAGTCCTGATGGCAATGCAGAGTTATATATTCTTTTTCTTGATGGCGGCCTTGATGGAACATGGACCCGTGGCAGTGATTTTGTAAAAATCAACACAAACAATGGTAAAGCGCAAAGTTCAGATGGCACGACACCAAATGGTTTAGGTGCCGTTCAGGCCATTGATATAGATGATAATGGCACGGCTGATGTTATTTATGCAGGTGATTATCAGGGTAACCTTTACCGCTTTAATATTTCAAGCACGACAGTAAGCGGATTAACTAATAGTGCTAACAAGCCTGTGCAACAACTATTTCAAGCCCGTTACAACAGTACAACTGGACCAATTCAACCTATCACAAATCGTCCTGCTGTTGTCAAACACCCTACTCAGAACGGCTATATCGTCATTATAGGTACAGGTAGTTATTTTACCGTCGATGATACCACCAACACAGATATTCAATCTATCTACGGCATTTGGGATGATTTTGTTGATCCTTCAGATAATGCCATTACGGTTACTTACAACAAGCTGCTCGAGCAGGTATTTACAAATACGGGGATTGTTAATGGACTAACAACCCGCAACCTAAGTAACTTACCTATCAACTACGGTGCTAGCACTAAAGGTTGGGTAATTGATCTCGATGTGGTTAATGGGGGAGGTATTGAATTCCCGGGTGAACGTGCCGTACGTAATATTCTCATTCGTGGTGATTCCGCCTTTGTTAATACAGTCATCCCCAAGAGCAACACATCTTGCTCTGTTGGTCCTGGTAGTTTTACGATTAGTTTTAAAACTGAAAATGGAGGTGGTGGAACCTCACCAGTATTCGATACCAATAACGATGGAATCTTTGACTCTGACGATAATATTGGTGCAGCTGATGGAGAAAGCAAAGTGGTCGCCGCCATACGTTCAGATAAGACAACATTAACAGATTCATCAACTATCGGTAATCAACTCGTCTCACAGGGTGGTGACCAATCTATATCAAGCATTGGTATTAACCCTAAATTACCAAGTGGTAGTGATACTTTAGGCCGCCATTCATGGCGTGAAATTGAAAATTAACCCACCATTAGGTACCAAACAAGACTGGAGATTTTTTACATTATGAAGAAATTTAACTTAAAACAGATTCAACACATCCTACTTGGAATATTCCTGATATTTCCAGTCATGATTATTAGCACAAATGTTATTGCTGCCGAGGCAATTAAACCTATTCCGATTGATTTACCTGACAAACTAGGTAACAATAAAACTAACTTTTTAGGAAATTACAAAAAAACAGGCGTACTGACAAAGATTAATCTGGGTGAACGTAGTGTTATTATTAGCGGGAAGAAATATAACTATGGCCTGAACACAAAAGTATATACTCAACAATCAAATTTTTCTTCAATACAATTAATAAAACAAGGCACAACGGTCGGATTTAATTTTCACCAAAATGATAAATCAGGTCGCTTCCTGTCTGAAATTTGGGTAATTCCGAAGTCTTCATCACTAATTAATAATCTAGATCTGTGAGCTACACATGAAAAAATCACAAACGGGTTTTACTTTAATTGAAATAATGATTGCCGTTGTAGTTGTTGCCATTCTAGCGACAATTGCCTTCTCATCATATAAAGACCAAATTGAAAAAACCAGACGAGCCGACGGTAAAGCGTTACTAACAAGAATGTCACAGCAACTAGAACGCTGTTATACCAAGTATGGACGATATAATAATGCCAATTGCTCAGTTGTAAACGGCGCAGCACAAACATCTGAAGATGGGTATTATACCGTCACACCCGCTGGCATCGCAGCAACAACCTATACACTGACTGCGGTACCACAAGGTCCACAAACTTCTGATAAGACCTGCGGCAATCTTAGCCTGAATCAAGCAGGGCAACAAAGCTATTCTGGCACAGGTACCTCAAACCAATGCTGGTAAAATTATCTTAGCTCTTTAGGTAAGGTAAACGTCACCGTCTCGGGTTTACCTTCATCTTCATTAATAACATCGGCTCCAAGTTCCTGGAGCCTTTTTATTACATTTTTCACAAGAATTTCGGGGGCTGATGCGCCAGCAGTAAGCCCAACAATGTTTTTACCTTCTAACCAGCTTACCTGAATATCATCAGGACCATCAATTAACCATGCCGGAATTCCCTGCGTTTCTGCGATTTCGCGCAGGCGATTTGAGTTCGAGCTATTCGGTGAACCAACAACCAGTACGGCTTCGCATTTCTCAACTAAACGTTTAATCGCATCTTGCCTGTTTTGCGTCGCATAACAAATATCATCTTTCTTTGGTCCAATGATATTCGGGAAGCGTTGACGAAGTGCATCAATGACTTTACCTGTATCATCCATCGACAAGGTTGTTTGTGTGACGAAGGCAAGTTTGTTCTCATCTTTAACAACAAGTTGACTCACATCTTCTGGTGTTTCAACCAAATGCATTACACCTTGTTGTTTTTCTACCTGCCCCATCGTTCCCTCTACTTCAGGGTGACCGGCATGTCCTATGAGAATACACTCACAATCTGATTTAACATGGCGTATGACTTCCATATGCACTTTTGTGACTAACGGGCAGGTTGCATCAAAAACGGTCAGTCCACGTCTATCGGCTTCAGCGCGTACGGCTTTTGAAACCCCGTGAGCACTAAAAATAACCGTGGCATTATCCGGCACATCATCCAGTTCTTCAACAAACACGGCACCATGATCACGTAAACAGTTCACCACATAACGGTTATGCACAACTTCATGTCGCACATAGATGGGCGCAGAAAAAAGTGCCAGGGCACGCTCCACAATTTCAATTGCCCGATCAACGCCGGCACAGAATCCACGAGGGTTGGCTAGTAAAACTTGCATATCAATGTATTTCTTCTTCCGCGCCAATGGCGATAACTTCCACATCAAACGTAACTGAATGCCCAGCTAACGGATGATTAAAATCAACAATGACTAAATCATCATCCGGCATATCCATAATACGTCCCGGTATTTCTTCCCCTGAAGGAGTAGTGAAACCAACAATTAAATCTTTTTCTAATGGCATGTCTTCAGGAAATTTATCACGCGTTAGCATGTGTACATTCGTCTCATCAGGAAAGCCAAACGCCTCTCTTGGATCTAACTGCAGGCATTGACGCTCACCGACTTTCATCCCGATCAACACTGCTTCCAGACTTTCAATAAACGTTCCATCACCTAAGGATAAACGTAATGGATCAGTGCCTTGTGTTGACTCAACTACCGTGCCATTTTCCAATGCAAGAGTATAGTTAATCAGTACACTGCTTCCTGCTTGTATTGATTCAGTCATTATCTTTTCCTTTTAATCCAAACAGTCCTTCTAAAATCATAATAATCGCACCACCCACAATCGCCATATCTGCAATATTAAATGCCGGCCAATTACATTGCGTGCCACTAAAGTAAAAACCAGGAAGACAACTCTCTGCTACATAATAGAATTGAATAAAATCGACAACATAGCCATGCATAGCACGATCAACCACATTACCAATAGCTCCGCCTAAAATAAGTGCTAATGACAAAGCCAACCATTTTTGATCACGCGGCAAGCCTTTAAGCCAAATAACAATCACGATACTGACAATACTAGCGAGGCCAACGAAGAACCAACGCTGCCAACCACCCGCTTCACTGAGAAAACTGAATGCAGCCCCCGTATTATGCGCCAGAAACCAGTTCAACGATGACATCACCTTAACCGGAATAGCGTATTGCAATTCAGCGGTTGCCCAGAACTTACTCGCCTGATCCAGCGCCACCACAACAATAGAGAGCCACAACCATTTCAACATAATTAATTTATTTCCTTAAGCAAAACGTCGTGACTCGCCATCACCGTCAATGTTTTCTATGCAGCGTCCGCATAATTCAGGGTGATCACTGTGTTTACCGACATCATCCCGATGATGCCAACAACGTACACATTTCTCATTACTTGACGCCGCAACAGATACCCATATTTCATCACCACTACCAAGGGTGTAGTGCGCGGCTTCAACAGGCGGTTCACCTGCTAAATAAGTACGCGCATCTGATGTTATTAGAACAAAACGCAATTCATCTTCCAGTGCATTCAATTTATCAAGAATCTCACGACCACAATATAAACCGACTTCTGCATTCAGTGCTGAACCAATCACACCTGCTGTACGTGCCTTCTCCAGTTCCTTATTGACTGCATCGCGTACTTCGATAATCTGCGACCAATAATCCAGCCCCATCCCTTCTCTTAATGGCATAGCCGGAAATTCGTGCCATGTAGAGAAGAAAACCGACTCGGCACGATCACCGGGAATATGCTGCCAGAGTTCTTCCGCCGTAAAGGTTAAAATGGGTGCCAGCCAACGCGTCAGTGCTTCAACAATATGATACGCCGCGGTTTGTGCTGAACGTCGTGCAATACTATTGGCGGGCATGGTGTATTGGCGATCTTTGGTAATATCCAGATAAAAACCACCTAGCTCAACCGAACAAAAATTATGCACCAGTTGATAGATGCGATGGAACTCATAGCTTTCGTATGCCGCCTGCACATCTACCTGCACTTGCTCTGCGCGCATAACGGCCCATTGATCCAGTGCCAACATATCGGATGCATCAACCTGATCGGTAACAGGGTCAAAGTCATTAATGTTGGATAACAGATAACGAGCGGTATTTCGCAAACGACGATAGGTATCGGCTGAGCGCTTCAGAATTTCATCTGACACCGTCATTTCTTTACTGTAGTCGGTTGCTGCCACCCATAAACGCAAAATATCTGCGCCGAGATTTTTAATCACTTTCTGTGGTGCGACCACATTGCCCTTTGATTTGGACATTTTGTGACCCTTCGCATCGACTGCAAAACCATGTGTTAATACATTCTTATAGGGTGCTTCGCCGCGTATAGCGATAGACGATATTAATGATGTCTGGAACCAGCCACGATGTTGATCAGACCCTTCAAGGTACAAATCAGCCGGGCAAGACAGTTCGTTACGATCGTCCAGCACGGCGTAATGAGAAACCCCGGAATCAAACCACACATCTAAAATATCATTAACGCGATCATAATCATCGGCATCATCAATAAATTCAGCGGCATCGGTTTCAAACCAGCCATTAACACCCTCTGCTTCAATACGCTTGGCGACTTTTTCAAAAACAGTTTTGGTATCAGGGTGTAACTCACCTGATGTTTTATGCACAAAAATAGGAATCGGTGGTCCCCAGGTACGTTGGCGTGACACACACCAGTCAGGACGGTTCGCCACCATGGTTTCGATACGTGCTTGCCCCCACTCCGGAAACCACTGCACTTGCTTAATCGATTTATTCACCGCATCGCGCAGACCATTTTGCGTCATGCTCACAAACCATTGTGGCGTAGCACGGAAAATGATCGGGGTTTTATGACGCCAACAATGCGGGTAACTATGACGCAAGGCTTCATGATGCATTAACTTACCATGCGCTTTAAGCACCTCAAGCACTTTGTCGTTGGCTTTAAAGACATGCTCGCCACCAAACAACGGGGTGTCTGGTAAGAAACAACCATTACTCCCCACTGGATTATCGACCTTTAATTTATAACGCATGCCGACACTGTAATCGTCTTGACCATGTCCTGGCGCAGTATGCACACAGCCGGTACCCGCATCAGTGGTGACATGATCACCAAGGATAATGGGGACTTCACGTTCATAAAAAGGGTGAGCACATTTAACACCTTCTAAATCACTGCCCTTGCAGTAAGCAATAACGCGATAGTCATTAATGTCATAACGCCCCATCGCATCCTTCAGTAAAGCCTCTGCTATGACTAAGCGTTCCTGGCCCAATGCGCTTTCACATTGCACCACTACATAATCAAGATCAGGATGCACACACACCGCCTGATTTGCCGGTAATGTCCACGGTGTGGTTGTCCAGATTAATACCGACATAGGGCCGGTGCCCTTGTTATCCGTATTATCGCAACGGGCAAATAAGGTTTCTTCTTCAAGCACAGAAAAGCGCACATCAATGGCAGGTGAGGTCTTATCTTCGTACTCCACTTCGGCTTCAGCCAGTGACGAACCACAATCGGTACACCAGTGCACCGGCTTAACACCTTTATGCAGGTGGCCATTATCCACAATCTTACCCAGAGCACGCACGATATCGGCTTCGTACTTGTAGTTCATAGTTAAGTACGGGGTGTCCCAGTCAGCAATAATACCCAGACGTTTAAAATCTTCACGCTGTTTATCGACCTGTTTACCCGCATAGGTTCGACAGGCATCACGGAAGGTCTTTGCATCAACCTTAACGCCAGCCTTGCCCACTTTCTTTTCAACATTAAGTTCAATCGGCAGGCCATGACAATCCCAACCCGGTACATAAGGCGTGTCGAATCCGGACAAGGTTTTTGACTTGGTAATAATATCCTTAAGAATTTTATTTACCGCATGACCGATATGAATATCACCATTCGCGTACGGTGGACCATCATGCAGAATGAATTTCTCTCGTCCCGCTGAATGCTCGCGCAGCTTTTGGTAAATATTGGTTTCTGCCCAACGCTTTAATAATTCTGGTTCACGGTTAGCCAGATTCCCTTTCATTGGGAATTTGGTAGACGGAAGATTTAAGGTTTTTTTATAATCAGTCATGTCTTGTCTTTAGCTGTTTCGTTTTAAAAAATAATCTCGTGCCTGCTCTGCATCAAGATCAATCTGTTTCTTTAGTTCTTCAAATGAATCAAACTTTGTTTCGTCTCTTAATTTTTTTACAAATTCCACATGTACATATTCGCCGTATATTTCTTCTGCAAAATCGAATAAATGCACCTCTAATAAACTGCGCGTGCCATCGACCGTGGGTCGTGTACCGACGTTTGCTACACCCGCAACCGGTTCACCTTTAATCCCAAATAACTCAACCGCAAATACACCTTTGACGGGTGTTTTCTTTCGGTGTAAATGGATGTTCGCAGTTGGAAAGCCAATCGTGCGCCCACGTTTATCACCGTGCGCCACGCGCCCACACATGCGGTAAGGACGCCCAAGTAACTTTTCTGCCGCCGACATGTCACCAACTTCGAGTGCCTTACGTACCCGCGTACTACTGACCCTTTCCTGTTCAATACTGAAGGTATGCAAATGCACCACTTCAAAACCGCGCTGTTTACCAACTTCTTCTAACAAGGCAAAATCACCGGCGCGTTGATGACCAAACCGAAAATCATCACCCACCACCAAATAACGTACATCTAAACCGTCAATCAATACCTTATCGATAAACTCACGTGCCGGTTGTTCGGCAAATTTTTTATCAAATCGTAAACACAGCATTCTATCTACTGAGTAACGACTTAGCGCACGTACTTTTTCACGCAAGCGCGTTAATCTTGCCGGTGCTTTTTCTGCAGCAAAATATTCCATCGGATAAGGTTCAAAACTAATCACCACCGATGGCACGCCTAACTCTGCCGCCTTATCTGCCAACTGACCCAACACCGTTTGATGCCCGAGGTGGACACCATCGAAATTCCCAATGGTCGCCACACAGCCACGATGCTGTGGTTTTAAATTGTAAAAACCGCGAATCAGTTCCATATTAATCGAGTGTTACCTAAAACGAGCTATTATAAGGTGCGCGTGGCAAAAATGCTCTAGAAACAAGCACCAAGACCGCTATTTTGTGCGTAAATCAGCAATGCGTAAGCCACAGATGAGTAGCACCACTAAATATCCCGCTGCGGCGATGGCAATCCAAAGCAATAATTGGCTAACACGTTGCGTCCACTCCCAGCCTGACCAAATTACCTGAGCATCAACACCCCACATCAGGATGCCAGCCATAACGATAAGCCCTGCCAATACTTGCCAGATCAGTTTCCCCCAACCCGGTTGCGCTTGAAACAGACCTTGCTGCTGTAAACCACGCCAAAGTAACCAGGCATTTAACCACGCGGCTAAACCGGTTGCTAACGCTAGCCCGGCATGGGGGCCGGTCATGCCGAAATAAATCATCGGCACAACAAAAACACCATTCAGCGTAATATTTAACAGCATCGCCTTAATCGCAATTTTGACCGGTGTTTTAGTGTCCTGTCTTGAATAATAGGCAGGTGCGAGAACCTTAATCAAAATAAAGGCGGGTAAGCCTATCGAGTACGCCATCAATGCCAAACCCGCCATACTCACATCGCTGGCCGCAAAATCACCATATTCAAACAAGCTGGTCAAAATTGGTTCAGCAAGCAAAAAAAGCCCCAGTGTTGCCGGTAAACCAACCACCAGCGCTAATCGCAATGCCCAATCCAGCGTTTTAGCAAACTGTTCAGGGTCTGACTCCGCATGCTGGCGCGACAGGGTGGGTAAAATCACCGTACTCAAGGCGATCGCAAATACGCCAAGAGGAAATTCAACCATGCGATCAGCGTAATACAGCCACGTGACACTCCCGGTGAATAAGAATGAGGCGATAATCGTGTCGATCACCAAATTAATTTGCAGTACCGATGAGCCGATAATCACTGGCAACATCAAGCGCATGATTTTACGCACACCAGCGTGTGCTTGCCCCCATTTAGGCCACCCCAACATGCCAATACGGGCTAAAAATGGCAGTTGAAAAGCTAGCTGGGCTAATCCTGCCATGAACACACCCCATGCGAGCGCTACCACGGGCTTATCCATCAACGGTGCCAACCAAATCGCGGCGCCAATAAGACTTAGATTCAATAATACCGGTGTAAAAGCGGCAACGGCGAAGCGACCAAAGCTATTCAGCACGGCGCCAGCTAAACCGGTCAGTGAAATAAGTAATAAATAAGGGAAGGTAATCCGCAACATCTGTACCGTGAGATCGTATTTCTCACCGCCTTCAAGATAAAAACCGGGGCCAAATACAATAATCAGCCAAGGTGCGGCAAGTTCCGCCAACAAGGTGAGCAACACCAAAAAGCCGCCCAGTGTACCAATGGTATGAACGATTAATGCCTTGGTTTCGCTTAAATCATCCTTATCATTCACCTTGGTTTCAGCCAAAACCGGCACAAATGCCTGTGAAAATGCGCCTTCTGCGAAGAGTCTTCTGAAAAAGTTCGGGATCTTGAAGGCAACAAAAAAAGCATCTGTTGCCGCGCCCGCACCAAAGAAACGAGCAATAACGATGTCTCGCGCCAGCCCAAGCACCCGAGAAATCAGCGTATTTCCCCCAACAATGACTGTGGATTTAAATAATCGACCACTCATGATTTTAGAGTCCGATAGAAGTGCTTATAACTAACTGTTTTTGTTTCATTTTTCATTGGCTCTAGCATAGCATGGTCAGTCTCAACCCCAAAATAACGACTTTGCAAGATAATTTGACAAATGCGCATAAAATCAGCATAGTTACGCGCTTTCTCGAACACGAAACAAGACAGGATACAGGCAACAATGGCTAACTCAGCACAAGCAAAGAAACGCGCTCGTCAGGCGGAAAATCACCGTCAGCACAACGCCAGCATGCGTTCATTAATGCGTACGCGCATCAAAAACGTCGTTAAGGCAATTGCTTCAAATGACAAAGACGCAGCTGCAGCTGCTTACAAGCTCGCTGTTCCAGCGATTGACCGTATGGTTAGCAAGGGCTTAGTGCACAAGAACAAAGCTGCACGTCATAAGAGCCGTCTTAACAATCACGTCCGCAGCATGGCGTAAGCGTTTAAAGATATGCATTAAAAAAGCCGCTCTAATGAGCGGCTTTTTCATGCCTCGAACCTCACTCAAAACTACCAGGGCATAAAGCTATTTATTTTGTTCATAGGACGAGACACGCTGTAGTTCATCACCGCCATGTCATGGCTCATCTTATTTATTGACTGATTCATGGCATTCATATTATTCACCATTTTTTGCATTGCTTCAGTCTGATTATTCGTATTCTGCGACACTAAAATCATGCTCTCGGAAATTACCGTCATATTCTCTGATATGGTTTGCATATTTTTGGCCATTTGATGGGCATCTTCGGTCAGGCTAAAGATCAAATAAAACCCGTAACCCGCCAATAAAATGAAGGCAAATAAAGAAGGATAAACAATCATTTCCCAACGACGAGCACTTGCGGTGAAGGTTTTCGACAGCGTTTCCATGCTGCGTCCCATGCATTCTTCCATGGATTTTTTCTCAGCAATCGCTGGATCCTGACACTTCTCACAATCCGGTGCACCACAATCACCATCATCACATGAGGCGGCTATGTCTTTGTCTGTCGCGCTATCATTACTACTCATTGCAAACTCCTAAATATATACTAAATCAATAAGTTACTGCGCAGACCTCCACTCCACAAACAGCCCATACTCTATGTCTAACTTTTATTGTTTTTAAAAATCACCATCAGCACCGCGGTGCATGATAGCAAGAATTGTCTCCTTAACCTTGATTGCTTCCTTTTTAAGATCCGCGGGTAAGGTTTTACCGCCGTAAATCATTAAATCCATATTCAAGGTATAGAGCCAAACTTTACCCTGTTTATCTTCAACCATTGCGACTCGACAAGGCAGGTAAGCAGAAAAGGCATCACTGTAATCGAGCATTTTAACGGCTGTTAATGGATCACAGAACATATAAATCTTGAGGGTTCGGTAATCCTTACCGGTCATCAGTGCTACTTGCTTACTGAGTGGCAGTTCACCTACATTTTTTATATTGTATTCATTCGCAACGGCTTTCATCGCTTCTTCTGCATCGGCAGGACTGACACCATCAGAAAGTGGTACACGCCAAACGGTTGCTTCTGCCGCATTACCTGTTTCTAAAACCGTGCTCATCATCTTCATGTAAACATCAGCGGCCTTTTCATCAAACTGCTGCATCGCCTGAATTTCTTTTTGAAAATACAAGCCGCAAACAACCGCAATAACTACGACGACAAATCCTATTAGTGCAAAAAATCGACCCAAAATACCCATACTACGACTCCCTGAATTTTTAAGAGTTACTTTCCTGTTTACTATTTAAGTTACGCAAATGTTCATTTATTCTCGCGGACTGTTCTTGATCCATCTGACTAACCAGACGATGAAAAAATTGCGCACGTTGCATTTCTTTCTTATCAATTAAACGCAAGGCAACCTCGGCATACGCTCTCGCCGCATCTTTCCATCTCGCCTGCATATAATAGAGATTACCAAGCTCACCCCATGCATCCATATCTGCATTGTCTGACTTCGTTATGATGCGATATAAACGCTCTGCTTTAAGTAAATCTCTTTCCCAAAATGCTTTTCGTGCCTCAGTGATTGAACTCGAACTCGCCTCAGCATCTTCCGAAGACACCAGCATCCCGTGTTCAGAACCATTACCAAAATAAATAAGCGCCACAATCATCGCCAGAATAAAACCGGCAGCTATTAATAATGTGCTTCGCATTGACATCATTCTCTCCCTAACGATTTAGTGGTGCTTGTAAGGCTTTAACACGTTCATCTATTCGTTTTACCTGAACAGGATCCAACCCCATCACGATATAACGCATAAACATTGCCTGCGGAAAATCCCCCTTATCCAATAAAAGCAATGCAGCTTCCGTATATGCCCTGGCTGCAAGCTGCCACTTTGCTTGCAAGTAATAAATATTACCAAGCTCTCCCCAACTATTGGCGTTAGCATGAGCCGTTTCAATTTGTTGTTTATATAGCGCTTCTGCTTTTGGTAAATCACGCTGCCAAAATGCCTGTCGTGCCTGTGCAAGATCAATTTCCTGCTTCGCTTTTACAGGTGCAGGTTCTTTAACTTGCTCTTGTTTCACTACTGCTGGTTCTGTCGCTTCTATGAATGTTGCTTGTACAACCGATTCTGTTTCTTCAATAACATCATGCGGCGCTTCTGTTTTTATTGCCGGTTCTTCAATCTCAGCGGTTACTGTTTCAATATCATTTTTTTCAGGTTCAGAAGGCGCTTCTACAACACTTGCTGTGACGACTGTTTCAGTAATATCTTTATCTTCTGATTCAACACCGTTTTTTTCTTCTACTTCGATGACTTTTACAGGCTCGCTTTTCACAACGGGAGTAGCAACGGCAACAACTTCTTCAGCATCATCTTTATCTGATTCAGAATCCTCAAGTGCATGCGGCATCGGTGCTGCCATCGGATCCACTTTTTCAGGCGTCATGAAGTCATGCATCATTGTCTGTGCTTGTTGATAGGTTTGCTGTACCTGTGGCA
>JALTKS010000070.1:51480-55404 GCA_027006175.1 Gammaproteobacteria bacterium
TCTTTATCTGATTCAGAATCCTCAAGTGCATGCGGCATCGGTGCTGCCATCGGATCCACTTTTTCAGGCGTCATGAAGTCATGCATCATTGTCTGTGCTTGTTGATAGGTTTGCTGTACCTGTGGCAACCACATCGATTGAAAATACCAACCAGCGCCAACGATTGCAGCCAGGATAACAACAAAAATAATTGTGCCCAGAAAACCTTTTTTCTTTGCCGCCGGACGCTCTTCTACTACTTCGTCCAGAGGTACTTTATTCTCAGTTGAGTCCACTTCACTCATCTTTATATCTTCTCCTGATTACTGGTACAAAGCGCTAGCAAAAATATCGAACTCATCCGAACCTTTGCTACCACGCCATAATTCAAATACTGCCAGACCTTCACTCATGGAACGTCTATAAATAGTTCGCTGATACAGTCGATGCGGCAATACAGTCACCCCCTGTAATTGTGCTAAAGCGGCTTCCGTATCATCCGACTCACGCACAGCATGATGAGTATCGGCTCGATTGACAAATACCACTATTTCCAGTGGTTCATCCATACCCTCACGGGCTTCTCTAACCGTTTTTAAAAATCGTTGCGTTGCCCAGACATCCGGTTGGCTCGGTGGCACAGGAATAATAATTCGATGTGCCTGACGTATCGCTTCACCCATTCCCTGAGGGTTTGCTGCACCAACATCAAAAATCACCTCAGCATCATGATTAATATCAGCCGTTAGTGTTTCCAGTGCCATCACCTCTAACACCGGTTGGTGATCTTCATCTCGCCTGATCTGTGCAACATCATGAAACGTTAATTGCGGGTCAAGATCAAATGCCTGTACTTCATAGCCATGACTCAATAACCAAATCGACAAATTGAAACTCACTGTACTTTTTCCTGAGCCACCTTTTAAATTTGCAACAACTGTGATCATTTAACGACGCCAACCATTCATATTATATTGATTTCCAATAAACCCTGGGTACTGCGCACCGTAAATATTACCGTTATATTCAATCACGAAATGTGTATCACCACGCTGGTTCATCGAGCCTTTTACATTCCAACCTGTGCCATTATATCCATACGGAGCATACGGCGCCCTATTGTATTGAGGCTGCACATAGGCAGGCCAAACACTTGGCCAATAGCTCAACCTGCTTGGGAAGGCGCCATAGGGATTATTCCACCATGCCTGTGCCTGACCGGCTACAGCTGACAACAGCATAAACAGGCTTAAAGAAACAACTCTCATCTATGCGTACCTTGTGGCACAGGAGGTTGTACACTACGTTTGTAGCCTTTCGGAATAGTAAATAAACTTTTCTTTTGCTTGCCTACTTTTATATCCCGTAATTCTCTGACATAACCACCCGGATGCTCTTCACGGATAACTAATTTTAATTCGCGATCATACCATTGCAAGAACTGTGAGCGTTGTCCATCCGCAGACATTAACTGCATACGCCACTTTTCCGCCTTGCGCTGGTTAATCTCATCATCGCCGAGGAAAAACATTTCAACAACCGAACCATCTGCTGAGAATTCTCTGATGGGTAATTGACGTTTACGATCGATCCAATGCAATGTGTGCACAGGACGGCCTTTGACAACACGAGTAAATTCCCATTTTTCTGTTTTAATATCATTAACGACTTCATCGCCTATCTTGCGGCAAATTGTCCCTGTTAATTTCTCACAAGGACTATCACCATCTGTCACCCGACGATCAGGGAAAGAAGGAGCATATTGCTCAATAAACACTTTTTGTCCAGGAAACAACATCACACGCTTGTTTTCATCTGGATAAATAAGTTCGATCATCTTATGACCGTTTTGTTCATATTCATTACGAATTGCTTTCTGAGAAATAGTAATACGTGTTTGCACAACACCCTGTGGCGTAATTTGCACCGCTGTTGCAGAAAAAGCCTTACCTGGATTTTGCGCTGCAACACTACTGATCATTGCTATACCCATTACCGCAAATAGGAGTTGCTTTAACCGAATCATCTTACTTTCCTCATTTGTAACACATTTAAAACCGGGTACACGCCTTACACAACGCAAGGCGCGTACCAACGGGACTTACTTGGCTGGCGCTGCTGGTGGTGCAGGTGGCGCGTAGCCGTATGGTGCTGGTGGATAACCATATGGTGCTGGTGGTGGTGCATAGCCATATGGTGCTGGCGCATAACCGCCACCGTAATATGGGTTGCCGTAACCACGACCATAACCATTACCATAGCCATCACCGTAACCACGTGCATTACCACTACTGCGACCGCCCATGTTGAATGACATATTACCGTCACCCCAACCACTGCCGTCACCCCAGCCATTACCGTTACCCCAACCGTTGTTGTTGTAACCGTTATTCCAGGGGCCACCTCCATTCCAAGGACCACCGCCCCAAGGCCCCCACCATGCCTGTGCAGTAGACAAAGGTGCAGCAGCAGCGCCTGCAATGATTGCAGCAGCTAACAATTTGCTTACTTTTTTCATAACACTCTCCTTACGTTTTGCAGTTTACATTTAATGCAGACTACTCTTCCCACAAAAAGTGCAGATGATAAATGCGGGAAGGAGCACTCAACATCTGTTCCAAAAAAACTATTTACCAAAAACCATTTGTACCATTATTTCCAAAAGACCAGGGACCATAAGGCACTGCACTTTGATCCGACCACCAGGGCATCTGGTTACTGTAATAAGGGTTCACCTGCTGAATATAACGACGATATTCAAACTGACGTGCAGGGATTCGATTTAGCGGTGCTGAATAAGGTGACGTAGGTCGTACGCCCATTCCCATATTCTGACTATTTTGATAACCCCATTGTTGTGGTTGCGCACGCCAGGGATTGTACTGCGACCCGTTCATACCATTATTTTGCATACCCATAGCCTGCGCGTTCACAACAAACGCACTTGATAAGGCTGCAATCAACAAATAGCGATTAAGCTTCATTTTTTAACCTGCTCTTTTTTAACATCCGCCTTTTCTTCAGGCTTTACTGTTTGCTCAACAGGCGGCTGCATCATTGGGTGATGAGGCGCTGAGTTCATCCAGGCTGGATGCATTGGCCGTTGTGGCGGCTGCATACGCTGTGGCGGTTGCGCCCATGCGGGTCGTGCTGGAGGTTGCATACGCTGTGGCGCTTTCGCCCAATCTGGTCGTGCTGGAGGCTGCATGCGCTGCGGTGACTTCGCCCAATCGGGTCGTGCTGGAGGCTGCATGCGTTGTGGTGGTTTCGCCCATGCGGGTCGCGCTGGCGGCTGCATGCGCTGTGGTGCTTTCGCCCAATCTGGTCGTGCTGGAGGCTGCATGCGCAGTGGCGGTTTCGCCCAATCTGGTCGTGCTGGCGGCTGCATGCGCTGTGGCGGTTTCGCCCATGCGGGTCGCGCTGGCGGTTGCATGCGTTGTGGTGCTTTCGCCCAATCGGGTCGCGCTGGAGGTTGCATGCGTTGTGGTGCTTTCGCCCAATCGGGTCGCGCTGGAGGTTGCATGCGCTGTGGCGCTTTCGCCCATGCGGGTCGCGCAAGTGGTTGCACGCGCTGCTGCGGTGCAACAGGACGTTCAACCTGTGACTGATAAGGCCCAGGCGGAGGTGGCACAAATGCTTGCCCAGATTTTTCAGCATCCGCGATGGCCGATGTTGTCATCATTGTTGCAATGATCGCTGTTGCCAATAATGTCTTAGTCTGTCTTTTCATTGCCTTTCCTCGATTCAGATTTTTCATTCATCAATATCCTGTTTCAACTGAATGCCACGTCTGGCTCGTGACTTTTTCTTCGTCACTGTTTTCTTCACTGTAGCCTTCTTCGTGGTTATTTTTTTAGCCGTCACTTTTTTCTTACTAACCGCTTTTTTCTTGCTTGGCTTTTTCTTTGCCGGTTTTTTAACAACCGGTTGCTGCTCTGCAACAAC
>JALTKS010000071.1 GCA_027006175.1 Gammaproteobacteria bacterium
CTGGTTATCATTTCCATTAAACTGTGGATACTGGTTTTATGATAGTTAGCAACGCGTTTTGCCTTGTTCTCGATATTAAGTTGTTTGTAGCGAGCCGGATCCTGCGTTGCAATGCCGGTAGGGCAGGTATTCGCATTACATTGGCGTGATTGAATACAGCCTAGCGCAAACATCATACCGCGAGCTGAGTTGACAACATCAGCCCCTAATGCCATCGCTCTTAGCATGTGGAAGGCAGAGAATATTTTACCTGATGCTATAACCGTTATTTTGTCTCGAAGACCGACGCCTGTTAATGCATTATGTACAAATACCAGTGCATCACGTAATGGGGTGCCCACTGAGTTGGTTAATTCTATGGGCGCAGCACCAGTACCGCCTTCACCACCATCAACTGTAATAAAATCGGGCAGTATGCCCGTTTCTAACATTGCCTTACAGATGGATAAAAACTCACTCTTATAGCCAATGCATAATTTAAAACCAATTGGCTTACCGCCTGAGAGTTTTCGCAGTTGTTGAATAAAGGCTAATAATTCAACTGGATTAGAAAATGCAGAGTGGGCAGGTGGGGAGATAACATCATAGCCCATGGTGACATGACGTATTTCTGCGATTTCTTCTGTTAATTTTGATGCGGGTAAAATCCCACCGTGCCCTGGTTTAGCACCTTGTGATAATTTTATTTCAATCATCTTTACTTGTGGCGAGGCAGATTTTTCTTTAAACAGTTCTGGATCAAAGCTGCCATTTTCAGATCGACACGCAAAATACCCCGTGCCTATTTGCCAAACTAAATCACCACCGCCTTTAATATGATAAGGGCTAATACCACCTTCACCGGTGTTGTGATAAAAATTATCGAGCTTTGCGCCGGCATTCAGTGCTTCAATTGCATTTTTACTTAAGGCACCATAACTCATGGCTGAAATATTTAAATACGATGCGCTGTAAGGTTGCGTGCAATCTTTACCACCGATGGTTATTCGTGGCATCTCCAACGGTAATGTTTTAGGTGAGAGTGATTGATTAGTCCACTCGTAACCCTGGCGATAAACGTCAAACAAAGTGCCAAAAGGGCGTGTATCACGTACACCTTTAGCACGCTGATAGACCATGGAGCGAAATTCGCGGTTAACTGGAATACCGTTTATATCCGATTCCACAAAGTATTGCTGAATTTCAGGGCGTATCGACTCAAAGAAGTAACGTAGCCTGCCAATGACGGGGTAAATACGTGGGATAGTGCTGCGAGTCTGCAACATATCGTAAATACCCAACCCAACAAACGGTAAAATAATGACCAGCAACCACCAGGCATAGGTAAAATATTGTGCAAGCAATATAACAATAAGGATAGAAATTGCTGAAATTGTAAAAAAGAGTTTACGTACCATTGTTTAGCTTCTTATATTATTTTTGATGAGTTCACTCACTTAACTATATATCTAGACCACTCATAAGGCATTTAAATTCTATTAATACGTCTCTGGAACCTATTAAAAGGCAAAATATTAATTAATACGTCTCTGGAACCTATTAAGAACCTATTAAGGGGTTGACCTTGAGCTGACTCCAGGGTATATGCTGTTTATAGTATAATTGTTTTTAAAACAATAACTTAAAAATTAATTGATTATTTTTTAAATTATTTTCAAATATTGCTTGACCTAGAGCCGACTCCAGATAATAAGCTGTATTCAACATCAAAGAACGAGGTTTTATTAATGATTAAGCAATATAAACAATATAAGCAAGCGGCAGCTGTTGTCATCGGTGGGCTCATTGCATTAACAAGTCAATCAGCTTTAGCTCACGATCCAATATTTGGCATTGGTCCACATGTATTATTCAAAGACGGCACTGAGTTCGCCTTAGAAATTGATTCTTCAAAAGCAGGATCGTCAAATGAACAAGGTCTCGGTCTACAAATGACCTATGGCTTAACAGGTGACTGGGCTGTTGGCGCAACGGTTCCCTATGATTTTAAAGATAATGGTTCTGATAGCAGTGATGGTTTTGGTGATTTTTCAGCATTTACCAAGTACCGTTTTTGGCGTGAGGATTCTCTAGGCTTGCAAGAGTCTGCCGCGGTGTTTCTAAAAGTTATTACCGACACCGGTAGTAACAGCAAAACTCCCCCGATTGGTAAAGGCACAACTGACACAATAGTGGGAATAACTTACGGCTCAGAAGGGCGTAAATGGTATAAGTGGGCAAGTGCACGTTATCGTTTTAATGGCACCAATAATGCCGGGATTGAACGTGGTGATAAAATACTTATCGATTTTGTGGGTGGTATTCGACCTAACTTAACCGGCTACCTTGAAACAGATATTGTTTGGCTTTTAGAGTTAAACGGTGAGTTTGGTAAACGTGCCAGGTTGAACGGTTCAACGCTTGCTAACACCGGTGGTACTGAATGGTTTATTTCACCCGGTATTTTTTGGACTCAACGCAACTTTGCGATTAAAGCGGGTGTCCAAATTCCCATCTATGCCAATTTAAATGGTAATCAGGATGAAAGTGATTATCGCGCAAAAATGTCTTTTGAATGGCATTTCTAGCAATACATTATTTATATAAATAATATTTTATAACCAGTAAGGAGAAACATCATGAATATTAAAGCGAAAGTTATATCTGGATTTATCTTAGGTTTGTTATTAATGCAATCAGCGTGGGCAGCAGGCACAAAATATGATATGCGTGTCGATGGCTTAGCCTGTCCTTTCTGTGCTTTTGGCATTGAAAAGAAATTAAAAGCCATTGATGGTACTAGCGATATTAACGTTGATCTGAATAAGGGTGTCGTTAGCGTTAATATGGCTGAAGGAAAATCATTATCAGAAGAACAAATGAAGAAATTATTTAACGATTCTGGTTTTACTTTCCGCAGCATGAAAACAACACCTAACTAAGGTTTATATAATGAGTGATAACAGCACAGCAATGAAAGAAAAGAGCGTAACTGTCTTTACGCTTTTTACAACGACAGGCACGCTCATTTGTTGTGCTTTACCCATCATGTTAGTGACATTGGGGCTTGGCACTGCTGTCGTATCAATGACCAGTGCCTTCCCGTTTCTTATTGTCTTAAGTCAAAACAAGATCTGGGTTTTTGCTTTTTCTGGCATCATGCTCGCTATATCAGGCTGGTTAATGTATCGACCTGGTCGAAGCTGTCCAACCGATGCACAATTAGGTGCGGCATGCAGTACTGCACATAAGTGGAACAAGCGCATTTATTGGACATCGGTCGTAATATGGTGCGTTGGTTTCTTTGCTGCATTCCTCGCCTTACCAATTCGTATCTGGTTAGGTGTTTAACATTTCTGAAGGCATTCTATTATGAGTATTCAAGTAGAAGTATTTTCATCTCCTGGCTGTGGGAAATGTGGCCACGCCAAGGTCGTGCTTAAAAAAATTGCCGAAGAAATAGGCGGAAATCAGATTGAGTGGCGAGAAGTCAATATTCTGGATGAAATGGATTATGCGGTTGAAATTGGTGTGTTATCAACACCGTCTATCGCCATTAATGGTGAGCTTGTTTTTACCAGTTTACCCTCTGCCAAAAAGCTTCGTGCTGAACTTGAAAAACAACTGGGTCTTGATGGACATCAGGCTCCCGCATGATTTTATTACTATTAATGACCGCTACGCTGCTGGGGCTGTTAGCTTTTTTTGAACCCTGTACCATTGCCACGCATACCTTGTTTTCTGTGCGTGCGCATAAAACAGCCGACAGTAAAAGTTGCTGCCAAAGTTTGCTGGCTGTTTGGTTTAGTAGAACCGCATTATTAGTTTCCTTACTGGTTATTTCTGTTTGGTTAACCGATGCACCGCAGTGGGGAGCTTATCTGCCAAGTATTTTATTAACCGCTATCGCCGCGGTGTATGTTATTTCTCGTTTTACTTATATCCCCGTACCACATCTGGAATTTTATAAACTCTTCCCTAATGGCAATAAATTTCCTGATGCCATCAAGCTAGGTCTTACTTTACCTGCCTGTACTTTACCACTTGTCATTGTTACGACTGGTTTAGCGATAACGGTTGATTCACTCAGCTTTGCTGTTCTTGCTGGTTTTCTCTTTGCCAGTTTATTTACACTGCCGATGGTGATTGCAACCTATAAGGGCGTGCAAGGGGATGGACAGCAATTTCTCAATCGTGCTGCCAAAGGCAGTCCGTATCTAACTGCAATATTGTTATTAGGGTTAGCGTTCTATCTTATAACGCCAGTGCTTGATATTAATACTGCGATGCTAAAGGAAACCTTGCAAACAGCGAGCTGGGCAGGCTTAGGTATTGCCTTTTTAGCTGGTTTTTTATTTAGCTTCAATCCTGTTTCATTTGCATCAGTACCGATGATGCTTGCTTATGTCACTAAGGCACATGAAGAGAGACAAGCTTTATATATGGGTTCTGCTTTTGTATTAGGGCTTATTGTTACGCATGTTTCCCTGGGCGTTGCCGCTGCACTGGGTGGTGAATGGGTACAAGATGTCATGGGGCGTGAATGGGGACTGGTGCTTGGGCCGTTATTAATCGTTATGGGTTTGATGTGGGCGGGTGTTTTAAATATCCGCACGCGTTGGTTTGGCATGAAAGGTAAAAAAGTAACCGGTCTATGGGGTGCATTTTTACTGGGTATTCCTTTTTCTGTTGCGGTATGCCCATTTTGTACGCCAGCATTATTAGTAACGTTAACCGCCAGCGCCGCGATTGGCTCGGTTAGTTTTGGTTTTGCTTTATTACTGGCATTCGCACTCGGTCGTAGTATTCCGGTTATTTTAGGCGCATGGAGTATGGGCTGGCTTGAATCGTTACAGGTTTTATCTCGCCATCAAAAAGGGCTTGAAGTCATCGCCGGATTTGTTTTGATACTGACTGGTCTTTATTTACTTAACGAATATTTCTTCGTCATTCAATACTAGGTTAATTAATATGCGATATTTACTGACACTATTACTAATAACGGTTATATCCACCGTTAATGCAGAACCAACACCGCGCATTGAGACGCAGAAAGTTACGGATGATGTTTACGCGCTGGTTGGCCAGCGTGGCCCCATGTCTAAATGGAATTTTGGTACCAATGCGACTTTTGGTGTTGTTGTAACCAGCGAAGGGGTTGTACTTATTGACTCGGGTGCGAGTGATAAAGCCGCCCGTTATATTCATGAACAGATTAAAAAAATAACCGATAAACCTGTCGTATTGGTTATCAACACTGGCAGCGAAGATCTGCGCTGGTTAGGCAATACTTATTTTAAATCATTAGGTGCAAAGATTATTACCAGCAAACGCGCTTTGGCACATCAACGTGAACGTGCCAGTGAATTGCTGAGTCGCCTTGATACGATTATTTTCCCACAATTCTCTGTTGGTACCGATACAACCTATGCTGATGAGACGTTTGAAAAAGAAAAAGAAATTGTAGTAGGGGATACAACGCTGGTGTTGAAATATGATGGTCCTAATTACATGCCGGGCGACTTCTATGTCTGGTTACCCAATGAAAGCGTTGCCTTTACTGGTGATATTGTTTCAACAGAAAGAATGCTGGCTGTTGCAAGGGTATCCGATACCGATTCATGGATTAATGCGTTTAAAAAGATGCAGTCCCTTAACCCTGAATATGTCGTGCCGGGTCATGGTCATGCAACCAATATAAAAGAAGCTAAAGCTGACACGCTTGATTATCTTGTATTACTACGACAAGCGGTTAGAAATTTTATTAAAAAAGGCGGCGAAATTCAGGATGTTCGTTCTTTAAATCAATATCCTTTGTCTCCGTATGAGCGTTTAATCGGTTATGATATGCTGATGGGGCGTAATTCACTGCACGTTTACATGGAGCTTGAGTGGGAATAACACATGAGTAATCTTCGCATTGGTGATGTAACAAAACAGCTTGGCCTAAGTGCCGACACACTGCGTTACTATGAGAAAATCAAGTTATTACCGAGAGTCGCCCGAACGGAATCGGGTATTCGTATTTATGACGATAAGGACATTTCACGCTTAAAGTTCATTCAGCGCGCACAACGCATGAATTTCAGCCTCGCTGAGATTGCCGATTTATTGAGTATGCGCAGTGATCCACAGCATGCCCGTGATGATGTGCGTCAACTGACCGCTGATAAATTAAACGACATTGAAGCACAGCTTGATGATCTTAAAACGCTACGCAATGAGCTAACCCTGTTGCTAAACTTATGTCGTGGCAGTGAAGATGGTTGCCCTATCATTGAAAGCATTGATGATGATTGATTTTTTACCACTCTAGTGCGCCACCCGTTTGATATTCAGTTACCCGCGTTTCAAAGAAATTCTTTTCTTTACGTAAATTTGCCTGTTCATCTAACCATTTAAGTTTATTCTCTGCGCCGGGGAAGGGCGTTGCATGTTTTAGCTGTTTGGCTCTACGGTTTGCAATGTATCGGAATTGTCCCATATGGTCTTCTGCCGTATAGCCCAGAATTGGATCTTTCAGGATGTAATTTGCGTAAACACTTTCAACCGCCTCTGCTTCTTGCCACATATCTGAAATAGCTACTGGGTCAAGCTTCAGGTTATTTTCAAGTATGATTTGATTAACAGTACGAATGCCAAAAGCACAATGCAGTACCTCATCACGCATAATATACTGTAGCTGTTCAGCCGTGCCCGTCATAAGTCCGCGTCTTTGCAAGGCGAAAACAGGACTAAAGCCATTGTAGAACCAGCAACCTTCAAAAATCCCTGAGAAAAATGTATAGGACATAACAAAAGTTTCAAGATCATCTTTATTCGATAAATCAATGTCGGTTCGCAAAACGGCATCAATCTTCTTGTTCGACATTTGGATTTTTTGATTAATCTCCGGTACGACGCGGTAACGATTATATATTTCACTTTGATCAAGACCAATTGATTCAATACAGTGCTGGTAGGTCCAGGTGTGTAAGGCTTCTTCAAATACTTGTCGTGCCTGGTAGATTTGCAGTTCTGGTGCCGTCATTTTTTCCATGACCGCCAAACCGATATTACGCATCGCCAAAATATCTGACGTCGTTAAGTATGAAAGCACATTCTCATAAACATGTTTTTCTTCAAGCGTTAGCCGATGTTGATAATCATGAACATCTTTTGTCATATTAACATCAAGCGGTGTCCAGTGGTTACGGTTCGCGTTCAAAAAGAACTCCCATGCCCATGGATACTTGAACGGTGCAAGTTGATTAATATCTGTTTGACCATTCACCACTCGTTTATCATCTGCGCGTACCGGCTTTATGTCTACTGTTTCTGATGGTGTATTTTCTTTCAGTATATTGGCTGCATGAATTGCATTATTTCTAATCTGTTCATCATTAACAGTGGCAACGTCATTGACTGCCGTTGTTTTCTCTGGAAAACCAGAGAGTGGGTCATCCCAATTAAGCATAATATTTATTCCTTATTGTTATTATTGGCAAGCTTCGCATTCAGGATCCAGAATGGAACAGACTTTCACTTGTTCATCTACTTCTGTCTCTTCTTGTGTTACGTTCTTCTCGACATGGGTTGCACCCATTGAGCGGAGGTAGTAAGTGGTTTTTAATCCACGTACCCAGGCTAACTTATACAATTGATCGAGTTTCTTACCTGAAGGTTCTAACATATAAAGATTCAGGCTTTGTGACTGGTCAATCCATTTTTGTCTTCTTGCTCCTGCTTCTATTAACCAGCGGGTATCAATCTCAAACGCGGTTGCATACAGCGCTTTTAAATCATCCGGAATACGATCAATATTTAAAACAGAGCCATCGTAATATTTAAGATCATTCACCATAACCTCATCCCAAAGTTTCGCTTTCTTCAATGCATGTACGAGATAGGGGTTAACCACGGTAAATTCACCAGATAAATTCGATTTCACATATAAATTCTGGTAAACCGGCTCAATCGACTGACTGACACCACATATATTTGAAATTGTCGCAGTAGGTGCTATCGCAAGACAGTTGCTGTTACGCATACCTTGTTTAAGTACTGTTTTACGTAAACTATCCCAATCCAATGTTGTGCTGGTATCACACTGAATATAACTGCCACGTTCTTCAATCATTAAATTGTTTGAGTCGATCGGCAATATACCCTGACTCCATAATGAGCCATCGTAACTTGAATATTGCCCGCGTTCGGCAGCTAAATCTGAAGAGGCTTGAATAGCAAAGTAACTCACTGCTTCCATTGATGTATCTGCAAACTGCACAGCATCTTCACTGTTGTAGGCGATATTTAATTTATATAGAGCATCCTGAAAACCCATAATACCGAGCCCAATAGGGCGATGCCGTAAGTTTGAGTTTCTTGCCTGTGGTACCGAGTAGTAATTGTAATCGACAACATTATCGAGCATACGAATAGCGGTGGTAATTGTTTTACGCAATTTATCCATGTTAAGACCGCTTTCATCAACATGTGCTGCTAAATTGACTGAACCTAAATTACACACGGCTATTTCATTATCATTAGTGTGTAACGTAATCTCGGTACAAAGGTTGGAGCTGTGTACGACACCGACATGACGATTGGTGTAGCGTACATTGCACGGATCTTTAAAGGTTATCCATGGGTGTCCTGTTTCAAATACCATGCCAAGCATTTTTCGCCATAGTTCAACTGCTCTGACTGTTTTAAATAATTTTATTTCACCCCGTGCGGCTTTAGCTTCGTATTCTGTATAAGATTTCTCAAAGTCTTTACCATAAAGGTCATGTAAATCAGGTGTTTCTTCGGGTGAGAATAATGTCCACTCGGCTTCTTCGGCCACGCGTTTCATGAACAAGTCCGGGATCCAATTTGCCGTATTCATGTCATGGGTACGACGACGATCATCACCGGTGTTTTTGCGTAACTCAAAAAAATCTTCTACATCAATGTGCCAGGTTTCAAGGTAGGCACACATGGCACCTTTACGTTTCCCACCTTGATTTACCGCCACGGCAGTATCGTTAGCTACTTTTAGAAAAGGCACCACGCCTTGCGATTTACCATTAGTCCCTTTGATATGTGAACCCATGCCACGAACACGAGTCCAGTCATTACCTAAACCACCCGCGTATTTTGAAAGCAGGGCATTATCTTTCAATGATGCATAAATACCGCCCAGACTATCAGGTACCGTGGTTAGGTAACAAGAAGATAGTTGTGGTCGCTGTGTCGCTGAATTAAATAGTGTTGGGGTCGAGCTCATGAAATCAAATGAAGATAGCAGATTATAAAATTCAATCGTGCGTTCTTCGCGGTTTATTTCGTTTGTTGCCAACCCCATCGCAACACGCATGAAAAATGCCTGTGGTAGCTCTATACGTGTGCCTACATGGTGAATAAAGTATCGATCATAGAGCGTTTGCAAACCAAGGTAATTAAATTGCTGGTCCTGCTCTGGCTTAATGGCATCGGCAAGTTGATCCAGATCGTAACGTAATACTTCGCCGTCCAGTAACTCGTGCTCAACTGCCAACGTAATGTAATTTTTAAAGTAATCTTTGTAGATATCAACCATATCCGCCTGAGTCGCTTCATAAGCGTAACCATAAACGGCAGTCAGTGCTTCGCGTCGCATATTATTTAATAATAATCTTGCTGATACTTGCGAGTAATTCGGTTCACTATCGATCATTGAACGCGCACTCATTACCAGGATATTACTGAGATCTTCTTCTGACATGCCATCATAAAGTGATTGAGTCGTTGCGCTCAGTATCTCATCGGCGCTCACGTATTCAATACCGGCAACCGATTCATCAATGATTAATCGTAATGCAGCGAGATCCAGAGACTTGCTCGTTCCATCACTCAATTTAATGGTGATCAGAGGTTCTGATGTATCGGGTTTTTTAGCAATATCACGTTGTTGTGCACGTTGTTCACGGTATAACACATAAGCTCTGGCTACTTTTTGTTCACCATTTCGCATTAAGGCGAGTTCAACCTGGTCTTGTATATTTTCGATATGAACGGTGCCATCTTCGGGTAAATGACGTAGCAGCGCTTCAAAGACTTGTTCTGTTAAGTTTTCTACTACTTTATGTACGCGAGTTGATGCTGCCGCTGTACCACCTTCAACGGCGAGGAATGCCTTTGTCAGTGCTACAACAATCTTACTGCGATCAAAGGCCGTTTGTTTTCCATTTCGACGAATAACACGATAAATAGCTTGTGTTGTACCGACAACAGCCGGCTCCATTGGATCGGTATATACGTGTTTTGATGTGGCAGATGTGTCTGAAGTATCAATGTGCTGCATGTGCTTCCCCTGATGGTCTATCTATAGGATCAGAGGGAAATAGCGAAGTGGCTTTTTCCACCCTGAGCCTTACGCGAGACCCGGATGTTATTGTTTTTAAGAAGCAGGTAATCGGACTTAAGAGCCTAAAACTCTATTACCGTTGCGCGACAGTTCCGGATTTACACCGGATTCCCCTGATTCTCGCTATTATTTTCAAACCACCATATATAGTGGGATAAAACTTATACAGCACAAGATAATGTATTAGATTAAATAAGGCAAGTACTAATTGACGTGTTAATTTGAGGCCTCTTCGACAGGAATTTCTTTTTTTGAATCCTTGATAATCGATAATCCACCTCGAATCACAATCGCGGAGATAAGCAGACCAATGATTAAATCGGGGTAGGGGGAAGCAAGCCATGCCACCAGACCACCACTGATAATGACGCCGATATTGGCAATAACGTCATTCGTAGAGAATATCCAGCTAGCACGCATATGCACATCACCATGGCGATGTTTATAAATCAGTATTAAACAGAGTGTGTTTGCTACAAGTGCGATGAGCCCAAAGATCATCATCAGGCTGGATTCAGGTTCGCTACCATAAATAAAACGCCGGGTTATATCCAATAGCACCAAAACACCGAGTGATATTTGCATAATGCCACTGATATAAGCGGCTTTATTTTTAACCGTGAGACTGCGCCCAACGGCATATAAACTAATGGCATAGACACTTGCATCAGCGAGCATATCCATGCTGTCAGCGATAAGACCTGTTGACTGAGCGAATAAACCAACACTGATTTCAACCACGAACATAGCCGCATTAATTAGTAATAAAATAATTAATACTTTGGCTTCAGATTTATTTTTAATTTCTATTTCACAACCACAATCTGACATTTTTATACCTTAACAAACTTTTTCTGCGCAATGTATTTCTTCAAATTCAAGCGTTGAATGTTTGATTGAATATTTATCTAATAATTGTTGTTTTATCGATAATTTTATCTTATCTATTTGTGAGAAATCATTTATAACAATGTGTGCTTCAAGGGCATTATTATGTTCATCTAGCTGCCAAATATGCACATGGTGAACGTTAGACACATTATCGGTTTCCTCGATAGTATTAATCACCTCATCCACGGTCATGCTATTTGGCATACCTTGCATGAGGATGTTAATTGTTGCAGGAAGCATTGTAGCAGCCTGATATAAGACATAGGCAGCAATGAGAAGGGTAATAAGCGTATCAACCCAATACATTTGGTAAACAAGAATCAGTGTACCGGCGATAATAACCCCGACTGATGCCAGGGCATCAGAAACATTATGTAGAAAAGCTGCACGAATATTCATACTGTTTTTGGACATGCTGTATGTCAGCATTGCCGTTGCGACATCAATCACCAGGGCTATGCCTGCAACAATGACAACAATCCAGCCTTCAATGATTTGTGGCTCGTAAACACGCCACAGGGCTTCAAATATTAAATATAAACCGATAAGAACGAGGCTAACGAGATTTATTAAGGTTGCGATAACTTCGGCACGTTTATAACCAAAGGTACGAAAATGATCGGCAGGCTGCCTGCCGATCTTTCGTGCCACCCATGCAATAAGCAGGGACGCAGCGTCACTAAAGTTGTGCAGGGCATCAGCAATCAGCGATAAACTACCTGAAACAATGCCACCGACCACTTGTGCAAGGGTCAGTAACATATTCACGACAATGGCTAATGCCAGCCGCTTGTCTCCCATTGATTCATCAACTTCATGATGATGGCCTGCGCTCAATATCTATCCTTTACTATTCGTTAATCTCTCGACAAAAATTGCTTTGAAAATACCGGATATAAAATCGGTAGTACAAATAATGTTAACAATGTTGAAGAGAATAACCCGCCAATCACAACAGTCGCAAGAGGGCGTTGTACCTCTGAACCAACACCTGATGCTAGCAGCATTGGTAATAAACCTAATGCAGAGGTAATGGCTGTCATTAACACCGGGCGTAAACGAGATAAGGCACCTTCAAAGACACTGTCTTTTATACTTAACCCACCTTCAACACGTTGGTTAATTGAACTCACCATGACGACACCATTAAGAACTGCAACACCAAGTAAGGTAATAAAACCAATAGAACCCGGTACAGATAAATAAATACCCGATATAAAGAGCGCAGCTATACCACCAATAAGTGCTAGTGGTACATTAAGCATAATTAATAATGCTTGACCAACCGAGTTAAAGGCAAAGTAGAGTAATAAGAAAATCAAACCTAATGATAATGGCACCACAATCATTAAACGAGCTTGTGCGCGTTGTTGGTTTTCGAACTGCCCACCAAATACAACGGTGTAACCCGGCGGCATATCAATTTCATCATTGATCCGTTGCTGCAATTCAGCAACTAATCCACCCATATCACGACCTTCAACGTTGGTTTGAATAACAACACGGCGTTGCACATCATCACGACGAATTTGTGGTGGGCCTGATTCAATCGCCACTTCTGCGACATCACCCAACTTAACCCAGGCACCATTAGGCGCTTGTAAGATCAGGTTACGAATAACCTCTACGCTATTTCGATACTCTTCATCTAAGCGAACATAAATATCATAACGTTCATTACCCTTAATGACCTGACCCGCAGAACGACCACCAATGGCATCAGACACCAAGTCCATGACCTGTGCGACTGACAACCCATAACGTGCGAGTTTATCGCGATCGGGGCGTACAGCAAGCTGTGCTTCACCACCAATCTGCTCCATCGCGACACCGCGTGTGCCTTCCACCTTTTTAGCGAGCGTTTCTATCTCACGCCCTTTAACTGCTAACATATCAAGATCAGAGCCAAATAACTTAATCGCAAGTTGTGCTCGAACACCTGAAAGCAATTCATCAACACGTGTCGCAATAGGCTGAGAAAAAGAGAATAACAGCCCGGGGAAAACACTCATTCTTTCTTCCATGAGTTTTTGTAAATCTTGACGATTACTCGCACTGGTCCATTCACTCACCGGTTTTAAGCCAACAAAGGTCTCAATGTTTGAAACAGGTTCTGGATCACCACCAATCTCAGGGCGACCTACACGGCTAGTGGCATAGATGACTTCTGGAAAACTCAAGAATGCCAACTCAATTTTACTCGCCGCTGTTAAAGCTGTATCGAGACTTGACGAAGGAGCTAGCGTAGTACGTACATTAAGCGTTCCTTCTTCCAGCTCAGGCACGAACTCTGTTCCCAAGAAGGGCACTAACGCCAAAGCACTGATGAGCATCGTTAACGCAGCAGTAACAACTATCTTACGACTGCCTTGAGCCCAAGACAGTGCACGTCGATACGTTTTTTCCAGTGGTGGCATCACATAGCCAGTCTTGTGTACGACACCTTTTGTGAACATATAGGTAGCTAAGGCAGGTACGACGATTAATGCAACAAGAAGAGAGGCAATCATTGCCAGAACAATGGATATTGCCATTGGCTGAAACAGTTTTCCTTCAACACCTTCTAATGTAAATAATGGTGCGAATACAATAATGATAATCATCACGGCAAAGAAAACAGGGCGGCCTACTTCACACGCCGCTTCTTTAATACGCAATGCGATACCATGTGAGTCATTGGCTGAATCATAAGGATGCTCGTCATTGAGCGCCTGTGTTTGTTTATTGCCATGTTGCTTATCTGCATGGCTGAGATCATCGAAGATATGTTCCATCATCACCACGGAACCATCGACCATCATACCAATGGCAATCGCTAAACCACCCAGTGACATTAGATTTGCCGAGATTCCCCAGTAGGCCATCGCCATTAATGCTAGACCTATAGAAATAGGTACGGATATCAACACCAGGAAAGTCGCTCGCAAATTCACCAAGAAAAGCATAAGTACAATAACTATCAATACAAACGCTTGAAGCAATGCCATGGATACTGTACTGACAGCTTGATCGACAAGGCTGGCCTGATCGTAGAACGGTTCTAAGTAAACACCGTCAGGTAGGGCGGTCTGTATAGCCGTCATCTTCGATGAAATGCCGTCGATTGTAGCTTTAGTATTTGCACCCAGTCGTTTCAGCACAACACCTGCAACCACTTCACCTAATTGTTCTGGTTTCCCATCTTTGTCTCGACGTGTAATAGAAACCGCACCTTGGCGAATTTCAGGGCCGAAAGCGACGTTAGCAATATCACTCACGCGTACAACAACACCATCTTCATCTTTCAATGGAATGTTAGCAATGTCTCGCAAACCATCTTCACCGCTTCGCACCCAGCCAACACCGCGAACTACGAGTTGTTCTTCACCACGATCCATATACCAACCACCGGCATTACGATTGTTATCTTCAATTGCGGTGGCAACATCATCACCAGTTAGCCCATAAGCTAGTAATCGACGTGGCTTAAGCTGCACTTGATATTGACGCACTTCACCACCAAATGACAATACTTCAGTCACGCCACCAACAGGCATCAATAATAATTTTACAATCCAATCATTAAAACTTCGCAGTGTTGTTGCGTTATATTTTTCAGGATCGTCTGCACGCAATATATATTGATACACCTGTCCGAGACCAGATGTATTGGGACCTATTCCTGGGCTGCCGATGCCATCGGGTATTTCTTCACGCGCTGTTTGCAGTCGCTCAAAGACCAGCTGTCTTGCAAAGTAAATATCTGTTCCTTCTTTGAACACAACCGTAATAACAGAAAGGCCTGTTTTAGAAATGGATCGCACTTCTTCAACATCTGGAAGGGAATACATGACAGCTTCAATAGGGAAGGTGATTAATTGTTCAACTTCCTCAGCAGCAAGCCCACGAGCTTCTGTGTTTATTTGAACTTGTACATTGGTTACGTCTGGAAATGCATCCAGATTTAATTTAGGTAAAATGAGTGTCGCACCGACTATCATGGAGATTAAACTCAGCACCACTAACAGACGGTTAGCAACCGCTAAATTAATAACTTTATTTAACATGGCCGCCTCCCTTAGTGGTTATGAATTTCAAAACCGCTTTTTGCGAGTTCTGATTGAACAAAAAAAGCGCCTTTTGTCACAACGCGCACACCAGATTTAATGCCTTCAATAATCGCCATTCCGTTTGACACGCGAATAAGATCAATTTCGACACCTTTGAATTCACCGGCTTCGTCTTGTTCAACCATAATTTGCCAATCACCATCCGGGCTTCTTAGAACAGCTGATTCTGGTAATGCGAGGAACTCCCCCGATTGATTTGTTTCAATATACGCGTCAACAAATTGTCCCGGGTGGAGTTGATCATTTTTATTGGGTACTTCTAAGCGCACAGCAAGCGTTCTGGTTTTTTCATTCAGCATGTGGTGTAACTGTGTTACTTGTGCTGAAAGCCAACCGTGATTGCTTTTAATTCGGGCGCTTGCACCATTGCTAATGCTACTTGCTTGTTTTGGCGTTAAACTGGATTCAACCCATAATGTGGATTCATCGGTTAACGTCAGTAATATTTTACCCGGCTCAATAATCTGTCCTTCAATAAAATTATCACTGATAACTGTGCCATCTCTGGAGGCTAACAGCTGGAATGTGCCGTTAGCGCTGGCCGCACTGGATTGCAATAATTTATCGGCTTGTTGGCGCGTCATGCCATAAGCTTGAACTTTGGCATAAGCGGTTTGACGCTTTACCTTGGCTTCTGTGTAACGTCTATCTGAAACAACTTTACGTCCCAGTTTTCTTACACGAGACCATTCCCGTTCTGCTAGTAATAATTCACTTTGTGCTTGCGCCATTTCTACACTGGATAAAGTGACAAGTGCTTGACCTTTTGTCACAGAATCACCAAGACGCACTTGTCGACTAATAACTTGCGCTGAAATTCGAGGCGAAACGCGGACTGTTGAATAGGCATTAAGTTTAACTTCACCCGGGGCTCTAACTTCGGCACCTAATTGCTTTCTTATTAATGGTTCTACAACAATTTTAGCCGTTGTCATTTGCTCCGGTAAAAGTTTAACAACACCTTCTTCGTCATGACCGCCGGCTTCCTCACCGTGCCCTTTTTCTTCACCATGATCATCATGGCCACCACCTGATGCCGTTGCATTCATAATAAAAGGAGTTGTTGAAAGGGCGGCAACTAATAACAATCCGCTGATAAATGATAATTTTTTAGATAAGTTCATAATTTTTTCCTACGTAGATGTCTGCTACAGCATTATTTAGCTGGCGACGTTTCTAATCCAAGCCAATTTGTTGTGTTACCACTTGCCGCCAGCCAACCAGACCAGCTCTGCCATAGTTGTCCTTGCAAAGAAACAGC
>JALTKS010000072.1 GCA_027006175.1 Gammaproteobacteria bacterium
ATTTAGGGGTTGAATGGGATATTAATGAGTATTTTAATATTAATGCCAGTGTTGGTATTAATGAAACAGGCGGTTCGAATGGGGAGTCGGGTTGGCAAGCCAATGTTGATACAAGCTATGAGACAGAACGAACTAAAACGTCTGCAGGGCTAAGACGTTCACGCGCACCCAGTGGTTTAGGGGTTATTCGTGAATCGAATCAATTATCGGCTGGTTGGTCTTACAGTATCAGTAATAAATCAACACTGGGTGTTGATTTTAATTACCGAGAGAATCTGGGTGTGAATACAAATGAAACCATGTTCTTTTCAACTAACTACACCCGTACATTGTCACCCGATTGGGATCTAAAGTTCTCAGCACGGTACCGTAACAGAGATGACAATATTACCGATGTATCGAGTAACGCATTAACGGCAACGATTATTTATAAACTTCCGGATTTTTAATTAACTATGGCAATAACAGACACGAATGCAGACTACGAATTAACCCTGCACGATTATATTGATATTCTTCGGCGACGTGCCCTCGTTATGGTGGCGGTGTTTTTGGCTGTGCTTGCAACAGCATCGGCGTTTGCCTTGTTGTTGCCGCCGGTTTATCAATCATCAGGCACTATTTTAATTGAGTCGCAACAGATTTCCTCGGAGTTTATTCCAACTTCTGTTACAGGTTATGCCAGTGAGCGTATTGAGGTTATTAAACAACGTGTAATGACGCGTGAAAATCTGTTACGTATTATTCGCAAATACAATTTGTTTCGTGATAAAACAAATTCTCGCGTGACCTCGGAACTGATTGATGATTTACGCAAGCGGATTGATATAAGTTTACTCAATACCGATTTAGGTGGCCGCCGCAGGGGCAGGGCAACCATTGCGTTTAGTATTTCATTTGAAGATCGTTATGCAGAACTGGCTTATCGTGTTACGAATGAACTGGTCACGTTGTTTTTAGATGAAAATATTAAGTCTCGTGTTGAGCGTGCCACAGAAACAACCGAATTCCTGAGTCAGGAAGCCAAGCGATTGAAGGGCGATCTGGAAAAAATGGAAACACTGGTTGCCAATTACAAACAAGAGCACGCCGATGCCTTGCCTGAACACCTGGGCTTGAAGATTGATATTTTACAACGAACTGAATCGACCTTGGCAGAGCTGGATCGCGATTATCAGGCAACCCAAAATGAACTGACGCGTTTGGATTTAGAACTGACTGCAGCAATGGAAGGTAAAGAATCCAGTGGCGGCATGACCGAGTTAGAAAAATTAAAAGCAGAGTATCGCGAAGCAACGATTAATTATACTGATACTCATCCAACCGTACGTGCTTTGAAGCGTAAGATAGCCGCCCTTGAAAAGTCGGGAAACACAGATGAAGATACTGCCAATACAGTCTCTAGTGTTAATAGTGCCCTGGTTTTTAAATTAAAAACGCTTATATCCACTGCAAAAGGTCGGTTAGCGTCACTGCAAGCACAACGCAAGCCAATGCGCCAAAAGATTGCTGATCTTGAAAAACAAATCATTAAAACACCGCAGGTTGAATTGGGCTTGTCTTCTTTGTTGCGTGATCATGGTAATGCGAAAAAGAAATACGAAGAAATTCAGTCCAAACAACTTGGTGCGCAAATCGCTGAAAACCTGGAAGGTGAAAACAAGTCTGAACGCTTTAGTTTGATTGATCCACCGTTATTAGCAGATAAGCCCATTAAACCGAATCGATTTAAAATTATCATCCTGGGTTTATTTGCAGCGATTGCCGCAGCGGGGGGTATTGCCTTGTTGTTAGAGATGCTAAACCAACGGATACGGGGTAAAGGGGCATTAACGACTATTTTAGGGCAGGCACCTCTGGTTGAAATTCCTTACATTACGACGCGTGATGAACATGATCGCCGAAAATCACTTATTAAGAAGGTTATTATTTCTGCCGTTATTGTCTTTATTTTAGCCTTGGCGGTTATTCATTTTGCCTATATGGATTTAGATTTGCTGTTTTTTAAAATTTTAGCGCGGCTCGGGTAAAGGTGTAGGTTATGGAAAAAATAAAACAAGCAATTGAAGAGTCAAAGCGCAATAAAACGGGAAAAACGGTTAGTTCTGAAGCAAGAGCAAAAGAAGCGACTCAGAATACAAACGCAACATCAGCACCCGATATTGTTTATGAGCAAACTAAAGTTGTAAAACTTGACCCTGAGCATTTAGCAAAGAATCGAATTGTTTCATTTAATAAAAATGATCACTTGTCGTTAGGGTTCGATATTCTTCGCACACAAGTAATTAACAAGATGCAAGAAAAAGGCTGGCGTACAATGGCGATCACATCGCCAACGCAGGGCTGTGGTAAAACCGTGGTGGGTATTAATCTGGCAATGAGTATTGCTCACCATACAGATACAACAACCATGCTGGTGGATTTTGATTTACGTCGTCCTTCGATTAAAAAGTATTTAGGACTGCCATCAGGCCCTTCATTAAATGACGTGCTCACAGGTGATGCAAGTGTTGCAGAAGCATTGGTGAATCCCGGGCTAGATCGTTTCGTGGTATTACCAACAGCAATGCCGGTACCGCATCCTTCTGAAACGCTCTCATCTAAAAAAGTTGGCAATCTGGTTCAGGAAATACGTGATCGCTATGCTGAGCGTATTGTGATGTTCGATTTAACCCCCATGCTTGGTATTGATGATGCCATGATTATGTTGTCTCAAGTTGACTGCGTATTAGTCGTGGTCGGTAATGGCATGGTGAGTAATGATCAATTAACTGAAACAATGCGTTATATCGACCCCAATAAATTACTTGGCACCGTATTAAACAAATCTGAAAGCAAACAATCAGATGGATATTATGACTACACATAAAACACATGTATTGCTTGGCTTGATGTTGCTGGCTTTTGGCTGGATGCTGTTTGATTCAGGCTTATTACTTATCTGGGTTGAAGATGAAGAATACGGCCATGGTTTAATGGTTATTGCCGTGTTGGCTTATGTGCTTTATCGAAATCGTGATGCATTGATGACCTTACCCGCTTCACCGAGTTGGTTTGGGGTGCTGGTTAGTATCGCTGCGTTAATGATGTTTTTAGTTGGTGAATTATCGGGTATTGCCCCTATTCGTATGTACAGCACCTGGGGCTTTGCTTTGGCGGCGGTATTTTCTATTGGCGGCTGGTCCTTGTTCCGAAAATTATTGGTGCCATTACTGATTATCTTTATTCTTATTCCTTTACCTAATGTCCTGGGACCAATGCTGACTTCGAAGCTGCAGCTTATTTCATCTCATTTAGGGGTTTGGGTGATCCGTGCCTTTGGTGGTGTTGTTTATTTAGAAGGTAATGTGATAGATATGGGCAGTAATGCCAAATTATTAGTTGCCGAAGCCTGTGCGGGTCTGCGTTATTTATTTCCTTTAATGAGTATTGGTGCCATTGCCGGTTATTTAATGCGTGCCCCTGTTTGGATGCGTTGGGCGGTGTTCCTGTCAACAATACCGGTTACTATTTTTATGAACAGTTTCCGTATTGGTGTGACAGGCTTGCTGGTTGATGCCTACGGTATGAGCCACACAGAAGGGTTCTTGCATTTCTTTGAAGGCTGGGTTGTTTTTGTTGCCTCGTTAATTATATTGATCTTGTTTGCCTGGCTGTTAGTTAAAATGCTGCCGGGCAAATCAAGCTTTGCCACGGTGTTTAGTTTTGATCACTTGTTTGAGAACAAACCATCAGAACCTAATACTGTTGCATGGCAAACTAAGCCACCGGTTATTATTTTTATGGTGAGTTTATTGGTTGCTGTTATAGCCACCACGCCCTTTGCTGAACGAGATAATACACCGGTTGCCAGTAAACCCATGGCTTCATTTCCGTTACAGTTAGGAAAATGGAAAGCAAAGGAATCGCGTTTACCCGTTTCAGTAGAAACAGCTGCAGGCGCGTCTGACTATTATTATGGCGATTTCCGTTCACCTGATGATAAGCGTGTTAATCTTTATATCGCTTATTATGAAGATCAAAAAGTAGGGGCTGCTCCCCATTCACCCACACTGTGTATTCCTGGTGATGGCTGGGTCATACGCAGTGATACACCGATTCCTTTAACGGCTCGTAATGGTAAAACCATTTACGTAAGCCGTTTAATGATGACCAAAGGTGACCAATCCAGCATCGCTTACTATTGGTTAAAGCAGGGCGATAAAACATTTACGGCACAGTATAAGGCACGACTCGATTTAATTCGTTTTGCCATTACAGAAAACCGGGCAGATGCCGCATTAGTCAGGCTCGTTGCTTTTGTTGATAGTGGTGAAAGTGTTGAGGCTGCCGATGCACGACTCCAGGATTTAGCAACTGAGTTATTAGATGTGCTGTCTGATTACGTACCCGATTAAATATAATATTTAAAAAATGTTGGTGAGATTATGAACATGTTTACTTCAATTTTTACAAAGAGACTGGGTCTTGGGCTTGTTTTAGTGCTAAGTGTACTGAGCCTTTCTGCTTGCTCATCACCTGAAGACAAGGCTAAAAGCTATTATGAAAATGGCATGAAGCTGCTTAAGGATAATAAGCTCGGTAAAGCCAATGTTGAATTTCGTAATGCTTTACAGCTAGACCGCACTATGACCAAAGCCATTTGGGGTCAAGCTCTTGTTGCTGAAAAGCAGGGCAAGCATTTACAAACATTCAAATTACTTAATGCGGTTCTGTTAAATGATCCTAATCATGTCGAAGCATTGGTAAAAGTAGGGCGCTTACTCCTGGTTGCAGGGCAAATAGATAAAGCGCTTGAAAAGAGCGATGCGGCGATGAAAGTTGCCCCAAATGATAATGCGGTATTGGCCTTTCGTGCCTCGGTGCTGTTTAAATTAGATGATGCTGCAGGAGCGGTTAAGCTGGCAAAACAAGTCATTGCAAACGATCCTGGTTATGTTGATGCCTTGATTGTTTTAGCAATTGAGCGTCTTGCGGCGAAAGATTCAGAAAAAGCCATTGAATATTTGGATCAAGGCTTAAAGAGCAATGATAAGAATGTAGTATTGCAACTAATTAAAGTAAAAGCACTGGATAACCTTGCTAAATTAGATTTAGCCGAAGATGTTTTTAAGCGTTTAATTAATTACTACCCGGATGTTTCTGCCTTTAATTATGCCCTGGCGCAATTTTACTTAAAGCATGATAGAAAAGATGATGCAGAAGCTGAGTTCAGAAAAGTTATTAAGAATAAGCCCGATGATCTTAATGCAAAAGTAAAACTGGTTCAGTTACTGAATTATGTAAAAGGCACGGAAGCAGCAAAAGCCCAATTAGTTGAATTTGTTGCACAAGAGCCCGGTAATTTTGATTTAAAATTCGCATTGGTTCAGTTCTATATTTCAAATAAAGAATTAAATTTGGCCAATGACACACTTAACAGCATTACGACTAACGCGACTGACACCGATGTGGTTGTTAAAGCAATGGGTATGAATGCCGGTTTGTTATTGGCAAAAGGGGATAAGACGGCAGCAGAGAAAGTCATTAATGATATTTTGGTAAAAGATGATCGGAACGAAAATGCGCTCATTTTAAAATCGAGTATTAACATTGATCGCCAGCAATACGACACGGCTATTTCTGATTTACGCGTGGTGCTGCGAGATGCGCCTAATTCAAGTCGGGCATTATTTTATCTGGCAAAAGCGCATATGTTGTCTGGTTCGCCTGAGCTGGCTGATGAGCAGTATTTTAAAGCCTTTAAAGCCAGCCGTTTTAATGCTGCTTATGGGCAGGTTTATGCACAGTTCTTGTTAAAACGTAATCAGGCAAGCCGTGCGGAAAAAGTGTTACAAAATATTTTAGCCGCCTCACCTACGAATATAGCCGCTATGCGATTACTGGCGAGGGTGCGCCTTAACCAGGGCAACTGGATTGGTGCACAACAGGTTGCTGATAAGATTAAAGCGTTAGGTGATAAGAGCAATACGGCAGCACAAATTAAAAGTGCCATTTTAGTTGGTAAAAAAGACTACGATGAAAGCATTTCTTTATTGAAAAAGACCTACCAGTCAACACCGGGCAATATTCAGCCTGTGGTTGCTTTGGTGCGTACTTATTTACTGGCAGGCAAACCCAATGAAGCCGCAAGTTTTCTTGATGCTGTTGTCAATGCCAGTCCCAGCAATATTAATGCGCGTATTTTACGTGGTCAGGTTTATGCCTCACAAGGACAATTGGATAAAGCCATTGCCAGTTATTTGGATACTGTAAAAATAGCCCCTAAAAGCATCGCGGCACATTACAATCTTGCTGTGACCTACATTCGCAAACGTGAATACGACAATGCCAACCAGTCGTTAGACAATGGATTGTCTGTTGAGCCTAATAATTTTTTACTCCGCTTAACAAAAGCCAGTATTTATGAGCAGCTTGGACAAGCAGAGGATGCGATTAGCATCTATGAAGCCTTGTTGGCTGATCGCCCGGATGCGGATATTGTGGCTAATAACTTATCAAGTTTATTAACTGAAAACCGTACCGATAAAGAAAGCCTGAATAGAGCTTATACTTTATCGCAACGCTTTAAACGCTCTGATATTCCGCAATTCAAGGATACCTTTGGCTGGGCGAGTTACCGTGTTGGTAAGTATGCCGATGCGACTTCCTTGTTAGAAAGTGCGGCTGAAGCTTTGCCGCAACTGGCGATAGTTCAATATCATCTCGGTATGAATTATGCGGCAAAAGAGAATAAACAATTAGCACGTGAGGCACTTGAAAAAGCGCTTGAGTTAGCGGGTGATAAACCGTTTGAGCAAGCCGATGAAATACGTGCGGCGTTAGAGAAACTATAACGACATGTATGAGACTTACTACGGTTTAAAAGAGAAACCTTTCTCTATACAACCGGATCCTGATTTTCTGTTTATGGGCAAGCGGCACAGTCTCGCTTACGCCATGCTGGAATACGGCATACAGAACAGGGCGGCCTTCTCGGTTATTTGTGGTGAAATTGGTTCGGGTAAAACGACCCTGGTACGCCATTTGTTAAATAACCTGGGTCCTGAGTATGAAATTGGGCTGGTTTCTAATACCCATAAAAATACCGATGAACTGCTTGAGTGGATTATGTTGGCGTTTGATCAACCCTACGAAGGGATGTCTTATGTTGCCATGTACGATGCTTTTCAGAAATTTTTGATCGGTAAATATGGGCAGGGCAAACGTAATGTTGTGATTGTTGATGAAGCACAGAACATTAATCCGCTGGCATTAGAGTCATTGCGTATGCTCTCAAATATTAATGCCGATAAAGATCAGCTTTTACAAATTATTTTAGTGGGCCAGCCACAATTACGCGATACCTTGCGTCATCCTGATTTAAAGCAATTCATGCAACGTGTTTCGGTTGAATTTTATTTGCCACCGATGGCTCCCACAGAAGTGAAGAAATATATTCATCATCGTTTGCATGTGGCGGGGCGAGTTGAGCCTTTATTCACTGACGAGGCTTGTTCGCGTATTGCCGATGCAAGCGGGGGGATTCCCCGTGCGATTAACACGCTATGCGATACGGTGATGGTGTATGGTTTTTCTTCCGATGCCGATGAAATTGACACCGAGTTAGTTGATGAAGTGATTCAGGATAAAAAAGATTATGGGGTGTTTTCAGACAACCCCGCTGTTTAATTTTTGTTTTGTAAAGTCTTTTCAAAGAAGTAGTTCGTTGCTGTTACAAACCCTGACACGCTACCACAATCAAAGCGTCTGCCTTTAAAACGATATGCCATGACCTTACCTTGTTTTGCCAGCGTATTAAGTGCATCGGTGATTTGAAGTTCGCCGTTTTTACCCAATGGCGTATTACGTAATACCTCAAATATCTCCGGCGTTAGAATATAGCGGCCAATAATACCCATGTTAGAGGGGGCATTTTCAGGGCCTGGTTTTTCGACCATGCGTGAGACTTTAAACACCCCGTCAGCAATTTCTTCACCGTCAATAATGCCGTAGCTACTGACATCATGTTCTGGTACATCTTCTATCGCGACAATGCAGCAGTTATGTTCTGCGTAGAGTTGTGCCATTTGTGACATGACGCATTCATTGCCATTGGTACAGAGATCATCGGCAAGAATAACGCCAAAAGGTTCGTTGCCGATAAGTTTGCCGCCTTCCATAATGGCATCGCCTAAACCACGCATTTCGATCTGGCGCGTATAGGAAAAGGAGCATTTTTCAATCAAGCCGCGGATTTCATCCAATAATGACTCTTTATCGGTACCTTTAATCTGGTGTTCCAGCTCATAGCTGGTGTCGAAGTGATCTTCAATGGCACGTTTACCGCGCCCCGTGATGAAGGCCATTTGGGTCATGCCGGCGGCAACGGCTTCTTCTACACCGTATTGAATCAGGGGTTTGGTGAGTATGGGCAACATTTCCTTTGGCATTGCCTTGGTTGCGGGTAAAAAACGTGTACCATAGCCTGCAACCGGAAACAGGCATTTGTTGATCGTTTTTGTGTCCATACTGCTACTATTCCCCAAAAGGTATTCTTTTTTATTGTGTTAATTATAGTAAAGTATTCTAACATGTTGTATTACAATGATATGTAGGTATTTGGCTCATGTTTTGTAGGTATCAGCCCCCCATTCATTCTCAGCTCGATATTCTCTACGAAGATGCGTATTTATTAATCGTCAACAAGCCAGCAGGGCTGTTGTCTGTTCCTGGTAGGGGTGATGATAAGCAGGATTGCCTTATTTCTCGGGTTCAACTGACCCATCCTACTGCCTTGATTGTGCACCGGCTCGATATGGCAACCTCGGGGATTCTGGTTTTAGCACTTGATAAAGAGACACATCGATTGCTTAGCCAACAGTTTCAACAGCGTGTTATTGCCAAACAGTATATTGCGGTGGTCGCCGGTAAGTTAGAACAGGATCAAGGTCTGGTTGATGTGGCGATGATCTGTGATTGGCCAAACAGACCCCTGCAAATGATTGATAGAGAAGGGGGCAAATCAGCACAAACGGAGTACCAACTGCTTGAATATTGCTCAGAAAATGACCAAAGCCGGCTTTTATTAACGCCGCTTACCGGCAGAACACACCAATTACGCTTACATTGCCAATTTCTGGGACATCCGATTCTGGGAGATAGGCTTTATGCTGACCCTGAAACTGTTCTGAAGTCTGAACGATTAATGCTGCATGCGTGTGATATTGCTTTTAATCATCCTGTTAGCTCTGAACCGCTCTCGATTCATTGTGAGGTACCCTTTTAAATTAGATTCTAGTTTGAAATCAATAATAAAACGGGGTATTGTAGGTAAAACCTAAGGGGATACTCTAATGTCTAATGTTAACTACATGATTCCAAAGAAAAATCGTCCTGTTTATACACCGGATTTAAATGAACTCGAATTAATGATTGGTGATGTCACCGAAATCCCCTTACTTGGCTGGGTAGCAGCAGGGCAACCTGTTGATATTTCAGAAGATAATGAGCGTGTTACGGTTCCGAACAATATGGTTAAACATAATAGCTATGCTCTGCGTGTACGCGGTCATTCAATGATTGATGACAATATTCAAGATGGTGATGTTATTGTGATTGAGAAGCGCGAATCAGCGTCTAATGGTGAGTCTGTTATTGCCATGATCAACGGTGAAACCGTGACCTTAAAGAAATTCTACGTTGAGAAACAAGGTATTCGACTCCAGCCAGCAAACCCGGATATGGAGCCCATCTATTTAAAAAATGAAGAAGTCCAGATACTAGGCATTGTTACCGGTGTTATCCGTGCAATGGAAACAGAGTGACGATATATCTAATATATGGAAGCGACTCATCATTCAAAAGATCATATACCTTTGTCTGCATCAGGTATCAATGAATCTGTTCGACTTGAGAAAGTAAGATTACTTTATAGCAATATCCCCATTAATATTCTTGCCACGTTAGTCGCTGCTGGCATCGTTGCGTACACACAAACACGTTTTATTGAACATAGTTTGCTCATTAATTGGATTATTTTCTTATTTGCGATTGCCTTAACGCGTATTGGTCTTTACTTTGCTTACCAGATAACACCTAACCCTGATAAAAAAATATGGGAAACCTTATTTGCTGTCACCGTGTTTATAACCGGGGGCATTTGGGCGAGTGCTATTTTTCTTTTAACCTCAGAAACCAATATCATAAGCCATGTGCTATTAGCCGTTGTGATAATGGCCATTGCCGCCGGGAGCATGAGTACACTTTCTTACCAGAGAATGGTTGGCATTGGTTTTTTAAGTATATTGATGATCCCGTTAATTTTACGATCACTAACAATCACTGAAAACGAATATGCCAGTTCTTTAGGTATTATTTATCTTGTGTTTTACCTGATAATTTTTATTGCCATATTTCGATTCAATAAGCATATTACTGAAAATATTATATTCAGCTACAAAAGCATTAACGATACGATTGAAGTTAATGCCGCGAAGGAACAATCAGAACAAGCCAATACCGCTAAATCAATTTTCCTCTCTAGCATGAGTCATGAGTTACGCACACCCATGAATGCGATCATGGGCTTTGCCCAAATTATGCAAATTGACCGTGAAAAAGCGCTGACTCAGGAGCAAAAACATAACTTGAGCGAAATTATGTCCGCAAGTGAACATTTGCTGTTATTAATCGACGATATTCTTGAGCTTTCACATTTAGAATCAGGTGGGTTTGCTTCAACGCCAGAAATGATTGATGTTGATGACGTTGTTAATGAAGCACTACCATTGGTGTTTCATTTAATGCGAAGAAAAAATATTACACTTGCGCTAGAAGGTGATGGGCAAGGTTTAAATGTTTTTGCCGATCCATCGTTATTAAGGAAAATAATTTTTAATCTTCTTTGTAATGCGATTAAATATAATCATCAAGATGGTAATGTTATCGTCACCACAGAAGATCTTGATGATAAAGTCAAAATAAGTATCACCGACACAGGTAAGGGAATCAATAACAATGACCTTAGCCAATTATTTACACCATTCAACCGTTTGGATATTAAGCACAATGTAAATGGTGTTGGCATTGGCTTATCGCTATCAAAACGAATGATCGAAGTCATGAACGGTGAAATTGGCGTAGAAAGTAAACCCGGCAAGGGGAGTACTTTCTGGATCACCGTACCCAAATCTTAACCCGCACAACAGGAAAGTTGTTTCACATCCTTGTTAAATGTTTGTGCGGTTAGTTTTAAGCCTTCTACCATTGTTAAATAAGGAAAAAGTTGATCGGCGAGTTCTTCTATTGTCATGTTGTTACGTATGGCTAACGCCGCCGTCTGAATAATCTCACCACCTTCATGTGCTAATACCTGGCAACCTACAATGCGACCATTTTCTTTTTCCGCAACCAGTTTAATAAAACCACGGGTATCCATATTGGCAAGGGCGCGAGGTACATTTTCAAGATCTAATGTACGGCTATCAACGCTTAAACCGCTATCAATAGCCTGTTTTTCGCTAAGGCCAACCGTAGCAACCTGTGGATCGGTGAAAACAACTACCGGCATAACGGATAAATTAATTGCGACATTATCACCTGTCATATTACGAGCTGCACGTGTGCCAGCAGCAGCGGCAACATAAACGAACTGTGGTTGATTCGTGCAATCACCCGCTGCATAGATGTTATCAACATTGGTACGCATGTGATCGTCAATAATAACGCCGCCCCGTGATTCAGTTTTAACGCCGACTTTATCTAAATCCAATGAGGCGGTATTTGGTGAGCGACCTGTTGCAATTAATAGTTGATCGCCGACAATCTCACCATTATTCATTTGAATTTTAAATTCCTGTCCATTATGCGTGACCGATGTGGGGGAGGTATTTAACATCACGTTAATACCTTCTTCTTCAAATATTGTTGTTAACATTTCACCTATATGTTCATCTTCTTTAGACAATAATGTACTTCTCGCAATCACCGTAACCTCACTACCCAAATGGCGAAATGCCTGCGCTAACTCTAATGCAACAACGGATGCACCGAGTACAATAAGGTGTGCTGGTAATTGTTCTGCAATTAATGCTTCTGTTGATGTCCAGAAGGGCGTGTCTTTTAATCCATCAATATTGGGTATTGATGGGCTGGCACCCACGGCCAATAAGATTTTATCTGCGCATATTTCCTGTTCACTGCCATCGTTGTTTGTAACGATCAATGTATGCGTATCTTTAAACCGTGCTTTGCCTCGTACCAGGGTGATATCAGGGTTACTTTCTAAAATACTTTCGTATTTTGCATGACGTAATTTATCGACCCAGTCTTGTTGTTGCTGCATCATCGCTTTGCGATCAATTACTGGGGTATTCAGCGGTAAGCCTTCAACATTATGATGCCCTTGAATATGGGCAATGCTCGCACCTCGAATCATTATTTTAGAAGGAACGCAGCCAATATTGACGCAAGTACCACCAATATTATCGGCGGCTTCAATAATAGTGACGCGTGCTTCACGCTCAACCGCTTTAAGTGCGGCGGCAAAAGCACCTGATCCTGTACCGATAATCGCTATATGTAAACGTGTATCACTCATTTTTTATTTCCTTGTTGTCATGTTACTTAAGCAGTAGTAAACCGTAGTAAGGGAAGGTCACCAGAGCGATAGCCACGATGGTTATTACCCAGAATATAATGCGTTGTTTACGCAGCGAGGCTGGTGCTGCACAACTATCCGTTGGTTCACACTGTCTTGGTACGATATAAAGTTTACGAAATGCCATTAACAAGAACAGGGCAGTAATGATGATAAAGATAGGCCGATAAGGCTCGAGTGCTCTGACGCTGCTCATCCAGGAACCACCTACACCGAGAGAGAGTAATACCACGGGGCCGATGCAACAGAGTGATGCACCAAACGCGGCGAGTGTTGCAGTGATTGTGCTTGCGAGTGTTTTGGGTGTGCCTGTTTGCGTTGAATCATCCATCTTGATCACCTTTATAATAACGAGTTTGAGTTATTATAAAGTCCGTACCATAGTACGGAGTCAAGGCACGTTTACTTGGCGGTGAGTGTGTCGACGATGGGGCAGTGTGCCGCCTCATCGTCTGTACGACAGGCGGTAATCAATGTGTCTAAGGTTGTTTTAAGTCTTAATAAGTCGTCAATTTGATGATTGATGTAGTCACGTTTCTCTTCTGCACGCTTCATGATGTCGCCGCAATTGCCGTCACCCAATTCAAGTAATTCAGCTATCTCTTTTAAGCTGAAACCAAGTTGTTGTGCTCTTTTTATGAAAATTATCCGGTTAATCGTCGCTTCAGGGTAGATTCTATATCCCTCTAATGGCTTTTTAGGCTCAGTAATAATGCCAAAACGCTGATAATAACGAATCGTTTCGACATTAACCCCGGATAGCTCGGCGACTCGGCCTATTGTTAGTGACTTTTGCATTATTTATGCTCATTTTACCGTAGTTAAGTACAGAGTTTACGGTTATGGGCTGGAAATAGATATATATGATTGATCGTATATATGAAATATCGTATATTATGCGAATGATGATATCAACAGCCACATTATTCTCAGCACTTGCCAATGAAATACGACTACGCAGCCTCATGCTTATGCAACATCATGGTGAGTTATGCGTGTGTGAATTGACCCATACCTTAGGGCTTTCACAACCCATGGTTTCACGTCACCTCGCCTTATTACGTGATGACTCACTGGTAGAAGCGCGCCGCGAAGGTCAATGGATGTATTACCGGCTTCACCGTGATTTGCCTGAGTGGGCAAGTACGATTCTTGAAACAACCGCACAAGCTTGTGAACAAGAGCCGCCTTATAGTGATGATTTGCTCACCTTAGAGGCTATGCCAAACCGACCTGGTTCTGCTTGCTGCGCGTAAACATTTTCTGCATTTATTAAATTATTTATTTAGGAGTATCTATGTCAATTCGAATCGGCATTAATGGTTTTGGTCGTATGGGACGACTTGGATTTAGAGCAGGGTGGGCAAGTCATGATTTCGACATTGTGCACGTTAATGAAATCTCAACCGATGCGACAGGCTCAGCACACTTACTCGAATTTGATTCCGTCCATGGTCATTGGGATAAAAACATTTCAGTCGATGGTAACAAGATCGTTATTGATGGTAAGACGATTCACTACACATCAAATCAGGAAATGGGTGATACCGATTGGTCTGATTGCGATATTGTGATTGAGGCAACCGGTGTTCATCACAAGAAACCCGAAAAATTAGATGCGTACTTTTCTCAAGGCGTTAAAAAAGTAATTGTCGCAGCACCTACAGAAGGTGCGTTAAATATTGTTTATGGCATTAATGATAATCTATACAAACCCGATGAACATAAATTATTAACCGCCGCATCGTGTACAACCAATTGTCTCGCGCCGATTGTTAAAGTGATGTTAGAAAAAGTCGGTATTGTGCATGGCTGTATGACCACGATACATGATATTACCAATACACAAACTATTGTTGATAAAGGCCATAAAGATTTACGCCGTGCCCGTGCCTGTGGTCAATCATTGATACCAACAACCACCGGTTCAGCTAAGGCGATTACCAAAATATTCCCTGAACTGGAAGGGCGATTAAATGGACATGCGGTTCGCGTTCCATTATTGAATGCCTCTTTAACTGATTTGGTCTTTGAAGTACCACAACCGGTTACAGCAGAAGAAATCAACGCCCACTTTAAACACGCCTCTGAGAATGAGTTAAAAGGAATTTTGGGCTACGAAGAACGTCCTTTAGTCTCGATTGATTACGTTAACGATCCACGCTCCTCGATTGTTGATGCACCGTCAACCATGGTGATTAATGAAACACAGGTAAAAATTTATGCCTGGTACGATAATGAATGGGGTTATGTTAACCGTATGATGGATCTCACCGCCAAGGTTGCACAGAGCCTGTAAGATGGAACAGGGCCTGCGACATTACCTTGTTGTAACCGGTGGCTATTGGGCGTTTACGCTTACCGATGGTGCTATTCGCATGTTGGTCGTACTTTATTTCCACCTGCTCGGTTATTCGCCTTTTGAAGTGGCCATGCTATTTTTGTTTTATGAATTCTTTGGCATGATCACCAATTTGGTCGGAGGGTGGCTAGGTTCGCGTATAGGGCTCAACTTAACCATGCATATTGGCATGGGTATGCAGGTTGTTGCTCTGGCAATGCTAATGGTACCGGATAGTTTACTGAGTGTTGCTTATGTCATGCTGGCGCAAGCTTTGTCGGGTATTGCGAAAGATCTGAACAAGATGTCCGCGAAGGCGAGTGTGAAAACCTTATTACCCAAAGGCAATAATGATTCAACACTGTTTAAATGGATTGCGGTATTAACCGGTTCAAAAAATGCCTTGAAAGGAGCCGGTTTCTTTCTGGGCGCCTTGTTACTGGAATGGTTTGAATTTCGTGGTGCCCTAGCTATTTTATCAAGTAGTTTATTTGTCGTTCTAATCGTTACACTCTCTCTATTACCCAAAGGTTTAGGTAAAGCAAAAAGCAAACCGAAATTTTCACAGGTATTTTCTAACACGGCAGCCATCAATTGGTTGTCGGCAGCCCGTTTTTTCCTGTTCGGTTCACGTGATGTGTGGTTTGTTGTTGCCTTACCCGTTTATCTATACTCAGTATTTGAATGGCGTTTTACCGAAGTCGGGAGCTTCCTGGCAGTTTGGGTGATTGCTTATGGCATTGTGCAAGCCAGTTCGCCGAAACTACTTCGTCGTAGTCATCAGGGGAAAGGGCCTGGCGGTGGTGCCATTATGTTCTGGGCATTTGTTTTGGCGTTCTTGCCTGCATTGATTGCATTAGGGCTCTACCTTGATTATGAACCACAGTTAATATTGATAACGGGTCTAATTCTATTCGGTATTGTCTTTGCGATAAATTCTGCACTGCATTCCTATTTTATTGTTGCATGGTCAGAACACGATAAAGTATCCATGAATGTTGGATTTTACTATATGGCAAATGCCGGTGGTCGCCTTGTCGGCACGGTGCTTTCTGGTTGGGTTTACCAGTCACAGGGATTAATAGGTTGCCTGATTTATTCAAGTCTGTTTATTATGGCTGCAACGCTATTGTCTATTCCTTTGTCGAGAAAAATTGCTTAAGACTAATCATCGCAACGACAGGTATCCCAGCTCTGCGCATCGGCAACAGCCCAATCCAGTTTCCATTCATCGGGAATAGTATTTTCATCGAGTAAACAATTTACATCTATCCAGTGATAAAGCTGTTCATACGTTTTAACCGTAACGTGATTAACACGGCGATGAATATGATGTGCCGTAATGTCAGAGGGTGATGTCATTCCCATGCTGGTTATCATTTCCATTAAACTGTGGATACTGGTTTTATGATAGTTAGCAACGCGTTTTGCCTTGTTCTCGATATTAAGTTGTTTGTAGCGAGCCGGATCCTGCGTTGCAATGCCGGTAGGGCAGG
>JALTKS010000073.1 GCA_027006175.1 Gammaproteobacteria bacterium
CCGGAAAAGCTATCATCAGCACCAGATACGGTAAAAAACTCAAAACTCAACTTTATTCATGGGGTAACAAGCGTAAACAATAAGACAATTGGCTGTATTGACCATACTACTCTTCTTGAGAGTATTGCGAGCACACTGAAGTGAGTAGCTCAACATATAACCCAGCATCTGATCCCGCCATGATGGCGCTTTTTAATCAGGAAGCCGAGTCTCACACGAAAGCATTAACATCGGGATTACTTACCTTTGAAAAAGCGACTAACAATAAAGAAGTATCTGAACAGCTTATGCGTTCTGCCCATTCTATTAAAGGTGCGGCAAGAATGGTGGGTATTGATGTAGTCGTCAATATCGCCCATGTTATGGAAGATTGTTTTGTTGCAGCCCAAAATGGGGAAATAAGCCTCACAGCTGCAGGTATCGACGTTCTTTTACAAGGTGTTGATACGATCAGTGATATTTCAGATGGTAACAGTGAATCATTAAGTGAGAATGAGATTAATAAACTGATTTCAGATCTTGAAGAAATAAAATCCGGCAATAACATTCAGGACGCAACACCCGCTACTGATGAAAACAACCCTATGCTCGCACTTTTCCAGTCTGATGCGAAAAATATTTTCAACAAGATACGCGGTATTATCAAATCAGACAGCTCAGATGCGGTTAGTGATGACGATATCGAAACCTTAAAAAACAACCTTCACACTATCAGTGGTAGTGCCAAACTATGTGGCGCAATGAACATTCATACATTGTGTCAATCCATCGAAAAACGAATTGAACAGGAATTAAAAAATAATAACACTATCGAACTATCGATTAATTCCAATATTGCTACTGCATTAAATGCGATTGATCTGGCGGTTAACGCTTCTGTCAATGACAATGATACCGAGCATCTCATTGAAGTATCGTCATTATTGAATAAACCTGATGAATCGCCACTATCAGAAGAAGATGAAGCTAAAGAAGAAAATGAGGCTGTAGAAGAACCAGAAACTAACGTAGAACAGGCAGTTTCTGATTATTCTATCAAGATAAGTACCCAACGACTCAATAGATTAGTGGGTCTCGCTGGAGAAAGCGTTGTTGAATCAAGATGGGTGCGTTCACACGCTGATTCAATGCTGGTTTACAAGCGTCGTCAATCTGAAATTATTAACGCGCTAGATAACTTGCGTAACCACCTTGATGAATCTCAGGCAGCCGAACATATTATTGAACTCTTTGGTGATATACAAAAACGCGCCAATGAAGCCCGATCCTTTCTTGGTGAGCGCTTAAGTGAACTCGATGAATATGACCGCCGGGTTACGGGTTTATCTGAAAGGCTAAATCATGAAGTATTGCAAACAAGAATGCGGCCTTTTTCTGATTGCACACATGGCTTTGAGCGTATGGTGCGCGATCTTTCTCGTTCACTCGACAAAAATGTTGAATTAAAAATCATAGGTGAAAACACACAGGTTGATCGTGAAATACTCAGCCGTATCGAAGCACCTCTCAATCACATCATCAGAAACGCTATTGATCATGGTATTGAGTCAAAATCTGAACGCAATAAAACAACTAAACCAGAACAAGCGACCATTAAACTCGAAGCATCACATAACATGGGCATGCTATCTATCACTATTTCTGATGATGGACACGGCGTAGACATGAACGTGTTACGAAAACGCATTGTTGAACGAAAGTTATCCAACGCCGAAATGGTCAAACACTTAAGTGATGCGGAACTGCTTGATTTCCTTTATTTACCAGGTTTTAGTACCCGCAGTGATGTAACAGAAATATCCGGGCGTGGTGTTGGTTTAGACGTTGTGCATAGCACCATTCAGGAAATGCGTGGCCAGATACGTACAACCTCTAAATACGGAGAAGGTATTCGTATCCAACTGCTTTTACCATTAACCCTTTCTGTTATCCGGAGTCTATTGGTGACGATTGGCGGACAAGCATACGCCTTTCCATTAGCAAGAATAGAATCCATCCATACACTTAATCGTGCTGATTTAAAAACACTGGAAGGGAAACAATATTTCACCATTAACGACAAACATATTGGACTGATCGATTCTGCTCAGGTGCTGGAAGTCAAGGATGTATCCAGTCACAACGAAGATGAAATACCTATTGTTATCCTGGGTGACAGAAACAATAGCTATGGACTTGTGGTTGAACGCTTTATTGGTGAACGCGATATTGCTGTTCATCTACTTGACCCAAGATTAGGAAAAATCAAAGACATTAGTGCTGCCACATTACTGGAAAATGGTGAACCTGCCTTAATCGTTGATATTGAAGATATGATTCGCTCTATTGAAATATTGGTTTCCGGTGAACGACTGTCAAAAATTGGCCATCAATCCAGTTCAACCGATTCAATTTCCTCAAAACGTATTCTGGTTGTTGATGACTCAATCACTGTTCGTGAAGTTGAAAAGAAACTACTTACTTCACGTGGCTATCATGTTGATGTTGCGGTGGATGGCATGGATGGCTGGAATACAGTGCATAATAACGAGTACGATCTGATTATCAGTGATATTGATATGCCGCGAATGAATGGCATTGAATTTGTCACCATGCTGAAAGCCGATCAGGAATATAGAAAAATACCTGTCATGATCGTTTCATACAAAGATCGTCAAGAGGACAGAGAAGCAGGATTAAATGCGGGTGCCGATTATTACCTGACCAAAGGTAGTTTCCATGATGAAAGTTTAATTGATGCTGTTATTGACCTGATTGGTGAGGCCGAATAATGCGTATCGCTATTACAAACGATAATCATGAAAATATTGTTGTGCTGCAACACATCATAAGCAAACAACCACATTACAGTGTTGCCTGGACGGCAACAAATGGGCTTGAGGCGATAGAAAAATGTAAAAGCGATCTTCCTGATCTTATTCTTATGGATATGATTATGCCTGACATGAATGGTGTATCTGCATGCGAAGCTATTATGAAAGAAACGCCTTGCCCTATTATTATCGTTACTGCATCAGTATCGGGTAATGCCGCTATGGTATTTGAAGCCATGAGTTACGGCGCGATTGATGTGGTGAAGACCCCCTTCTCTAGTGCGAGTATTAGCCCGACTGAAACTGATGATCTGCTTAGAAAGATAAAGATTGTGAGTAGCCTTATTGCAACAAATGAAAACAAAGCGCAGCTGAATATTTCTGCAGACAACGACCTGACACTGGAAAAAAACAATAATATTCTGGTGCTAGGGGCATCAACCGGTGGCCCGGGTGTGCTCGCAACCATTCTTAACAAGCTACCAGCTGATTTTCCTGTTCCCATTATTATCGTACAACATGTTGATAGTTCTTTTACCCATAGTTTTGCCTCATGGCTTAATAAACAATCATCTCTCGATGTAAAAATAGCCAAAAATGGCGACAAACCCAAGGCAGGAACAGTATTGGTTGCCGGTGAGAGTAATCATCTCATCATGCTTGCAGGAGGTAAGCTTTCTTACAGCGAAGAACCGAAAGAACTTATTTACCGTCCCTCCGTTGATGTCTTTTTCAGTAGTGTAGTTAAACACTGGAAAGGAAAGATTATTGCTGCTTTACTTACTGGTATGGGTAAGGACGGTGCAGAGGGGCTTGCAAGCATCCATAAGTTAGGTGGTCATACCATCACACAAACAAAAGATACGTGTGCAGTATATGGCATGCCAAAAGCCGCGGATGATATTGGTGCCGCAACAGAGTCACTTGCGCCGGAAGATATTTCAGATTCAATTATTAATGTAATAAATGGTCAACAATAATATGAGCACTCATGACAATTTATCTCGTGCACTGAACAAGTGCATTGTATTACTGGTTGATGATCAACCCATCATCGCTGAAGGCATTCGAAGAATGTTGGCTGATGAAAGTGATATTGTTTTCCACTACTGTGAAGATCCGGGCCAGGCTATTCAAATGGCATCTGATATTGAGGCCACGGTCATATTACAAGATCTTGTCATGCCTGATATTGACGGCATGACACTGGTACGATTTTTTCGTGCAAACATGCAAACACGTAATATCCCTATTATCGTCTTATCATCAAAAGAAGATCCTCACGTTAAGAGTGATGCCTTTAGTAATGGTGCTAACGACTATCTGGTTAAACTTCCAGACCAAATAGAACTACTCGCACGTATTCGCGCCCATTCACAAAGCTATATCAATCAGCTCGAACGTGATTCCGCCTTTCAGGCATTACGTGAAATGCAAAAACAACTCGAAGCATCCAACAAAAAACTACAGGAACTTTCATCACTTGATGGTTTAACCGGTATTGCTAACCGCCGCCAATTTGATGAGTCTCTGGATAAAGAGTGGCGCCGCGCGGCACGAAATGACTTACCGCTGTCACTTATTCTTATCGATATCGATTTCTTCAAACCCTTTAATGACAATTATGGTCATCAGGCAGGAGATGACTGTCTAATTCGTGTCGCCAAAGCCTTAAAGGAAACAATTGTTCGTCCTACTGACCTAATTGCCCGTTATGGTGGTGAAGAATTTACCGCTATCTTGCCTGATACCAATGCCGAAGGGGCCGCAGTCGTTGCAGAAAAGCTTCGTGTCGCCGTTGAATCACTCAATATCAAACACGAACACTCCAAAGCGAGTGATCATGTCACTATTAGCCTTGGTATTGCTGATAAATCCGATTTACCTGATTTAGAGGCCCTTATTCACAAATCGGATGAATGTCTCTACGAAGCAAAAGAATCCGGCAGAAATCGTTATATCATCGCCAATAAAAAATAAAATCAGGCTCGCCTGACACCACAAGTCGGGGTAGAATTGGCTATCAATTAATAACCAACAGTAGCCATTATGACTTTCATCGTTACCGAATCCTGCATTAAGTGTAAATACACCGATTGTGTTGAAGTCTGTCCGGTTGATTGCTTCCATGAAGGGCCTAATTTCCTTGTTATTGACCCTGAAGAATGTATCGACTGCGCACTTTGTGAGCCGGAATGCCCGGTTGAGGCGATCTATGCCGATGATGATCTACCCGATGGGCAATCTGAATTTATCGCACTCAATGAAGAGCTCGCCAAAAAATGGCCGGTGATCGATAGCATTAAACCGGCCCCCGAAGATGCCGATGAATGGCGTGATGTCAGCGACAAACTAAAATACCTCGAACGTTGAGCGCTCATCGCAACAATGAATCATCTTGTGTATGGCTACTGCCCTACCACTGCGATCCTGTCAACTATCTCTGCCAGCAGCTAATCAAACAATTTAAATCTCAGTTACCTGATTTAACTGACATAAGCATCATCATGCCAGATACCCATGCGGGCTCACGACTACGAAAAGAGCTTATTCAAGAAGCCAATAAAGTCGGTTTCGATGCCCTGCTTGGGCCTACGATACAAAACTTGAACCAGTTTATTGACAGTACGCCTATTAAACATACCTCAACGCTGTTACCCAAAGCGACCCGCGAACTCATGCTCGTCGAGGCGCTTCGCAACTACCCCAATTTATATGGCAAAAGTAGCCCCTGGTTGCTTGCCGAAGATTTATTACAGCTGTTTGATGAATTGTCATTACAACAAACCGTGCTACCTGAAACATTAGATGCGTTCACTGCACAAATAGAACATGCCTACGGCATCCCTGAAACAGAATCAGACACTATTCAAGAACAACTGAGTCATGAAGCGAAATTGGTACATACCTTATGGAAGGCATGGCAACAACAACTGACTGATGAAAACAGTATTGACCAACAACAACTGTATATTGAAAAATTGGCTAACTATGCGCTACCGAAAGAAATACAACATATTTTCCTGGTTGGCTTTACTCGTTTTATTCCAGCAGAACAACAATGGTTCCATCGACTTAGCGCTGAAAATAAAGCCACACTGATCATACAAGGCAATCATAGTGATGATGGCCAGTATCATCCTGATTTGGCAATTAAACAATTACTCGATACCAATCATCAGTCGATAACGACTATTCAATGCCCGCAACAGGCTTATGATAAAACCATTGATGATATTTATACTAAAGATGATATCAATATCTCTCAACGTGCTAAGGCCAAGCGCACCGAATGTGCCAATAGCCCCTTACAGGAAACATTCTCCATTTTACCCGCTAACGATAGCGAACAGGAAGCACTCGGTATTGAATTACAAATACGTCAATGGCTGTACGAAGGTTGCACCAATATTGGCGTAGTGACACAGGATCGACGCCTTGCACGTCGTTTACGCGCATTACTTGAGCGCGGTGCTATTCCCTTACGTGACTATTCAGGTTGGGCGTTATCAACTACGCGTGCCGCAGCTGCATTAGAACGCTGGCTGGAATGTATTGAACAGGATTTTAACCACCTTCCATTGCTCGACTTGTTGAAATCATCCTTTGTGTTCTCAAGTATCGAGAAAGAACAGTTTTTATATAATATTTACCGCTTTGAGCAGGATATTATTCTGCATGAAAATATTGCCAGTAGCCTATACCGTTACCAGCGCCAAATTGATCGGCGTAGTAAAAAGATTGATGAAACGTGGACAAAAATCGTTGCGACAGAAATAAAAGCCTTACTCAATACGATTGAACTAGCCGCCAAACCGCTACAAGCCCTCATGCAAGGCAAGCACCACCCTGCTGACTATCTCGATGCTGTCTTAAAAAGTTTAGATGCTATCGACATGACCACCGCACTCAATGCTGATGCCGCAGGACAACGTGTCATGGATGAAATTCATACTATGCGTCAGGCATTGGATGAACAACAACTTAATATCACATGGTCTGAGTTTAGAAACTGGCTTGGACGTACCCTGGAACGCTATAACTTTGTTCCTGACACACATTCAGCATCAGTACATTTACTGGATCTACATGCCAGCCACCTGCATCACTTTGATGCCCTGATTATCGCCGCCACTGATGCAGAACATTTACCCGGCAGACCGGCAGTCGCGGCATTCTTCAATGATTCAGTGCGCTACTCATTACAACTGCAAACATCTGAACAATATTCAGCCGCCATGTATTACTACTATCGTTGTTTATTACATGCTGCACCGAAGATATTAGTCACCTACACTGCCAGCAATGATGGCAATACCAATTTAGCCAGTCCCTGGATTGAATGCTTACAGCATTATCATGCTATCGCCTGGAATAACGAATTAATTGCTGAACAACTACAACAATGGCTAGACAGTGGCTATACAGGATTCAGCCACCGCGATACCGCCGCTGAAACACAATGTATTAAAGAACACCCCTCTGTTCACTGCCAGCATGAATTACTCCCTGTTTCTATTTCAGCCAGTAGCTATCAGCAGTTAATCAATTGCCCTTATCAATATTTCGCTGCACGTTGCCTCGGTTTAAAAGCAACCGATGAAATCCGCACCGTATTAGAAAAAAGTGATTACGGCAGTCGCGTGCATAAATGCTTGCAAGCATTTCACTCTGATATTGAAAACGTACCCGGCCCTTTTACAGAAGAAATTAGCAATGATAATAGATCGCAGGCGATCCAATGCCTGAATGAAATATCGACGCATCTCTTCGCACGTGATCTGGAAGATAACTTCCAACACCGCGGCTGGCTTCAAACATGGCAACGCCTGATACCACTCTATATTAATTGGCAAATTAAACATCAACACATCGGCAACGTTAATAAAACGGAAGAAGAAATTAAAGACAAACCATCATCGGGCTTTAATCTCAATGGCATTCTTGATCGCATTGACACGAGCGATGAAGGTGTTGCGATTGTCGACTACAAAACCGGCAAACCCTCAACACAGGTTGACATCAACAATGGCGAGGCAATACAACTTCCTTTCTATGCATTGTTACTGGATGAAGCAGTTAAACGTGTTGAATATCTGGAATTAACTGACAAAGTCAAAACAAGTGGCTACCTGGAAGACGATGCACTGCACGACCTTATGCAGGCGCAATCTGATCGACTCGATACACTGTTCACGCAATTACAAAAAGGTGAAGCCTTACCGGCCTGGGGTGATAATAAAACCTGTGGCTACTGTGATATGGATGGGCTTTGTCGCCGTGACGCTTGGCAGATTGCCGGCGAGGTGAAACAATGAACACGAGCGTACATGCCTCGGCAGGCAGTGGTAAAACCTGGCTGCTCATTTCACGCTTATTGTGCTTACTCCTTAGTGGTGTAAAACCTGATGCCGTACTCGCAATTACCTTTACCCGCAAAGCTGCCGCTGAAATGCAGCAACGTTTATTAGAACGATTACGCGAGTTCAGCACCCTGTCTGATGATGCACTTGGCGAACAGCTCACGATCATTGGCATGCCAACCGATGAGGTCACACGCCAGCATGCAAAAAATCTCTATGAACAATTACTCAAACAACCTCGTCAGGTTAACATCACCACCTTCCATGCATTTTCTCAGCAAATTCTAAGACGTTTTTCATTAGAAGCAGACATTCCCGCCGGTTTCGAATTACTGGATAAGACCGGCATACTGGAAATTGAAGCATGGGATGCCTTGTTCGCGGATGCCACCAGAGATCCGGATAGCCAGACAGCAAAAAGCCTTGAGCAATTATTTGGCTATTGCAATGGATTGGCCTCAACGAAAAAATCCTTACAAAATTTTCTTTCGCATCGAAGTGACTGGTGGGCAATGGCAGAAGCCGGTGAGCCTACGCTGGTTCATGCCTGTAAGGCACTGCAACAACAACTTGATATCGATCCAGACCAACCACCCAATATCCATGCGTGGTTTGAACAATCAAGGGAAACACTGGCAGAGCTCGCCGAATTAATTGCAATTCATGACAATGCAACCAATAAAAAGAGTCAGGCAATAATTCATCGCATTTTATCTGAACAGTTATTCAATATTGAATCCTTGAAGGATATAAAAGCAATCCTGTTTAACAAGACCAATGGCAATCCCAAAAACATTGCGAGCAAAACAGCCCGGAAGAAACTCGGTGAAGAAAAAGGTGACCGTCTGGTTGAAATACAGGCAACGCTCGGTACTAGCTGTGCTGAAATTGAAGATTTATTTGCTCGTCATGCCACCTACCAAACTAACCTTGTCTGGTATCAAGCAGGTCAAGCTTATCTCGACCATTATCAGAAAATTAAACAACAGCAACGTTTATTGGATTTTACCGATCTTGAATGGCAAGCATGCCAACTATTAAATGCCTCCGAGCATGCGCACTGGATTCAATATAAACTTGATCAGCGTATTGACCACCTTCTTGTCGATGAATTTCAAGACACTAACCCAACGCAATGGCGGTTATTATTACCCCTGCTCGAAGAATTAGCCGCAGGTGATAGTGATCGGAATCGTTCTGTGTTTTTAGTCGGTGATGCAAAACAATCCATTTATCGTTTCCGGCGTGCCGATGCACAATTATTTTCATATGCGAGAAACTGGTTAAGCGAACATCTTAATGCCAGCACAACCCCGCTCAATACATCATGGCGTTCATCACCCGTGATTATTGATTTCGTTAATCAATGCTTTAGCGAAAGTCTATTAGGCGAGCATATAGGCGACTTTGAGCAGCACAGCACGCACAAAAAAGATGTTTATGGCGAGGTACACATACTTCCACTTTGTGAACTTGAAGAAAAAGACGAAGACAAAAAAGAAGATACTGAACTAACGCTCCGAAACCCGTTACTTGAACCACGCAAAGACAAACCAAATTCGAGAGATCAAGAAGCCGCTATTATTGCACAAACCATACATGACATTGTGACATCCCAAACAGCCATCGATGATGCTGGACAATACCGCCCTGCTCACTATGGCGACATCATGATTCTTATGCGTAACCGCACCCATTTACCCCGTTTTGAATTAGCATTACAAAAACTGGGCATCCCTTATGTTGGTAGTGCACCCGGCACTCTTTTAAGCACGATTGAAATACAGGATATGCTTGCGCTACTTGATACGCTCAATACCCCGTATAACAATCTTGCTTTGGCTCGCGTTTTGCGCAGCCCCTTGTTCTCCTGCACAGAACAGGACTTAATGACCTTGTCGTTAATAGGTCGTGACAAACGCGTTAATTGGTATGCACGTTTGCAAAGTCTCGATTCAGATGCCCCTGCCTCGCTTATCCGAGCGCAAACATTGTTACGAGATTGGCATGAACTTGCAGACACATTACCCGTACATGACTTGCTTGATCATATTTATGCCAGCGGCGATGTCATGATGCGATTCAAACAGAGTTTCCCTGCCCACCTGCATAATCGGGTACTTGCCAATTTAAGACGCTTTATTGAATTGGCTCTGGAAATTGACAGCGGTCGTTACCCAAGTCTTGCTTTCTTCCGCGCGAGATTAACGTCATTACAAAAACAGGGTAAACAGGGCATCGATTCTGCCTTAGATACGAGTCAGGATAATAAAGTGTCTATTATGACTATTCATAATGCTAAAGGACTTGAAGCACCGATTGTTTTCCTTGTTGATAGTGCCAGCGTACCCGATGACAAGAATGCCTACAATGCCGTTGTTGATTGGCCAAGTGGCGATCTTAAACCTCGCTTGTTTCAACTCGCAGCAAAAAAAGAGGCTCTTGATAGCAAAACAGTGAAGGTCATAGAAGAACAAAACAAATTACAACAAAGAGAAGATGCCAACCTGTTTTATGTTGCCATCACGCGTGCACGCCAATATCTTTATATCAGTGCAAGCAAATCATCAACACGTAAAAACCTTGGCTGGTATGGGCTCGTTTATGAACAGCTACAAGAACGGGGCTTGCTCAATGAAGATAATTGTTACCTCAAGACTAGCGATAATACCCCAGCAATAAACAACACCGTTATTGAGAAAAATAAAGTCGTAACAGCACTACCCGATTATTTACTTAACAATACGATAACAGCCATTAATGACAATACCATTGCACCGAGTCAATCAGACAAAGAAGAGCAACACACTCAAAACCAACTACGTGGTACGGTTATTCATGAAATGATAGAAAAGTGCTTAAACAACGCACTGTCTCGAGACGAGCTCAACAAACAACTGCGTAATAAATATTTAGTAGCACTAACGGATGAAAGCTTCGAGCAATGCTGGCAGGAAGCCATGCATGTTATTGATAGTGAGCAAAATAAAATGCTCTTCAACAACCAACACTATGAAAAAGCATGGAATGAGGTTGCCATTAGTTATATCAATAACAAGGGGAAGACTGTAAACGGAATTATTGACCGATTGATCCAATATCAAGACAAACTGCTTATCATTGATTATAAAACCCACCAGCAAAGCAACGAGCAATCCCTGCTCGATGAATACAAACGCCAACTACACTACTATATTGCTGGCGTAGAAAAGATATGGCCGAACAAGGAAATCAGTGCCTGTCTTCTACTCACCGCATCAAACCAATTGGTCACACTCTAATCAGTTAACGGATAATGCCACGCTGTTTTATCACTGAAAGCAGACGCGCTGGCGGAATGTAACCAGGAATAACGGTGCCATCATCAAAAACCAGTGTCGGTGTTGAATTAATACCGAGTTTATTGGCAACATCAATGTGCAGTTTCACCGGATTTTTACAGTCACGATTTTCTATTTCCTGACCAGACTTGGCATTATCCAATGCCTTACGGCGATCATCTGCACACCAAACCGACACCGCTTTTTTATATGAATTAGAACCAATACCTGCACGCGGATAGAAGGCATACCTTACTTCAATGCCTAGCTTGTTATAACCTGCCATTTGGCTATGCAATTTACGGCAATAAGAACAATCAATATCCGTAAACACGGTCATTCTTACCATTTTATTTTTAGCCGGATAAATAATTGTGTTTTTATCTGTAATCGCCGACATTGTTTTTAAACGATTTTCAGAACGCTTCATGTCCGTTAAGTTTGCATTGGTGAGCATATGAATAATGTCACCCTTCACCGCATACTGCGCATCCGCCGTGATATACATAAACGAATCACCAAAATCAACTTCAAACAAACCGGGAACAGGTGTTTTAGTCACTTCAAATGGCACTTCATTAGGAAACATCTTGGTTAACTTTTGTTTTAACGTAGAGGCTTCATCCGCAATAGCAGGAAAGCTGATAGCGAGCAATAACAGAAGCAACAATGGCTTCATTCTTTTCATTAAATTCATTTTAATCTCTAAAATTATTAAACTGCAGCGGCACACCGATCTTGGCGTCTTTAAGTAACGCCATCACCTTTTGTAAGTCATCACGCTTCTTGCCCGTAACACGTACCTGTTCGCCCTGAATCGCAGCTTGTACTTTAAGTTTGCTATCCTTGATGGATTTAACCACTTTTTTGGCTAATTCTTTATCGAGTCCTTCCCTTACCTTAATCACCTGTTTGGCATTTTTGAGTGCTTCATCTACATCGCCAGCCTCAAGACAACTAATATCAATACCACGTTTTGCTAATTTCTGATGCAATACCGAAACCACTTGCTCAACGCGGAACTTACTATCACTAGACACCTTCATTTCTGAACCGTTCAATTCAACATTTGAATCTGACCCTTTAAAATCAAAACGATTACCAATTTCTCGATTGGCTTGATCCACCGCATTTTTAAGCTCATGGCTATCTACTTCAGACACAACATCAAAAGAAGGCATAATTTCCTACCATTTAATTAAGATAATACAGGCTAAAGTATAACCCGAAATACTCTCAGGTCACTATTTACGAACAGGATTTATTAAACTGGCGATAATTAGCTAAATCCGATAATCTCAGCGCCTAATTCAAAAATAACTGTATTATGACTAAAAATAGTAGCAAAGATGACATTTACAGCTCTCCAAAAGACATGATCGTAGATTTTGTCTTCGATGAGTCGGTGGCGCACGTCTTCCCGGATATGATTCGCCGCTCGGTACCGGGCTACGACAATCTTATTCCGCTACTGGGTATTATTGCCGAGAAATTTGTCACCGAAAATTCCAATATTTATGATCTGGGATGCTCATTAGGGGCTTCTAGTCTCTCTATCCGTCGTCGACTCCACGTTGATGGCTGTAAGATTATTGCCGTTGATAATGCAAAGGCGATGGTTGAACAATGCCGCGAAAACATGGCGAATGATCCCAATAACCATGTGCCTATTGATATCATGTGTGCCGATATTCTTGATATTGATATTAATAATGCCAGCTTAGCTATTTTAAATTATACGCTCCAATTTATTGAACCGGATAAACGCCTAATACTGCTTAAAAAAATTGCGAATGGCATGAACCAGGGCGGCTGTTTAGTGCTCTCTGAAAAAATAATTAGCGATGATGCAAAAGAACAGGCACTGCTTGAAGAGCTACAACTCAATTTCAAAAGCGCCAATGGCTACAGCGATCTGGAAATTAGCCAGAAACGATCGGCTCTCGATAATGTGTTAATTCCTGATAACCTCAACACCCATCAACAACGTCTTTTAAAAGCCGGGTTTTCAAATGTCATCGTCTGGCAACAGAGTCTTAATTTCGTATCGATGCTTGCAATCAAATGAGTTTTTACGATCATTTTTTAAAACAATTAAAAGATGGCCCGCTTGCGGCGTGGGAAAAGGATCTGCCACAACAGATTCAGCATGGCTTAGACCCCAACCGTTTCGGCAATATGACTAAGTGGCAACAAACCATTCATGCCCTACCCGACATACGCCCTTCTCACATTGCGCTTAACAATGCGTCCATTACAATTGGTGACGCCAATGATATGGATGAATCGCAACGTAACGCCTTCAAGCAACAATTAATGCAACTGCATCCATGGCGAAAAGGTCCTTTTGAATTATTTGGACTGTACATCGATACCGAATGGCACTCCGATTGGAAATGGGAACGATTAAAAGATCATATCTCACCCCTTCAAGATCGACATGTCCTCGATGTAGGTTGTGGTAACGGTTATCACTGTTGGCGAATGGCAGGCGAAGGTGCAGCAAGTGTAGTTGGCATTGATCCAACGGCTGTATTCAGTATGCAATTTCAGGTCATACAAAAATACATTCAATCTGACAATGTTATGGTACTGCCAGCGGGTATTGATGATCTCCCCAGCAAGTTAGCGAGTTTTGATACGGTGTTTTCAATGGGTGTTCTTTACCATCGTCGCAGCCCTATTGACCATATCAAACAACTAATGGACTGCTTAGTCAGTGGTGGTGAATTAGTATTGGAAACACTGGTTATTGATGGCGATGAAAATACCGTTCTTATCCCAGAAGATCGCTATGCCTGCATGCGCAATGTCTGGTTTATTCCTTCAACCGAGATGCTAATTCGTTGGGCTGAACGCTGTGGACTAAAAAACATTCGCATTGTCGATGTGAACCGAACCAGTATCAAAGAACAACGCAGCACCGACTGGATGAGCTTTCATTCACTCAAGGAATTTCTTGACCCGAATGACAGTAATAAAACAGTTGAAGGCTACCCTGCCCCTAAGCGTGCTATTTTAGTCGCCAACAAACCCTAAACATTTTGTCATGTAAGGAAGACCATCGATTTCTACATTATTTTTTTACGCCTCGAAAACCCAATGAAACCTAACAATGCCGAACCAAATAGCCAAAATGCGGCCGGAAGTGGTACAGCAGAAACAGATAACCTAACCACATCATCACCGAGCTCATCAAAAAGATAAGCAATATCCCAACGAAGCCCGTCATTTAATGTTGCAAGAGTAAGAGTGTCGAACTCACCAAAAATACTTGCCGCAGTAAGAATATCGAAACTGTCACCAGCAGATGCGTTAAATAAACCACCACCCAGATCAAAGAAATCAACTGTCAAATCACCACCCAGCAAGGCAACACCACTGATATCCAAAACATCGTACTCAGTGCCTGCAGCAAGTCCTCCTATCTGAGTAGCCAGCAGACCAGAGAAAGTTTGAGTAAAATCACCTTCAATGGAAAGAATACCCAGTGCCTGACCTGGAAAATTAATACCCGGTGACTGACCTGGCAAAATAATACCGTCATTTACAACGGTATTAGCCACGATAGTGCCAGTACCAGAAAGCGTGCCATCAAAGGTCAAGTTATTTCCTCGCTGTTCAATACGTGCATCATTAATGACGGTGCCACTTAATTTTTCATCAAACCCTGTTTGGTATTCTAAAAGACTGGAGCCTGTAAGCTGTAAGATACCCGCACTATTATCAAAAAACTTAGTGTTTCTTAAAATAGCACTGTCACGGTTAAAAAACTTTTCATTATTAATCAAGCCGCCATTATTTGTTAAAAAAGCAGAATCTTGATTGACAAGAATACCATTATTATTCAATTCATTATTGTTGGTTAATGATGCACCATCCCTGTTTCTAAAAATACCAAGATTATATAATGTACTATCATTGATTAAGGTTGCTTCATTACCATTGTAGAATATGGCCTTGTTCTCAACAATCGCCGTATCAGTATTGTTAAACACGCCGTCATTAAGAAGTATACCGTTATTTGTTAAGGTACTTGTTGATTGATTATTTAAGGTGCCACCATTATTTAAGGTACTACTGTTAACTAAAGCGCCATCAACATTATTATTCAATACACCCTGATTATTAATAATAGCAGTGTCGATATTGTTAATAAGCCCACTATTATCAATCGTACTATTATTCGTTAAGACAGCCGTGCCTAGGTTATTCAACATGCCACCACTTTCAATTGCAACAGTCGCATCACCATTATTATTAAATTCGGCGGTATTATTAATGGTGTTATTGTTTGTTAAAATCGCACTATCAAGATTATTAAACACGTTAGTATTATTGATTATGCTGTTGTTGGTTAAAATGCCAACGCTTTGGTTGTTTAATACACCATTATTTTCAATGATCGATAAATCCGTATTCTGAAACGTATCATTATTATTCAACGTGCCACTATTGTTAATTAAACCACTTCCTTGGCTCGTAAAAGAACCATCATTGTCCAAGGTGCCATCAATATTAACCGTGCCGTCATTTGTTGATGTGCCAGTAGTATTTAGTGTTGTGCTGATCGCTACATTTAATGTATCACCAATACCAATCGTAACAGGCACCGCATTAGCACTATTTGAAAGTGCTAAAGTACATGCATAGACAAGAACCGGAAATGAAATTTTCATGATGCTACCCCTCTAACCCCATTTTTTTTGGATGAAGAAATTCAACAAAAAATAATACTCTTATAGACTTAAATTCACCTATTCTCTATGGGAATATACAGGAGGTTACTATCACCAGATATGACCCGATCGGGCTATTAGCATTAGCGGTTAACACCGGGCACAGTAGTCATCTATTAATGAATTACTTCACTAACACACTAGCCCAATCATTATTATCAATATAGTCTTTAAG
>JALTKS010000074.1 GCA_027006175.1 Gammaproteobacteria bacterium
TCCCACTGGGTCATGGTCAAACCATGATGAAGCCCCTGGTTGAAGCGAATATGTTGCAGGCGCTGAATGTGCAGCCCACTGAAACCGTGCTGGAAATTGGTACTGGCAGTGGTTTTGTCACCGCATTACTGGCAAAACAGGCTCGCCATGTACACAGTATTGAAATTAACCCTGAACTCAGCGCTGCCGCGGCACACAACCTTGAGCAACAAGGCATTATTAATGTCACTCTGGAAGTCGGTGATGCGAGCAATGGCTGGGATGCCCATGCCCCTTATGATGTGATTGCCGTAACCGGTTCTTTACCTGTGCTTGAAGAACGTTTTCAGCATTGCCTGAAAGTCGGTGGTCGTTTGTTCGTGATTATTGGTGAAGCCCCTGCGATGGAAGCGGTGTTAATAACCCGCATTTCTGAAAGTGAATGGCAGCATCAATCATTATTTGAAACAGATATCGCTGCACTACAGAACGCACCCGCGCCACAGCACTTCGAATTTTAAATTTCCAATACGCTTAACCGGCGTTTTTTCGGTATAATCCTGACTCGCAGGCGGTTTGTCTGTGTGCGATTTAGAGATGATGAGTGAAAGAATTTAGCGCCGAGCAATTACAGCAATACTTAAACGATAACGAGACAGATCCTCTGCTACTTGATGTACGAGAAGAATGGGAGTTTGATCGTTGTCATATAGATGGCTCGAGACTGATCCCGATGGGACAAATTCCCCATCATCTCGATGAGCTTGATCCGGATCGTGTTATTGTTGTGATATGCCATCATGGTATTCGTAGCCGACATATTGGTATTTACCTTGAACGCGAAGGTTTTGAAAAAGTGATTAACCTGAGCGGTGGTGTCGATGCCTGGGCACGCGATGTTGACCCGGCAATGGCTGTTTATTAAGGATGAGATGATGAGTTTACGTTTTACACCAGGTTATTTTTTAGTCGCCTCAATGATGTTGTCTGGCAACGCCTTTGCGGCTGGTTTATACGATAACTACCTGCTCGCTCATGATAACGACCCGCAATTAAAAGCCGCCGATGCAACGCGCTCGGCTCAAAATGAAACCAGGTCACAAAGTATTGCGCAACTATTACCGAACCTGTCTTTTTCTGCCAACACAGACAAAATAAAATCTGAAACAACCAACAGTGCTTTCTTCCCTGCAGTAGCGGAAAGGTATCGTAGTCATGCTTACCAGCTGACGTTAACCCAACCGATTTATCGGCATGATCGTTGGGTGGCGTTGCGTCAGGCAAATTCTACGGTGTCACAGGCCGAAGCAGATTACGGTGTGGCGGAACAGGCACTAATGATTCGTCTTTCTGAAAGTTACTTTAATTTGCTTGCAGCAAAAGACAATCTTGATTTTGCGCAAGCTGAAAAACAGGCCACCGCAAGACAGCTTGAACAAGCCAAGCAACGTTTTAACGTGGGCTTGATTGCCATTACCGATGTACACGAAGCACAGGCACAATTTGATTTAACCGTGGCACAGGAAATTACGGCCAGTAATCAACTCGCCAGTGCACGTGAAGCCTTGTTGGAAATTACCGGCCAATATGAACAAGCACCGTTGTCCTTACAGGCAGACATTCCCTTACTTAATCCTGATCCTGCCGATATTGATGCCTGGGTTAAAAAAGCCACCGAGCAGAATCTTTCACTTCAGTCGGCTATTTACGCAAGTGATGTTGCCAATGAAGAAATTAACCGCCAACGTGCGGGGCACTTACCGACACTGGATTTGGTCGCTAGCCGTAGTACGGCTGTTACCGGCGGTTTAACCGGGCGCGATAGTGATGTTGATAAAATATCATTACAGTTAAACGTGCCTATTTTTGCTGGGGGTGGAGTCAACTCGCTTACCCGTCAAGCGGCTTACCGTGCAGAAGCGGCGAAACAAAATTTAATTCAGGCACGCCGTAGTGTTACCCGACAAGCACGTGATGCTTATCTGGGTGTGATTGCTGAAGTGAGTCGGGTTAAAGCGCTGAAACAAGCGGTAACCTCTAATGCAAAAGCGTATGAAGCAACCCAGGTTGGTTTTGAAGTAGGTACACGTACCATTGTTGATGTGTTATTAAGTCAGCGTGAGTTGTTTCGTGCTAAACGTGATTATGCGCGTTCACGTTATGATTATATTCTGAATACGCTACGACTTAAGCAAGCGGCAGGCTCTTTAGCGCGTACAGATATTGAAGCGATTAATAAGTGGCTTAAATAAGTTACGGCTAGTGTTTAATATTTAAATCTTCAATTAATGTTAATAAGCGTTCCATCGCACCGCGATTTCTTTGTACCACGGCATAAGCATTTTCACCACGCTGCGTCCGTAAGCTCGAATCATTAAAATAATTTAAAACGGTTTCTGCCAACTGTTCGCTGTCGTCAACAATTTCCAGTGCTTCACTTTCACGCAACATGCGCGTGACTTCAGAAAAGTTATACAGTGATGGCCCCATAATAACAGGCAAGCCGAGTGCAGCGGCTTCGATTGGGTTTTGCCCACCGGTTTGCACCAAACTTCCGCCAACAAAGGCAACATCGGATGCGGCATACATGAGAGTAAGATCGCCCATGGTATCGCCTATATAAATATCAATGTCATTTGTGCAAGGACGATGTTTGCTACGCCGCTGAATATTAAAACCGCGTTTCTCACACAGCGCCGCAATACTATCAAAGCGTTCAGGATGCCTGGGTACTAACACCAACAACGACTCCGGTCTGTCATGACAAATTTTCGCGAAGGCATCGAGAATTTGTTCATCTTCCCCCTGGCGCGTGCTTGCCGCGATCCAGATACTGCGCTCAACACCCCAGTCACGGCGAAGCACTTCACCCTGTTCTTTGATGCTTGCGGGTAGATGCATATCAAACTTTACGCTGCCGGTAACACGCATGATGTCGGTTCTGGCACCCAGACCGATTAAACGTGCGCCATCGCTTTGTGATTGAGCCGCAACCAGATCAATTTGGCTCATTACCTCACGCATAAAGTGACCGAGCTTTGCATAGCCTTTAGCTGAACGCTTTGACATGCGTGCATTAGCCAACACAACCGGGATTGCCATTTCTTTACAGCGATGAATAATATTCGGCCAGATTTCAGTTTCCATAAAAATAGCGATGGATGGTTTCATGGCTTCAAGAAAACGGCCTACGGCACAGGGCACATCATAAGGCACATAGACGTGCATGACTTCATCACCCAGAGTTTCTTTGATTCGCGTTGAACCGGTTGGTGTTGTGGTCGTCATTAAAATGGGGTGACTAGGAAAACGTTCTTTGAGTTTTTGAATCATTGGCAGTGCGGCTTGTGCTTCGCCTACTGAAACAGCATGGATCCAGATTGGATTTTCTTTTACTTCTGTGTCGTAAAAACCAAAGCGTTCTGCAATACGATCACGATAAGCCGGTGCACGACGACCACGCCAGTAAAGATACGCCAGATAGAACGGCGTTAGTAAATAGAGTGTCGCGCTATAGAGATGACGAAGCCAGTCCATTGTATTCGCCTTGCTTATGATCCCTTGTTAAGTACTTTCATGTACTCTGCCACGCCTTGCTCAACGGTCTTAAAGTCTTTGTCATAACCGGCATCACGTAATTTGCTGATGTTGGCTTCTGTAAAACTTTGGTAGCAGCCTTTAAGGTGATCCGGGAAAGGAATGTATTCTATATGGCCTTTACCATGGTGGGCAATAACGGCATTGGCAACATCATTAAATGATTGAGCTTTGCCTGTGCCGACATTAAAAATACCTGAGGCTTGTGGGTTATCCATAAACCATAGATTCACATCAACAATATCACTGATGTAAATGAAATCACGTAATTGACCACCATTATAATGACCATCAGTGCCTTCAAATAATTTTGGATTTTCACCGGCGTTAATCTGGTTATTCAAATGAAACGCGACACTCGACATACTGCCTTTGTGTTGTTCACGCGGCCCGTACACATTGAAGTAACGGAAACCGGCTACTTGAATGTTGATGTTATCAAGGTGTTGGCGAATGTATTGATCAAACTGAAATTTAGAGTAGCCGTACATGTTAAGCGGCTCTTCATTATCGCGATCTTCTACAAAGACACTGCCACCGCCATAAACGGATGCCGATGAGGCATATAAGAACGAGGCATTTTGATCGACACAGTAATGAAATAATGATTTTGAATAGTCGTAATTGTTGTGCATGACATAACGACCATCCCATTCAGTTGTTGATGAGCAGGCGCCTTCATGGAAAATAGCATCTATCGTTGTGCCGAAATTATCATTGGCTTTTACCGCGGCGAGAAAATCATCTTGATCCATGTAGTCGGCAATATCACAGTCAACAATGTTACGGAATTTTTTTCCATCCGTGAGATCATCCACAACAATAATATCTGTGCGACCACGTTGGTTGAGGGTTTTAACAATATTACTACCAATAAAGCCGGCACCGCCGGTTACAATAATCACCTTAAGTCTCTCCGAATACTTTCTACGATACGTGTTGTTGAAACACCTTCTTCATAATCGAGCACGATGACTTCACCGCCTTGCTCTTGTACGCAACTGCCGCCGGCAATATCTTCGGGACGGTAATCGCCACCTTTAATTAAAACATCCGGTAATAATTTACAGATGAGTCGTTCAGGTGTGTCTTCACTAAACGGGACGACCCAATCGACACAACCTAAACCGGCTAATACCGCCATGCGTTGTTCCAGTGGGTTAATCGGGCGTTGTTCGCCTTTGAGTCTGCGCACTGAATCATCATCATTAACGGCAATAATGAGTCGGTCGCCCAATTTTCGTGCCGCTTCCAAATAACCCACATGACCGGCATGTAAAATATCAAAACAACCATTGGTCATGATAATGCGTTCACCATGATCGCGGGCATCTTGTACCGCTTGCAGCAGGGTGTCTTCATCAATACTGCCCATCGAGATGGATTGCTGGCTTTGTAAGGCGCGGCGAATTTCACTCACACTGGCTGTTGCTGTACCCAGTTTACCGACCACAATACCTGCGGCAAGATTCGCTACTTGCATGGCTTGTTCTGAATCTTGTCCCGCGGCGATGCTGGCGGCAAGACCCGAAATAACGGTATCACCCGCACCAGTGACATCGTACACTTCGCGTGCTTGCGTCGGTAAATGCACGGGGGCCTGATCGCTGCGCAATAAACTCATGCCTTTGTCGCTACGCGTTACCAACAAGGAATCAATTTCCATGTCACGGCAGAGTGCTTCACCGCGTGCGACAAGATCCGCTTCATCAGCACACTTGCCAACCACCCCTTCAAATTCGGATAGGTTCGGCGTAATGCAACTCGCGCCACGGTAGGGGCTGAAGTCCTGACCTTTAGGATCAACCAACACCGGTTTACTCGCTGCACGCGCCTGTTCAATTAAGGCAGCTGCGCCAGCTAATGTGCCTTTGCCATAATCTGACATGACCACCGCATCGGCATCGCTGAGAAAGGATTGGTATTGCTGTAGTAAGTCTGCCTGATCAAATTCGGCAAAACTGTCTTCAAAATCCAGACGAATTAACTGTTGATGGCGGCTCAGAACACGTAATTTAGTAATGGTGGGTAGGCCACCCATACGCAGGAAGTGACATTCAACCCCTGCTGCTTCCAGTGTTTGCTGCAAGGTATCGGCCTGTTCGTCATTGCCCGTCACGCCGACCAAGGTCACGCGAGCGCCCAGAGCAACAATATTAAGTGCCACGTTTGCTGCTCCACCGGGACGTTCTTCAATATCCACCACACGAACGACCGGAACCGGTGCTTCTGGCGAAATGCGCGAGGTATCGCCATGCCAGTAGCGATCCAGCATAATGTCGCCGATCACGAGTACGTGCGCGTTTGAGAAATCAGGTAAACTAAGTGTCATATTTGTCATAAAATTTCGCATATAATAGCACAGCCGTGAGATGATTCATGGCTACAAATTGAGTCAAAAATCGATACACGGGTAAGGTTTGAACAAAATTGTCATGTTTAGCAAAATAATACCCGTAAAACCCCAAATCGGATATCAACGTGAGCGCTTCTTTCCAGTTTAAAGCCCGCCAATTCAGCCACCCGCGCTATTGGTCACTTTGGCTAGGCTTGGGAATCATGAAGCTGGTCGCCCTGCTGCCCTACCGCGTGCAAATGGCGCTGGGTGGAATCCTGGGCTGGCTGATGTTCAAGTTCATGCCTGAACGCCGTAACTACGCCCGAATTAACCTCAAGCTGTGCTTTCCCGAAATGACGGACACCCAGCGTCAGGAACTGCTTAGAAATCATTTTGATTCGCTGGGCAAGGGCATGATAGAAACCGCGATTGCCTGGTGGAGCCCGGCAGCTCGATTAAATAAACTGCAACACGTTGAGGGACTGGAAAATTTTGACGCCGCTGTGGCAAAGGGCAAGGGGGTCATTTTACTCGGTGCTCATTTCACTACATTGGAAATTGGTGTGCGTTTATTAGCCTTACATCGCTCTTATCGCGCCATGTACCGTGAGCATAATAATCCTCTGTTCGATGCGATTATGCGCAAACGCCGTGAAAGTTATTTAGACCTGACCCATGAACGCAAAGATGTCCGAGGCACACTGCGTAGTTTAAAAGACAATAAAGTCATTTGGTATGCCGCCGATCAAGATTATGGTCGCCAGCACAGTGTGTTTGCACCTTTCTTTGGTGTGCCTGCGGCGCTGATTACCGCCACCGCTCGACTCTCGAAATTATCTGGCGCGCCAGTGGTGCCTTTTTTTCAAACCCGCCGTGAAGATAGCAGTGGTTATGATTTAAAACTTTTACCGCCACTGGAAAATTTCCCATCCGGTGATGATGTACAAGATGCCACCGCGATTAATCATGTCATTGAAGAAGAAATTCGTTTACAACCTGCGCAATATTTATGGGTGCATCGTCGTTTTAAAACACAACCGGAAGGAATGAAACGCCCTTACCCACCGCGTAAACGTCGTCACCGCCGCAAGAAGCAAAACGCATGATCCCAACCCGACGCACAGCACATTGTTTTCATGGTGAAAAAGTCTGGTATGCCGATGACTGGGAAGCACCCTTGGCGGAAACAGGTATCGCTGAAGGCGATAACTGGGCACGTCTTTGTCCGGGTGAATTTATTTCTGGCGGTTCTCCCATTACCAATTGTTTCCGTGTAACCCTCAGCAATGGCGAAGTCGTTTATTTTAAACGCTATGTTTACGATAAACCTCGCCCGCAATTCTGGATGATGCCAAGTAAGGCGGCCGTTGAAGTGTTTAGTTATGACTTTATGAAAAACAATGGCATGCCTGTTCCTGACGTGGTTGCTTATGGTGAACAACGTCATTTCGGTACCTTATTCGCTGCGTTTATTGTTACCAAAGAAATTCCTGACACGATTAATTTAATTCAGTTTGCCCGCGATCAATGGTTTCGTATGGAAGAACCTGAACGCTCGACAACTTATCAACAACTTGCCGATCGTATTTGTGAGCAGGTAAGAAATATGCATGCCGCCGGTTTTTTCCATCACGATTTAAAATGGAAAAATATATTACTGCAACATGATGAGGATGGTTGGCATCCTATCTGGATCGACAGCCCACGTGGCGCACATGTGCGTATTCGTAAACGCCGCTCTATTATTATTGAACTAGGAAGACTCGGCAGGCTAGCTGGAAGTTATTTAACTACTAAACAACAACTTCGATGGCTGCATGATTATCTTGGTGCTACTGCAACAAAAAAAGATGTAAAAAAATTATATTATGAAGTAAAGGATTATCTGGATCGGCGTCGCCCACCGCATGATTATGAATTACCCAAACACTGATATCTTAGTGTTTAATCCTGAAAATCAGGACTTTATCACCACGCTCATTTGATGTTTGATAAACGGGTTTACTACCAATCCATTCCGTCAGTTTTTTATCATAAGCAATTTGTTTACGACTAACTTCAATCATCAGATAGTCATATTTATTCTTATCAATTTTCAGTCGTTTTGAGTTTCTTAAATCTGCTGCAACCGCTGAAATAATATTAATATTGACCGGTTTCCCCGCATAATAATAAAGTGAACGATCACTGGCAGCTATTCTTGCGTCCTCAGCCGCATTCTCAGATACCCATAGTCCTGCTTCACGAATATATGCCTTGCTCGCACCAAATGATGTAATACCATCAAGAAACATATAAACCAACATGACGGTAAATAATATTTTCCCACGCCTGGACCACTTATTACTGTATTGATTAGACATAAAGGAAGCCAAGCCAAATGATGCGGGTAAGGTCATTAGTAATGCCATCGTCATGGTATAGCGTGGTGATAGAAATGAATGACTTAATAAAAAAATAATTAGTACGACTAAATTAACAAGCATAAATCCGTTAATGACATTAAGCCCCATCATTGCCTTACGCATACTATCGGAGGCATAACTGGTAACAGAAAAATATAAAGGTATAACGCCACTTGCTGAAACTATTTTTGCAACTAGCATCATAAAGAGTATGGCAAACATACTCTCTGTCCCCATATCTCTTGCACCACTCAATAAAACTGTTTTTTCCAGCAGTCGTCCTTTTTCAGAAATACCTACAACAATATTTTGATAGGCATCCTTGAGATAAAATAATGGGTCCGTTATCCGACCAACATAGTCTGGCAGGTCAGCGACCAGAAATACTATCGCTGCTATACCTGCAATAAAGGCAACAGGTGACAACAACCATATCAAATTCCTGATTTTATATTCAATATCACTAAAAAATACAATGAACGGGGCAAATAGTAGAAAAACAATCCCTTCTATTCGAAATAAAGTAGCAATAATCATGCTCAGACTAAAACCAATTGCATATTTTTTAAGATTTAGCTGTTGGTATCGAAGAAAGAAATAAAGCGCTGTAAAGAAAAAGGCCCAATAACCAAAGTCTCTAACAATTTGATCTCGGTAACCATTCATCGTTACGTTAGTTAAAATGAGGATAGCCGCAAATATCGCTACCTTGGCATTTCCCCCCATCGCCTGAGCACAGCGAACAAACATAAAGGTTAAAAGTGTCTGTGTTAAAACATCAACAACATAGGCAGACGATTCAAGAGGAAGAAAACTCACTTTGCTCACTGCTGCGATCAACAATGAATAAAAAGGCCAATTATATTGCTCTATACTTGCAGCCCAGTTTCCATTCAACATTTTGGCGGCAACCTCGAGGTAAAGCACGCCATCACTATTAATCAAATCATCTGTAACAATAATCCAGATTGAAACAAATATTGTCACGAGGGCAGCTATCCATGCGGGATCATTGGATAGTCGAAAAAACGCCTTTTGCTGCATGGTAATAATCTAATCCCTAACAAGAACGGTGTATTATTGTAATAATTTAGTTGCATTTAATACTATAACAAAGGGTATAAAAACGCCATAAGCATATGCTTACAATCATTTTTTTATTATTTTTGCCCAAATAAACAAGCCCTCTTGCACTTACAAATAATGACTCGTACCAGACATATTCCAAACAAATTACATCATTTAATGCTTAGAGTATTATAATGATCCAATGGATTTGATCTAACAGGGATAATTTTTATGCTTAAAATACTATAGGGCTGTAATGAAGAATTTTATTAACAACGTCAATTTCCAGATCTATTTCATCATTACATCGGTCTTTAGTATTTATTTAGCTAGCTCATTTCTTGAAAATATTCCGGCACCAACGGTTCGAGATCAAATTCACGCTATTCTTATTGTTGTGACTTACGGCATTATTTATCAATTACCTGCTGCCATTAGTTACCTCCTTTTAAAGAAATGGAAATTACTTGCCATCCTTGTTGCCGTCAGTCTTTCAGCATTAGCCCATGTGTTTATTTTCTCTGATAGTCAGTTATACGACCTCTATGGTTTCCATATAAATGGTTTTGTCTGGAATCTGGTGACAACCAAAGGCGGGATTGCTTCACTCGGTGCCGATCAAACGAATTACTATCTGGTTAGTTTGTATGTAACGGGGCTTATCGTCATACATCTTGGCGGTTTATTTATTTCTACTTTTTTTAGTAATGCAATCGTTCGAAAAAGAACTTTTATCACCTTATTTCTGATTGCTACGTTGTCAGAAAGAGTCGTTTTTGGCTATAGTTTAGCGCAGCTATATGGCCCTGTATTAGACCGTGGCGATGCTTTTCCTTTTTATAAACAAATGAAAATGAACAGCTTCTTAAGCAAGATTGGTGTTGATGTAAAAAAAGCGAATCATTTACGCTTAACCACAAGCGATTCAACGCTTGATTATCCAATAAATAAAATTGTTTATTCGGAAAATCCTCAACCCAAAAACATCATCATGCTGGTTTCTGAATCACTTCGCTGGGACATGATGAACCCTGAAATTATGCCCAACCTATATGCCCTGTCAGAAAATTCCTGGAATCTGACTCAGCATTACTCAGGTGGTAATGGCACGCGTCAGGGCATGTTTTCATTATTTTATGGTCTTTATGGCAGTTATTGGGATGCTTTCCTACGTGCCAATCAGGGGCCTGTTCTCGTTGATGCAATGAATAAATACAATTATCAAAAATTTATTTATACCAGTGCCAGTTTTACTTACCCTGAATTTGATGAAACAATTTTTGCGCGTATCCCTAAAAAATTACTCCATGAAGATCACCATGATGAGCCATGGAAGTGTGATATTCGCAACACTACCTCTTTAATTGATAATATTAAACAACGTGACGCATCCAGACCTTTCTTTGGCTTTATTTTCTATGAAGAAACACACGCCAGATATTCTTTTGATGAAAAACATGAAATCGATCATGACTATATCAAGAGCCTGAACTATTTTGGTTTGTCTCGAAAAGAACTTGCGCCGCAAATAGATAGCCTTAAAGCCCGTTATATTAATGCTGCCCACGGTATTGATTTACAGATACAACGTATTATTTCTACATTAAAACAAACCGGTGAACTTGATAATACGATTATTGTCGTTACAGGCGATCATGGTGAAGCCTTTATGGAACGTGCTCGTTGGGGGCATAACTCTGACTTCACCGACTGGCAAGTACGTGTACCAATGGTTATTTCTATTCCAGGGAAACCTGCAAAGCAATTTACTCAAGCGACCAGTCATATTGATATAGCGCCTACGCTACTAAAAGAACTTGGGATAAAAAATCCCGTCTCTGACTATGCTCTGGGTGTTGATTTATCAGAGCCTATCAAGAAACGCAGTATTGTTGTTGCCAGCTGGACAGACATCGGGATTATTAACGAATTTGGGAAACTAGTTATCCCATTCAAGACCACCACACAGCACAAAAACCTTGCTCTTGACCCATCAGATAATCCCATTAATGCTGATGTCCTTATTAAACAAATGAAGCTAACGATTCCTTCTGTGCTTGCAAATATTCGTCAATATTATCATTAATTAATAACTGGCTAAGGATAGCCAGTTATTTCATGCTATATTACCGCTAATAAATAAGCCCCTGATTAATAATTGAGTTATTTTTATGTCTGCACCTGAAGTAACAATACTCTTACCGAACTATAAAACACTCGACATCACCAAGATCTGTCTGCGTTTATTGCGCAAATACACAGATACCTCGCGTATCCATGTGATTGCGATTGATAATGCCTCTGGAGATGAATCGCTTGAGTATTTACGCAGTCTGAACTGGATAGAGCTGATTGAACGTCCTAAATATGATCATGAAGGGCCTTCTGATTCCCATGCCAACGCACTGGATGAAGCCATGCAACGCGTTACAACACCGTTTGTTATGTCAATGCATACCGATACCTTTGTACGCCGCGATGACTGGCTGGATTTTTTACTTAACAAAATTAAAGCCGATGAGAATATTGCAGGGGTAGGTTCCTGGAAGCTGGAAGTAAAGCCCTGGATCAAACGGGTTTTAAAACGCATTGAATTTAAGTGGCAGAGTTTTTACTTTCCACTCGTTGGAAAAGGTTACGGCAACCTCGAAGGTATGGGCGATAATTTCTTATACCTACGCAGTCACTGCGCACTGTACCGCACTGATATTATTCGCAAACATGGGTTTTTATTCTGGGAAGATAAAGACACAGCCGGACGAATGATGCACAAAAAACTGGTTGAACAAGGTTATGATATGCAGTTTATTCCTTCAGAAATCCTCATTAAATACATGGTGCATTTAAATCATGCTTCTATGTTTTTGAATGAAGAATTTAAAATTCGTCAGCATAATCGCAATAAAGGCATGGGTAGAATGCGCAAGGTGTTTCATGATTTGAAAGCACCAGAGATTCTTAAAGACAGTAGCCTAGACGCTTAAATCCCTTCACTACCTACTTTTACCAGACCAATACCAATTTGCTTACCACTGCCATCCGGGCCAATAAATTCGACCGTATCGTATTTTTCTTTTAGTTCAAGCCAGAAGCGGTGTACATCCAGACCGGGCACATTAGGCCGATCAACAATGTCATGAAAAGCAATTAGCCCACCAGGTCGAACCAACGGGCCATACATTTCAAAATCCTGCTTCACACCTTCGTAAGTGTGATCACCATCAATAAAAGCAAAATCAATATCATGATCTGAAAAATGTTGTTTCACTTCATCCAGTGTTTCTGTTTTATGTGAATCGGTGCGCATAAGATGCATGGTTTGTTTTTCACGAGCAAACTCGCTGTAAAAAGGCACACGACATGCAGGGTAGGCGCCACCAAAATCCCCGCCTGGCAAATCGACACTGACCAATGTTGCATCTTCTGCTGCGGCCTGTGTCCAGAGGTATAAAGTACCACCCCGTGCTGTGCCTATTTCAAGAATACGTTTCGCATCCAGTTCACAAACCGCTTTATACAATGACTCAATTTCAAATGGATTTTGGCGCGGCTCAATGATTCTGAAATAACCTTTACCACGGTAGGCAAACGGAATCGCAAAGCGTGCTTCACGTGAAATTAATTTGCGTTCCAGATCACGGAGTACTTTCATTCCGTAACGGAAATGCCGTGCTGAGAGTAAACTGTAGAACCAATGTTTAAGCATAATGTTAAATCTTTATTTAAATTGCGTTAGTTTACAAACCTAATCGTTGCGTATGCACAAAAATTGCATTCGACCACATCAACATACCTTTTTCATCTGTTTTAGGTTTATACATATTGTACAACATGAAACCCGCTTCTCGCAGACACAGGTCTATTTCACTGTATAGCGCGCCGCCTTCGTACAGTGGGTTAAATAATATTTCGGTATAAACCAACAGGGTTGATTCACGCAAGGTGTTCTTTGCACCGCGTAAGGCAGCAAGTTCCCCACCCTGAATATCAAATTTCATGACCTCGATACCGGGGTTACCCTGCTCTTCTCGCCATTCATCAATCGTGACAACATCAACCATGGCAGTTTCTTTTACCGCGGCTTCATCCGGATACATGTCTTTCATTCGTTCACTAGGCTTAAACAGTGAGGTACAACCTGCCGACTCGGTAATTTGTAATTCAAGACTACCCTTTTGCTCACCCAACGCAAAAAACTGTGGACTAACTCGCTTATCCTGTTCTGCCAGTGTCGTTAAACGTTCACGATACATTGGCTGAGGCTCAAAAGCATAAGCCTTTGCTTCCGGGAAAACCTTTAGGAACTTTCCGGTAATACGCCCATTACTCGCACCGGCATCGAGAATACCGTTGACTTTATGTCCGGCGAGTAATTTTTTCATCACAGGATAATGATCATCCAGTGAAACCAGATTACCTTTTTTCTTTAATGCCGTTTTACGTAGTAATGACCATAAGACTTTTGCCATGGTGTTATCCTTATTCGCCGCGCATGGCGGTAAAAATTTGTTCTACTGTGTGTTGCATATTATGTTCGTTGACAACAAAGTCTCGCCCCATTTTACCAAGCTGGCTTCTTTTATCTGCATCCGCACACAGTGCTTTAATTGCCTGTTGCCAGTCGCGATCAGTTTCTACTCGCAAACTGTTTGATTCATTCAGTATTTCTGCCGTTGCGCCTCGTACCTGCCCTATTACCGCAATTCCACTTGCCATGTATTGCAGTGCTTTTATCGGCGACTTGCCTCGAGTAAACGCATCGTCTTCGGGTAAGGGCAATAAACCAATATCCAGTTGCTGCATAAACGCGGCTTCTGTTCCCGGTGCAAAAGGCGTGTAGTCAAATTCACAGGGCAATACCGGTTTTTTTCCGCTGTACACTGCCAAGCGTAATTCCGGGTTATCTGCTAAACATTGGCAAAGTGTCGGACCAATATGTTCCAGATTTTTAACCGTTGCAGGCGATCCCGCCCAGCCCATGGTTACTGTTGTGCCTTTTTTTTCTGATGGCTGCCAATCATTAACATCCAACGCCATATGAATAACTTCCACCGCATCTGAAAACTGTCGTGCGTAATTACCTAAATAATCATTGGCAACAGTGACAACATTTGCCGCTGCCAGCCATTGCTTTAAGCGCGCCTTAACTCGCCATGCGGTTAACCATGAATGATCACGATCGGGGCGTGTCCAGATAGCATCGTCCATATCAAAAATAATGCGCCGGCTTGCTGCAATAACCTTGTTCGCCAGACTTTTTTTCATCAGGCATTTCTGATTAATTAATACATCATAATTCGGTATGCGTGATAATACCGCTGCATCGATGGCATCACGGCGAACATAGTCCAATGTTACGCCACGTTCCGCTAATAATTTTTCATACTGCACAAAACGAAATCGGGTGCTTGCCTTATCTTGATCGCGGCTGATGATGACAAGCGCTTTCATATCACTATGATTATTTATCTTTCTTGGTAATCATGATGTCTTCCATGATCAAGTACTCAAGATCAGAACCATAAAACATATCCAATGCATCTTTGGGGCTACAGACCATTGGCTCACCACGGCGATTTAAGGAAGTATTCAATACCACCCCATTACCGGTATGTTTTTCCAGTTCTTGAATGAGTTTGTAATAACGCGGATTGGTCTCTTCGTTCACAATCTGTGCGCGTGCTGTTCCATCTTCATGTACCACTTCTGGAACCCGGGATTTCCATGACTCATTTACATCAAAGGTAAACGTCATATAAGGGGATGGATGATCCGTTTGCAAAAAATCTTCGGCAACGGTATCTAAAATACTTGGACAAAATGGACGCCAGCGTTCACGGTATTTAATTTGTGCATTAATTCGATCAGCAACACCCTTCTCTGACGGGTTACCAAGAATACTGCGATTCCCTAATGCACGTGGACCAAATTCCATGCGCCCCTGAAACCAGGCAACAGGATTTCCATCAGCAAGTAATTTGGCTGTTTGCACAGGTGCATCATCCAGGACTGTCCAGCTCGGTGATTTCTCGTGAACTTTACAAGCCTCAATACATTGTTCAGTTGTGTATGCAGGACCAAGATAAGCGTGACGCATTGGTTTCACGTCTTCGCCCTGTTGCCATGCAACATACGATGCAGCGCCTAATGCTGTACCTGCATCATTGGACGCAGGTTGCACAAATAATTCTTTAACGCCATCCATCGCAATAATGCGTTGGTTAAGTTTTACATTCAGTGCCACGCCGCCGGCATAACAAATGCGACCGGTTTCACGAATGATATCGCCAAGGTAATAATCAATCAGTTTTAATGCCACGTCTTCAAGTAAACGCTGCATACTGGCAGCGTAATCGATATACGGATCATCGATTTCATCGCCCTTACGAATCGGGCCTAGCCAATCGATTAATTTAGAGCTGAAGTAATAACTTTTGCCGTTTTCTTTATGGCGACGTAATCCAATCACATTGGCGTATTCATTATTGATTTTGAATTCCTTGCCATCAAAATCAATCAAACGTGAAAAATCGAAACGTTCCGGATCGCCATACGGTGCCATGCCCATGACTTTGAATTCACCATCAAGCATTTCAAAACCCAGAAATTCAGTTAATGCGCCATACAGACCACCGAGGGAGTCGGGATCGTAAAATTCTTTTATCTTATGGATTTTGCCATTCTCGGCATAACCAAACATGGTAGTCGCATATTCACCTTTACCATCAATCGTCATCACTGCAGTCTTACCTTCAAACCCACTCAGGTGATAAGCACTGCTCGCGTGAGTTAAATGATGCTCAACTGGGACTAAACGCACATGTGCGGGATCAATATTCACTGCACGCATCATGTCTTTTGCCATGCGCACATTGCGGCGGAAACGGCGATTACCATTAAATAAGGCTGTCAAACCACGATCGGGGGCATACCAATGGCGGAAGGCATAATGCCAACGAGCGGGATTAAACAAGCTGATCGGCGCATACGGCATCGCCACGATATCAACCTCTTCGGGGCTGATACCGGCTTGCTCAAGACAGAAACGGGTTGCTTCAACCGGAAAACGGCCTTTAGCATGTTTATCGCGAATAAATCGCTCTTCTTCAGCGGCGGCGACACATTCGCCATCTATAAACAGCGCCGCAGACGCATCGTGAAACACGGCACCGGAAATTCCAAGGATAATCATAGTGTTACTCGTACGACCCTACAGAGTGTGACAACAGGTGAATAATACCGCAAAACCCGCTCATACTTCAGCTCTTTATAGTACTCGGCAAGAATTTTTCTGCAGCGGAGTGTGATAATTGCTCAATAAATAATGCCTCAATCTCCGGTAATTCAGACCAGTTTCTCATAAAGCGCGCCATATCGGTTCGAAATGCCGTTTCAAAGTCTGACTCAGCATGGTGTTGCTGCATGGCATCCAGATCAATAACAAACAGCTTTTCATCGCTAAAAATGAAATTCGTCACTTTCATGTCTCCATGGCTCAGTTTTGCCTGAATCATTTTTTCAAATAACGCCACAAATTGAGCCGCGGCATTCTTCATCTGCAAAGGTGTTTTATCTGCATCACGAAAAATATGATAAGCATTAATACCCTGAATATGTTCCATGAAGAACCACGCCTGCCTGCGAACCGGGCCAAAACGTTTCTCAAGCAATGCTATAGGTTCAGGAGTGGCAATACCGTACTTGATTAGGCGGTGCGCATTACGCCATGAAACTGAAGCGCGACTCAGGCGAAAGGCGCGCATTAACCCATGCCATGGATTCTTGATATTATAACGTTTACAGACTATTTCTTGCTGTGGTGTTTTTATTACACTCACTGTACAGGTATTGCCATCTTTTATGACGCTACGCTGAATCTTATCTGATTCAATGTCAGGCTTACTTAACAGCAATTGCATTTCATCTTTGTTCTTGTCACGCAATATTGTTGAGAAGTAATTCCAGCGCTTATTCACTGCAAAGGCAGAACAATCACGGTACGTTTTATCCAGATATTTACGTAATTTGTAATCACGCATTTTTTCAACTGCGTGTTTTAATTGTTCACATTCATGCTTATCCGTTGGTGCATTACGAGACTGCCAATAATGCTCATATAATGATGTGATTAGTTTATCCTGATCTGCGGGGAACAGCCCTAACAAATCGACTAAACCCTGCATTGAATCCTTTCGTGACAGTGCCGTTGCTGATTTAACAATATCAGCCGCATCAAGCGTATATAAAATATCTTCACTAAAAATAAAATTCAGTAAATGACAATCTTTATGCCGTATCCCGGCAGCATGATGTTTTGCTATTAATTCAACCAACTGCATCATTAGCATTTGGCGAGCGGTCTGATTTCCATGATCCCAGCGTTGGCGTGCACTTTCTGCGCCGGGCAATTCCTTATAAACAACTATCTGAGTTGATAACGCTGCTGAGGATTCTGAATAAACAATACCAGGAGCAGGAATGCCAGCAGAGTGTAAATCAGCAATTCCCTGTTGTTCGTCCTTCCATTCACGGCTAGCTTGGGCGGTCATGGAAAACAATTTAATAAAAACAGGCTTGTTATCGTAAGTGCCTCGACACACGTAACGCCGACCCGGCATGGCGCGCACGACTTCATTGCAGACTAGTTGTTCATCACCTATTACAGGCACCTGCAAAGGAACAGACAAGTCATAGGCTTCAGACCAGATGCTGCTATCAAGCACCTTCATTAAACTTCCTGATGCCTTTTAATACGCTGAAAATTTCGTCTTGCCAGTCTGCGCCAGCATTGTCGCCAATCTTGCATATTAGATTGTTTGTGTTTTTCTTCACCAAAATAGGCTTTCATAAAACGACAACGGTCACTCAAACTCCATGCATAGCTGTGACGATTCAAGGTATCTAAATCACGAAAAATAGCACTGCTTCTACGTAATCGCTTACGTGCTTTTTCCAGATCGATCAGTCTGACATCAAAACCCGCTTCACTGCCCCGCACGAATAAATGCTTTGGATATAGGCAATTATGCACAAGCTTATGCTTATGCAACTGTTTAATGACCACGGCTATTTGTTGAATTAATGCGATACGCTGAGAAATACTTAACGCTGCAGGCTGGATGTTTTCTAAAGGTTGGTAGCCTTCTAATGATTCAGTAACAAGAATCGCTCGTAAAGAACCGTTTATATTTCGTTGTGCAAAATAAACTGGCGTTAATGCAGGAACATGTGCTTTTTTTAAGGCAAGAATATTTTCCATTTCCCGCGTGAATGTCGGTATGCCGCGAAAGGGATGCGTTAATGTACGTATAACGTGATTTTCCTGACGCTTTAGGAACACCACCCGATTGCCGAGCTCAACCCGACTAACCCCGCTCCAACCACCGCGACGTTGATTGGGTGGCTCAAACCATTCTGCTTTTTTATCCCACCAATCATCAAAACTCTGCAAGTTATTTTCCTGCAGTGTTTGTTGCCATTCTTCCGCAATATAATCTTGCATTAAATCGATTTAGGTTTTCTTTGACAATACATAGAGTCGCCACATCGCATAGTTCTTAAGAAAATCAACGTGACCTGTTATTTCAAAACCTGCTTCGCGTACTTCTGCTTCAAAGCTGGCTTGTGGCTGTACAAAACGATTCTGGTATTTTTTATGGCTACGACGTTTTTCCAGCGCGGCGCGTTTACGTGCTTTATAGTTACCATCAACCCATAAGGAAATAATCACACTGTCTTTCGTGACACGATGAAATTCTTTTAGCATTTTCATACGGTCATCACGTTCGCCGATATGATGCATTAAACGCATACTGAAAATACAATCTACAAAGTTATCTTCTTTAGGAATATCAAATGCCGATGCCTGGAATGTTTCAAAGCGTTTGGTTACCGTCTGAGGGCGTTCTTGCATCGCCACATTCAGCATGCTCATGTTGTAATCGGCAGCTAATAATTTTCGATTGGGATCTTCGGCAAGTAATTCCCAAAAGCGACCTGTGCCTGACGGTAAGTCTAAAACTGATTGTGGGTTGCCTGCCATTTTTAAGGCTTTACGTGCAATCGAAATTTCGCGCCAGTTAGAAAGGTTTCGCCAGAAACCCGCATTATGTTTTCTAAAGTATTCACGTGCGTGTTCTTCCGTGTACTTTTCGGAAAATTCTAATTCGGGCACGTTCTTATCATTGTCTGTCATGTTGTTGCCTTAATCACTCAATCTTTATTCGACATGGTGTGTTCAATCCAGTTCGGCAGAACCGGTTTGCTACCATGATCATGTTTGTAAGTTCTCAATACTCGTTTGATGACATCCTGCCAAAAGTCCTGCTTTGCTTGCAGTGCCTGCCGCCATGGCTGACCGGTATAGCCTTCTATAAAGCGTAGTATATCGCCTCTGGTCAATGAGAGCTCGCGGCTATCATAAAGTGCCGAAAAAAATAGTCCAGCGATATCCTTAACAACCCAGCGGTGCGGCGCAGTGCTACGGCGCTGCACGCGGTGCAAGTCCATCAAATACAACTGTATTTTATCGCGTTCCGGCAATCCCTGTTCTGGCACGGCAATCCGGAAATGACATAAATAAAAGTCACGGTGGTTCATACCATTGCCATGCAGCCGTTTGGCAACCCCTGCAACTTGAGCCAACACCGCGCGCTTAAGCCTCAGTGCCTGTTTTTGATCAGGATGTTGCTGCAATTTGGGTAGCCAATGTTCCAGGTCTTCGGTATTTTCGATCGCATCGGTAATAATAAAGGAACGCTGAGCGGCGGGGTTCCAGCCTTGCTTACCCCATGCGGCAAGCGGTGTCGTGGCAATATTCACCGCAGGATCAGCAAAGGCACGAATCGCTAGCCACTCATTCTCTGCCCCTAATACCGGCATTTTAAACTGAAGTAGATTCTTAACTATCTCACCCCAACCCACACCATAATGCGCTTTCATATAGAAATGCCGCCCATCACGCTCAAAACGAAAAATACGGCGTGATGCGACCACATGTTTTACCGTTTCACCATCTATACGAAAGAACGCATCCAGCGACGTTTCTGGAAATAGCGACTTTAAATCTTCACGCACACCGATCATGCCATTGCCTGCCTGTTTTTTTCTGCGCGAGCAATAATAACATCTGCCGCACGTTCAATCAGACTGTATAAATCCGTCTTATCGCAATATGCCGGCCCTTTACCTTTAAATGTATCAAGCACTGCATCATTGAGCATATCTGACAACAAACTATTAAATGTTGATTGTTCAAATGGCTCAGGGCAAATCTTACCTGCCTGACTATCAACAACATGAAAAGCGAAACCACATACACCCGTCGCCAGTATTGGTAAATCGCACAACATAGCTTCAATCAGGATCGTACCGGTGTTTTCTGTATAAGGCGGATGCACAAGTAAATCCGCGGCATGATAGAAACGTACCAAATCTTCACGCGCACCGGTGAACACAATGCGATCGGTAATATTTAGACGTTCTGCCTGCTTCTGATAAGGTGCTTGTTTATCTCCCCCTACGATCACCAACTTTATGTTAGCCGCCTGTTCAGGCGATAAACTTGCCACTGCATCGAGGGCACGATCAAGCCCTTTGGTTTGGAAACGTGCGCCCACCAATAGCAACATCTTTTCATTTTTAGCGATGCCTAATTCTGCACGAAGCTTGGCAATATCCTCATCACTCGGTGATTGTTCAAATCGCGCGCGATTTATTCCGGGTGGCAATAAATGAAACCGCTCGGGTTCTGTGTCGTAATACTTCATAAATTGCTGCTTTTCATTGTGCGCAATTAACATCAATTCTGTTTTTAAGCCCTTTGCAAACACCGCTGCTTCCTGACGACGAAAACCTAAATAACGCGGAGTAAAGCGATACCACCAGGGTCGACTGCTTGCGACCCGCTCTGCATAACAAGGATCACCTGCATAATAAACATCCAGCCCGGGCAGCTTGGTGAAACCGACAACACAGTCATAATGTCCATCTTCTGCTATTGCTGTAGCAAGTTTTCTGGCCAGGATATCGTTACTGCGTACATTCGTCATCGCACGCGTATCCATTTCATGCACAGTGATATTGGCAGGACGGCTGCCCTGCCAACCACCGGTAAAAATATGTACGTCATGTCCGCGTTGTGCACAGGCCTGTGCAATACGGAGCAAACTGCGTTGCATGCCACCGTATTCAAAGAACAATGACACTACAAAGGCAAGTTTGAATTGAGTATCACTCACGACAATACCTGCACTAATCGTTCTTCTACTTCGGCGACACTGATCAATTTCATTGCTTCTGAAGAATGCACCCGCGTTCCCCATGGCACGGTTGCCGGATCTTTTTTCAATAACGTGGTGACAGCTTCATCGTATTTATCAATTGCAATTTCTCGCTGGCTATAGGGACCACTTAACCATGCCGGTGCCACTGCGTACAAACCAACGACCTTTGTACCGACTGCAACCGCCATGTGCACTGGCCCGGTATCCGGCGCTAAAACACAATCCCCGCACTCCAGTATTGCTGCCAATTGCGATGGCGATGTTTGTGCTGATACATCGGTAACAGGAAAATCGATTTGTTGTTTTATTTGTGCAATAAGCGTTTTCTCAACCGTGTGCGGTCCACCCGTTAAGATGATCCTCACGCCACGTTGGTGCATTAGCGTAATAATTTCTGCATATCTATTCGCCGGCCAATTTCGTTCGGCTTTGCTTGCGGCGGGGTTAATCACTAACAGTTTCCCATCACCCTTTGGTAACTGCTGCTTTGCCCATTCACGATCGTCATTTTTTAAAGGCAGATTCCACTCAATCACTTTTTCTTTTATTCCAATCGCCTCTGCAAACGATAAGAAACTATCCATTAGATGCTGCCTGGCAAAAGGAATTTGTGTATTGGTGAACCAGCGTTGCCCATCGCGAGCACGGGTATCATCAAAACCCACTTTGATGGCTGCGTTAATAAAGGGGTAAATTAAATTAGTCCGAAGTGCTGCTTGCATCGCCAGCAATACATCAAACTTTGCATTTCTAAATTGCTTACGAAGTTTTAAATAATCGAGCGGGTTGCGCGGTTTATCAATAACAATAAACTCAACGCCTTCCAGCCCTTTCACCAAATCAAATGCTGGACGAGAAATAAACCAGGTGATGTGTGCCTGCGGTAATGCTTTCTGTATGGTGCGAATAACGGGTACAACCATACAGACATCGCCAAGCGCCGATAAACGTAAAATAGCGATACGCTTAATAGGCATCGGCATACTCATGATGCTTCCAGAATCTCTAATACTTTACTCGGCTCTAAATTATTTAAACAATCTAAATGACCGAGTGGGCATTCACGTTTAAAACAGGGGCTACATTCCAACCCCAAGCGAAGTATGTGCGCCTGCTTATTCAGCGGTGGTGTAAAACCGGGATCAGACGAGCCATACAAAGCAATCAGTGGTCGTTCTAAACTTGCTGCGACATGCATTAAACCGGAATCATTACTCACCACAAAATCTGCCATCGACATTAAGTCTATGGCTTCCGCTAAACTGGTACGACCGGCTAAATCAACACAGCGATCTTTGGTGTGTGCATTTAACTCCGCGGTAACGGTTTGATCTTTTTGTGAACCAAACAACCAGACTTGCCCACCTTGCTCCAACCAGTAATTAGCAACTTGTGCGTAATACACGCTGGGCCAGCGCTTGGCTGCACCGTATTCTGCGCCGGGACAAAGCACCATGATACGAGCATCACTATATAAGGAATGATTTTTACAGGCATCGGCAATGCCTTTGTCTGTCACTTGTAATTTTGGAATCGGTGTTTCTGATGGTAAGTCAGTCACATTGGCGGGATAGGCATGCGCGCAAAATCGCTGCACCGTCATTGGTAAGGCTTGTTTATCCAGTTTACGTGCGTCATTGAGTAAACCGTAACGTGCTTCACCTATGTTTCCGGTACGAACAGGTATGTTTGCGAAAAAAGGTACTAAGGCTGATTTCCAGGAATTAGGTAATACGATTGCCTGCGTGTAATGATTTTGTCGTAAATCTTTACCGAGTTCTCGCCGCTTAAAGAAACCAAACTCACCGTGCCCCAGTGTCATATCAATTGCTGCATTTACTTCGGGCATTCTTTCTAATAATGGCCGACTCCATGCCGGTGCTAATACATCAATCGAACAATCCCGGTTACGTTGTTGCAAGGTCATAAACAGACTTTGCGCCATGACCATATCGCCGACCCATGAAGGGCCAACAACCAGGATGTTTTGTTCTGTCTGTGAGGAAGCTGCTGACATAAATGCGTTGCTGCGTTTAATCCGCAGCAATGAGCAAGACCTGAATAATCAGGCGTTGTGATCTTTAAGTTTATATTCTGCACCACAGTATGGGCATTTGGCTTCGCCAGTTTCTTCAATCGCCAAATAAACACGTGGGTGTGAGTTCCATAGTTCCTGACCGGGCATGGGGCAATGTAATGGTAGATCGTCGCTACTAACCACATAGTGAGATTGCACTTTGTTTGCTTCAGCCATGTTTTCTCCTCCAAAATACCTGTTTAGAATATCTAAACAGGTTTTAATTTTTTTTATTTATAATTAACTATACAACACTCAACCAATCTTGATGTTCAGCGAGTCGACCATGAACATAGTCAAAATAAAGTGTCTGTAATTTTTCTGTTATTGGACCGCGACCGCCGTTACCAATGGAACGTCCATCCAGTTCACGAATCGGCGTGACTTCTGCCGCTGTGCCGGTAAAGAAGGCTTCATCGGCACAGTAAACTTCATCACGAGTGATGCGTTTCTCACGTACTTCATAGCCACACTCGTTCGCAATTTGCATAACCGTTTCACGAGTGATGCCTTCCAGTGCTGATGTGAGTTCTGGTGTATAAATAATGCCGTTACGTACCAGGAAGAAATTCTCGCCGCTGCCTTCGGCAACAAAACCATCCACATCCAGCAACAGGGCTTCATCACAACCGCAGGCCATGGCTTCTTGCAGTGCCATCATTGAGTTCATGTAATTACCATTTGCCTTGGCTTTACACATGGTGATGTTGACGTGGTGGCGTGAGTAAGAAGAAGTACGCACTTTAATGCCGTTCTTCATATTGTCATCACCCAGATACGACCCCCATTCCCATGCGGCAATCATGACATGCGTTTTTAAATTATCGGCGCGCAAACCCATGCCTTCCGAGCCATAAAAAACCATTGGGCGGATATAAGCCGACTCTAAATTATTTTCTCTAACGGCGGCACATGTGGCTTCGTTGATTTCCGCTTTATCAAATGGCATTGGCATGTTCAAAATTTTCGCCGAACGGAATAAGCGATCCGTATGTTCTTCTAATCGGAAAATCGCGGTGCCCTGCTCCGCTTTGTATGCGCGCACACCTTCAAACACACCCATGCCGTAGTGAAATGTGTGTGTTAGTACGTGAACTTTTGCTTCGCGCCACGGTACCATCTCGCCATCCAGCCAGATAAGTCCATCACGATCAGCCATTGTTGTTGGTGTAGTCACTGCCATTTTCCTGTGTTTAATATTTCAAAATTCAATTTTATACTATTTCTATACTAATTATTTTCAGCACCAAGCCATTTCTGCCATTGTTGCTGAACACTCGCACGCTCTTTAACAAACCTGTCTGCCGATACGCGTGCAGGGCGCTCCTGCAATTTTAGCTTATGCACTTGCGCACGATAAGTCTGATAAGCATCAGTTAATGTCTGGCCTGTTTTTGCTTCAAGCAAGCCGACTTCGACCAACTTTTGCAACAAACGCACATTATCTGTCCATTCCAGCAATTGTGGGTAGTCATGCGCCCATTGCAGGACTGCGTATTGAACCATAAACTCGATTTCTACGATACCGCCAGCGTCCTGCTTTAGGTCAAATTCATCGGATTTTTTGCTACCGAGCTGAGCCGCCATTTTAGCGTGCATATCACGAACTTGCTGCTTTAACTCAGCCGGCTGTCTTTTTTGTGACAAGACTTTGTAACGCAACCAGGCAAACTCACCCGCCAGATGTTCATCTCCTGCGACAACGCGTGCGCGAACCAGTGCCTGATGCTCCCAAATCCAGGCATCTTGATATTGATATTCTCTAAATGCTTCGATTGAGGAAACCAACATTCCGGATGCACCGCTCGGACGCAGCCTTAGATCCACTTCATAGAGAATGCCTGCTGTAGTGGGTGTATTTAGAATGTGTGTGATACGCTGTGCCAACCTAGAGAAAAACACATTAGAATCAATAGGATGCTTACCATTCGTGACGCTATCATCCTTGCCTAAATGCAGAAAAACCATATCCAGATCCGATCCATATCCCAGTTCAATTCCGCCTAATTTCCCGTAGCCAAGAATCGCAAAACCCGGATCACAGGGCTGACCATCAACCACCGAAGGTGGTTTGCCATGTTTTTTAACCAAATGCTGCCAGGCAAGTTCCATGGCTCGTTCCAACACAACCTCAGCAATATCGGTAAGGTGATCACTCACCTGCATCAAGGGCATATCAGCATTCACATCGGCTGCGGCAACACCCAACATGCTGGCTTGTTGAAACTGACGCAGCACATCCATTTGTTGCTCCAGATCATCCTCATCAATACCCTGCATTCGGGTATCGAGCTCAACCTTGCGCTGCTCGCGTGTTGGCAACGCATATAAACTCCGTGGATTAATCAATTCATCCAGCAAAATAGGGTGACTGCTGAGATGATCGCTGATCCAGGGGCTCGCCGCACACAAGCGAACCAGCTGTGAAAGTGCCACCGGATTTTCAACCAACAATGATAAATAAGCAGTTCGTCGTGCGATCTGTTCCAACAGATTCAGGACTCTAATCAGCGCCGTATCCGCATCCTGCATTGATACTGCCGCCCCCAATAACAGGGGCATTAAATCATCAAATCGTCCCCGTCCCTGTGCGCTCAAAGCACGATAGGTAAAACTTTCTTTTAATGCCGTGAGTCGGCGGCAGATTTCCTCTGCATCTTGATAACCGGCGTTACCTAATAGTTCTACGACCTGATGATCAGGTAATTCTGTCTGCCAAAGTGTTAGCAAACTTTCCTCTTGTTCATCGGCATGATCTGTTTGTGGTGTTGCAAAGACACCCTGAAAATGTGCATCAATCTGGGCGCGCGTTGCACTTAATAGCGAGTCCAGACTACCCCAATCCTGAACCCCCATGGCATAGGCAAGTCGTTGTTGTGCAATTTCATCATCGGGTAAATCATGGGTTTGTTGATCACGCCACATTTGCAAACGGTGTTCACAGTCACGCAATAAAATATAGGCTGCCTGACATTCTTCCACGACATATTCTGGCAATAATTCCAGATCTACCAATGCATCAAGAATAATTTGAATGGGTCGTTGGCGAAGCACCTCTCTGCGACCACCGTGCACCAGTTGAAAAGCCTGACCGATAAATTCAATCTCACGGATACCGCCCGCACCCAGTTTGATATTTTTTTGCATTCCTTTTATGGCAACTTGCCGTTCAATTAACTGCTTCATTTCACGCAGCGATTCAAATACGCTAAAATCAATATAACGCCGGTATACAAAGGGTTTAAGACTCGCCAGAACAGGTTCACCCTGTTGACGATTACCAGCTACAATGCGCGCCTTGATCATGGCGTAACGTTCCCACTCACGTCCGTGCACCTGATAATAATCTTCAAACGCCGCCGCACTAATTGCCAAAGGTCCACTATCACCAAACGGGCGTAAGCGCATATCAACACGAAACACAAAACCATCTTCGGTCGCGGTGTTCAAAACATGAATCAAACTTCGACTCAGGCGAATAAAATATTCGCTGTTTTCCATTTTAAGTCGCTTACCTTTGGTCTGACCTTCTTCCGGGTAGGTAAAAATAAGATCAATGTCGGATGAGTAATTAAGTTCATGTGCACCCAACTTACCCATGCCAATCACAATCAGGGATTGCTCCTCACCATGACTGTTCACCGGCTTGCCTGATTCTTTTTGTTGCCAACGCGACAGCAATGCCAGCGCCGATTCAATACAGGCTTCTGCTAACCAACTTAGTTCCGTGGTCGTGGCATGTAAATCATTCCAGTTAGATAAATCTCGAAATGCAAGCCGTAACATTTCCCGTTGCCGGTAAACACGTAACACACGCATCAGTTCTGTTTGTTGTTTTACCTTCTGCAAGCGCTTAACCAATACGGCTAATTGTTCGCCGTATTGGTAATGACGAAACAAATCGCCACTGTGCTGAAGTTCATCCATCAGGTCAGGTTCACGTACACAAAGGTCACGTGCAAACTCACTGCAAACAAACAGGCGTTTAAGCAGACGAACCAATTCAGGATCTGAAGGGGGGGCAAGTTTAGATTCGGTCAATGACTCAAGATAAGCCTGCCAATGCGTCTCAGCCTGTTCATTAAAAACATCGGGCATAGGCATATCGTGACGGTGAGGCAAGGCTTTCATATCAATAGCTTACGTTCGAAAGCCCTCTTATGACAAGAAAAAAATGTCACTAAAGAACTTTGCCGTCTAGCCGAAGTATTAAGGAGTCTGTTTATATTGGAGTTGAGCATGGAATTTAAAGATTATCTCAAAATACTGGCGATGAAAGACGGTTCCGACCTGTACCTTACCGTGGGTGCGAAACCATCAGCTAAATTTCAGGGCACACTCACTCCCATTGATACCAAAACACTCGTCGATGCCGACATCAAAGAGATTGCATACTCCGTCATGAGTGATGAAAAAATCGCCGAATTTGAAAATAAGCCTGAAATGAACCTCGCTATCTCGGAAAAAGGTGTTGGTCGTTTTCGAATCAATATTTTCAAGCAACGTAACAGTCTTTCAATGGTGATCCGTAATATTGTTGCTGAAATCCCCAGCTTTGAATCACTTAAGCTTCCACCGGTTTTACAAAAGTTAGTGATGGCTAAAAATGGATTAATCTTATTTGTCGGTGGCACCGGTTCCGGTAAATCAACGTCGCTGGCATCGCTGATTGATTACCGCAACACCAATAGCGCCGGGCATATTATTACCATTGAAGATCCAATTGAATATGTGCACTCGCACAAAAAATCGATTATTAACCAACGTGAAGTGGGTGTTGATACAGATAGCTATGAAGATGCACTAAAGAACACCTTACGTCAGGCACCTGATGTAATTCTAATTGGTGAAATCCGCGATGCTGAAACCATGGAGCACGCACTCGCCTTCGCTGAAACCGGTCATCTCGCTATTTCGACCTTGCACGCAAATAATGCCAATCAGGCAATTGATCGTATTATTAATTTCTTCCCGGAAGAACGCCGTAACCAGTTACTCAATGACTTATCGCTAAACTTACAGGGCTTTATTTCGCAACGTCTTATTCCAACCGTTGATGGCAAGCGTTGTGCCGCTGTTGAAGTGTTGCTTGGCACGCCCATTGTCCGCGATACCGTTAAACGTGGCGGCGTCAGTGAGCTGAAAGAAATCATGGAAAAATCAGTAAATCTGGGTATGCAAACCTTTGATCACGCCTTATTAGAGCTATTCAAACAAGGACGTATCTCTGAAGAAGAAGCGATCCGCAATGCCGACTCTGCAAATAATTTACGCCTTAAAATCAGCCTCTCTGAAGGTGCTTCGCCTGAAGAAGATTCAGGTTTAAGCCTGTTGGAAGAACCGGAAGAAGAGGAAGAAGAAGCGCCCATGGAAGGGGCTGCTAGTTTTAGTCTAAGCCTTGAACCCGAACCAACTGATACTCAACCAGATTAACAGGTTAGTAGATGGTCGCTGTTATCACGTACTGCACATCGCCGAGACAAACGCCCTGCGGGACGCTTGTAATTCGGCGCTGCACAGTACGTGATAACAACTCCTTAAACAAAGCCTCCCCAAACAAAGGCAACTAACCTAAGATTACAAGCACTGATGTCAGGACTTAGGTGATGGCGAATTACAAGCGTCCTGCAGCCAACAGCTAAGTCCTGGCAGCAGTGCGAACCAACCTTAAGGATAATATGTCTCTGATAAGATAATATGTCTCTGGAACCTATTCATGTTAATCCCACGCAGGTTCATCAGAAAAATATTGCGCCGCAAAATCAATAAAGGTTCGTACCTTTGCCGACAAATAACGTCGCGAGGGAAACACAGCATTAATATTTAATTCAGGTGGACAATAATCGCTTAACACTTGTTGCAAACTGCCGTTACGAAGGTCTTCGCCAACAATAAAGGTTGGCATAAACACAATGCCTAAATCAGCCAATGCTGCCGCTCTCAAAATATGGCCATTATCCGTTGTCAGTGGTCCACTAACACGCACATTCTCAATACCTGCTGGCCCGTAAAATGACCATGTATCCGGTTTATCTGCATTGGAGTAAAGCAAACAATGATGTAACGCTAAATCCTGAGGAACATTGGGTGTTCCGTGTTCTTTCAAATATTTTGGCGAGGCGCAATAAACCAACTTACAGCTAGAAAGTTTTCGTGCAATTAAACTTGTATCTGCCATCTCGGCAATACGTATCACGACATCAAATCCCTCATCCACAACATCAACAAAACGGTCGGTCAGCTGCAATGAAATCTGCACTTGAGGATACTGCTTCATGTATTCTGTAATCACATCTTTAAAATGCAAGATGCCAAACGATCCCGGGGCACCAATCGTCAAGGTTCCACGAGGTGTCTCTGTATGTTCGCCTGCCATGCTGTCGATTTCATCAACTTCAAGCAACAACACCTTACAGCGCTCGTAATATATGCGCCCCATCTCGGTCAGGCTGATGCGACGTGTTGTGCGGTTCAATAAACGTGTGCCTAAATGTGCTTCTAGCTGCATCACCAGCTTACTGATTTGAGCACGCGATAAACCGGTTCTTTCTTGTGCCGCGGTAAAACCGCCGCGATCAACGACTTCAATAAACACTGACATGCTGTGAAAACGATCCATATTGTCAATTATAAAGAAACAAACTGTCTTTATATAGTCTATTTATCTTAATAATGACAACATATATGCTGAATTCATCGTCAAAACAGGCAAAAAGGAGACATAACAATGATCACAGTCAGACACAGCGATGAACGAGGCACAGTCAACCATGGCTGGCTAAAAGCCAAACATAGCTTCTCTTTTGGCAGCTACTACGACGCCGAACACATGGGTGTTTCGTCACTACGTGTCATTAATGATGATCATATCGAAGCGGGTCAGGGCTTTCCTACCCACTCCCATCAAGACATGGAAATCATTACCTATGTGACCGCCGGTCGCATCGAACACAAAGACAGCATGGGCAATACTGAAATACTTCCTGCCGGTGAGTTTCAATTAATGAGTGCCGGATCGGGCATTACACACAGTGAATACAATCCATCACTCACGGAATCATTAAAATTATTTCAGATATGGATTCAGCCTGACAGCCTGGGAATTAAACCAGGTTACCAACAGAAAAAATTTACAGCCACACAAGGGCTGCAACTGATTGCCTCACCTGATGCACAGGGTGACTCATTTCTGATTCATCAGGATGCTTATTTATATCAACTCAAACTCAACAGCGGTGAATCACTGTTGCATGCTACCACGACAGGACGCAGCATCTATGTACATATTGTCGCTGGTGAACTTGATATTGACGGGCAACATTTATCAGCTGGTGATGCCGCCACTATAACGGATGTAAACAGTGTTAATTTTAAAAGCCTGCAAACAGCCGAAGCCTTGATTTTTGATTTACCATAAACCCTATTGATTCCAAACAAGACAAAGGAAACCCACATGCAAACAGCCGATGCTATTACTCAACGCCGTGCCGTAAAACACTACGATGCTTCACACCGATTCTCTGATGATGAAATCAACCATCTCATGTCATTGGCGAAGTTATCACCAACAGCCTATAACCAACAGAACTATCGTTTTGTACTCGTAAAAGATCCTGAGCTACGCAAACAAATTCGTGCGGCCGCCTGGGATCAGGCACAAGTCACCGATGCCTCCTTGCTTATTATTCTCTGTGCCGATCTCAATGCATGGCAAAAAGAACCACGGCGCTATTGGGCCAATGCATCTGAAGCGGTGCAAGACTTCATGGTTGAAGCGATTGATCCTTACTACCGTGACCTGCAACAAGTACAACGTGACGAAGCCATGCGTACCTGTGGCATCGCTGCACAAACCATCATGCTTACCGCTAAAGACATGGGCTATGATTCCTGCCCGATGGATGGCTTTGATTTCGATGCTGTAGGTAAGTTAATTAACCTACCTGACGATCACGTCATAAGCATGATGGTGGTGGTTGGTAAAGCAACACAAGAGCCGTGGGAAAGACCGACTCAGCTATCTATGGATGATGTGGTTATCAACGATCGGTTTTGAGGTGGTCGTCGCCATCCGTTATTGCACATCGCCGAGACAAGCGCCCTGCGGGACGCTTGTAATTCGGCGCTGCACAATAACGGATGCCAACTCCTTGGAAAATAGGTCTCGGAAATAGGTCTCTGGAACCTATTACTGGAACCTATTAAAAAAACAGTTAACCCAAAACCATCAGCAATGATGTCAGTTGTTAGCTGCTGGCAGCAGTGCGAACCAAACCCACAAACAAAAAGACCCCGCTAAAAATAGCGAGGTCTTTTTTAGGCTCAGGCATTAACCTGAAGGTAAAGCAGCCATTACATCATGCCGCCCATACCTCCCATGCCGCCCATACCACCCATGCCACCCATATCAGCAGGTGCATCGCCGCCAGCTGCATCCGATGGTGCTTCAGCGATCATACATTCAGTGGTAATTAACAGACCGGCAACCGATGCTGCATTTTGTAATGCACTACGTGTTACCTTGGTTGGATCAAGAATACCCATATCGATCATGTTATCGTAAGTACCGTTGCCTGCGTTGTAACCGAAGTTAGCTTTACCTTCTAATACTTTTGATAAAACAACAGAGGCTTCTTCACCGGCGTTAGTCACAATTTGACGAAGTGGTTCTTCCATTGCACGGCGTGCAATGGCGATACCGATGTTTTGCTCTTCGTTATCACCTTTCAGATCCTGAATAGACTGTAAGGCACGAATCAATGCAACACCACCGCCAGGTACAACACCTTCTTCTACCGCTGCACGTGTTGCATGCAGTGCATCTTCAACGCGCGCTTTCTTTTCTTTCATTTCAACTTCAGTTGCTGCGCCCACTTTAATAACCGCAACACCGCCTGCTAATTTAGCAACACGTTCTTGCATTTTTTCACGGTCGTAATCTGAAGATGTTTCTTCCATTTGAGCACGAATTTGGTTAACACGGTCACTGATTTCTGTTGCATTACCTGCACCATCAATCACAATTGTTTCATCTTTTGTTACAACAATACGCTTAGCGCTACCGAGTTCATCCAGACCGGCTTTTTCAAGTGACAAACCAACTTCTTCGGCAATCACTGTTGCGCCCGTTAGAATAGCAAGATCTTGTAACATCGCTTTACGACGGTCACCAAAACCAGGCGCTTTTACGGCACATACTTTAACGATACCGCGGATGTTGTTCACAACTAATGTCGCTAATGCTTCACCGTCAATATCTTCTGCAATAATTAATAATGGTTTACCCGTTTTTGCAACGGCTTCCAGTACTGGGAGTAGGTCGCGAATGTTTGATATTTTTTTATCGTGAATAAGAATCAGCGGTGTGTCCATTTCAGCCGACATGCTTTGTTGGTTGTTAACAAAGTAAGGTGAAAGGTAACCACGGTCGAACTGCATGCCTTCAACAACATCCAGTTCGTTATCAAGTGCTGAACCTTCTTCAACTGTGATAACGCCTTCTTTACCGACTTTTTCCATCGCATCTGCAATGATATTACCGATATTGTCATCAGAATTAGCAGAGATAGTACCCACTTGTGCAATGGCTTTGTTGTCATCACAAGGTGTAGAAATGCTTTTCAATTCTTCAACAGCGGCAACAACCGCTTTATCAATACCGCGCTTCAGATCCATTGGGTTCATACCCGCTGCAACTGATTTCATCCCTTCACGAACAATGGCTTGAGCCAATACGGTTGCGGTGGTTGTACCGTCACCGGCGATGTCAGAAGTTTGTGATGCTACTTCTTTCACCATTTGTGCGCCCATGTTTTCAAATTTGTCTTGAAGCTCAACTTCTTTGGCAACCGATACACCATCTTTAGTAACAGTGGGTGCGCCGAAGCTTTTTTCTAACACAACGTTACGACCTTTAGGTCCGAGGGTTACTTTTACTGCGTTGGCGAGAACGTTAATGCCGCGAACCATGCCTTGGCGGGCATCGTCTCCAAATCTTACGTCTTTAGCTGTCATGATTATTCCTTTTTAAATTCTGTTTGTTACGATGATTGCGACAAGGCTTAGCCTTCAATCACACCCATAATGTCTTCTTCACGCATAACCAGCAGTGTTTCGCCATCGGCTTTCACTTCGTTACCGGAAAATTTACCAAAAATGACTGTGTCACCGACTTTTACGTCAAGGGGTGTGACATCGCCATTGTTATTAGTCGTACCCTTACCAACAGCCAGTACTTCACCCATTGCTGGTTTTTCAGTCGCTGAATCAGGGATCACAATGCCGCCTGCGCTGGTAGTTTCTTCTTCAGTGCGTCGAATAATAACGCGGTCATGTAATGGACGAATGTTCATTAATCACATCTCCTAGTAGGATTTTCAATAAATTCAATTAGTTATATTATATTGGGGTGTGCTGTTAGCACTCTCCGTTAATGAGTGCTAATAATAAGGGCGGAATGGGAAAAATCAAGGGGGATGCGCTTAAAAATAATTATTCGTCATCTTTCCAGTATTCACCTTCGAGTGTTTTAGGTCCTTGTGAGCGGGAATCATTCGTTGAGTGAGACTGCATTTTTGCGCCATAACGCCTTATCCAGTAACGAATCAAGGCCTGACGTAGTGGTGGAATAAGACAAAGAAAACCGATGGCATCGGTAAAAAAGCCAGGGGTCAGTAACATCGCGCCCCCTATCAGTAACATCATGCCTTCAAGCATTTCCAAAGCAGGCAATTCTCCTCGAGCCGAGGCAGCCTGTACACGCTTTAATGTCGATAAACCTTGTACTCTCAATAACATAGCGCCTAGCACAGCTGTAAATACCACCATAACAACCGTTGGAAAAGCGCCAATGACCTCGCCAACCTGAATAAGGAAATAAATTTCAATTAAAGGGATAGAGAGAAACAATAACAACAAAATTTGAGAAACACGCATTCCATTAAAATAGGGGCGATTATTCTGATTACAAGCGCTACGAGCGAATATCTTGTATCTTAGCCTCCTATGAACGTCTCAGAACAATTATTAATGGTGTACTGCACCTGCCCTGACCATGATGCGGCCATTAAAATGGCGAACAGCATTATTGATGCTGAATTAGCCGGCTGCATCAATATTGTGCCAGGGCTTACCTCCATCTACCGTTGGCAAGGCAAACGCCAACAAGGCACAGAGGAATTATTACTCATCAAAACCACATCTGGAGTGTATCCAGCTCTGCAACAATTCATTGTTACTGAGCACGCTTACGAACTTCCGGAGATAATTGCTGTCCCTATAGAGGTCGGGTTATCCGAGTATCTTGATTGGGTACGTGGATCATGTACTGTGTCACACAATAAATAATAATGTCCTGTCACCAAAATTAGAGACAATAATGATGAAAAAACTACTGATAGCCTTTCTCGGCTTAGTGCTGAGCTCACAAGTATTTGCCTTAAGTGAAGAGGATTTATTACCTCCCGATCAAGCCTTCAGTGTTATTGCTCGCGCTATTGATGCCAATACCGTCGAAGTTGAATGGACCGCCGCCGACGGCTATTACATGTACAACGACAAATTCAATTTCAAGTCTGAAACAGCCGGCATTGAATTAGGCGAAATCACCTTACCGCCGGGCAAGAAAAAATTTGGTGTTCGCCCTGATGGTACAGAAGGTGAACTGGAAGTTTATCGTCACAAGCTGGCGATTAAAGTACCGCTAATCCGAAATAGTGATGCCACCTCATTACGGATCACGGTTGGCGCTCAAGGTTGCGCTGATCTCGGGGTTTGTTACCCACCGGCGAAACACACTATTTTGCTTAACCTTCCTCCTGCCGCTGCAGCACCAACAAGTGGCATACAAAAACTCAGTTCCCTGGGTGATAGTTTACTTGGTGGTGGACAGCGTGAATTTTTATCTCCCGATCAAGCATTCAGCTACAGCGCCAGCCTCGATAAGAATGGCAACATCGTTGCAGACTGGACGATTGCGGAAGGTTACTACCTATATAAAGACAAGTTCAGTTTCAGTACTGATACCGCCGGCGTTCAACTAGGCAAAGTAAATTTACCCAAGGGAAAAATGCACCACGGTATTCTACCTGATGGTAGTGAAGGCGAAGTTGAAGTGTATATGAAGACGCTTTCTATCGTTATTCCGGTTGATAATGCTCCCGCTGCTGGCACGATTTCTTTTACTGCTAAATTTCAGGGCTGTGCGGATGCCGGTATTTGTTATCCGCCAATGACGAAGAAAACGGACTTAACCGTTAGCAACACACTTGCAACAAAATCACCAACACAAACTAATGCCGCGACAGTGAGTAGCGAAAACACATCTGCTGCTAATAAAAGTTATCTCTGGTATATCTTAATTGCGTTTGTTGTGGGCCTGGGTTTAACCTTTACACCTTGCGTGCTTCCAATGGTACCAATTCTATCCAGTATTATTGTTGGCCAAAGTGTTGACGGGAAAATTACCAAATTTAAAGGCGGGATGTTATCTGCCAGTTATGTTCTCGGCACATCCGTTATCTATACCATCGCAGGGTATTTTGCCGGTAAGTCGGGTGACCAACTACAAGCCCATTTCCAGAATATTTGGTTAATCGGTGGCGTGAGTATTATTTTGGTTATTCTTGCATTGTCGATGTTTGGATTATTTACCATTCAAATGCCTGCCGCGATTCAATCACGCATGCAAACCAAAAGTTCAGGACTACAAGGCGGCTCTTTGTTTGGCGTGTTCCTGATGGGCATACTTTCTTCAATGATTGTTGGTGCCTGCGCATCACCTATTTTATTATCCGTGCTACTCGTTGCCATTGAATCACAAGATCCTGTTCTCGGTAGCTTAATCATGTTCTCTATGTCATGGGGGATGGGTGCGATTCTGATTGCCATTGGTATTGGCGCCGGTGCATTAATTCCTAAAGCCGGCACATGGATGGATAGCGTTAAATACTTCTTTGGCGTATTGCTCATCGCCGTCGCCATCCATATCCTGACCGTACTACCCGATGTCCCTGTGTTATTACTTTGGGGTGTATTCCTGATTACCCTGGGTGTTTACATGGGCGCAACGCAAAGCTTACCTGAAGCCGCCAGTGGTTGGCGTTCATTCTGGAAAGGCTTGGGTACAGTATTCCTGGTCTGGGGTGTCTTGTCGCTCATGGGTAGCGTTCAAGGTAACCGGGACATTATGCACCCTGTGAATTTTAGTAGCTTTGGTGCAAGTACTGTCAGTGTATCGACAAATGAATCAAACACCAGTCAATCAGGTCATGAAGTCTTTATCCAGATTAAATCTATTGCTGATTTAGATCGTGAACTGGCAAAAGCAAAAGCGGCAGGCAAACCAGTCATGATCGATTTCTTTGCCGTATGGTGTACCGATTGCCTACGTCTTGAAAAAAGCACTTTTTCAGATCCTGATGTGAAAAAATTAATGGATAATTTTGTTGCACTACAAGTTGATGTCACCGATCCATCCAACCCTGACACCTCTGCAGTGCAAAAAAGGTTACGTGTCTATGGACCACCTGCAATACTGTTTTTTGATAAAAATGGTCAACGCAATAAAAGCAAAGACTTCTACGGTTTCAAAGATGCCGCCGATTTCACTGCCCATCTTAAACAAGCATTATAAAAAAAGAGAAACGAACTCGTGAATAAAAAATTATTATTACTTGCTGGATTACTCGCTATCTCTCTTTCAGGCTGTGATAGCAATGCAGAAACATCAAGTGCAAGCACCAGCAATGAGCAAACTAATGTATCAACACCTGTTATTGCAAAAATAGGATCATATCGACCCGAATTCTCATTACCGGATATGGACGGTGTACAACGAAAATTAACCGAGTGGGACGGAAAAGTTTTAGTCATTAATTTCTGGGCAACCTGGTGTCCACCTTGCCGTAAAGAAACACCTGCTTTCGTTGAACTACAGGAAAAATATGGCGCACAAGGTTTACAGTTTATTGGCGTTGCCATTGATGAAAAAGACAATGTTGAAGACTTTGCCGATACCTACGGTGTGAATTACCCAATGCTACTTGGCGATCTTGATGCTATTAACACCAGCAAACAATACGGCAACCGTTTTGGCACATTACCTTACACGGTGATTGTTGATCGCAAAGGCAAAATTAATTTTATTCAACGTGGTGAATTACTTAAAACAACCGCCGAAGAGAAAATTAAAGCCCTCCTGTAAAAATACCGGCTTCAGGCAAGCTATCCGCTTTAATTTGTCGCCATTTCCGCCGATTTGTGACCTAAGTTCCAAAAACGTGCATAGAACTGGACAAATTCGATATTGTCCTGCACAATACACGGGATTTTTGATGAAAAAAGTGGTCTGATCATGCAGGGAAATGCTTCGATCTAGGCGTTATTTGAAGCTATTTATTTTAACCCAGGCGTATTGATGGCTAAATTACTGCTACTTAATGGTCCCAACCTGAATCTACTCGGCACCCGCGAGCCGGATGTCTATGGTGCCACAACCCTCGCAGACATAGAAAAGGCCGCGCTTGCACAGGCAAAAGCCGCCGGCCATGAACTCGATTGCCTGCAAAGTAATGCCGAACACGAACTGGTTAACCGCATTCAACAAGCACAGCAAGAAGGCGTTGCCTTCATTATCATCAATCCCGCTGCATTTACCCATACCAGTGTCGCGGTTCGCGATGCATTGGCAGGCGTAGCAATCCCTTTTATTGAATTACATTTATCCAATGTGCATGCCCGTGAAGAATTTCGCCGTGATTCCTATTTTTCGGATATCGCTGTCGGGGTTATTTGTGGTTTAGGTGCACAGGGTTACGAATTGGCGTTACAGGCAGCGATTAAACACGCTGAATCTGCAACAAACTGAACATATTTAAGAATGAGTTAATACTATGGATATTCGCAAAGTAAAAAAATTAATCGAACTACTCGAAGAATCGGGTATTGCAGAAATTGAAATTAAAGAAGGAGAAGAATCTGTACGCATCACGCGTAACAGTAGTGTTGCCGCTGCACCTGCCATGATGCAAATGACAGCACCTGCTCCAGCAGCAACGCCCACACCTGCAGCAGCGGCACCTGTGGCGGAGGCAAGCAGTGATGCAGATGCACTACCAAGTGGTCATATTGTTAAGTCACCCATGGTGGGCACTTTCTACCGTTCACCGGCACCGGGCTCCCCTGAATTTGTACAGGTAGGTCAAAGCGTCAGTAAAGGTGAAACCATTTGTATTATCGAAGCGATGAAAATCCTCAATCAAATTGAAGCTGATAAAAGCGGTGTGATCAAAGCCATTCTTGCCAATAACGGCGAGCCTGTTGAATACGATGAACCTTTGTTCGTTATTGAATAATCTACAACAAAGAACTCACAATTATGTTTGAAAAAATTGTTATAGCCAATCGCGGTGAAATCGCACTTCGTATTCTCCGTGCCTGCCGTGAAATGGACATTAAAACTGTCGCCGTTTATTCCTCGGCTGATCGTGATCTAAAACACGTTCGTCTTGCTGACGAAGCAGTTTGTATTGGTCCACCATCCTCAGTAGACAGCTACCTGAATGTACCTGCACTTATTAGTGCGGCTGAAGTTACCGATGCCATGGCGATTCATCCCGGTTATGGTTTCCTTTCAGAAAATGCTGACTTTGCTGAACGTGTTGAACAAAGCGGTTTTACCTTTATTGGTCCATCCGCCAATGATATTCGTACCATGGGCGATAAAATCACGGCGATTGAAACCATGAAAGCCGCCGGTATCCCCTGTGTACCGGGTTCTGACGGCCCGATTACCGAAGACGATCCGAACGTTACCAAAATCGCTCAGGAAATTGGTTACCCGATTATTATTAAAGCCGCCGGTGGTGGTGGTGGTCGTGGTATGCGTGTTGTACACAGTGAAGCGGCATTATTAAACGCCATTTCACTGACCCGCAGTGAAGCACGCGTTGCCTTTAATAATGATATTGTTTACATGGAAAAATTCCTCGGTGATCCACGTCATATTGAAATTCAGGTTCTCTCTGATTCTCATGGCAATGCCATTCACCTTGCGGAACGTGATTGTTCAATGCAACGCCGTCATCAAAAAGTCGTTGAAGAAGCGCCCGGACCCGGCATTACCGAAGAACAACGTGCCTTCATTGGTGAACGTTGTGCCGAAGCCTGTCGCAAAACCGGCTACCTCGGTGCCGGTACCTTCGAATTCCTGTTTGAAAATGGCGAATTCTATTTCATTGAAATGAATACCCGTGTTCAGGTTGAACATCCGGTGACTGAAATGATCACTGGTGTGGATATTGTTAAAGAGCAAATTCGTATCGCAGCCGGTATGGAGCTGTCTTTCAAACAAGAAGATATTTCAATCCATGGCCACTCAATTGAGTGTCGTATCAATGCTGAAGATGCGAAAACATTTATGCCTTCACCCGGCACTATTAACAACTTCCATGCTCCCGGTGGTATTGGTGTGCGTGTTGATTCACATATTTACAATGGCTATCGCGTTCCCCCCAATTACGATTCAATGATTGGTAAAATTATCACGCATGGTGATACTCGCGAGATTGCCATTGCTCGTATGCGTGGTGCACTGAGTGAACTGGTCATTGATGGTATTAAAACCAACGTCGATCTGCATTTGGATATTCTTAATGACAGTGCCTTCCAGGCCGGTGGCGCAAACATCCACTTCCTCGAGAAAAAACTGGGTTTGTCATAATGACAAACCTGGTTTTATCATGCCCTGGCTTCGTCTAACACTCCGCTCAGATACTGAACATGCCGAAAGGGTCAGTGATGCGCTCGAGCAAATGGGCGCACAAGCGGTCACCATGATCGATGCAGAAGACCAGCCTCTGTTCGAACCCCTTCCGGGGGAAACACCGCTCTGGGCAAATCTGGAAATCACCGGTTTGTTTGAAGCAGACATTGATACGCCTGAATTACTTCAACAATTAAGCGATCAACTGCCCGACATCATTATTGCCAGTCATCGTCTTGAACCACTTGAAGACAAGGACTGGTCGCGAGTATGGATGGATGATTACCATCCGATGCAATTTGGTGACAATATCTGGATCGTGCCCAGTTGGTGCGATGCGCCAGAACCCGGTGCCGTCAATATCCTGCTCGATCCCGGTCTGGCTTTTGGAACAGGCACCCACCCCACCACATCACTCTGCCTGCAGTGGCTGGATGAACAGGATTTAAAGCACAAACAAGTCCTCGACTATGGCTGTGGTTCCGGAATTTTAGCCATTGCCGCCGCTAAACTGGGTGCGGCAAAAGTCACCGCCATCGATATTGACCCTCAGGCATTGCAAGCAACAAATGATAATGCCGAGCGCAATCAAGTCAGCGAGCTTATTAGCACTCATCTACCGATGGATCTTCCCGAGGCGGGCTACGATATGCTGCTTGCCAATATTCTTGCCGGCCCACTTGCCGAACTTGCCGACAGGCTATGTGCGGCGCTGCGTCCGGGTGGCAGATTGGTATTATCGGGTATTCTTGCTGAACAAGCCGACAATGTAGCCACTGCTTATCATCGTCATTGTGAAATCAGTGAACCGGCTCAACAAGGAGACTGGATTCGCCTAAGTGGTGTCAAACGCTAGCACTGCTACATCGCTAGCCAATCAATGCTATTGTTAGATTCTATGCAGACCCAATGCCCACATTGCCAAACGCTATTTCATGTGACAGATGAACAGTTACAGGCTGCTGATGGTCAAGTCCGTTGTGGTCAATGTGATGAGGTTTTTACTGCCGATATCATCTCAACGCCCGATGCGCCTGTTCTAAGCGAGATCAATAACCCTGAACTCTCTATTGAAGAACTTTCTATCGATGACCTGGACGACATTCAGCTAGACGTTGTTAGCATTGAGGTACCTGAATTAGATTCCAGTGATGACAATAATAATGAGCCTTCTATAACCGAAACCGATTTAACACGACTGATTGAACAAGAAACAAAGCAGGAAACAGAGCAGGAAGAACCTTCTGTAAAACAGAATCAACCCAATTTACGCTTAGTCAATACGGATAAACCCGTCATCGACACCCATGAAAATGAGTCTCAAACTGAACTTAATCCAATTCAAACCAATACATTATCAATTGATACTTCATTAAGCGCCGCCAATGGTGAGCATGACGCGCAAACGATGACAGATGAGATCGGCGATTTATCCGATGATGGTTATGATCCTTCAGAGCTCTACCCCGAACTTCAAACAACACCATCAATACAAACGTCAATGCCGTTCAGATACATTCTGATAAGCACAATATTAATATTACTGTTCATTGCTCAAAGCATATTTCTTTTGCGAGATAACCTTGCCGAACGAGGATTCCGACCACTCATGCAAAGTCTCTGTGCCAGCTTAGACTGCGATCTTGCCTTGCCCAGAGCACCCAATAATATAATTTTAAAAAGCCGAGAGATTCGCAGCCACCCTAATATTAAGAATGCACTCAGCGTTAAAGCCACCATTACAAATCAAGCTAAATTCAGGCAGGCATTTCCAATACTTCAAATACAATTCCACGATATTGAAGGTCGAATCATCGCCGGGCGAGATTTTCTACCAAAACAATACTTGCCCGATGATATCAACCTAAAACAGGGGATCGCTCCTAACAATCTTGTCAATATTTCACTGGAACTCGTTGATCCTGGCAAAAATGCCGTCAGCTTCCTGTTTATCTTCAAATAAACCGCATTAAATACGCTTTTAGCACTTTGACGACACCTTCAATGCGCGTATGATTAGCCGTCCGTTTACTGTGGTCGACAAGGCCTCAAAAAATACATAACGATACAAAATAATATTATTTTCTATGCAAATCGGACCTTACCAAATCAGTAACCGCTTAATTCTCGCGCCCATGGCCGGCGTGACAGATAGGCCGTTCCGCCAGCTCTGTAAGCGTCTTGGCGCGGGGATGGCTGTGTCTGAAATGGTGACATCCAATTCACTATTATGGGGTAGCGAAAAAACCAAGCGCCGCGCCAACCATGATGGGGAAACTGATCCTCGTTCAGTCCAGATTGCCGGCTCAGATCCTGCGATGATGGCTGAAGCCGCCAAACACAATGCCGATAACGGTGCTCAAATTATTGATATCAACATGGGTTGCCCCGCCAAGAAAATTTGTAATGTCATGGCAGGCTCGGCACTCCTGCAGAATGAAAAGCTGGTGGGTGAAATACTGGAAGCCGTTGTTGCTGCGGTTGATATCCCTGTCACACTGAAAATTCGTACTGGCTGGGATCGTGACAACCGCAATGCCCCGACTATTGCACGCATTGCCGAGGATGCCGGTATTCAATCGCTGGCTATTCACGGTCGTACCCGCGCCGATGCGTATAAAGGCGATGCTGAATACGACACTATTGCTGATGTAAAAAGTCGTATCGCCATTCCGGTGGTTGCCAATGGTGATATCAGTACCCCTGAAAAAGCCCGTTTTGTACTGAATTACACCGGTGCTGATGCGGTCATGATTGGCCGCGCCGCACAAGGTCGCCCATGGATTTTCCGCGAAATTGACCACTTTTTAACAACCGGTGAAACCCTGGCGGAACCCTCACTGGTTGAAATCCGCGATATACTGCTTGAACACCTAGCCAACCTGTATGAATTTTATGGCGAATTCACTGGTGTTCGTGTCGCCCGCAAACATATTGCCTGGTACAGCAAGGGACAGGCACATGGTGCCGAGTTCCGCCGTGCCGTCACCCGTGTTGAAAGCAGTGCAGAACAACTTGATATGATTCACGATTTTTTCCTTAAACTAATCCAAAAACAAGAAATTGCCGCATGAATAACCTCCAACAAGCTATTGCAGAAGAAACCGTATTTGAAGTCAGTACGGAACAATCTAACCGCCCACTGCGCGAATGTATCGCCACCGCGTTAAAAGATTATTTCCATCATCTGGATGGTCATGAACCTGATAATTTATACCAAATGGTTCTACAGGAAATGGAAGAACCCTTATTACGAGCCGTATTAGAACACACCCGCAGTAACCAAAGCCGCGCTGCCATTATGTTAGGGCTGAATCGCGGTACCCTGCGCAAAAAAATGAAACAGTACAATCTTGATTAATTATTTTTAGAGGTAAGTCATGTCTGCTATCCGTCGCGCACTCATCAGTGTTTCTGACAAAACCGGTATTGTTGAATTTGCTGCCGCTCTTGCGGCACAGAATATTGAGATTTTATCAACCGGTGGCACCGCTAAAATGCTCGCAGACAGTGGTATTGCGGTCATTGAAGTCTCTGACTACACCGGCTTCCCGGAAATGATGGACGGGCGTGTAAAAACCTTGCACCCCAAAGTGCACGGTGGTTTATTAGGTCGTCGTGGTACCGATGATGCCGTGATGCAGGAACATGACATTCCACCGATTGATATGGTGGTGGTTAATCTCTACCCTTTCGCCGCCACCATCGCTCGTGATGATTGTGATCTTCCAATGGCAATTGAAAATATCGATATTGGTGGTCCCACCATGCTTCGCGCAGCCGCCAAAAATCACGCGGCAGTAACGGTTGTGGTTGATGCCGCCGATTACCAACGTGTACTCGATGAAATGAGCAAAAATGCGAATGCCATTAGCGATGCAACCCGCTTTGATCTCGCGGTTAAAACATTTGAACACACCGCGCAATATGATGGTGCTATTGCTAACTATTTAGGTGCGATTGGTGATGATGATAAACCTGCTGGTTTTCCCCGCACCTTCAATAGCCAGTACATCAAAACACAGGAAATGCGCTACGGTGAAAACCCTCATCAATCGGCTGCGTTTTACATTGAAGCCGGTGCGAAAGAAGCCAGCATTAGCACAGCCAAACAATTACAGGGTAAAGAGCTTTCCTATAACAATATTGGCGACACCGATGCCGCCCTGGAGTGCGTTAAACAATTTAGCGATGCACCAAGCTGTGTCATTGTTAAACATGCCAACCCCTGTGGTGTTGCAACCGGTGGCTCATTATTAGAAGCCTATGATCGCGCTTACAGCACTGATCCTGAATCTGCTTTCGGCGGCATTATTGCCTTCAATGGTGAACTTGATGCTGAAACAGCGCAAACGATTGTTGACCGCCAATTCGTGGAAGTCATTATTGCGCCTACCGTTAGTACCGCTGCGATTGAGGTTGTAAAAGCAAAGAAGAATGTTCGCCTATTAGAATGTGGTCAGTGGCCAAACGAAGCGTCAAACCGACTGGACTTCAAGCGCGTGAACGGCGGCCTGTTAGTTCAAGATGCCGACTTATTGCTTGATAATGACATCAAGATTGTCACTAAACGCGAACCAACCAAGCAGGAAATGCTCGACTTACTATTCAGCTGGAAGGTAGCTAAATACGTTAAATCCAATGCGATTGTCTATGCGCGTGATGGCATGACTATCGGCGTTGGTGCAGGCCAAATGAGTCGTATTAACTCAGCGCGTATTGCCGGGATTAAAGCCGAACATGCCAAACTGGAAGTAAACGGTTCCGTCATGGCCAGTGATGCATTCTTTCCTTTCCGTGATGGTCTTGATCAAGCTGCCAGTGTGGGTATTCGTGCGGTTATTCAACCGGGTGGTTCCATGCGTGATGATGAAGTGATTGCAGCAGCGGATGAAAATGATATTGCGATGGTCTTTACCAGTATGCGGCACTTTAGACACTAAGCGTCGTCTATTAAGCTACGTACTCGCCCCAGTAATTGTTCCGCTGAATAGGGTTTATCAATAATCGTTTTGGTATAGGGATTATCTTTTTCCTTACCAAGACGCTCACTTGAATAACCACTCACCAACTGAATCTTAACATCTGGATACATACGTTTTACCTTCCGTGCTAATTCATAACCATCGACGCCCGGCATAATGACGTCACTAACCATGACATCGATTTTATTGCGCGACAACGTCCATAGCGCACCATCTGCGCCCTCGGCACAGAACACCTGATAACCACGCTGCTGAAATATATCTTTACCCAGATCCAGTAAGGCGACCTCATCATCAACCAGTAAAATATTTTCAGTGCCACTTAAATTATCATCTTCTGTATTGCTAGCTACTTCTTGTTCTATCATATTTTCATCAGACATTGTGCGAGGAAAATACATCGTAAACTCAGTACCTACACCCACTTCTGAAAAAACTTTAATAACGCCATTACAACGTTCCATAAAACCAAAGACCTGGCTTAAACCAAGCCCCGTTCCTCGCTCACCTTTAGTAGTAAAAAATGGATCGAATATTTTATTGACCATTTGTTCATCCATGCCGATTCCCGTGTCTATCAACGATAACCGGACATAATCACCAGCACAGGGTAAACCTAAATTATCAGCCTCTCTCGGTGATAATTTTTCATTTAATGATAGATAGGTTAACTTGCCACCAGCAGGCATTGCATGCATAGCATTAATACTTAAATTCAAGATAGCATCTTCAAGCTCACCTTTGTCTACTAACGTAAACCAGAGTTCATCATCCAGTTTCAGGTTAATATGAATGCGCGCAGTTAATGTTTTCTTTAACATATTAATGTCATCTTTCAAGACATCATTAATATTTACACATGACTGTGTTGAAGCTGTTTGACCTGAAAATGACAATAACTTTCTGGTTAATGCAGCACCGCGCTGCCCCGCTTCTTTAATTTCTTTTGCGAAATGCTGGTTAGATGAGCCATCATCCAGATTACGACTCAATATCTCTGAATAACCGATAATCACATTGAGCATATTATTAAAATCATGTGCAACACCACCGGTTAACTTCCCAAGTGCATCCATTTTTTGGGTACGACGTAACATTTCACTTTGCTTTCGCTGCTCGGTTATATCAGTTGAAATACTACATAACGCATAAGGCTCACCATCCGAATCAAATAAACAGAATTTGGTGCTTGAATATAAATGCATATTTTCAGCGTGTGGTATCTTCTCTTCTGACTGAAGTGATATACGTGATGCAATAACGTCTTGATCGTTATTCACCAATTCTTCTGCCACTTCAAAAGGAAAAACATCATATGTTGTTTTACCTACAACATCCTCATTCGATCTTCCTAAAAGCTTTTCATATTCGCGGTTAATCATAATGAACTTGCCATCAAGACTCTTAACACAAATCGCCGCAGGGCTATTATTCATAATTGCCTGCAAATGAGCTTCATTGTTCTTAACTGATTCTTGTAAGGCATATTCTTCTGTGACGTTTCTGAATACAAGAATAACACCAATGATATTGTCACTTTCATCAATAATAGGCGCAGCACTATCTGAAATCTGATATTCCTTTCCATCCCTTGCTAATAACAAACTGTGATTTGCCAACCCAACAATTTTTCCTGATTCAAGTACTTGATCAACAGGGCTAACCATTGCTTTTCGTGTCAATGCATTTACGATAGGAAATACTTCAAATAAGGCTTTACCTTTTGCTTCCTCAATTGTCCATGCCGTTAACTCTTCTGCAATAGGATTCATTCTTGTGATATACCCTTTATTGTCAGTCGCAATAACGGCATCACCAATACTGTTTAATGTTTGTGATAAATTTTGCTCACTCTTTGATAACAGTGAAATTGAGTTAACGATATTGCGTTGCATTAAATGAAATGCATCTACCAACAAATCAAATTCATCCTGTTTGTTACTATCGTTCTCAGGACGGTCAAGAACCAGAGTACTATTTAGATTATCAATACTCACACCCTTGGCGTACTCAGCAAATTGACGTAGGTGTCTGCCAATTAAATAGTAAAACAGAAATATCATGAAGCCACTAATAAGAAATGTTTTTAGTGCATTACCCAAAATTATTGCTAATGCCTGATTAATAATATGCTGATATATATTACTAAGGCTTGCGGCAACATGTAGCACCCCAATGTTTTGCTTTTGCCCTCGAAAGGTGTACATCAAGGGATATTCTCTAAAAACGACATTGTCATCAGGCATACTGCCTGATTCAGCAATAAGCTGCGTACCTTCATAGATTCTAACATGAACGATACCCGGTAACCGCAAAAGATTTTCTACATCACGGTTGAGTTCATCCTTATTCGCCACCCATACGCGTGATGCAATCGTATCAACATAAGTAACACCGATTTCTTCCAGACGTGTATCGATCTCACTTACATCATTCGTGTAAATTTCATATAACTGGAAACTAGAGGTAAATATTGTTATAAACGTACTGGCTAATACCACATAGATCACCAGTCGCCTTGCAAGACGACTACTACGTTTAAAAATATTGCTTTTCATCATTCGTTATTTTTGTACATGGTTATCATGTACTTTTCCAACGTGGTCATTAAAAGGCATTAAATATTTATTAAATAATTTCTGATAACTACCGTCTTGCTTCATTGCTACTAGCTCATGACTCAATAACGGTACAAGTGCTTTATGTTTTTTATGTAAGTAAATATACATTTCTTTTATTGCAAGTGGTTTCTCCGCCATTTGCACTCCATTCATTTTCATTTTATGAAGAAAAAAATGTCCTCCCCATCGTTCATACAAAATAATATCGGTGCGTTTTCTTCTTAACAAATTAAATAAACTCTCAGCATCACTGGTACGACTTATTTCTGCAGTATCAGGGACATTCTTTTCAAAAATTTTCCATCCATTGACATAAGCCACACTTTTATTCGACAAGTCCTGCCAGCCATGTTGTAACGTAAAATCTTTGTATGAAAAACCAACAAAGGCCCAATCCATCACTTTCTCAGGTACTCGTATCAAGTTCTTGTATACCTTATCAAGGCCCTTTACTCGACTCATTTCACCATCAACAATACCACTGTTCGAATTAACAAGACCTCGTTCAGCTGGCAAGTGTATTGCTTTTAATTCATATCCTATCCGTCGAAAAGCTTCTTTGGAGACTAAATCTAAAAAACCAGATTGGTCCGCAGTATTTAATGGTGGTTGACCCGTTACATTTAACTCAATGTTTTTATCATTTGCCATGATATAGACAGGGAACATCAACAAAATCAAGATGATAATAGTTAATCGTTTCATTATTACTCCATGTAATAAAATAAAAGATTCTGGATCTAACACCCACGGTCATATCAGCGAAACTACGCTTCGTTTCTTGGTACTAATCGTTTAAAATCCTACCCATTCAACTATAGCACTGCGTTTAAAGTATTTTTGTTAATTATTTGTAACAATTCCAGCCCTCTCAATGCATTATAGGCTCACTTTTACGCACTTTTATAAGGCAATAACGTAATGATGAATATTCTTGTCGTCGGCGGCGGCGGTCGTGAACATGCATTAGCATGGAAATTAGCCCAATCATCACTTGCTCAGCAAATCTTTGTTGCGCCAGGTAATGCTGGCACAGAACTGGAATCGGCAATAACAAATGTTGCCCTTGCGGCCGATGATATCAATGGCTTACTGGACTTTGCAAAATCAAATGATATTCATTTAACCGTGATTGGGCCTGAAGTGCCGCTGGTACTGGGTATTGTTGACCAATTCGAGGCTGCCGGCTTACGTTGCTTTGGCCCACGTCAAGCGCCTGCACAACTGGAAGGCTCCAAAGCTTTCACTAAAGACTTCCTGGATCGCCACCACATTCCAACCGCCTGGTACGATGTCTTCACTGAGATTGAACCCGCGATTGCCTTTATTGAAGAAAAAGGCGCACCGATTGTTATCAAAGCTGACGGACTTGCTGCCGGTAAAGGGGTTATTGTTGCGCAAAGCAATGAAGAAGCGATTGCTGCCGTAAAAGACATGCTGGCGGGCAATGTATTTGGCGAGGCCGGCTCACGCGTCGTCATCGAAGAGTTTTTAGCTGGTGAGGAAGCCAGTTTTATCGCCATGGTCGATGGCAAACATATTCTTCCTATGGCAACCTCTCAGGATCATAAAGCCAGAGATGACGGTGACACCGGCCCCAATACAGGCGGAATGGGTGCCTACTCTCCCGCACCTGTTGTAACGCCAGAGATAGAACAACGCATTATGGATGAGGTTATTCGCCCAACGGTTGATGGCCTGGCCAATGAAGGCATGCCCTACACGGGGTTCCTTTACGCAGGTATCATGCTTGGTGAAGATGGTATCCCTAAAGTACTTGAATACAACTGTCGTTTTGGTGATCCGGAAACCCAACCTATTATGCTGCGCTTAAAATCTGATTTAGTCAGTTTGATTAACGCTGCACTTGATGGAAATCTGGACGCTGTTTCTGCTGAATGGGATCCTCGTAGTTCGCTCGGTGTCGTATTAGCGGCAGGTGGTTACCCTGATACTTATGACAAAGGTGATGTCATACAAGGCTTACCTGAACATGAACTGGAAAGTGAAAAAGTATTTCATGCGGGAACCAGCCGTGATGATGCCAATAATATTGTAACGGCAGGGGGACGCGTACTTTGTGTCACAGCTCTTGGGACAGATATCGCTGATGCACAAACACGAGCCTATCAACTTGCGAATAAAATAAACTGGAGTGGCCGTTATATGCGTCATGATATTGGCCATCGCGCTATTTCCCGAGTAAAAAACTAGAGTATTAAATAGCATTATCCATCTATAAAAATAAAAATGTCAGAAGTAGGAAATACCTCACAAAACACAACGTAGACATAATGTACTATTGTGGATAGTTAGACTCTGTCTTAATCTGCGTCTAAATAATAAAAAAGTTATGCAATTAGGGATTTAAAAAAGTATAAAAAACCAACTTAGGGAGAAATAAACAATGACGTTACGTTCTATCAGTATCGCCTGTGCGTTCGCGCTGGCTACACCACTTTCGGCATCTGCCAATGATGTGGATCTCAACAAACTGTACTCTGGCACCAATCGAGTTCAACAGGCAGATCTTGCCACTATGTCACGTGATGAAATTCGTCTTGCTGGCATGCGTATGTTCACCAAACCCTTCTTGACTTCTGAAGGTTTTGGCGATGGCAATGACACGAATCCATCCGGTGCTCAAACTGAACGAGGATCAATCCAGGGTATTGGCACTTTTCAGCGCGTTGGTGGGCTTGATGGTCAAACATGTCTTGAATGTCACAGTATTATTAGCCGCCGTACTGTACCAATGAAATTTGGTATTGGTGGTGTTGGTGGTGTTAACAATTCTGTGATCGGTGCCGGTGGTAATACCTTTGTTGATTTAAACCTCAGCCTGCAAAGTGGTGGCGACTCCAAGAAAAATATCGATGGTCGTGTTATTAACCCACCTTTCATTTTTGGATCAGGTGGTGTTGAACAAGTTTCAAATGAAATGACCATTGAACTTCAAGCACAAATCGCAGCAGCTCCTGCCAATACAACAACGGCATTAAACGCTAAAGGCGTGAGTTTTGGTTCTATCACTAAAGACGCAGCCGGTGATATCGTTGTCGATGGCGATGGCAATGCACTCGGTGCTGAAGGTACATTTGATCTAAGAGCAGAAAGCCCAGACTTTATGGTTGTTGCACCATTTGGTCGTAAAGGTGATGCAAAAACAACCCGTACATTCGATGTCGGTGCCTTATCATTCCATATGGGCATGGCTGTTGACGGCGGCGTAGATCACGATAATGATGGTGTTGTACACGAAATTACTGAAGGCGAATTATCTGCACTTAGCGTCTTTGTTGCGACAACTCAAACCCCCATTGCCAAACATCCACATGGCAAAGCACTACGTGGTCGCCAAATTATTAAAGACATCGGTTGTACAGAATGTCATATCCCAAAAATGGAAACCAACAGCAAATTTCTTGGCTTCCGTTCACCTGAAATTGCTCAGGACCCTACCGCAAATGTACACACAACCATTGATTTGACGAAGAAACCAATGCACTTTAAGAGAAATCATCAAGGTGGTGTCACCGTACCATTATATGCTGACTTAAAACGTCACTACATGGGCGCTGATCTGGCAGAATTTGATGGTGATTCTATGTTCACAACGGGTCGTCTTTGGGGTGTCGCTGATACAGCACCTTACCTTCATGATGGCCGCGCCTTAACCATAATAGATGCTATTAAAATGCACGGTCAACCTGACAGTGAAGCCTTTGATGCGGTTAATAACTTTAATGGCCTAAGCAATAGTGATCAGGAGGCCGTGCTAGCCTTCCTCGATACACTTCGTACGCCTAATGGTACATTTAAGAAATTGAATCGACTTGCAAGGAAAGTAGCAAGACAACAAGGTCAGTAAAAAATATGAATGGTTAATCTATTCATAACATCATTAAGAAAGGGAGCCTTGGCTCCCTTTCTTTTTGTTTAAATTTCGCTTAAACAAATATCTAATCTGTCGTTTCTGACGTATTCAAACATTTTTCCACTTCACTTAGCAGATGATCAACTTTGATCGGCTTTGCCAAAAACTGGTAATTGCCTTCCTGATTATCAACCATCATTTCCTGTTCTTCTGAAATGATGCTGGTTAGAAAAATAATGGGAATAGCTTGAGTAGAGATATTCTCAGATAAGTAATGCGCTGCCATTCCTCCACTCATATCCGGCATCATAACATCCAGAATAATCAGATCTGGTACTTCCTGCATCGCCATGCTAATGCCGTCTTTGCCGTTAGAAGCGGTCAATACCTGATAATCACTCCGAGATAGCAGTTCTTCCAAAAATGAGAGAAATGCATCATCGTCATCGACGACCAATAATTTAGGTAAATCAGAGGGTTTATCTGGCATTGTGATCCATTTCCTTTAAAAAATCGTATAAGAACAGGAGAATTAAGCGCTATTCGTTATTATTGTTATAAAAACTAAAGTTTCCCGCCATTCCTCCGATAAACTAGTGTACACAAAAACACTATTCAATTAAATATAGCAAGCTACTGAACTAGATACGGAAATGAGATGAGTCGCGATATTTCTATTCATGCCAGCTTGACCAGGAGTGGTCGAGACTTTGAGGTATTACCCCATATTATTGATGGGAATCTAATCGATATGGCGAATACCAGTCATGTTCGACTACAAAATGTCGCGCGTAGCGTTCTACTCTCGGATGACAATAATTCTCTACTATTGGCCATTACACCCGCATCACATTGCATTGATATTGCGGCATTAGGGAGACAACTCCACCGCAATATGAAAGCAGCAGAACCTTCGGCAATTGAACTTTTGTTTCCAGAATGTCACAGCGAGAATCTGCCTCCTTTTAGTCTCGTTAGTGTATTGCCTTGTATTATCGATGCTAACCTGGCTGGACAAGACCAGATTTACTTTCCGACGGAAAATAATCAGTTAATCCGAATGGCTGCTGAAGACTTCCATGATCTGCTTGATCATGCTTTACATGGTTTTAATTTCTCATACCCAATGCCCGGTCATAAAGACAGTATTGAGCAGAAACAGGATTTAATTATCCTGCCCGCTATTCTGGAACAACGCCTGTCTGCACTTGATGCACTGCCCAGTATTCCTGAAACAACTCGACAGCTGCTTCGTCTACTTAATAATGAACATACAAAAGTAAATGAACTTGCCTGTATTATCGATCAGGATCCGATGCTTTCTGTGCAACTTCTAAGACAAGCACGTTCTTCTTTATACGGTTTTGGCGGTAATATCGAAACAATCCAGCAAGCTATCTTGCAAGTATTCGGCTATGACACAGCCCTGCATATGGCAATAGGTATGTCTGCTGCCAAAAGCTTTCAAGGTGCAAAACAAGGGCAGCTAGGCCAAAAGAATATTTACCGAAATGCCGTATTAGTGTCTGCATTAAGTGAAACACTTGCTAAAAAGATGCCCATTTCCAAACGACCCGCCAAGGGCTCGGCTCAACTTGCAGGCTTATTACATAACCTCGGTTATCTATTACTTTCTCACTTATTTAATGAAGAATATGATGATCTGAATAAACAAATTGGCAGTAATAAGGATTCTTCCATATGGGAGGCGATCAAACTTCGCTTTG
>JALTKS010000075.1 GCA_027006175.1 Gammaproteobacteria bacterium
TTTTCTTCACTGTAGCCTTCTTCGTGGTTATTTTTTTAGCCGTCACTTTTTTCTTACTAACCGCTTTTTTCTTGCTTGGCTTTTTCTTTGCCGGTTTTTTAACAACCGGTTGCTGCTCTGCAACAACGGGTGCTTCATCTTTAATCACTGCTTGCTTCGCGTCAGCCTGAGGAGGCGTATTATCTGGTTCATTACCTCCGGTGCCATCATCGGGTGAGCCATTCGCTTTTGGTGAATCATCACCACCATCTGGTTTAGGCGCTGCCTTTTTACCAAACAACCGATTCCAGATTGCGACAAAGAAATTGATCAACGCTCTTATTGATTTTTCAATCGCTATTGAACCATTCAATAAAGCATCACCAATTCTATATTGACGGGCAACCTTCCGATCGTGACGTGTCATCAACGCTGCGTCAGGGTCATTCTGAGCACAATCGGCATCACCTGCACCGGCTGTCACCCCCGCCATAATATAAAACTGTTTCTGGGCACTAATACAACCTAGCGGAATAACCACCAACGTCAGAATCGTTGCTACCGCCGTACCAAATAACAAACTCGCCGCCATGCCCTGGAAAATCGGGTCATTCACAATCGCCGCTGCACCCGCCATCAAGGTTAAGGCTGTAATCAAAATAGGTCGCATCCGGGTTTGGCCTGCTGAAATCACGGCTTCACGAATAGGTGTACCTGTTTTAACTTCATTCAATACAAACTCGACCAATAAAATTGAGTTACGAACAATGATCCCCGCCAATGCAATAAAACCAATCATCGAGGTTGCTGTAAATTCTGCACTAATTGCCCAGTGTCCGGGTATGATCCCGATCAAGGTAAGTGGAATAGGTGCCATAATTAAGCCACCAATAAGGAAATTTTTGAATTCCCAGACGATTAGCCCGTAAATCAGTAACAACGCCACCATAAATGCCGCACCCATGTCACGGAATGTCTCATAGGTAACGGTCCACTCACCTGTCCACTCGAAGCCAGACACATCATCACTGATTGGCGGCCCAAGCAATCCACCCGGCATACCGGTAATTTTTACGCCGTCAGGAGTGGTGTAATTTTCGAGTAAATCTTCCACACCAAACATGCCGTAGATAGGTGCGCCAAGTTCACCTTCCATTTCACCGGTCACGTATTCAATCGCACGCAGATCTTTATGATAAATAACCGCCTCTTCTGTATGGCGTACAAATTTACCCAATTCAGCTAATGGTACTGGCGTTCCATCACGCGCACGAATAGGTAAATTACCCAACCGTTTTAATTGTGCCCGGACAGCCAAAGGAACCTGCATCACAATCCAGGTAGGCTCTAGTACTGCTTCACGTTTCACATCACCAAGCCGATAATCACCCATTGCCATATCAAGATTGCGATTAATATCATCAACACTGATACCATGACGAACTGCTTTTTCAACATCCACTTCGAAACGCCAGAATTCATATTGACCGGTCAAGTAATTATCTACATCAACTATATTCTCGACGTCTTCAAACATCTGCGTCATATCACGAGCAACTTTACGGCGTGTTTCTGCATCAGGCCCATAGACTTCTGCAACCACTGTTTGCAGTACAGGCGGGCCTGGAGGCATTTCAACAACCTGAATACGTGCGTCAATATTATTACGACGAATGTAATCCCATAAAAGATGGCGTGCTTCTACCGCAACTTCATGACTACCACGATCACGTTGTTCTTTATCGGTCAGCATGACTTGAATATCAGCTTGCCATGCTTCTCTGCGCAAGAAGTAATGACGTACCATGCCGTTAAAGTTAAACGGTGATGACGTGCCTGCATAATTTTGCATCGCCGTAATTTCAGGGATTTGACGCAGCTGTTCAGAAAGCTCAGCGGCAAAGTTTGCCGTCACGGGTAACGCCGTTCCCTCTGGCATATTAATGACAACATTGAATTCAGGTTTATTATCAAATGGCAACATCTTGACGGTAGTTGCATTAAAATAAAACATTGAACTAGCCAGCAACGTCAATGCGATCATGCTACCCAGAAAAATAAAGCCAAGTACACGGTTCATGCAAAGCTTTTGCATAATCGGTTTGTAAAAACGTCCGATACGTTCACGTGAGCGCAGTTCGTTCTCTTCCGCTTTTTTCAATGACTCCAACTTGGGGCGCACGCGCATTGCAAGCCAGGGCACAAATACAAATGCAGCAATCAACGAGAAGAACATTGCCGATGCACCCAACACTGGAATGGGGCGCATATACGGCCCCATTAAACCGCTGACCACACCCATCGGCAACATCGCAGAGATAATCGCCAGTGTTGCGAGAATTGTTGGGTTACCCACTTCACGAACAGCATCAACGGCAATATCAGCGGTTGTTTTACCCGCCTCAAGCCAACGGCGGAAAATATTTTCTACCACCACGGTGGCATCATCAACAAGAATACCGATAGAAAATACCAGTGCAAATAAACTCACACGATCAATTGTGTAATCAAGAATCCATGCAGCCCAGACAGTAACCAAAATAACAATCGGGATAACCGCCGTCACCACCGAGGCGGCGCGAACGCCCAGACCAATTAAACATAAAACACTAACCGCGATCGCAGCTTCAAATAAAGCAACCAGTAGTTCATTCACTTTATGATCTGCTGTCTCACCATAGTTACGGGTAATCGTGACATTCACATCATCAGGAATGAGTGTGCCTTTCAGTGATTCCAGTTTATCTAAAATAGATTGGGCGACGGTCACACCATTTGTGCCCACCTTCTTAGCAACCGCAATCGTCACCGCCGGTACGGCTGTGGCTTCAGGCACGAAATCATTTTGGGGGTTACCGCTATAAAAAGTAACCACTTGTGATGCATCCGCAGGTTCTTGCTTGACTGAGGCAACATCACGTACATAAACCGGTGCATCATCACGAATACTGATCACAAGATTGGCAACATCTTGTGCGGTCGTTAAAAAAGCACCACTGTAAACTGTAAATACTCTATTACCGGATTCAATCCCCCCAGCATCAATCTCTTTATTAGCCGTACGAATTGTCTGTGCTAATTCATCCAGCGAAATACCATGACCACTTAAACGTTCAGGTGAGGCTTCAATGCGAATTTGTTCACGTCGTCCGCCGGTAATAAAACCGTTACCCGTATCAGGTACTTGTCCAAGCCGTTGCAATACATCTAATGACAGTCTTCGTAACGTTGCATCGTCCACTGTTTCCGACCATAGGGTCGCGGTGACAATAGGCACATCATCAATACCGACAGGCTTCACTAACGGCATTGCCACACCGTGAGGTATTCGATCTAAATTCGACTGTAACTTATCATGGACTTTAACAATGGAAGCGCCGAGTTCTTCGCCCACTTTGAAGCGCACTGTAACAATGGCAGCTCCACGCATGGTGGCAGAATAAATATGCCGCGTACCAGGAATTTCATCCATGATACGTTCAAGTGGCTCAGTAACTAATGTGGTCACTTGTTCTGCAGATGCACCGGGATACTGTACGTAAACATCCACCATCGGTACGGAGATTTTTGGATCTTCCTGACGAGGCGTGAACATCAACCCTAAAATACCAATTGCAAGAAATGCAAAAATAAGTAACGGCGTTACCGGCGAATCAATAAACTGTTTCGCAATCCCACCCGCAACACCTGGGTCAGGCAAGATTTCTTGATTTGAATTTTTATCTGTCATAATTGCTACAAATTATTTTTGTTGTTTTTATCATTACGTTCTAAATTAGTAACGCGCCTGATTAACGGTTTGTCCTGCACGATAACCCGGCTGTGGTGCGGCAAGGATTTGTTCGCCCGGTTGCAACCCAGATAATACTGGCACGTAACCATTCCCCAACGGTTCACCCAAACGCACTAAACGCAGTTGTGTTTTGTTATCACGCCCCAACACAAACACCGCGGGTAAACTACCACGACGGACAGCGGCTTGTTCTGGTATCACTGGCGTCAATTGTCCTCGTGCATTACCATCTGGCAACATCACTTCGGCGTAAAGACCGGGGCCACCGGCCGTTCCTGCAGGCAAATCAAGTTTTACTGTAACGGTATGTCGATTAACATGTGCCGCAGGGTAAATTTGTGCAATACGTGCTTCTACCTGACCACCCACATCCAGTCTTGCTGGCACTGACATGCCTACCTGTAATTTACCGACCACACGAACAGGTACTTCAACTTGAATCTGTAATCGTTTGATATCGGCAATACTTACTAATGGCTCACCTGGTTGAACTGTGTCTCCAACTTCAACAAACTTCTTGGTCAACACACCTGAAAAGGGAGCGACGGTGCGCGCATCACGTAATTTCGCTTCAATGGCATCAATGCCAGAGTGGGCTTGAAGGATTTGTGACTGGGCTTTTTGCACATTTGAATTTTGACCATACAAATCAGCCTGTCTCTCTAGCCATGGATTGCCCATACCGAGATTACTGCCTATTCCTCGCGTAAAGAACTGATCAAACATCGATGGCAGCCCCATACCCGGCATCCGACCAACATCTCGTGATTTTGGTGCCCAAAGTTCACGTGAATATTGCACGCGACTATTTCTCAACATCGTTTCCGCGGTTCCAAGCTGGGCAATCGCACGACGACGCTCTGCATTCAGTGCATCATCACTTAACCCCACAATCAATGACTGGGCATTAAACCAGTCACCTTCTTTACCACCGAGGAATTTAACTCGACCGGGTAACTGCGCTGTCAGCGTCACTTCACGCATCGCAACAACTGAACCACCCAAAATCATATTATTATTCTGAGGTGCCGCGACAACACGATAAATTCCTGCTCCACCTTGATAAAACTGATTCGGCATTGGCTGATATGCACCGGAAGGTGGCATCGCCGCGATAGAGAGAGGCATCGCAATACCGACTGTGATTAACACTCTCTTTATATGATTGGTGATCATGCTCTTTCCTCTATCCTTTGGCGGCTTTTTATTATCATTACCTTTTGTAATGTTTGCAGGGTTTGTGCCAACTTTTAACTCATTGATTTATATATATTTAATTCCCCGCGTTGCAGCCCGTGTGCAACATTAAAATCATCGCCGTTTATTAGTATTTCATTAAGTAACTGTTTTATTAATATCTTATGCTTGTTGCGGGTGTTGCACTGTGTTGCAACATCACGCATCATCTGCAACAACAGGAGATACCCCCTCATGAACAAGACCGAACAGTTCCTGGAAGCACTAGAACCGATACTCAATCACGTTGATGAGGGTGTCCTTATTGCGGAGCAGACTGATAATGTACTCTACTACAATTCCCGTTTCAGGGAACTAGTTTCACATCCAAATGACTCAACATTAAAATCACTTCATGAGCTTAGATCATTTAATATCAAAAAGCTCATTCTTCGCGCAGCTATCGATGCCGGTGAAGTTGATGCAGCAAGCCGACCAAGCAAAAATTTTGTTGAATTCGAGCACACATTAGAATTAGAAAATTCCAGTCGCCACCTTCATGTTCGCAGTGGACTGATCTCATTACCCTCTAGCTCTGAGTTAGTCCGTGTTGTCATGGTAAAAGATAACACCGAACACAAACAACTCGCGGCTGTGCTTTCTCATAGTAATGATAGTGGTCTCATAACCAATGATGCCCAAATGCTTGAAATTGTAGCGCGCTTAGAGCAAATAGCCCCTTCTCAAGCCTTTGTGCTTTTACAAGGTGAATCCGGTACCGGCAAAACTCAATTAGCTCGTTATCTCCACCAACAAAGTCACCGCAACAAACAACCCTATGTTGAAGTGAACTGCGCCGCGATCCCGCATAGTTTGATTGAATCTGAGTTATTCGGCCATGTGAAAGGCGCCTTTACCGGTGCGCACCAACGCCGAGAAGGTCGCTTTCAGGCCGCCAACGGCGGTACGTTATTTCTTGATGAAATCAGCGAAATTCCATTGGAACTGCAGGCAAAATTACTTCGCGCAGTACAAGACCAATGCTTTGAAATGGTCGGCTCTGACAAAACCATCAAAGTCGATGTACGCGTTATCTCTGCCACCAACCGAAATCTGCGTGATCAAGTTGATAATGGTCTGTTTAGGGCAGATCTGTTTTATCGCCTCGCGGTGATCCCGATTAATATTCCACCACTACGCGAACGCCCAGGTGATATTTCATTATTAATAAAACAATTTGTTAAACAACTCGTTGAACGAGGTTATCAAGACAACCTCCGCTGGAACAATGAAGCACTCAGTACCATGCTCGATTACAGTTGGCCGGGAAATGTTCGTGAATTACGCAACGCCGTTGAACACGGTATGATTTGTGCCAATAACAATGAAATCACGGTAAGCAGTTTGCCGCAGGATATTAGTTTAAAAGCAAGCAATTCACCTTCAACGGCGCATTCAATCAGCGAACACGAGCAGACTCAGCAACGGGATAAGATCATGCATGCCTTGCAACAAGCGAGTGGTAATAGAGCGGAAGCGGCGAAAAAACTAGGTATCAACCGGACAACATTATGGCGGCGTATGCAAAAGCTGGGGATTGACGAAGCGCTGTAATTTATTCGTTTGGATGGGTTGGAAATAATTCACGCACAGCCCATTTTGCAAACTCAGTACGTGTACAGCTATCCGCACTCTTAAAACCATGCCCTTCAACAACACGAAAAATCACCATGTCTTTTTGCGGGTCATCATGTTGTGCTTCATCAATAATATGCCGCACCGACCACTCGGCACCGTGTTTACTATTAGTGTAGTAATGCCCTAATTTTATTTCTTTCGATGAAAAAACCGGTATTTCGGCATGCTCTAATGCCAGTGCAAAGATTTGTTGTAAATCGCTGGCGTTAAGATCAACAACCATATCCATATCAGCCAGTGCTCGTTCAATATATTGCTTATCAATCAAACGGGATTCCTGTTTCGCTTCTAACGTTGGCGTATCGGTAAAACGCATTAAGCTTGTTGGGTAACGGCGCCAGGGGAAAAAGTTATTAAAAATTAACGCTGTAAAGAAAATAATAATTGTATTGAGTAATACCGGGGTCAACATATACTGAAACCCTAACTCATGGATAGTGCTGCTACCAATGACAGCAGCCAGAGCGGTTGCACCGCCTGGTGGATGAATACAGCGAAACACATGCATAACACCAATAGCTAAACCAACCGCCAGTCCTGCAGCAAAAAACATATTCGGTACAAACTGATAACTTGCGACACCTATCGCCGCAGAAAACATCTGCCCACCAAATAAAGCCCAGGGTTGTGATAACTTACCGTGAGGAACAGCAAAAACTAACACCGCCGATGCACCCATCGAGGGCACAATTAATGCCGCACCGCTAGCACCAGTAAATTGATAACTGACCCAACTAATCAGGAAAATACCAACGAAACCACCCAATGCCGCAGCCAATTTTTCTGCATTACTGACCGAACCATCAATACCGAGAAGTGTTTGAACTCTTTTAAGGACGCCTGTCATAACAAATACTATCTTGCTTATGAAATTGGCTTAATACTACTCTCTTTAGTAGGGACTTGAATAGCAGGAAAATAATAAGGCAGGTATCTAGCTTAAGATCAGGTTATCACGGTGTATCAGTTCAGCCTCACCCACATAGCCCAGTAATTCTTCAATATACTCACTCGACTGACCCATGATGCGTTTTGTTTCATCGGCGTTGTAATTAATTAAACCTCGTGCCACTTCACGCCCGGAATCATTAACACACCGGACAATTGAACCACGGTTAAAGTCACCCTCCACGTCCGCCACACCCACGGCCAATAAACTCGATCCTTGCTCGCAAACTTTTTTAACCGCACCCGCATCAAGGTGTAAAGTACCGTGCAAATTCATTTGCCCTGCGAGCCACTGTTTACGTGCTGTTAACACTTCTGTGTTTGCCGTGAGTAAGGTACCCACTTCATCGCCACTGAATATTTGTTGTAAAACAGATTCACAACGTCCTGATGCAATGACGGTAGACGTACCAGAACCCGCAGCTAAGCGTGCGGCCTTTAATTTCGTTAGCATGCCACCACGACCCAGTGCAGAACCTTCACCGGCAAGTGCCATTAACGACTCATCATTTGCATCGGCCTGCTTAACCAGCGTTGCATCACTGTTGCTACGTGGATCCGCATCAAACAAACCGTCTTGATCAGTTAGAATCACCAACAAGTCGGCATCCACCAGATTTGATACCAGTGCCGCCAATGAATCGTTATCACCAAAACGAATTTCATCCGTGGCGACTGTGTCATTCTCATTCACAACAGGAATCACGTTCATTTCATGCAAAGTACGCAAGGTACTACGCGCATTAATATAACGCTGCCGGTTTGCCGTGTCTTCGTGGGTTAATAAAATCTGCGCGGTATGCGTGTCGTGTTTTTGAAATGCTGACTCATAACATTGCACCAGCCCCATTTGCCCTACTGCCGCAGCCGCTTGTAATTCATGCACAGCGTGAGGACGTGCAGCAAGCCCAAGACGTTGCATCCCTTCCGCTACCGCACCGGATGAAACCAGTGTTATCTGAATACCTGCTTCACGCAATGCTACCATTTGTTCAACCCATGCTTGAATAGCAGACACATCTAATCCCAGGCCATCATTGGTGAGTAGGGCACTCCCTATTTTAATGACCCAGTTCTGACTTTGTTTAATGTCTGTTCTATTTTGCATGATTATTTAAGATCATCTCTTGCTTGTTGTTCACGCGCTTCTTTTGCCAGCAATGCCTGTTCTTCTACATGGCTCATTATTGCGTAAACCAACTCTTGAACACCTTCATTGGTGGCCGCTGAAATTCGAAACACGGGACCCTGCCAATTCAAACCGGCAACAATATCATTACAAATTTGTTCCCTTTCTTCATCCATCACTAAATCGACTTTGTTCAATACCAGCCAACGAGGCAACGCTTCTAAATCACTGCTGAATGATTTTAATTCACCAACCAGTCCTCGTGCATCGTCAACCGGATCATTTGAACCTTCTGGTGGCAACACATCAATAATATGCAGTAGTAAGCGTGTACGTGATAAATGTTTTAAGAATTTAATGCCTAAACCAACGCCTTCTGCCGCGCCTTCAATCAAGCCCGGAATATCTGCGACTACAAAACTTTGATGCGTGCCAACGTCCACCACACCTAAATTAGGATGCAGGGTAGTAAAAGGATAATCGGCAACCTTGGGGCGAGCCGCCGATACGCGTGTCAGGAAAGTTGATTTACCCGCATTAGGCATCCCCAACAAACCAACATCTGCCAGTACTTTTAACTCAAGTCGTAAACGCCGTTTCTCTCCTTCCGTACCATTGGTCGATTGCTGTGGAGTACGGTTTACACTGCTCTTGAAATGGATGTTCCCCAGACCATGCACACCACCTTGGGCAACTTTAAGGGTTTGCCCCTGTTTTGTGACATCACCGATTAATTCTTCGGTGTCGGTATCCCAAACCATCGTTCCTAACGGCACTTGCACTATTTTATCTTCGCCACCTCGACCGTAACATTGGCGTCCCTTGCCATTCTTACCGCGCTCGGCACGAAAATGTTTAGTGAAACGAAAGTCTGCCAATGTGTTTAAACCTTGTTCGCCGATGAAAATAACGCTGCCACCATCACCACCGTCACCACCATCCGGGCCACCGCGTGGGATGTATTTCTCACGGCGAAAACTCACGCAGCCATTTCCGCCATCGCCAGCATCGACCTTAATAATTGCTTCATCAACAAATTTCATAGTTTCAAAGTATCTGATGAGTTATAGGCAGGTGCAAGCACCTGTAGCTAAAAAAAAAGCCCCGTCAATGACGGGGCCTTCATATTCATAAGCAACTAAATGCTTTAAGCGGCCACGACATTGATGTACGTGCGCTTTTTCGGGCCTTTAACCTGAAATTCAACCTTACCATCTGCTTTGGCAAACAAGGTGTGATCATGTCCACAACCTACGTTCAGTCCTGGGTGGAATTGAGTACCACGTTGACGAACAAGGATGTTACCGGCTAATACTTCTTCGCCACCAAAGCGTTTAACGCCAAGACGTTTAGAGACCGAATCGCGACCGTTACGAGTACTACCGCCTGCTTTCTTATGTGCCATTGTTCCTGCTCCTAATCTTTGGTGCTATTAGCTAGCAATGCTGCTAATTTCAATTTCAGTGTAAGACTGACGGTGACCCATCTGTTTACGTGAGTGTTTACGACGACGGAATTTGATAATAGTGACTTTCTTATCACGACCGTGTGATTTAACTGTCGCTTTCACTTTACCTGCGTAAGGTGTGCCGACCGTAACCTTGTCACCGTCTGTAACCATTAACACCTTATCGATATCAATAGAGCCACCCACTTCAACATCAAGCTTTTCAACCTTAAGGGTCTGGCCTTCGGTTACTCGGTATTGTTTACCACCGGTCTGAATTACCGCGTACATAATATTCTCCAAAAGAGACCCGCCCACGGCGCGTCTCGACTATTCTCAAAGGGCGCAAATTTTATACAGATCCAAGCCTTGCGTCAATCACTTAGTGTAACAGTAAGTGTTTCTTTATAACACCATAACTTACTGTTTTTCATAGAAATTAGCTTTAAAAGGCTAAATTTTGGCCATTTTCAGCTTGAATAAAGCCTAAAAAGATGAAAAAACTGCCCTAACTACTTGACCGTTCGCCACGTCCAACCTAGCATGCAGCCTGTTTTACAACGAGAACCCCATGAAAATTGACGCGATACAGCAATTAATCGACCCGGATATGCAAGCGGTCGACAATTTGATCAAGCAACGTCTGCAATCAGACGTGGTACTGGTCAACCAGCTTGGCCATTATATCGTCAATAGTGGCGGCAAGCGCCTGCGTCCGATGCTGCACCTTCTCTGTGCCAATGCCATGGGCTTTGAGGGCACGCATCACCATAGTATTGCCGCTATCGTTGAATTCATTCATACCGCTACGCTGTTACACGATGATGTCGTGGATGGCTCAGAACTACGCCGAGGCAAAGACACCGCCAACGCGCTCTGGGGCAATGAGGCGAGCGTATTAGTGGGGGATTTTCTTTACTCACGTGCCTTTGAAATGATGGTCGAAATCGGCAATATGCGCGTCATGGACATCCTCGCCCATGCCACCAATATTATTGCTGAAGGTGAAGTCATGCAGCTCATGAATGTGCATGATGCTGATACCACCGAAGAACGCTATCTTGAGGTGATTCGCTACAAAACAGCCAAATTATTTGAAGCCTCTTCTCGACTTGCCGCGGTGATTTGCGGCGCCTCAGAAGAGCAGGAAAATGCCCTTGCTGAATATGGCATGCATCTTGGCACCGCCTTTCAACTGATTGACGATGTCTTTGATTACAGCTCATCCAGTGAAGATATTGGCAAGAATATTGGCGATGATCTGGCAGAAGGCAAACCGACCCTGCCACTCATCTACACCATGCGAAATGGTAACGAGGAACAAGTGACCTTGGTCCGAAATGCGATTGAAACAGGTGGTCTTGATCAAATTGAAGCCGTGCAAAAAGCCGTGGAATCAACCGGTGCGATTACTTACACCGAGCAAGCTGCTAAACAAGCGGCGAGTGAAGCAGTTAAAGCCTTAACCATCTTACCTGATGGCCAATACCGCGAAGCACTTCAGTCTCTTGCTGAGTTTGCGGTTAACCGCACTTACTAAATATCCATAAAAAAGCCGCAAACCTTGTAAGGCTGCGGCTTTCATTAAATCATTAACATATTAAACTTTCTTGCGACGTGTAAAACCGAACATACCTAATAATGCTGAACCAAATAACCATGCTGCAGCCGGTACGGGGACAGTAGAAACATTTAACGTATCAATGCGGAATGAATCAGAATTACCATCGGCCCAGAACAAAAACTCGGTACCAACAATATTATTAAAATTATATTCATCAAACTGAGAAGGAACATTTGTGACTAACGGAGAAACATCATTAGCATTGAAATCCACTAAAACAGAAACACCATCTACCGTTAAGTTAAAGTCATCACCCGAAGATGTAAATGAATCAAAATTAATGTAATCAAGCCTGACCGCCTGATCAAAAGTAAATAACAAGCCTTCATCAGGATCCGACGTATCCGTTGGCGACCCACCATCTATGTTATTGCCTTCTCCTGTGCTACTCCGTAAACCAAGATTGCCTGAAGTTGTACTACTAACATAAATTCCCAGACCAGAACCCGTAATAGCTGTTGTTGATGAAATATTACCCGCACCATCATTAGAAATGGTTAAACCCATTATTTCCAGGCCAATACCATCGACTGATGTCGCTAATGTATTGTAGTAAGCTCCTCCCGGCACACCCAGATTAGTCGCATTAAAATTAAAACTTGCTGCATTCGCGACACCAGCAAGTGTAATAGCAACGATGCTGACAAAGCCCTTTAATGATACTCGAAGCATTCTTTTCACGGTAATATCCCCACTGCATAAACCTATGATTTATAGGTGATATAGTACAAAAAATACATGGGGACTATCTATGACCCGAATGGGCTATTTAACCAGGGAAAACTTCAAATACTAACTACTTTTCTGTTATAGGTTTCTAACCATGCACAAAATGCCTGTTTCGACATTGGGCGAGAGATGAAATACCCCTGTGCCACATCACATTTAAGGTTTCTTAATGCCATCATTGTATCGTTATCTTCAACACCTTCTGCCACAACCTGAAGTCCTAAATTATGTGCCAGCTCAATGGTTGAACGGACAATAATCGCATCATTTTCATCCTCTAGCATGTTAAAGACAAACGTCTTATCTATTTTAAGCTCATCAACCGGTAACATTTTTAAATAACCTAATGATGAGAAACCAGTTCCATAATCATCAACTGACATTTTTATATTCATCGCAGACAACTTATTCATTATCTCTCTGGATTTAATTGGGTGGCTCATTACCGCACTTTCCGTAATTTCCAATGTTAATGATGAAGGTGACATATTATATTTTTCCAGGAGATCGCCAACCCTTGACGGTAATTCATCATCTTGTAAATTTTTGGCCGACAGGTTAATTGAAAATATTAATTTTTGAGTATCCATATTCTGGCTGCACTCTTTAAATGCCGTGCGTATTACCCAATCTGTTAATTTATCAATCTGATTTGAGTACTCCGCAATTTCTACAATTCTCTCAGGAGAAATAACACCCAGATCCGGGTGATTCCAACGCAACAATGCTTCAACCCCCACCAGTTCCTGATTGAATAAATTTATTTGCGGTTGATAATTAAGATTCAAAAATTCTGTCTGTTCAAGCTCATTATACAGGCTCTCTACCAAGATAAGGTCATCTGCATTGCCTTCATCATGAGATTCTTTATAAACACTAAACCCTTGCCGCTCGCGCTTCGCTACATACATAGCAACATCTGCATGTCGAATTAACGTGCTAGCATCTCTACCATGCTCCGGGTAAACCGCAATACCAACACTAACGCCAACATACAGGTTCTGTTCTTCAATTCTGAAAACATCATTAATTGCATTAACAATCTTTGCTGAAAATTGCGCGGCACTATCAACATCGGTAAAAGGTGCAACAATCGCAAATTCATCTCCACCCAATCTCGCGACAGTATCTGACTCTCTTATAATATCTTCAAGTCGCTGTGCAACGTGTTGTAATAATTGATCACCAACGGGATGTCCTAATACATCATTAATATCTTTAAAACGGTCCAAATCCAGAATCATTACCGCCATTTTTTGCTGTGTACGGCGCATGTCTTTCATTGCCTGTTCCATGCGGTCAGTAAATAAAACACGATTAGGTAACCCTGTCAGGGCATCGTGTAATGCTTGAACTTGCAGCTCTTCTTGCCGCTGACGAATCTGTTTACGCATCGTTGTAAAGGCAGAAACCAATTGATGAATTTCCTTGCTATCTTGGTCAGCTATTTTGTAGTCTGTTTGTTCACCTTCCGCAAAGAGCGCATGTGATATCCTGGATATTGGTCGCAATAAAGATCGATCGATCATTATGTAGATACCAATTAAAAACGCCAATGATAAAGCGAAAAATCCCCACAGTTCCTGAGTCACAATATCCGTAGTTTCCTGAAGTAACTCGACGTTATCGCCTGACATAGAAAGCAATTCTTTATCAAGCATCGATAAGTTTATAAACAGTTTGTTTTGAATTGGGTGTACATCTGTCTCCATAAAGTTTGTATCATTACGCCATACTTTCTTGGCACGGAATTCTTTAATCCGAGCCCAATTTTCATACCACTTTATTGATGCTTTTCGCATTGTTTCCAATGCCAGCTCAGAATCAAAATCCAGTTCGCCTTTTTTCATCATGCCATTAAGAACGGATAATTTATCTTCGATAACGTCGTGCGCATCCTCGATATTAATCTCCTGAGGTGATGATGCCGTGTGTCCAAGCCCCGCAAAGCGAATTAATAACATTCGGAAGTTAAGTATCTTATAACGCCACAAATCACGTAGTTCATCAAACCGACCAAAACGTCTAGACGCATAACTTCGCCCATCATCTTCGGCGATCAAATGCAGCACAATGTTAGCGGCATTCTCAAATTCATTATTAGATACCAACATTTCTTCATTGATAAAAGGGATAATAGGATAAACCCAGTTATTATCTTTTCGTTTATTTAATAAAAAACTCACCTTCTGTCTGTAGGTAATTAAATTATCACTTAAACTCTGAACCGCTTTTAATAATTTTGGATTTTTATTGCTAAGTTGACTCAGAAAATTTTTAACTTCCTGTTCTGCCAAATCAATATTCGCCATAATCATTTTTTCATGTTCAGGCGAGGGGGAAATGAGTAAAACATTTAAACTGGTATCGGCCTGCCACAAAGCACTACGAACTAAAGACAGTGCTTTATTGGCATTAACCCGTAACGTTAATGCAGTGGTGTTTTCTTCCGAGACTTGCAGCGTATGCCAATGTGTCACAACGGCGCCAACCATCAATACGAAGGTAACAACTGCCGCTACAACAAGATACCGTAACCGCAAACTACCCAGATTTCGATTAGATGTTCCATCCACTATCGACATACAAAACCCTATCGAGTTATGCCAAGACTTCTATCAGACACAGCTCACCAATATTCTTGATTAATTTACTTGGATATCACCTTTATACCTTTCTATATCGTCCTGAATAGAAATTAATAAACCCTGCTTAAAAAGAGGTATTTGGAGAGGAACGTACTTTTAATTAACGTAATTGCAACTTAATCCAGAAGGTAGAGCCTTTGCCTTGAGTGCTTTCAACACCGATCTCGCCATCCATTAATTCAATTAAGCCTTTACTAATAACAAGACCAATACCGGTGCCTTCAATATCTTTGCCGGTTAATCGATCAAAAGAATGGAATAAACGACTAATTTGATTCTTACTCATGCCTTGACCCGTGTCACGAATATTTATTTTTAAAACATCTTTATCAGCCGGCTCGGCAAATAAAGTAATAAGCCCCGGTGAACTATTATATTTCACTGCATTTGAAAGCAAGTTCAATAAGACCTGTTTTAACCTCAGGCTGTCCGCATGAACTTTGTAACCATGTCCACTAATTTTATCAATGACTTCTATATTCGCATTTTCTACCTGTGTACTAATTAATGGTAAACAGTCATGTAACAATTCATCAATAGATGTTTCTGTCATCGTAACATCCATCGCACCTGCCTCAATCTTTGCCATATCAAGCACTTCATTAATTAAATCTAATAAGAGACGACCCGCACTAACAATTTCTTTTACATGATTCTGCTGTGTTTGATTTAACTGATCAGGGTTTATTTCAAGAATTTGACCAAAACCCAGAATGGCATTAAGTGGTGTCCGTAACTCATGACTCATTCTTGATAAAAATTCAGACTTTGCTTTGCTTGCCAATTCTGCCACATGTTTATCTGTTCGCATTTTATTTTCGAGTTGCTCTCTTGCACGAAGCTCTTTCTTCGCAACACGATACAAATAAAACGTTACCATGACTAAAATTACCAACATTAAGCCGATACCCGAACTAAAAATACGTTTCAATACTTCATTTTGATGTATCAGAAGATCATCTTCATTGTAAAAATAATATATCTTCCAGTTTGGGATTCGTTCTATGACTCTTTCTCTTAATAGATAGTAATTGCCATCAATATCAATTGCCTCATTGTCAGTATTTCTGGTTATCCCCAGTGAAACAGGTGATGTATTGCCAAATTGACGATTAGAA
>JALTKS010000076.1 GCA_027006175.1 Gammaproteobacteria bacterium
TGACGCATTTTGATGTGTCAGAATTCTCTACCCGTTTCGGTGGATCAATTCGTGATTTTGATATTACGGATTATATTTCAGCCAAAGAAGCACGTCGTATGGAAACCTTTATCCATTACGGTATTGCGGCAGGCTGTCAGGCATTGACTGATTCCGGTCTTGAAGTCACTGATGCCAATGCAGAACGTATTGGTGTTTCGATTGGATCCGGTATCGGTGGTGTTGGTGGTATTGAAAAAGGCTACCAGACTTTTATTGATAAAGGACCGCGTAAAATTTCTCCTTTCTTTGTTCCCAGTAACATTATTAACATGACCTCGGGCAACTTTTCGATCATGCACGGTTTGAAAGGACCGAATATCGCGATTGTTACTGCCTGTACAACCGGCACACACAGTATTGGCGATGCGGGTCGCATGATTGTTTACGGTGATGCCGATGTCATGATTGCTGGTGGCTCAGAAATGGCAACCTCGCCAACAGGATTAGGTGGCTTCGCCGCTGCACGCGCACTTTCTACGCGTAACGATGATCCGGAAATAGCGAGTCGCCCCTGGGATAAAGATCGTGATGGTTTTGTGTTAGGTGACGGTGCTGGTGTGATGGTGCTTGAAGAATACGAACATGCCAAAGCACGTGGCGCAAATATCTATTGTGAGCTTGTTGGTTTTGGTATGAGTGGCGATGCGTATCACATGACATCCCCATCCGTTGGCGGTGAAGGTGCGGCACGTTGTATGACCAATGCACTGAATGATGCCGGCGTTAACCCTGATCAAGTCGATTATGTAAATGCCCATGGAACCTCAACACCGGCAGGTGATGTAGCAGAAACGATGGCAATGAAGGCATCGCTGGGTGATCACGCTTATAAAACAGCAGTGAGTTCAACCAAGTCGATGACAGGGCATTTGTTAGGTGCGGCAGGCGGTATTGAAGCGGTGTTTACTGCATTGGCAATTCGCGATCAAGTTGCCCCACCAACCATTAATATTTTCAATCAAGATCCTGAATGTGATTTGGATTATGTACCTAACACAGCGCGTGAAATGAAGATTGATGTTGCAGTATCTAATTCGTTTGGCTTTGGTGGTACGAATGGTACCGTGGTTTTCCGCAAGCCGGAGTAACCACCCGTTGTGTCTGCGTTAAATCAATTGGCGCATGGTTTTCCTGATTTAGCATTCCTTCATCATGCTAATCCACAGCGTTACCCGTTTCTTCTGGAAAGTGTTGCACAAGGTGGAAGCGAAGCACGTTATGATATCTTGTTTGCCTTTCCTCAAGCATCGCTAGTACTTGATAATGACGCTAAACTGACGGCTAATAATCTCAATATTACCGGAAACGATTTTTTAGAAAATCTCAATCGTTGTTGGAAAAACAATTACACCCCGCAAAAATCAGAATTACCGTTTCAGGGTGGTTGGTTTATTTACCTTGGATACGAGCTTGCAGGACAAATAGAACCTGTTCTACGTTTGCCTTCTGGCATTGAACAAGATGCAGTTGCCTATGCTGTTCGAATTCCTGCCGCCATTATTCGTGATCATGTTACACAACGCTGTTGGGTTATCAGTGAACAGGGTGTATCAGAGCAAATGCAGGCAATGCATGACGATATTAATAAGGTCAGGCAAGCAACGTTTGTTAACAATGCCGATTTAATTACTGACATAACAGAACAACCAGAACAAACCTATCTTGATGCAGTGGAAAAGATTCGTCAGTACATTACTGATGGCGATGTGTTTCAGGTTAATTTGTCTCGCCAATGGTCAGTGTCTTTATCCGATAAGGTGACTGACTATCAACTTTATGAGTCGTTACGCCAAAATAATCCAGCGCCGTTTGCAGGAATAGCAAACTATGCCGGTAAAACAATAATCAGTTCATCACCAGAACGTTTAGTCAGTGTTAATGATAATGCGGTTGAAACACGCCCAATCGCAGGCACGCGTCCGCGAGGTGGTGAGCTGGATGTCGATCAAGCCTTATCAACCGAACTATTAGCACATCCAAAAGAACGTGCTGAACACATTATGCTCATCGATTTAGAACGTAATGATCTGGGGCGAGTCTGTGTAACGGGGAGTATTCATGTTAACGAGCTAATGGTGCTGGAGTCATATGCCCATGTGCATCATATTGTCTCGAATATTCGTGGTCAGTTACGAGAGGGAACCAAACCGGGTGAGGTTATCAGGGCTGTTTTTCCGGGGGGGACAATTACTGGCTGCCCTAAAGTTCGTTGTATGGAAATTATTGCTGAGCTGGAAAAGGCACCGCGAGGTGCTTACACTGGATCTATGGGGTATTTGAATCATAATGGTGATATGGACTTAAATATTTTGATTCGTACGATGACGAGAAAAGACTCAGAGCTGACTTTTCGAGCAGGGGCAGGCATTGTCTTTGATTCGATTGCAGGCAATGAGCTTGAGGAAACCCGCTCTAAAGCCAAAGGTTTGCTTCGCGCGCTTAAGGTGCAGGATACACAATGAGTTTCTTAATCAATGGTGAGTTAAATGACCAAATTGCTATAAGTGATCGGGGCTTACAATATGGCGATGGTTTATTTGAAACCATTGCTGTAGAAGATGGGCAGTGCGAACATTGGCATGAGCATATGTCTCGTCTTGCAGAAGGTTGCGAGCGCCTTAAAATACCTGTTCCTGATGCACAATTACTATTATCCGAAGCACAGCAATTATTTGCTGATAAGCATCTGGCAGTACTTAAAATAATGATAACGCGAGGCAGTGGCGGGCGAGGTTATAAAATACCTGATACTGTTTCAGCAACGCGTATCATCAGCATTCATGAATGGCCAACGATTCCTACAATGAATAAGGTGCTAGGGATTCAGTTGCATTTATGTGAAACAAAATTATCTCACCAGCCAGCATTAGCTGGCATCAAGCATTTGAATCGCCTGGAACAGGTATTAGCAAGAAGTGAATGGCAGGATACAGATATTGGCGAAGGCTTAATGGCGGATATTAACGGTAATATTATTGAAGGGACAATGAGTAATTATTTTGCAGTAATTAATGGTGAATTGATTACCCCTGAAATAGTTGATTGTGGTGTGGCAGGTATTATGCGTGCACACATTATACGGCAGGCGGTGCTTCATGAGATCACTGTACGTGAAAGAAATATGAAAATTGATGAGCTATTACTCGCAGATGAGATTTTTGTCTGTAACAGTATTATCGGTATTTGGCCGGTTAGGCAGTTATTGGATACACACTACAACGTTATCGGTCATGTCACTGCAAAAATAATGAATGGATTGGTATGAATATTAAACAAGGATTGGTTTTTTTATTGTTGGTTTTTGTTGCAGTGGCTTCGTATATTGCCTATGACTACAATCGGTTTATATACTCGCCACTGAATATTGATAACACTATTCAGCTTAATGTGACATCAGGGCGGTCTATCACGTCTATCGCAAATGAGTTAACAGATAAGAATATTATCTCTCACCCTTATTATTTAACCTGGTTTGCACGCTACAACCGTTTGGCCAAGCGTGTACAGGCAGGTGAATACATTGTTAAGGCAGGCGTGACGCCAGCGGAATTATTAAATCTTTTGGTCACGGGTAAAGTTCGCCAATATGGTTTTACCATTATTGAAGGGTGGAATGTTGTTCAGGTGCTTCAGGCGATAAATGAAAATGAGAACCTAAGCCATTCGATAGGCGATGCGACAGCCAGTAACTTGATGGGAAAACTTGGGCTGTCAGCTGATATGTATGCAGAAGGCTGGTTATTTCCCGATACTTATTATTTTGTCAAAGGCGAGTTAGATACAAAAGTGTTATTGCGCGCGCATAAGGCAATGAAACTGAATTTAGATAAAGCGTGGCAGCAACGTGAAAAAGGTCTGCCGTATAAAACAGCCTATGATGCATTAATTATGGCATCCATTATTGAGAAGGAAACCGGCAGAGGTGATGAGCGTGAGCAAATAGCGGGTGTGTTTGTGCGCCGCCTGCGCAAAGGCATGAAATTACAAACAGATCCAACCGTCATCTACGGTATAGGCGACAAGTATGATGGCAATATACGTCGTCGCGATTTACGTAAAGATACAGCCTATAATACCTATACTCGAAAAGGCTTACCGCCAACCCCGATAGCGATGCCCGGGCTTGCTGCAATAGAAGCCGCATTACACCCCGATAAAGGTAATACACTCTATTTTGTTGCCAAAGGTGATGGAAGTCATGTATTTTCATCTACCTTGGCGCAACATAATGAAGCGGTCATTAAATACCAATTAAAAGGGCGTCGAAAAATAATAATGAAAACAAGAAAGGTTAAAAACTGATGAGTGGTTGTTTTATTACCGTTGAAGGCATTGAAGGTGTTGGTAAAACAACCAATATTGAATTTATTGCGTCATTATTGCAGAAAGCAGGTAAAGAGCTTGTATTAACCCGTGAACCCGGTGGCACGTCACTCGGTGAAGATGTACGTGAATTACTTTTAGGACACAAGCATGATGGAATGAGCCGAGATGCAGAACTGTTACTGATGTTCGCTGCCCGTGCGGAGCATTTGGATAAAATTGTTAATCCTGCGCTTGAAGAGGGTAAGTGGGTACTTTGTGATCGGTTTACGGATGCAACGTATGCCTATCAAGGTGGTGGGCGTGGATTTGATACTGCACCAATTGAGATATTGGAAAATCTGGTGCAAGGTGAATTGCGACCCGCGTTAACCTTGTTATTAGATGTATCGGTTGAGGTTGGTTTAGATCGTGCCGGAAAGCGTAGTGAGCCAGATCGTTTTGAAAAAGAGAAACATGATTTTTTTGAACGGGTTCGCCAAACCTATCTGCAACGAGCGCAAGCAGATTCGCAACGCATGGTTGTGATTGATGCCAGCCAGTCACTTGAAAACGTACAGTCACAAATTCAAGCTGCACTTACCGATTTTCTGGCATCACATTAACCATAATGATTCTTCCATGGCAAACAGCGCAATGGCAACAACTTGTTTCGCGACAGCGACAAGGGAAATTAGCTCATGCGGTTTTGCTGAGCGGAGCACAGGGCCTCGGTAAACGGCAGTTTGCCGAACAATTCGCTGAAAGTTTGTTGTGCCATGATAAAGGTGAAAATGCAGCGGCATGTGGTCAGTGTCGGGCTTGTTTATTATTAAAAGCGGGTAGTCACCCGGATATTAAATATATTGAGCCTGAGGAAGAGGGGAAGGCAATAAAAGTTGATCAGGTCAGAGCCTTAACGGATTTTACCGTTCTTAGCGCACAGTTTGATCAGGGATACAAAGTTGTTTTGATCGGCCCAGCCGAAAACATGAATCGTGCTGCGGCAAATAGCCTGCTTAAAACTCTGGAAGAGCCGGCAGAAAATACGATTCTTCTTTTATATACCCATGCACCACAGCGATTATTGGCGACAATAAAAAGCCGTTGTCAACGACTTAATTTTGTTGCGCCAACTTACACACTAAGTACGGAGTGGCTCAAGCAACAATCCGTTGCTAATGCAGAACAGTGGTTAGAAATAGCAGATGGCGCGCCGATAGCGGCGTTGAATTTAGCCAGGAATGATGATGAATCGATAGCATCTCGTTATGAATCAGGACTTGATACCCTGGAAGCCCTGCAGTCACGTCAAAGAGATCCTGTTTCAATCGCGGCAGAATGGCAGAAAAAAGACAGTTTACGCGCCGTAAAATGGCTAACAAACTGGGTGATGGATATTATTCGACTCGCGCAAGGTGGCAGTGTTGCCAGCTTAAGCTGCCCGAGTCAGCAATCAAGGTTAACGAGCTTGGCAAATCGGCTTGATGTTGATGGTTTGCATGCTTATTTGGCGCATTTATATGAGGCTTCGAGGTTATTGGGTACAACACAGGTGAATCAACAGTTACTATTGGAAGAAATATTGATTCGATGGTCTGCTTTACCTAAAAATCGGCTATAATTTCCGTTACTTAGTGCTAAAATGAATAAGAAATAACAAGGTATTCTCTATGGCCGCTCCAAAAATGCCCGGAAGACAAGGGATTCTCTCCCTGACTATCAAGGACAAGACTGCCTTGTATGCCGCGTATATGCCCTTTGTGAAAAATGGTGGCTTATTTATTCCTACCAATAAAGCCTACAAGCTGGGCGATGAAGTATTCATGCTGCTCACCTTGATGGATGAAACAGAAAAAATCCCGGTGGCGGGTAAAATCATCTGGATTACCCCTAAAGGTGCTCAAAGTAACCGCGCCGCTGGTGTCGGTGTGCAGTTCAGCGATCTCGACAATGGTGCCGCACGGAATAAGATAGAAACCTATCTTGCCGGGGCTCTACAGTCTGATCGCGCCACACATACCATGTAGTTGTTGTTCATGTTAATAGATTCGCATTGCCATATTGATTTAATGGACTACGAAAAGCTGGGCGGCGATCCGCAAAGTGCAGTGAGCTATGCGCATGAAAATGGAATAGGGCACATGCTTTGTGTCTCCGTTAATTTAGAACAATACCCCAGTATGCTCGAAACCATTAAAGACATGCCGAAGGTCTTTGCCTCAGTCGGTGTTCACCCGAATGAACAAGACGGTGTTGATCCTGATGTTGCTGAACTGGTTGAGTTGGCAAAAAACAATAAAGTCGTTGCTATCGGTGAAACGGGTCTGGATTATTTTCGTAGCGAAGGTGATCTTGAATGGCAGCGGGATCGATTTAGACGCCACATCGAAGCCGCTAAACAATCGGCTAAGCCACTTATTATTCATACCCGTGAAGCGAAGCAAGACACCATAAAAGTATTACAAGAAGAAAAGGCGAATGAAATCGGTGGCGTCATGCATTGTTTCGCGGAAGACTGGGAAACAGCACAACAAGCAATGGATCTGGGTTTTTATATTTCCTTCTCAGGTATTGTCACCTTTAAAAGTGCCAGGACATTACAGGAAGTCGCACAAAAAGTACCGCTCGATCGTATGTTAGTAGAAACGGATTCGCCATGGTTAGCGCCAGTTCCTTTTCGTGGCAAGACTAATCAACCCGCTTATGTAAAACATGTGGCTGAAATGATTGCGACCTTACGTGACGACAGTGTTGAAAATATTACTGCAGCTACAACCAATAATTTCTTTCGGTTATTTTCAACCGCAAAAAAATAATAGTTAAGTTCCGATGATGACTTCCATTATGAAACAAGTTGTTATTTTGTTTTATTTGATAAGTATATCAGTTGTTGCTTCTGCGCAGTCAAGTGCAAAAGATGATTTCAAAAAAGGCGTTGAGGCAATAAACCAGCAGAACGGATCGTTAGCCATATCATGGATTGAAAAAGGTCTGGAAAAAGTTTTAAAAGGCGAAGCTGTCGATGAGAGCACGTTGCTGGATGCAAAAGCAGGACGTGCAACCGCTTATTTTCTTACTGGCAAAACATTAAAAGCACAAAATATTATTGAGCCACTGTTAGGCGATATTGAGCGAGTAAAAGGCAGGTTTTCTGTCGAGAATATGGCGGCTAATTATTTGTTGGCGCTGTCATTTCAATTGTCCGGTCAATATCAACAGGCAGCCAAATATTATGAAACAACGGTTGCCATACAAGATAAAGTAATCACTGAAAAATTTAATCAACGGGCACAGCTATTAAAGAATTTGTCATCGGTGTATCAGCAGCTTGGGAATTACCAAAAAGCACTGCAGTCTGAAGAAAATGCACTAAAATTATTATTAAAAGACAAGCCCAATAATATTGATACCATTATTGTCACTTACAGTCGTCTGGCTTTCCTGGCAGACTTGTCAGGTAATAATGCAGCTGTTCTGGATTTTCTTAATCAGCAATATGCGCAGCAGTCATCCGTGTATGGTGAGTCACATAGAGAAACAAAGAGGATGCTGGCTTACCTTGAGCAGGTTGTTAATAACAACAAGAACCTTCTTTCCGGTAATGACCTTAATCGTCTTGCCGGTTACAACCTTAATGTTTTTGATGTTGACCAACTTGGTAGTCCCGATCAAGCAGAGGTGTTTTATAATAATATCTTTGAGCAGTACGGTGATAAGCACCCATTAACATTAAAGGCGTTGGCTCGATTGGCTGATTCCTTATCGTTCTCAGCGCAATATGCCAGAGCGATCCCATTATATACTCAGCTGATTACTGAACATATCAGGCAGTTCCCACTAGCTAATGCAGACAGGGCTGGGTTTTATTTAAGACTCTCACAGGCGTATGAGTTTGCTAATACTTATGGTGTTACCGATAAATATCGTCAAAAAGCGATAGCGAATGCACGCAAGGCAATTGAGATTTATGTAGAAATCTATGGTGAAGCACATCTGCGTACTATTATTGCATTGAATCAGCTATGGCGGTTAACCCGCTTCTCGAATCAGGATGATCATAGTAGCTTTATTTTAGCCAATCGAATATGGCATGCCTATACAGAACTGGAACGTAATGTGTTGCCGTATATGAATAAGCAGCAACGTATTGGCTTTCGCCAAAATTTTAGCGAATTGAAAGATAACTTTCTTGAGGCAGCCTGGTCGATTGATAGAAAGCGGTTATTTAATAATGCGTTTAAGACAAACAAATTTTGGGATAAGTCTGATGAATATTCTAAAAAAATAAACAAAGCATCGTCATGGCGAGAAATACAGGTGCTGTGGGAGAGCAGAGAAAAAGAATTAAAAAAAGCAGCACGTGATGATGAAGAAGTGCGGCAACAACGCAATGCCATTTCACAAAAAATAATTCGTCAGTTATATGATGAGTGGCTACGCTACAAAGGTGGCGTCAGTGCCCTGGATAATGCATTAACCATCGCGCGGGCAGGGAGTGATAACAAACAGGGCGAAGATATTGACCGTTTGAAACAACTGCTCAAACAACAAGCAGAAGTGTTTGTGCAAGATAAAAAGTATGATGCGAGTGGTTTACAACAAAAAATCCAACAATTAACGCAGGCTTTGTCAAAAACGATTCCTTCGCTGCGACTGGAATCGCAATTAAGCACCGATGCACTGGTCAAAAGTCTTGATAATAATACAGTGTTTATTGATTTTGCACGTTACTTGAATAGTGAGTATATGGTGTTTGTTATTGAACCGGATGGTCAGCTGCATATCCAGCGGCTAACTGGCGGGCTGGAAGCGGGTGACAAGATAAATAAAACCATAAGAAAGTTGCGTTCACGAATCGATGACATTATTGATGGCAATATTCCATTTAGGGGATCGGAAAAGAAATTAAATGTCAGTTTGCAGAAACTTTATGATGCAATAATTCTACCCATCGAAGATATTGTTAATAAGTATGGCACCATTGTGTCTTCGCCGGATGGCTTATTGTCATTGTTGCCACTGACTATGTTGAAAGATAAACGTAACGGACAGTATTTGATTGAACGATTTCTGGTGCGGACTATTCCCTCTGCCCGTGAGTGGTTAAGATTACAGTTGTCGCTGCCAAACCGTTCGGCTTCTAACGACACGGTTATTTATGCAAACCCGGATTTTAATGCAGGGAGTGATGTTGATTTAACAGCCTGTGCATCACAATATCCTAATCGTTCAGCACGTGATGTTTTAATGAAAACATTTAAGCAAGACTGTATTCATGCGCTACCGGCAACAGCGAAAGAGGCGAGCGCGATTGCAGCACTTTTCCCGGGCTCTGAGGTTTATACAAAATCGAATGCCAGTGAGAAACATTTTTTAAGCTTGTCGTCACCCCGTATATTACATTTGGCTACCCATGGTTTTTTTATTCCTGATCCGGCAATAAGCAACCCACTTGAGAAATCAGGCATTATCTTAAGTGGTGCAAATACATCTCTTTCTCAAGGTAAAACAGAAGGGATTGTAACGGGCTTAAAACTCGCTACGTTAAACCTGTATGATACAGAGTTAGTTGTTTTATCTGCGTGTGAAACAGGTGTCGGTGATATTCAGGCAGGTGAAGGCATTGCAGGGCTTAATCAGGCATTTATTCGTGCGGGTGCAAAAGGTGTTGTGATGAGTTTATGGCGAGTGCCGGATGAAGCGACATCGAGACTAATGACATCTTTATACAAGATAATGTCAGAAGGAGCCAAGCCCGTAGCCGCGTTACGTGTCGCACAACGCCAATTTATCAAGCAGAAGTTACATCCTCTTTCCTGGGCGGCATTTGTTTATAACGGCTAACGCTTCTTACCATATACATTTTAGTCTAAAAAACTAAAGACAATACCGTATCTGCCGTTAGCTTGTTCATGAAAGAACTTAACTGGATAGGTGCAATACTTGGGACATCAGTCTTGATTGTTCCATGGCTGGGTATCAGCAAAGAATTATTCCACTTTGTTTATGGTTTATTGTATTTGATGTATTCATTAGTCTATGCCGGACACATCATTACTCATGGCTTACCCCTGCCAGGTTTGCATCACCTGGGGATCTCATTAAGTCGAAGTACCGTTAATCTCGTTATGATGACCATGGTGTTAAGTGTCATGATCTATGCGGCTTACGGGGTTCAAGGTTGGTTAATGTTTTTGTCAGCTTCCTGATAAAGATTCAGATGACTGCTGGCGACTACGAACAAAATCAATCGCATCAAGAATTGCCTGATTAATTGATTTATCCATTTCACTCCGTTCATCACTGGTCATATAGAACGCCATATCGACATGGTGACGTATGTATCGCGGCGGTAGGCTGTTTAAGGTCACACACGCTACATCGGCCAGAAAATCAGGATCGTCTTTAAACTCTTTGCCTAAAATCAGGTTAATTTGAAGAAATACCTGTTTTTCATAATAGTTGCTAATGGTGTCGAATATCATGCTGAATCCTCGCTCTACATAGGAGCGTTATCGGCAGATATATTGATGACTATAGTTATTTAAAGGATTTTGCTTTATTTGAGTGCTTCCTTGAGGATATCGATTGCACGATCCAGCACGTCCGTTGTTGTATAAAAGTGGGGAGAAAAACGAATGCCACCGCCTCTCAGGGCGCAAATCACACCGCGCTTCATTAGTTTTTCATACACAGCTTGCGGATCGTTGTGCAATAGTCGAAAGGTCACAATGCCGGCATGTCGGGATTGTTCTTGAGGTGTCAGTACATTTATACCCTCTATATTGTTTAATATATCAATAAGATAAGAAGTATTATTAAAGATATTTCTAGAAATAGATGGCATGCCCATATCGTTAAAAATACTTAAGCTCGCATCCAGCGCATGGATGCCCAGCATATTCGGGCTGCCGCATTCAAAGCGCCGTGCAGAAGCGGCGATTGACCAGGTTGGACTGTCAAAATCGTATAGCTTCTCGACCATATGCCAACCATATTCATGCAATGTTAATTGCTCACGAGCAGCAGGGCGTGAGTAAAAAATCGCCAGTCCCTCGGGGGCTAATAGCCATTTATGACCATCTGCCATCACAAAGTCGGCCTGAATTTCATTTACATCAAGCGCTACAACCCCGAGGCTTTGAATGGCATCAACGCAGTAAAGTACGTTATTTTGCTTGCAGTGATCACCCAGACGAGTGAGATCGAGCCTAAGACCAGTGTCATACTGCACAGAACTGACCGATAAAAGCCGCGTATTCGTATCAAACTGGTCGATTAGCGCCTGCTCAGGATCATCCGTTGAGCGCGTATCAACCTGACGTACTTCCACGCCATATTTGGCGAGTGACTCCCATACAATGCGATTGGATGGAAATTCATTTGCAGGAATAACAACATTATCGCCGTTGTGCCAGCTTAAACCATGCGCGACCATCGATATGGCTTCAGAGGTGTTTTTCACCAACGCAATATCATCACTTGAATCGGCATTTAATAAGGTTTTGCACTGCTCTCGTAGGCTATTTTCTATTTCAATCCATTGCGGGTAAAATTGAGCACCGTATGTAAGATTCTCTTTTGTAAATGCAGTAATACGATGATGCGTTCGAAGCGGCCAAGGACCCACTGCAGCATGATTGAGGTAACAAATACTGGGGGCGAGAGGGAATTCTTTTTCTGTATTCATCCGCCTATCATACGCGCTAAGTGATTGATAAAAAATAATTAAGACATCACTGACAGCAGCTATGGCAAAATGCTTACAAGACTTTAATAAATAAGGTTACAAAATAACTGTAACCAATTGATATTAGGGTATTCTTGCCAAATATCGATAATATACAAGTCATTGTAATATGTAGTATTATTTAGAGTATGTATTAGGGATGATGTAAGCGACAAACAAGCTTTATAAAAACAATAATTGTTGCCGTTAAATTGTCCCCAACAACGTTACGCAATTAACTAATATGGATAGGGGGCTATCTTGTGGGTAAACGATTAGCAAAAAGATATACACGCTTGGTTTTAGAAAAGCGGATTGTATTTGATGCAGCGGCGGTTCAAACAGCCACTGAAGTAAACGATGTTGCTGATGCAGCACAAACTGATTCACTGGTTGCATCACTTAACGAACCGCAAGACGCCACCGAATCAGAAGCATTATTTGACATACTCACTGCCCCCGCTGTTTCACAGAGTGATGTCGATCGATCTGTTCTCATTGTTGACTCCCGCGTTGAAAACTTTGAACAATTATTGGTAAACCTTGCCCCTGATACCGATGTGTTTGTTCTCGATGCGAATCAAGATGGTGTACAACAAATAGACGCTATCCTTGCTAATTACGAGAACCTTTCCAGTTTACAAATTCTTTCTCATGCTGATGATGCAAGTTTGATCCTTGGCAACACCATCCTCAACAACGCTAACATTGATAGTTATGCCGACACCTTATCGAGTTGGGGTAATGCATTAAGTGATAGCGGTGATATTTTATTATTTGGTTGTGATGTCGCTAACGGCGCAGATGGTCTTGATTTTATTCAATCTCTTGCGGACTACACCCGCGCAGATGTCGCCGCGTCGATTGATGATACTGGTGCGGCCGCACTAGGTGGTGATTGGGATCTGGAAGCACAAACAGGATCCATTGAAGCTGATTCGGTTCTTTCAGAACAGGCGACGGCTGAGTTCAATACTGTACTTGCAACTATTTCATTTGATGGTGGTGCAGGAACGGCCTTCTGGGATGATGCCGCTAACTGGAGTGGTGATGTTGTTCCGTCAATAAATGATGATGTACTTCTTAACGGGGTAAATGTCACCATACGTGATACACAGATCATATCCAGTTTGTCACTCATAAACAGCTCTTTAACTATTGATACAACAGCTGATTTAAGCATAGCGAATAATGGTGGTTTAATTGATGCGACCAGTAGCCTGAATGGTAGTGGTGTATTGCAAATAGATAATGGTTCTTTTGATGTTCAGGGGTCTAATACATTTAATGGTGATTTGATTCTTGGCGGCAATCAAACACCGGGTATTGTTAACATAACGGGTGATTTTGATAACTTAAGTACGTTAACCGTAACCAATAGTGTCGATGCAACCATTGAATCAGAAATTTTTATTGTACAAGACTCGACCACGATTACGGGTGGCTCATCTTTGGCTTTTAGTGACGTTAATCTTCCTGGTTCAGATATCAGTCTTGGCTCGGATCTGTTTATCGATAGCGGCATGCTCGATGTACAAAGTTCCAATCCGCTTAGCCTTAATAATATATCTCAGACGGGTGGAACGATTTCTACTAACAGTTCCTCAATTGCACTGTTTGGAACCTATGACTGGTTTGGCGGAACGCTAAGTCTTAATGGTTTATCATTTGATGTTGATACGAATGCCACTGTCAACATTGATATGGCGAATGTTTTACTGGATGGCGGTGATTTCCAAAATAATGGCACAGTCAATCTGAATAGCACAGGTATTCTTTCAGTAGTGAATACTGCTATTTTCAGAAACGTTGGTACGGTTAATTTTAATGGTGGTGCAATCGACCTGTTTGATGCCTCTGATATCATCAACAATACATTAGGTCAATTCAGGCTTGCATCTCCTGTTTCTGCTGTAATAACGACATCAGATGGCACCGGCGGAACATTTACCAATGGCGGTAGTTTTGATTTGTTTGATGATATGGCAACCGCCTCATTTGCTGTCGATGTTGTTAATAATGGTTCATTTTACCTCGGAGGTAGTGAGAACTCTGCACAAGTTTTAACTTTTGCAGGCAATTTCGATACAAGCTCAGGCAATATTTATGGCAACGGTAGTCTGGATTTAACAGCAGCAACTGTTACAGGGGTAGGGATAATTTCGCCTGGAATTAATGGTACAGCACAGCAAGGTCAACTGGAGTTAGGTCTTGGTCAGTTATCCGTCATTGGCGATTTATTTTTAGACGCGGGCAGCCAACTTGATATTGATTTGGGCTCGGGTTTGCAGTCAGATGTTTTGAGTGTTGTCGGTAGCGTATTTCTTGATGGTACGTTAAATATTAATTTTCTTAATAACGTAACGCCACAAATTGGTGATGCGTTCACAATATTTTCATTAATTAATCTACAGGGCAATCCAGTTAATACGTTTATTGATAATGGTATTAACATTGTCGCGCCAACGGGGTATCAGTTTACAACTAATATTACCAATAACGGAACGGTGTTAGAACTTGTTACGATATCTGTTCCTGCCAATGCGGTTGATGATAATTTAAGTGTTAATGAAGACAGTACATTAACTATTACATCAAATGACTTGCTTGCAAATGATGCTAATACTGCCTTCATTACCGGTGCAACAACACCTGCTAATGGTACGTTGGTACTTGATCAACAAACCGGTAATTATACCTATACCCCAAACCCTAATTTTAATGGTACCGATACCTTTACCTATACGGCGGATGATGGGCAGGGGAATTTAACAACTGCGACGGTAACAATTACAGTGAATCCAGTCGCAGATACTGTTACATGGACAAATGCAACAGGTGATAATCGTTGGGAAACGGCGGGTAACTGGGATATTGGTTTCGCGCCGCAGGATGGTGATGATGTCATTGTTAACGATGTGAACGGAAGTATTATTTTTAGTAATGCTTCTGGCACCTTGACCCTGAATAGTTTAACAAGTAGCGAAGATGATTTTCGGATTACAGGTGGCCGGTTGTTATTAGGTGATGATGTGCTTGATACATCTTCATTTGCAGCAGGAACCAACGTTACACTAAGTGCTGGTGAGTTAGGTGGGTTAGGTAGCACCACAGTTGATGGTAGCTTAGATTTTAGAAGAGGTTTGTTGTCAGGTTCTTTAACAATTAATTCAGGTGCAACACTTATAAGTACTAATGGAATAGCGGCAAGTGAAATTACAGGAACCTTAAATAATGCTGGCACGATTCAGATAGGAAATGGTTTTACACGACTCAATGATGGCGGTGTGATTAATAATAGCGGCGTGATTGATTTTGTCACTAACGGTGATTTAACGAATACCAGCGGTACGGCAACGCTTAACAACACCGGGACAATACAGAAAACAGCTGGCACAGGCGTGAGTTTGTTGGATGCATCGGGCGGTGCAGGTTTTACCTTTAGTGGAACAGGTGTGGTGGATGCACAAACCGGATCGATTGGTGTATCGGGACCAGCGAATTACCTGTCTGGTTTTAGCACAAGCGGTGTTAATGGCGGCAATTCATTAGGGCTCTATAATGGTGTTCATACATTTGCGACAGGCAGTACGTTTAGTGACGGCGTCTTTGATTTTCGGCGTGGCACGCTTGCCGGTGAATTAAATATTGCAGCTAATGCGACATTGGTTAGCACTAATGGGATTGCTGCAAGCTCTATCACCGCAACCTTAAATAATGCCGGTACCTTTCAGATAGGAAGTGGTTTTACACGACTCAATGATGGCGGTGTGATTAATAATAGCGGCGTGATTGATTTTGTCACTAACGGTGATTTAACGAATACCAGCGGTACGGCAACGCTTAATAACACTGGGACAATACAGAAA
>JALTKS010000077.1 GCA_027006175.1 Gammaproteobacteria bacterium
ATGAAAATTTATTAGCTGCACTCGATATGGGTTTACCTGATTGTGCCGGCGTTGCACTGGGCGTTGACAGGTTACTGATGATTGCAACAGCGGAACAATCCATTGCAGCGGTGACGACTGCATCATCAAGAGAATAATTATGGCGTTATTATATTTGGTTATTTACTAATGTTGTTTTTTGAAAAGAAGAGTGTTTGAATAATTTGATGATGACAACATATATCTGGTTTGATAGAACGAGAGTAGTATGAATAAAGAAGGAACTTATTTAGAAGTATTAGGCAGAACTAGAGTATATTTAATCACCTTTTGATAAGCATTGTCCCATGCGCACCGTATCTGTCGCAGAGATATCATCATTCCATTCAATGGCATCTTTTGCGAACAGTAAAATTACCGTTGAACCCATATTGAACCGACCCATTTCATCACCACGCTGTAGTGAAATAGTTTGTTCATCATAACGCCATGTTGTAATTTCTTTTCCATAGGGTGGCGTTATCATGCCATGCCAAACCGTTTCCATACTTCCCACGTTGATAGCACCAACTTGTATCAATGCCATTGGCCCATGATCAGTATCAAATATATTTAATACTCGCTCATTAACCGCAAATAAATTGGGCACAGTTTCAGCTGTATAAGTATTAACACTATAAAGCTTACCGGGGACATAGGTCATTTCACGTAAGTGACCTTCAATCGGCATGTGAATACGATGATAGTCTCGGGGTGATAAATAAATACAACAAAAATGGCCATCAATAAACTTGTTGGCTAATGTGGCCGAACCACCCAGCAATGCGGTTAAATCATAGTTATGATTTTTAGCTTGTAAAATAGTTTGGTCATTTATACGACCAATTTGGCTGACGGTGCCATCGACCGGTGAGCAGACACCTTTTTCACATATGGGTCTAACACCATCACGAAGCGATCGGGTAAAGAAGCTATTGAAGTCTTTATAGGCTTCAACTTCAGGTTGTACTGCAAGACTCATATCAACATTAAATTGTTTAATAAATGTGTTGATTGCCCAATTTTTGAACCATGGTTTACGAATACGAGTAATCTTATATATAAGATTAGACAAACCATGTTGTGGAATAATACGAATAAATAAATTAGTAATGGCAGACATAATGTTAGTGGTGCTTGTGTTGAGATGAATCAGAGTTGGTGTTTTTTCGTATAATAAAGCTAGCCGTTGCTGAAGTACTATTACTAAAAATAAAATTTATAGTTACTCTTTCACCTGCATGCAATGGTTTCAGCGGATTAAATAGCATTAAGTGTAATCCTTCTGGCTGGAAAACAAGCGGTGTTTGATGAGAGATCGTGACGGTTGGCTGGTGAATCATTTTTGTTAAGCCATTTTCAAGCACCGTTTCATGGAATTCAATTTTTTTAAAGGCAGGACTTGATGCGCCAATGATTTTAATATCTTTATTCAGATTGTTTTTAAAGATCGCATAGCCAGCCTGGACACGGCTTACAGGAGGCGCTTCACGTATCCATGCTTCTTCTACGTTGATACCTTGAGCCATAATCGAAGTGGTAACGACTGACAGCAGAAATGCAATACCAATATTTTGTAACCTGGACATTAATTCTGCTCGTAAAAATATCTAATCAAGTTGAATTCACTCACAAGCTTGGCGGCATCGTGTGGGCCAGAGAACAATGCATGTAAATTTCCGTCTGGGTTGACCAATAAAATGGCGCCACTATGTTGCACATCGTATTCGGTATCATCCGGTGATTTCTTGTTGATAAGATAGGGGATGCCAAATTGTTTTGTGACCACATCAATTTGTTGGCTGGATTTCCCGGTTAGACCTATGAAGGCATTGTTGAAATAAGGAATGTAGGCTGAAAGTTGTTTTACTGTGTCACGTTCGGGATCAACGGAAACCATAATAAATCGCGGTGTTTGTTTATCGGGTTGTTTTTGTTCTAAATTGACCGCCATGATATTCATCATTGATAAGGTGTTAGGGCACACATCCGGGCAGTTCGTGTAGCCAAAAAAGATGAATGACCAATTTCCTTTTAATGATGCCTGGGTGAAAGGTTTACCCGTATGATCGGTTAACTCAAAGTCTTTGATGGCTCTAGGGCTACGAAAAACCGTGGCGCTGAGATTATCCAGATCAGCACGGCTGACTCTACCTTGCTGGTATAGGGTATATCCAACGATAGAGACAATAATAATGACGCCCAAAAATAGCGTCGTGAAAAGTGATTTGCTCATAGCATACAGCCTATCCGACCTTGTTAACGAGGCAAGATCATAGCAGATTTAAGTGATGAAATAGCTATTTTGTGGTCATAACACTGACAGCTTGCCAGTTTTCGTCCGGTGGGGTGATTCGGAATTCCTTGATGAGTTTCAAGTACATATCTGCCGTCAGGTTTTGATTGTAGTTTTCGTACCAATATTGGAAAACAGGCTCTGCTTTGTCCCAATTACGTTCTCGATAGTCAGCGAGTGCTTGTTTCCAGTTTGCCAGATCAACAGCAAGTTGACCCGTTGGCTCACCACGACCCATGACTTCATGAATGGGAACAGCAAGATCTTTACCTTTGACAACAACACGATCCAGTTCACGACCATAAAATTTATTGTCGAGAGATTGCCAGGTACTTTCAGAGACAATCAGACGGACACCATAATATTTGGTTAAGCCCTCAAGGCGAGCACCAAGATTTACATTGTCACCCATAACCGTATAACTCAAGCGGCGGTCAGAGCCCATGTTACCAACACGCATGGGGCCACTATTGAGCCCTATGCCAATCTGAATAGAAGGTAAGCCTTTTTCTAGCCAGCCTTCTCGTAATTCATCAAGGCGCTCTAACATAACCAGCGCAGCTTCTGTTGCGCGAACAGGATGATCGTCTTGCGGTATCGGTGCTCCCCAGAAAGCCATGATGGCATCACCAATGTACTTATCCAGTGTCCCATCAGCATCAAAAACAATGTCTGTCATGGGTGAGAAATATTCGTGCAAAAAGCTGGTGAGTGCCTCAGCTTCCATGCTTTCGGAGATGGTGGTGAAACTACGGATATCAGAAAATAATACAGTTAGATTTTCTTCTGCACCCTCTAAACTAAGCAAAGCAGGGTTTTCTGATACTTGATCAGTGAGTTGCGGAGATAAGTACAGACCCAGTGCATTTTTGTATAAGCGTTTTTGGCGCTCATCAATAACAAAACGCATAGTGGTTGATTGAGCATATAAAATAACGATAAAACTAACCGGTATGACAATGCTAAACGTCATGCCCCATTGAACAAATAATATTCCAACATAAAGAAACAGTAATGATGCAAGTCCTAACACGACAAACAGGGATTGAACCGGTTTCAGTTTTGCTGAGCTGAGCATGACAATAAAAAACAGAATGATCAGCAGTGGGATTTCAAGCCACATAGCCCAGAGTGGTTTATAAAAACTATCGCCATTGAGAAAATTGGAAACACCATAGGCGACTAACTCAGTGCCCCAGATTTTACCTACCGGTGTTAAATGATAATCATGTAGTAAATTAGAGTCTGAACCAAAAACGACAAGTTTGTCTTTGATCATGGCAGGATCGATTTTACCGTTGATTAGATCGTGCGCACGTAGCAATGGGATTTTTGATTCATATTGACGGTTGTAGAAATTAATTTGTATTTCACCCGCTGCATCAGTGTGTACTTCGTATTTGCCAATAGCGAGTTTTTCTGCTTTGCCATCTTTAAGCGTTAAATCATAAACTTTCTCTTTTGAGTAAGTTCGAACTGCTTCAGCGATGGTGTTCATCAGGTAATAACTTTTTGGTTTATCCCCAGCTGTTTGTAATCGGTGAAATAATGGCGCTGATCCAATTGTGCCGTAACGATCATTATTAACCCATGCAAAACCTTGTCCTTTGGCCCGGATTTGCAGGGGCAAGATTGATGTCCTTACACCATGAATACGCTGGTAGGGGTAAATATCCAGCTCGCCATTACCAATAACATTGAATTTACTTTGTGTTGCTAACCTTGCCATATTGGCTGCGTATAATTTACGTTGGCGTTCGTTAGCAAATTCGTTTTTACGAGCCAGAATGTAAATAAGCGTGTAATCAAGTTTTGATAATGAGCGTTTAAGTTGCCCATCAAAATTAAGTTCCCGGACTAATTTTAAATAAGTCTGCTGTGACATATCACCAATATGTTTACCCAGTGATTCCAGGACCCAGGGTGCCTGGGGCCATTCAAAAATCATATCAATTAATACAGCACGTGGTTTCATTGAGGCAAGTGTTTGAAATACCTTGGCATGTACCTTACGGGCTAATGGCCATGTATCCTGTTCTGCAATTAAATCCGCATCCAGATTAACCAGAACTACATCCGGGTGTGGCGAATCATTGCGAAGCGCCATTAATGCTGTTTGATAATAACTATCAGGTTTCAGGATGGTGCCAAAAAAATTACGGGCGGTTTGGTTGAAATCAATGGTAGTTACTTCTGCTTTATAGGGAAGTGTGCGGTATACCCATGTTTCTGCAAAAACGTATAGTCCTAAATAAATAATCAGTATGGCAGTACTGACGAGTGGAATAGGATCCTTGAAAATTGATTTCAGCATATGCTGTGCATGGTTAGCCTAAAAAGAGTAGATCAAGTTAATGCCAGTTGTTTCCTGGTTATAAACGAAGGAAGCAAGAGAAGATTCTGCATCATAATAGCGGTAGTATATTTCGTTTCGTAAACTACGATTCCATACTTTACCAATTTTAAATGATGTTTCACGATAGTCATCATTACGGTCGGTAGGATTGGGTTCATCGTAATCACGATCTTCCTTACGGTATGAAATATCTAAATAGGTTGAGTACCAGGGTAGTGGTGTAAAGAAGCTTGCACGGTATTGATCTGATTCATATGAGAAGGTACTCGTATCATCGGTGTCATTTTTACGCTTACGATAATCAAGTGAAACGGAAGCGCCTTGTGTAAGAAATGGAAGCAATACCCGGTTGTTAAATTCAAAATCAGTTTTGGTTGCGTCTTGTGAACCATTTTGTGGAAATCTGTCATCAGCAACACGAGCGACTAATGAAATGCGGTAGTTCTTTGTCACTTTCTGGTTATACGTCAAAATAGCGCGATTAGTAATAATGAACTCGTCATGACCAAAGCCAACCAATTCACGCTCTATTGCCAGTCGCCCATCCCAACCATAGCCAACCATTCCCGCATGGAATCCTAAACGGGCAAGATCGACTTCAAAATTATGAGACACACTTTTTTTGTAGAACTGATCGAGCAGTAAGCCGGTTACGCCAACATAATAGCGTTCACCAATACGTTGGTTATATTGTGCGGAAGCGGTTACTGCCCAACGGAAATCCTTAATATTTGAAGCATTAACATTTGCTGAGCCACTGGGCGCAGAAGAAATATTGGTGTCGCGCTCATAAGCAGTAATGAATGTTCCGTTAAATCCTTTAGGGCGATAACTAAGACCTGTTTCGGCAAGTGCTAACTCGGCAGATGTTTGATAAGGATCATCTGGGCGATCGGCAATGCGCCCAAAATATTCACGTGCAAGGTTTTCATTCTTGGCTAAACGGTGGCCTTTCGCGGTAATAAATAAAGTACGGCTGGAATCATCACCATTAGCAATTAATTTGTCACCTGCTTGAGCGGTGACCTTGCCATTTTCTGCCTTGAAACCGGAGAACATTAAATAGGTGAGGGCACCTTTGTTATTTGGAGCCACTTTTAATGCGCGTTGGAATTTCTTAATTGCCTTGTCGTAGTTGCCTTTATTAAACGCAACAATACCGATGATAAAGGGGCGCTGGAAGCGAATATCGTTAGCTGGGTTGACGACTGGTTTTTTACTGTCTGCGAACAAGGGGCTTGTTTGTGCCAAGCTAATGACTATCGCCATTGTGCAGAGTGTAAGTATTCTGAACATTTCCCTCGCTCCCTTTCCCCAATAATTCTTTATTTATAATAGCTTAGGAGGATAATATAGTGTTGTTTATTAAGAATCAAGGAACTGTTGATTAAATTCTATATTCTTTTACCCCATGTCCTGACAACATACTGAATAGGTCTAGTTAAGCATAGTGATTTAAATAAGTGACCAGAGAGCGGTGAGCAACGCTCATTTTTATTTCAACGTGGTGCATGAATAGAGAAATGGATTATCTGATATTTTTCAGGTTACCAATATTTCTTGCACCGCCGCCAATGTTACCGATGTTTTTTACACTACCGACATTGCCTATATTACCAACATTACCAATATCTCTTACACTACCGATATTGCCTAGATTACCAACGTTACCAATATCTCTTACACTACCGATATTGCCTAGATTACTAACGTTACCAACGTTACCAATATCTCTTACACTACCTATATCGCCTAGGTTACTAACGCTACCAATATCTCTTACACTACCGATATTGCCTAGGTTACTAACGCTACCAATATCTCTAGCACTACCTATATTGCCTAGGTTACTAACGCTACCAATATCTCTTGCACTATTTAAGCTGCCTACATTAGCGACGTTACCAATTTTCCCGTTAAGACTCGTGCCTAAGCCAGGTGCCAAATTAGATCCAGGTCTAATAGCGCTAATGGCTTGATTGTCACCAAAGCCTGTTGCATCTGGAGCAGAAAATGTTTCTTTAGTAACAGCATTTCCAGCGAGGCTAGTTTGATTTCCAAGATTTAAACCGATATCTCTGTCAGCACTGACTGTCCCGAGGAAACCAATTTTACCCCCATCACTCCCAAATACATCAACTGAACCGCGGAAATTACCCTCACCGCCTACAACATTGCCAATAATCCCATTATCGACAAAATCATTAATTTGACCAACACCAGAGGTACGCGGTGCTCCAGCGCCGGCATAAACATCAGGGTTTGTATCACCGCCGCCAGGAAGAACGGGTCCACTGCCACCAGTAGGTGTGCCGCCAAAACCGCCACCTATACCGCTGCCACCCGTTTCTCCGGGGTTACCACCAATGCCAATTCCAGGCAGGCCTCCAGGCAAATTACCACTGCCACTACCACAGGTATCAGCGCCACAGTCTTGATTGCCACCGCCAGTACCACCTGTTCCACCGGCAGTGCCGCTACCACCTGTTGCAACGACAATAGGCCCAGTAACTCTTCCACCTGCGAAGCTGGATCCAGCTGAAGGACTTGCATCTGAGGCGACGGTGACAGAGTCGTTTGACGTCGTGGCAGCGGTAGCTGTGCCTGAGCCTGAGCTTCCAGAGTCTGAAGAGCCTGAATCAGATGCGTCACCGGTTTCACTTGATGCTGTTGTCGCTGGTGCAGAATCGCTGGCAGCTGCTGGCGAGCCGGAATCTGTTCCAGGATCTGAATCGCCCGTGTCTGAAGAAGAACCACTCTCAGTGGGTGCCATGGTTGCACCGTCAGCTGATGCAGTCACCATTCCACCAATAGCGCCGCCTGAATCACCGCCATCACCTGAATCGCTATCGCTTGATGATGGGTTGGCCATCGTGCCAGAACTTGCTGATGACTGAGCATTAGTTTGTCTGTTAGTGGGTGGGCCATTGATTACGCCGGTTGTTCCACCGGTATTATTGCCATTGCTTGCGTCACTACTGGAAGCGGTCACGATTTTTTTTGAATGCTCACGCTTATTTTCATTTGCTGTTTGTGTTTGTTTGGAAGAAGAGCTTGCTGCAGGGTTGTTATCTGCTTTTACAGCGCGTTGCTGGCTTCTGGGAGAAGCTGATTTACCAAGTAACTTGTTACCTACAGCAACGAATTGAGAGCCGCCATTTTCAAGAATACCGCCAGGGAAGTATCGGAATTGTCCTTTGAGAATACGAATGATGCTGCGGCCTGGTTTGCCATCTTTCGCTTCTTCATAGACTTCAATATTGGCATGGGCATTTGGCCCCAGTGTTAGCATGCTTTCATCGTTAAACAATATCGTAGTATTACCTTTCTCACCTGTTTTTAACGAATCGCCTTCGTCCAGTGTATCGTTAATAACAAATTCACCTTTGCCAACTAAACTGACATCAGTGGCAACGGCGGCGATGCCAATTTCGGTTTGTTTTGCATTGGAAATATTGCTCACTAGCAAAAAACTCGCAGTGAGTAGGCTGATAAAGAATTGTTTGCTAATAGTGTTCATGCTCTCTCTCCGTAAATAGCGCGGTTCGCTGCTACTTTGGGTTATCACCCTACGTAATTGTCTAATTTATGTACAAATTCTAACGCTATTCATGATGGCTTACAATCGGTACACAATGGTATCTTATGTAAGAAAAAGCTTACAAAAAAAGACATTATGTAATCTTTCGGTTCACCAACATTCAGTTTGTTGTCATGTTCAAAGTATAGGTAAGGAAGCTTGAAACAACAGTGACTTTTAGCTTATTTGAGGTGTGACTTATTTACCTTAGAAAACAGGTAAATTTTTACGGTTTTTTGAGTGTTTTAGCGGCATCCATCGCTGCTTTAGCCTCGGGTGGCATGTAATTTTCATCATGTTTCGCTAAAACCTGCTCAGCGATAAACAGCCCGGATGCATCTAATTTTCCTTGTGTAACAACACCTTGGCCTTCGCGAAACAGATCCGGCAAGATGCCTTCGTAGGCTACGTTGATGTCTTTAATGGTATCGGTGACGGTGAAGGTAACTTTGAGCCCTTTATTACTGTGTTTAACGCTATTTTCTTTTACCATGCCGCCAAGTCGAAAGGTTTGGTTAACCGGCGCTTTGCCTGCTTTGATGTCTGTTGGTGAGTGGAAATAGACAATATTGTCTTTAAACGCATTGAGTATAAGCAAAGTAACGAGACTGAGCCCAATAACCGATATCGCAATAATGCTAATTTTCTTATGACGTGGTTTCATGTTGTTGTCTTATTTTCTTTTGTTGCGTACGAAATTTTCGTAACGGTAACCAGACATTCAGTCCAAGAATAACGGCTGCGAGCAGGTAGCTAGTCCATACATGGAAAGCATATCCGCCCATATTAAAAAATTCGGCCCAATTCATGCGCCTTGTTCCTTTAACCAACGTGAGTCTGCTTCATTTTCAAGGATGTCTGATCGCATGCGTAATAGGACAACGCTGATGAAGAAAAGTTTGAAGGCGCCCATCATCACCAGGAGTGGAATTAAAATACTACTGTGAATACGTGGGCCATCAATGCGCGCCACCGAAGCAGGTTGATGTAAGGTGTTCCACCACTCTACCGAGTAATGAATGACGGGCAGGTTGATAACACCGACCAGGACCAAAACAGCGCCAGCACGTGCAGCACGGCGTGGATCATCAATGGCTGATTGTAATGACATAAACCCTAAGTATAGAAAAAGCAGAATTAATTCTGATGTGAGGCGTGCATCCCATACCCACCATGTTCCCCACATGGGTTTACCCCAAATAGATCCCGTTACCAAGGCAAGTAAAGTGAACGAGGCGCCAATCGGGGCAGCACAAGCAATAAACGTATCAGTGAGTTTTATTTTCCAGACTAGACCGACCGCAGCCGCCCCTGCCATGGTGGCGTAAATGAACATCGACATCCACGCCGCAGGGACATGGATAAACATAATGCGAACGGTTTCACCTTGTTGGTAATCAGGAGGAGCAACAAATAAGCCAAGGTACAAACCCGCAGCGAGTGTTAGGGCACATAGCCATGCAAACCACGGCAGCATCTTACCAGCGAGTGGGTAAAAGTATTTTGGCGCGGCGTATTTTTGAAATATCACTGTGCTGGCCCATTGTTTGTTAGCGTATTCATAAAGACAGTTTACCAGTTAATCCAATGAAACTCTTAATGCGTAGCTGGTGATCCACGGTGCAAAGATAAGGGTAATAATCAAATAAGCACCTAATAATGATAATTGAGCTTCGGCGGGGAAACCATTGCTGGTCGCAATAATGGCACCGGTAGCAAAAATAAGCACTGGAATGTAAAGCGGTAGAATTAATAATGCCAACAGCACACCGCCGCCACGTAAGCCAAGCGTTAGCGCGGCACCAATAGCCCCCACGAGACTAAGAATAGGCGTGCCAAGCAAGAGGGTGATCATGGTGTAGATTAATGCACTGGATGACATATCAAGGCTGACACCCAGTAATGGGCTGATGATAACCAGAGGAAGCCCTGTGGTTAGCCAATGTGAAAAAATTTTAGCAGACACCAAAATACTTGCAGGTTGAGGTGACAGTAATAACTGTTCAAGTGTGCCGTCATGTAGTTCATTACCAAACAGTCGGGAAAGTGATAATAAGGTTGCTAGTAACGCGGCAACCCAGATAACACCAGGTGCAATGGTGCGTAACATATCCGGTTCAGGGCCAACGCCCAAGGGAAATAAACTGATCACGATAATGAAAAAGATCAAGGGCGTCATAATGTCATTGCGTTGCCGATAGGCAAGCAATAACTCGCGTTTTAACACGCGCTGCCAGGCAGAGAACAAATTAATATTAGCCGCCATTTAACTTAGTACCACATTAATACTGACGCGAGAAATAAAACTCGCATCCTGATGAGTGGTGATAACCGCCATACCGCCTGTTTCTAAATGTTGCGTGAGGCGTTGACTAAACCATTCAACCGCATTTACATCGAGCGCAGCGAGAGGTTCATCAAGAACCCAGAGTTTGCAGGGTTCAAGTAATAACCGTGCTAATGCAACACGGCGTTGCTGGCCCTGGGATAATAAGCGTAGTGGTTTGTCATAATGTTGACTAAGCCCAATTTCTTCAAGCGCTGAAAAGATGACTGCACGATGAGCGGTTTGTTGGCAAGAAAGCCTGAGGTTTTCTACAGCATCAAGATCGCTGTGCATGCCATGACGATGACCGATGTAGAGAAGGTTTTCGTTGAAGTCATCGCGGTTTGATTCGATGGGTTGTTGTTGCCAGATAATATTACCTTCTGCCGGCAAGGTCAGGCCACAGAGCATGCGTAGCAGGGTGGTCTTGCCACTGCCGTTACTACCACTGACGTGAAGTAGGGCACCTGCTTCTAACTGGAAAGACACATCGGAAAAAAGTCGCTGGCCGCCACGTTCGGCAGCCAGTGTATTTGCTTGTAACATTACTGGACAGGTTTATCTTTTTTCACTGCGAACCATGTCATCCAACTTCGCCTCATCTGTAACAAAGTAGGGGTCGCCGTGTTCATCTAAATAGAGTTTTTGCATTTCTTCCAGATTAAATGGGCGTGAACCAATACGACCAAATATTGCAACTTGACCACCGGTTTCATCCACTGCTCGGTCACGTGCAAGACCTTTAGACAGTGCCAGTGCTGGTGAATTAGTTGGTGCGGTTGCAATTAATTCAGGCACAGGTTCCGGGCTAAAGCCATAGAAACGTGGCTGTGAATCAGGTGAGGTTAATTGCAGCACTTTAAGACCGTTCTTGCCATCGGCTACATAACCGATAAGTGAAGCATTGGTTGTACCAATCACAATGTCGCGTGCATCGTTTAATTGACCATCAGCGGTGTACTTCATGTAAACCTTAGGCTGTTCTGGTTTTTCAACGTCGATGATAACTATACCTTCACTGCCTGCTGCAACATAGGCATAAGTCCGTGCAACGTAAATGCGATGACCATCTTTGAGTGGTACAAAGGCATTGTCAACAATCTTGGGTTTAGCCGGGTGCGTTACATCAACCACCTTAAAGCCTTCATCATCGGTTACAAACAGGTAACGGAACTGAACGGTTGTGGCACGTGGGTTCTTCATCGGAATCACGTTAAGCAACTTGGGCTTGGTTGGGTCGTCCATATTCACAACCACAACCCCCTTCGGTGTCGTGATGTAGAAGTTGTAACCGGCAATAGTTAAATGACTTGCGCCATTCAGCACACCATTTTCATTCCACGTTGTTTTACGTTCGAAGAAGTTATTACGTGGCTCACCATCAGAAAGGGTGTTGATATCAACCACGATCAAACCTTCTTCTGAATCAGTGATGAACATATTGTCGTAGATAGGATGCATGGGTTGTTCAAGATTCACTTCTTGCATCATCTTGCTGCGACTACGTACTGCATGCACAGGTTGCGTCGTTGGTAATACAACACAAGTTGCATTCTTGGACTTGATACGTGTGTTATGACCTAAGGGACTAAATGGCGCCGTAATAACGCGCTGTGAAAAGCCTTTGTTAGCAATGCTGGCTACGTCATAAGCTTGTGTACCATTTTTGCCTTCAGAAACGTATAAGTATTCGCCGCGAAGCTGTAGGCAATTTGCCTGTTCAGAATCATGACGGAACACGTATTCCAGTTTTTCAGGTAATACACGGTTGTTATCAAGATGATCCTTGTACCAGTCAGGGTAGGCGTACTTGTGCAAGTAACTACCAATAACAGCTTGTGGCTCTTCCCATTCGGTAACACGCTGACCAATAATCTGGTCTTCAGTACCAACCCATGCGTAATAACCAACAAAGTTGACGAAGTTGGTCCCTAGCAGTAATAACTGCGACATGATGGCATTGTTATCGTTTGCTTCAGACAAGTGACAATCGGTACAGGTCTTGGTTTCTGTTTTACGCGTAGTATGCGGGAAGTGTGGTGCAAAGGCTTGAGAGCTATAACCACTTGCCGCAACCGGAGGTTGTTGAATATAAATTAACTCACGGTTTGCATTACGTGAAGACAGGACTAATGCAGATGAAGAACGCACGGGTGCAATACGACCACCCTTGGCTGGACCGTGTTTGCCCAACTGGTACATTTGATCTCGTACCACTTGTGGGTTGTAGGTAGCATAGTTACGTGTTTCGCCGCCTTCGTAATGACCACGTTCTGCTTTCCAGTTTGCCTGAATTGGCAGGTGACAACCGGCACAACTGGTTGCCCATGAACTATGGCAGGTGAAACAGAGCATGTTTTCATTTTTGTGCGCGCGATCTTCTTTCGCGACACCAAGACCCCATTCAAAGGTCTTTTTATTCTTAGACATTAATTTTGCACGCGCTGATTTAGCATTAAAGTCTTTATGATCAGGATTAACATTATTTTTGACTAATGACATTTCCCATTCACGATCAGGCCAGAGTGATGAACGTTGAATTAATTTGTCATCACGCCACTCAAAACGTTTTTTGCCTGTTGGTGTACGAAGCAGTGACAAGTCGTTACCACCTGGCGGTGCTGCAGGCCCAGATGTTTTCAGCGTAGGGTATTCATCAGCCGTGCCGTGACAATCCATACAGTCAATTTCAACCGACTGCGCAACTTCGCCATAAATATGTCCGTTACCGTGTGCATCTTGTGCAAAGTGACAGTCAACACAGTGCATGCCTACATCAAGGTGAATCGATGACATGTGTACCGCTTTTTTAGCCCACTTGGGATCGTCTTCTGAAACGATCTTGCCATCTTTATCCAGCATGTTGCCTTTACGGTCACGCTTGAAAATAGCGCGGAAGTTCCAGCCATGACCGTGGTAATCCGCAAATTGTGTATCGCTTAATTCTTCATTGTTATCCCAAACCTTTTCAAGGAATTCACGATCACTCCACTTACCACGAATCGCGGCTTCCTCTGGATTGTGCTTGTTGATTTCACGAATCTCGGCAGCCGTTGGGTAGCGTTGTTCTTTTGGCCACATATGCGGTGCATCTGATTCATAATCCCACATGGTGTAACCAAGGTAACTGTTCACGAACACATTGGGTTGATGCATGTGACAGTTCATACACAGTGAGGTCGGAATTGAACGTGAGAACTCATGTTTAATCGGGTGACCTGATTCATCTTTATCAATGGTTGGATCAACTGTTTGTGATTTGCCTTTGTGACCAAATTCCGCATAAGGACCTGAATGGCGCGGGTCGCGATCATTGGCATAGACAACATGACAGGATGAACAACCGGAAGAACGGAAGTCACCAGGACCATCATTGGTACCGAGGAACCAAAGGAACGGATCGTTTAAGCGCGTTTTAGTAATGTTAAGAACAGGAACTGAAATTCGTTGACCTGTACCTGGGCCACGGTTTGATTGTTTGATATCTGGACGCCCCGGTTCTTCAAGTTGTTGGATACGACCAAGACTGTTTGGTAAACCTGTTTCCGCAAACAGGTTAACAATGTTACGACCACCACGTTCAAATACACGGAAGATATCGCCGGGAGGAACGGTTTCCCAACTTGGTAGAGGGAATAGTTGTGCTAAGGCACCTTTTGCTGCCATTTCAGGCGTTGGTTTAACAGGGGCAACCAGAGAAGCAGGTTCGCCATCACGGGTGTAGGCTTCACCAAGGATGTAACGTTTAAAAGGTAGAATACCATTGTTATAAGCACCACCACCCCAAAGCATAATACCGGTTGCCATCATGCTGCGTTCACTGGCTTGAATGATTGGCAAGTGACAGGCACCACAGGCTTCACGTGCAACACGTAAGTCACCCGGATTTACGAAGCGAACAAACTCAGCGCTTTCGTTATTTAGTAGAGTAAAACTGATTTCAGGGTTGGCACTGCTTGGGTAATTCCAGGTTTTTGGGAAGCGGGGTTGTACATGGCTCTTATCCAGTGCCGCTCGGTAAGCTTTATCACCTTTCTTTGTGTTAGCGGGTTTTTTAACTGTGGCGTCACCACCATGACAATCAGTACAGCCAAGCACAACAGAAGGGCTAATATGCATGGTTTTACGATCTGATTTTGAGTGACAGGTAATACAACCTTCGCTTTTAGGATCAGCTTCCTCCCATGTTTGATGTTTGGGCGCATCTGGTGTAACGGCATATTTTATATCACGCGGCTTTTCCAAATCAGACGCGGACGCAAAAATGCTAGTCAGACAAAGCAGACCAATAGTGAGCAGAGATTGTTTCATCACGGTTTTTATTCCATGTTGTGTTGCATGCTAATAAGTTAATAGTAAGTTAGCCAAAATTGAGTAGGAGGTTTCGTCTCCATATAACTCTTTAAAACCATCGCCGGGCTCGAGTGCTGCGGCTGACAGTCTGAATATGACATTCTGGGTAAAGAATGGACGGTAAATAGCAGATACAGATAAATCCCAGCCGATATCATTATCGATTGAACCTACTTGACGGTATGCCTCTAGCGAAGCGGTATTCGCAAAGCCAAGTTTGTTCGCGTTAACAGAAACACGCCATTCAGGTGTAATGTCAAAGTCAGCACCAACACCGATTAACGTTGTGCCCGGGTTAACAAAGTTAGATTGCCCTTGTTCCTTTGATGTCCGAAGTGAGTTTAAAATACCGTTACGTGCAGAGAGTGCTACACCACCACCACCAATGTTGGCGACAGGTTGGCGAATCCAGAAACTGGTATCTGAACCGGCGAATTGCGGGTTTTCAAAAATAGCATCAAAACCCTGAGAAACATTATCGAATGGATCTTTATCACCACTGGCGTAAAGACCGGATAAACGTACGCGAATCCAGTCAAAGTCCATCGATGCTTCAGCTGCAAGGAAGAATGCATCAATACGTGTTTTGCCATTGAAGAACGCATTACGGCTTTCATTACCGGTTGCATAGTAATAAGAGGTTGTTAAGTTAACACGACCAAAATGACCATCACCGTTGTAGCCAATATAAGTCACATTGTAGTTACGTGGTCTACCATCACCGAGTGGGGCTGGGCGAGCAAGAAAACCATTACTATCAAAGAACAGCCCATCATCACCTTCACGGTTACGGTTATGAATCACCGTTGCTTGAGAGGTGTAACCAATAACAGGGAAATCCTGTTTATAGATGTTGGCAATAAAGACATCATCATCACGTAGAGATTTACTGATATCGTTTAAACCACTATTGAGGTCTTTATCGACACGGCGGAACCAGGCCAGGTTGTATTGGTAAAAGTTATTATCCCGGTTACCAAATAAACGAATACCAAATTGTTGATCCTGAAACAGGAAGCCACGGAAGTCAGTATTAAAAGGTTGAATACCGACACGGATCGAATCGAAATCATAACGATCCGATACATTGCGTAAATGTTTGTCCCAGAATAATTCCTGAACGCCTACATGCGTATCTCTGCGTACATTGCCGCGCCCGGGTAATACTGACAGGACACGATCTTCTTCAACTTCAACGCGATTGTAGTTAAAAGCAAGGGTTAAACGGAACTCATGATCGGGTGGCTTAAATGCCGTATCACCTTTATACAGCACAAAACCGGTAATTAATGTTTGACTAAATACGGTTTGATCGCGTCCACCAAAGACATCGAGCGCACCAGGTGAGCGGCTGGTTGCAGGCGAAACAGGTGTGGGTAATTTACGCGGTTCATAAACGGTATCTGAAATAATATTGGCACTAAAGAACCAGTCTTTTGTGCCTAAAATAGGGCGATCACCTTTTAGGGTATTCTGGTTGTAGGGGTCAAACCATCGTTCATTGACACCAATAGCCTCAACAATACGGTAACGGTCGGGAACAGGCACAACCGGATGCGGTAAGTTTGGGTTTGAAATAGCAATGGGCCGCAGATCGGTATTTCTGTTCGGATCTTCCTGTTTTGGTGCAGGACGGTCCGGTTTACGTTCAGCACCTGGACGGCGTCGATCTACTTCAGCGACGATAATTTCTTCAGTAGGTTCTTGATAAGCCCAAGGCCCCGAAGGTTCCTGATTTAGCGACTGATCGCTACTGAGGCTAAAACCATTTTCGCGTATACCAAATTCATTGTAGGTATCAGCAGCAGCAACAACGGTATTTGTAGAGGTTGCTTCTGTTGTAAAAGGATTGACTTCATCTTGACTTGACGTCATTAAAATATCATCAGTTGATACCGTTTTTTTTGTATCGTCAGTAGCGTAGTTAAGAGCAGTGCTTAATTCCAAATGACCAAGTGAATGATTTTCAGGTTGAGGTGTCTTCTTATTGGTCGCATAGTTGAAAGTAGTGTTTATCTTCATGCTGCCCGTTTGCTGGATAGTCTTGCTATGCATTTTACTCTTGGTTGCATAGTTAAACACAGTCGTCACTTTGATATGACCGGGTTTTGTTTCGTCAAGGGTAGCCGCATTTGCCAATGCAAGGTTGGCAGTGAGTGACATAACCAGACAAAGCGTACTATGTGAGCTAAAATTTCTCATGACTATTTTCCATCACAGACATTTTCGTCATTATTATTAATGAAAGGGTTTTGTGGGCATTGAATATAACGTAATGGCTGACCGGCAAACGCAGGCGGTGTTATGTTATCTGCTCTAATGGCTGTTGGCGCATTGCCAATAATCATGTCACCAGCATCACCAATGCCATCACCACCTAAGGCCAAACTGGCGCGGTAGGTACCAAGGAAGGAAATCATATCATCTTGATCAACGCCATCGCCGGAAACACCGATACCGCCAATAAGCACACCATTACGATAAATTGGTACAGAACCAGGGAAAATCTGAATACCATTTGACAAGCGGGCTGTGCTAACACAGTTAGTGGCATTAACGCCGCCAGCTAAATGATTGACTAGTCCATTTAACACCAGATCCAATTGCATACCATTGGAGAAGGGGCTCCATGAGTTCGATGCAGGTGTTGTTACAAAGGGTTTACTAAAAGGTCCGTTATTGGGGAGTGCTACAAGGTCATTGCCATCAGGGTAGAATGGACGAGATAAATTCCCGCCTGATCGATCAGCAAAAGCAGTGCCATTGGCTAAGGCTGCATCCGTTCCAAGAAATGCTCTAACACCTTTACCACTTGCGACTGAACCGACATAGTCGGCAGAAAAATCTACGACAGTTGTTGATGCTGTGCCATTCGCATTAAGGTAGGTTACATCGTTTTCAGCAGATAAAACTGTTCCGGCATCAGTACTCGAGAAGAATGTTGCAGTGCGCGCTTTTTGTAATGAAACATCAGTACCAAATAGCGGTGCATCACGCGTTCTTGCGATACCTAAGATATTACCTGCTGTATCAACAACTGAGATTGTTACACGTGCCTGACTATCAAGTGGACGGCGAATTTGTGCACGCGCTTCATTGGCAACGCCAAGTGCACTGCGGAGTATTTGTGTAACATCTGCTGCGGTGAGTTCGTTACCGCCGACCGCAACAACCGCGTCGCGGGGTGCATAGCGATTATTGCCTGCACCGTCGGTGAGTACAAATGCATCTAAACCAGGAAACAGGGTCGCATCAATGACGTCAGCATCTTCTATCCCGGAATTAGGCATACCAAAAGTAGAACCGTTAAGAAGCCCGTTTGCAGCAATAAAATAATTTCGTACAGCGATTGGTGTCGCCGGTGTGACTGGATCGGCGCGATTATCATCAATAAGGTTTCCTAAAACGCCGTTGATAGTAGCAAAAGCAGGCGCGTTAGCTGGATTACTTAGCAGGTCACCGCTGTCAACATCGGAGTAACGTAAGCTACGTCCATCGACAGTGATTCGGTTAGCCTGCCGATCAACAGGGGGAGCATAGCCAAATTGACCGGCAATAGCGATGAGCTCGTCAACACTATTATCATTATCAAGAATGTTTCTGTCTAAACCGTAAACACCATCGGCAATAACACCAATACCGCCAACAGGATGGCCATTTTTATAAAGCGGGAAGCCACCAGGATCAGCAGATAAACCGAGCGGTGAACGTTGAGGTCCAATCCCGATACCGGCACTGCTTGCTGCGTTATTTGCATCGGTAACCAAATCACTACACGGTAATTGACTAAACTGTACCCCAAATAGTGGGCCGCCCGGTAGACCGGTTTCATGTGGGCTAAAATGTTCTTGAATGATATGACTTGCTGTGCGGGTACTAAAGGCGTTGCCTTCTGATGCAAGGTATGAACCTGTGACCGCCTTGGCGATGGCAGCAAGGTCGCTCGGTAAAATAGCCAGGTTTTCAAGCCCTGAAACGCTAGGCGTATCGACCAAGGTTGAACGAATAGTAAACGTTGTTGCCGCACCGTTCATTTGAAATAGCCCAAGGACATTACCAACGCGATCAGTGACAGCAATGGTTGCATTTACGCCACGCATTTGTGCTTCTTGTACTGCACGAGAAATAACAGTGCCAACATCGGTAGCAGTAAGAAACGCAGGACTGTTTGTAGCACAAAAACCGGTACACCCAGAATCAAAGTTACTTCCTTGTGCTGCAGCATTGCCCTTGCTTCCACCACCACCGCCACCACAGGCTGTGATGAGAGTCAGGCTAGCTAGCAGCGCGATGCTGCGTGTAAATTTTGCTACGTTCACGGGTACTTTCCTCTGATAAATCTTTTGTTATTACTTACTCGGTTTTTCCATGCGTGCCGCTGTTGCCGATCGTTCATTTCTTGCTGGCATGCCTTTGCGATCACCTAACAGGAAGTCATCAGCGATATGGAAACCATGGCAATCAACACAGGTTGATTCAACTTTATTATGTACTTCACTGGTGCCGGCATGACATTGCTGGCAATTATCAATCGCAGGAATTAATACATCACCACTGTCTTCTGATTTAGATGCATCATGACAATCTGTACATTCCATCGTTTTATGTTTGTTGTGCACAAAGCGTGATTTTGGCAACCATGTATCGGCAATACGCACAGGGGCAATTTCCCATTTAGGTGAATCACCGTCTTTTACTTTTGTGACATCATGACAGGTTGCACAAACACGATCTTCAAACAGGTCTTCGCCAACACTCATGGCTTTTTGTTTTGCCCACAGGAAGGCATCTTTGCGTTCACGAGGTGTTACTCGTTGACCAGGACGACGACGATTACGGACAACAGCAGGCGCATCAATGTCATCGTAGCCACCTTTAAGAGCCACGTTGCCATAGTATTCAGTCAAGGTATAAAGAATATGTTCAAGGTTGCCATGTGGAACGACGCGTTGTGGCACATCTTCTTCAAATTCGAGACGGTGACACTGTGCACAATGGTCTTTCATGTTAATGGGTTTCATGCCGATGCCACCAGGCTCAGGTTGGTGACAGTCAGCACAAACCATCACTTGATTGCCATTAGGTGAATCAAGACCTTCAGGATCCAGATGGGTATCATGCGGGAATTTCAAGTTAGATGTTTCTACCGGTTTGTCTTTTAACGCATCACGTTCAGATGTGAATTTTTTGGCAGCGGCATCATAACGGAACATAGTGGCGCTAAAGTCTGGATGGTTTTTACCAAAGTCTTGTACATTCTTTAAATCAGTACCGGTTTTTTCATCCAGATCTTTATGGCAATCACCACAAAGCCCTTCATCACGGCGAACCAGACCATCACGACCATTGTGTTCTTTATGACAGGTTGCACAGCGTGTTTCATTCAGTCCGGACAGTTCAAAGAACAAGGGATCGGCATGAGTATGTGTTTCCGTGTGACATGTCACACAAGCCACATCACGCACAGTGGTAAAGGCTTCCTGGTGACATGCTTTACAGTCATTGGCGAAGAAAGTGTGCGCAGATTCGAACTCACCGGTTTTCCAGGCGATGTCAGCGGTAATCGGTGCGTCTTTAAACATATCGCGCACGTCATCAGAGAAGAATGCAGCAATCGGTAAAGCAAGGAATAGTGCAGCGATAACTGTAAAGAACACCCAGGACCAACGGCGACGACTAAAGCCTGTTGCAGCAAGCGTAGTAACCGAACGCTGTTTTAATTTTTCCAGATCATCACCAAGTTGACGAACTAGCTCAACAGTAATGTCGAGATCTTTGCCTTCGTCAGCAGACACTATTTTTATATCGTAAGGACCAACAGCAATGATGTCACCGCCATTAAGACGGGTACTTTGTATGATGTTGTTATTAACACGAATATCAGAGCCGGATTCCGCTTCGATGTAATAACGTCCCTGGCGGTCATGGATAGTTGCATGATGTAATGAGGTACGGAAATCAGACAAGTAGAGTTCATTGTCGGTGCTGCGACCGATACGAATACTCGAACCTGAGATAACGTCATCTTTATGGGTGACGCCACCGCGGGACTTACGTGTTAGAAAACTGACATTACACTGCATGACTAAGGCCTACCAATAAAAGAAGATTGAAACGACGTGTGCTATCAGTGCAGCAAGTAAAGCGAACGATAGTGGTACATGGAAGTAAAGCCAGATATCCATCATTGCTTTGTATTGCACATCGCGGCAAGCACGTTGAACGAGTTCACATTTTTTACCAAGTAAGGTGATGAGGCGACTGCCATCGTCTGCCATTTCTTTTGGTAATGATTTGTTAAGTTCGCTGACTTTATTAAAAGCAGATTGAGTAGCGCAGTGCTTGGGTCTGCCTGATAATTGCTGACGAACCGAACCACCAATGGTGGTTTTTTCACTCGACTCTAAAATACATTTACTAATTTCATCAGTTAGTTTAGCGGCTGTTTCACGGCATTCACGATCAAGCTCTGACATTTCAATCATCATTAACTCAAGTGTATTGCCGCGACGATTTTTCGTCATTAACTCGGGGTAACGCAGGTAAGCATAAACACCAAAGATGCCACTGATGATAACAATGAACATTAATACGTAGGCAAGGGTATGAAGATTCCAGCCAACCTGAAAACCGGCGTGCAGTGTTGCAATAACAATCAGGGCCAAACCAAGGTAAACGTGAGCGGATAACCAGCCTTCAACTTTACCCATAGACGATTTGTATGAGCGCTTGCGCATGCCAAACCACATTAATAATAAAATCAGGAAAGCGCCAAGACCACCCAGGGTATAACCTAACCAGGTGCCACCGTTAGGGCCATCAACAGGTGCGTGGATGGCATAAGCAACCACCGACGCAATGATTAACAACATACTTAATTTTAAGTAACGATAACCACTGTAAACAAAAAGTGACTGATGCATCATTGCCAAAGTGTCCTAATAATTTTCAAGGTTAGTAACAGACATAAATTCGCTTGGATTAACACGAATTGCAGCACCTGTTGGACAGGCTCTTACGCAAGAAGGGCCGCCTGGCATGTCTTTACACATGTCACATTTTACGGCCATTTTCTTCGCATCTGGATCTTGTTTCGCTTTTTTGAGGTTACTCGTGCCTGGTGCCAAACCTGCACCGGTTAACAACCAGGAAACCAGACTGGTTTTGTGTTTCTTTGATACCATTGCCATTTGAATAACGCCGTAAGGGCAATTACGTTGGCAGTTGCCACAACCAATACAGTTACTGGCAATATAAACTTCGCCATTTTCTGCTCGGCGAATAGCATCGGGTGGACAATCTTGCATACAGTGTGGATGTTCACAGTGGCGACAAGACGTAGGAACATGGATAGACGCAAAGGTAGGTCCTGCTTCACGGTCGAGTCGAGATGTACCGTAATGTGTTTCGGCACAGGCTTTTTCGCAATTATCACAACGAACACAAAGAGATTCATCGATTAATAATACGTCAGTTGCTTCACCAAGCCCTTGTTCAACGAGGAAGCTGATAATCGTGCCTGAATCTGTATTGTCTTCCATTTGCACGTTAACTTGTTTACGACTATCGATTACTTCTTGCACGCGTTTGCGAACATCTTCATCTTCGTCAGCAAGTTTGCGGAAGGCATCGCCATCAAGGCAAATAGTTTCGGTGGCCACTGCAGCGCGAATGGTGGCGGAGCGATGGCTATCACCGAACAAAGCCATTTCACCTACATAGTTACCCGCAGGTAAATATGAAAGAACAACTTCTTTGCCACCGACTGTTTTAGAAACAGTTAGTGAGCCGACACGCACCAGATGCAGTGAATCGCCTTCATCGCCTTCACGGAAGAGGACTTCACCTGCTTTAAATGATTTTAGCGTTGCCGTTTTAATAACAGACTGGAGTTTTTCTACGGGCGTGTTTGGTGCAATCTTCGCTTGTAATGCACGCATTAAGAAGGCTTCATCAATGACTCGTTTAACCGATTCAACCGAGCTAATGGTTTTGTTCATGGAGCGTCGTGGTGTTTCGATTAACACACAGTTTTTGCCAGCAAGAATAGTCGCTGAACGGCGATGCCCTGAGATCAAACTCATTTCACCAAAGAATGCGCCTTTACTTAAAGAAATACGTTGGCTTGGGTCTTTAGGATTAATTTGTACCTGTACTTCACCACTAACAATTGAATAGAAGGTATTGGTGAAATCATTGCGCTCAAAAATAATGTCACCTTCAGCTGGCGTGCGCATATCACTGTCGATCATGAACTCGCGAAGTTGCAAGGTTGTTAAACCGGATAGCAATGGTACGTTAGTCGTGATCATTTTGAGCACATCACTAACGGACATGTTGTTGTTACGTGCACTGAACTTACGGAATTTTTCTTTTAGTAATGGTTCGTCAGCAGGTTCAACATCATTGCCTTCGATGAACTCAATGACTTCGTAGCCCTGGTTCATGGCGGATTTAATCAGTGGGTAACCGGCCAAGGCACCAACAATATATAAACCAGATACATTTGATTCGTATTGGTTGGTTAATGCAGGGACGGCCGCTGGATCGTCACTTGGAAATTCAATCCCACAAGATTGTACAAAGCGTCGTGGTGCAATGGCGCCAAGACGCGCAATAATGCGATGACAGTTAACTTCTGCTTCACCGTTTTTAGTGGCTAGAACAATCTTACCCACTTCACCTGAACCCAGAGGCGTATCAAATTGCTCTACACGAACGGTGTTTGAATTGTAATAAGGCTCGATAACATTGGTTTCGATGGCTTTGTTAATGCCATCTTCGTTACCTTGTTTGGCGCGTGAAAATTCATCTTTACGGTTAACAATAATAACCGTGTTTTGTTTCGTCAGGGCAAGGGCATTTTCAATGGCAGCATCACCGGCACCAATGACAACAATCGTTTCATCAGCGTATTCATCCGGATCATCAAGTTGGTATTGCACCATATCGAGGTCTTCACCTTCGACACCTAATTTGCGTAAGTTGCCTTGCAGGCCGATGCCCATGACAACAAATTCAGCGGTGATGGTTTCACCCGATTTGGTTTTAATGGTGAAATCACCTTTAGAACCGCTAATTTCAGTGACTTCACAGTTGTACTTTACGTTAGTGTTATGAGCAGCAACTTGTGTGTTCCATACCTCGAGAATGTGCTCACGCGTGCCGGCTGCAAAATCGAGAGGGCTTCGTAAAGGCAAGACTTGAGGCTCATCCATCACATGCTTGCCTTTCTGATACTTATAAATGGTATCTGAAAGATGATCAGTACTTTCTAGTAGCACGTGTGAAATGCCTAATTCCGCAGCATGAGCGGCGGCACTCATGCCACCAGGTCCGGAACCGACGATGGCGATTTTGAAATCAGCCATTTACTCCCCCTAAAAATAAACTACTTAAGTAGTTAGATAGACACTATTTCCAGGAATATCGTTGTTCATCAATGTGTTGAACATGATGAAAGAACCACTCCCTGGGTCTGGGCAGCCGTGCTCGATTATTATTGAGCATTCTTATATGACTGAACCAGATGAATTATTTATTTTTCTTCCATGCGAAATTAAGCGCAGGGTTGAGTACAGTACCGCAGCTTTAGTTATCGATCAATGCACATTAGGCTAGGATTCGATATTACTAAAATTTCTTACGTGTGGAATACAGAAAAAGGCATTAGACTGCTGAAGCTTAAAAAATACCGAATGCGTAATTCCTGCATGTAATGTAGGTGAAATAGCCGCGAATGACAAGCGTAATTCTTGTACAATGAGGGGCGAAAAAATATTTTTTATATATAAAACAATAAGTTAATAAAATAAGGGATGGGGATGCAGGGCTTTATTAGCAATTACCTAGTTGAATTTGGTCATCTAGCCGTTTTTACAGCATTTATTTTGTCGATAGTTCAAGCGGCTGCACCCTGGCTGGCGGGGCGTCTGGAAACCCCCGCGTTGGCGCGCAGTGGCATCATGGCAAGTTATATCGTATTGATTTTAATGACAATTGGTGGCGCGACCTTAATACATGCCTTCGTGATAAGTGACTTTACGGTACTTTATGTTGCGTCTCACTCAAATGTGGAATTGCCACTCCTATATAAGGTCACGGCACTTTGGGGGGGGCATGAAGGGTCACTATTCCTCTGGGCATGGATATTGTCGGCCTTTACGACCTTGCTTGCTATTCAAGGTAAGCGATTGTTTCCTAAGCGATTACCGGTACTTTTGAGTGTGCAGGCACTGTTATTATTAGGTTTTTTAGGTTTGATTCTGTTCTTATCAAATCCTTTTGAACGTCTTTTACCCGGTGCGGTAGCGGGAAGAGATTTAAACCCATTACTGCAGGATCCTGGCATGGCATTTCACCCCCCTATGCTTTATCTCGGTTATGTTGGCTTCTCAATCCCTTTTGCCTTTGCAATGACCGCCATGCTGACGCGTTGGGAAACAACACTATGGATTGGCTTGATTCGCCGTTGGACCTTGTTTGCATGGACAATGTTGACTATTGGCATCATGTTAGGCGGCTGGTGGGCCTATTACGAATTAGGTTGGGGTGGTTACTGGGCATGGGATCCGGTTGAGAACGCATCCTTTATGCCCTGGTTGCTGGGTACGGCACTGATTCATTCGATTACGGTGCAAGAAAATCGCCGTATGTTACAGACATGGAATTTGTTTTTAGCGATCAGTACATTTTCATTGTCATTGCTCGGTACTTTCCTGGTTCGCTCGGGTGTTTTGTCATCGGTGCATGCTTTCGCGGTTGATCCCGGGCGTGGTCTTTATATTTTAATGTTTATGGGCACCGTGTTAGTTGTTTCATTTGGTTTGTTTCTGGCAAAAGGGCGGGTTGACCCACAGCGAGAAGCAATGAGCTCATCCATGTCTCGCGAAATGTTGTTTGTGATGAACAATGTGCTCTTTAGTGTTTTATGTGTTCTGGTTATGTTGGGTACATTATATCCTTTAGCGCTTGAAGCTATTAATGGTGCCAAGATAACTGTTGGCGCACCTTATTTTAATGCCGTGCTCATTCCGTTTTTCTTTTTAGTGATTTTGTTAATGGGGGTTGCTCCTGCAACGCCATGGCGTAATGTTAATTTATCCAGACTTTGGTCTCGTTTAGGTATGCCGATGGGCATTGGTTTTATTGCTGCGGTCATCATGTTTGTATGGGACAGTCAGGCACACTGGTTTGCATTTGTTGGTACAGGATTGGTTGCTTTTGTATTGGCCGCTATGTTGGTTGATTTTTACCGAAATGCACGTCGTCGAGCAAAACAAAATAATGACAATATTGTGAGTGCCTGGTTTTATTTGGTAAAACGAAATCGCCGATACTATGGCGGTATGTTTGTGCATCTGGGTATTCTTGTGATTGCTATTGGTATGATTGGTTCGGGTTTGTTTCGACAGGAACAAGTGGTGCTGATGGCGAAAGGTGATGTGATTGAAATCGGTGGCGAGAAATTACGTTTTGATGGCGTAAAACAATTCAAGAAAGATAATTATTTTGCGCTGCAAGGTCAGTTTGCTTTGCTTGGTACGGATATCGTATTAAAACCTGAGCGCCGTAAATATCCTGTGCAGGAAGCACCTACAACTGAATCCGGTATTCATGCAAACTGGGCTCGTGATGTTTATTTTGTTATTGGTGAATTGGTTGATGGCCGCTACTCGGTGCATGCCTACGTGAACCCTTTAGTACAGTGGATATGGTTTGGTGGCTTTATTATTGTTTTCGGTATTGGCTGGTCATTGTCGCAACGTATTCGTGAGAAACGAGCATGAATAAAATATGGTGGGCGATTGTGCCGGTGTTGGTAATACTGTTCGGTTTACTCGGTTACGGTTTAACCAGTAACCCGAAGCATATTCCTTCGCCACTGATTGGTAAGCCTTTTCCTGTTATTGAAGGAAAGGATCTAAATGGAAACAAGGTTACCTTAGGCGTTGTTAATGGAAAACCTACGGTGGTCAATGTCTGGGCGTCATGGTGTGCAGCGTGTCGTTTGGAACACAATGTATTGATTCGTGGTTCACGTCGTTATGGCGATAAAATTTCGCTTGTTGCGATTAATTACAAAGATGAATTGGCGGATGCAAAAGCATGGTTGCGTCAATTAGGAAACCCCTATCTCTGGTCGTTTCATGACCTGGCTGGAAGAGCAGGGTTAGAACTTGGTGTTTATGGTGTGCCGGAAACCTTCTTTGTTAATAAGCAAGGCATTATTGTTGAAAAAATTTCAGCACCACTGACTGATGCACAATTTTCAGCTGGTGTGGCGTTAATGAGTAAGTAATGATTAAAAAAATACAAAAACGGTTATTGATGATTGCTATGTTGGGTTTTTCAACGGCCGTATTTTCTTCGCCGGTTAATGAAGATCCCATTGAAAGACAAATGCTGGATATTGCTGCCAAGTTGCGTTGTACGGTTTGTCAAAATCAACCGGTATCAGAATCACATTCTGGCTTGGCAGGTGATATGCGTAACCTTATTACAGAAAAATTAAAACAAGGTAATAACGAAGCAGAAATAATGCAGTTCTTTGTTGATCGTTACGGTGACTATGTTTTATTAGAACCACCTCAATCGGGTAATGGCACCTTGTTATGGGTGTTGCCGCCATTGCTTCTATTGTTCGCTATGATAGCGGCAGTCATGATGATGAAATCGCGGGGTAAAAATCAAACGAGTTCCCCTGTTGCGACACTAAGTGATGCAGATAAAGAGCGTATTCGTCTTGCGCGTGAAATAGATGCAGGTGAAAGTAAAAACTCAAAGGAAACGCAGTAAATGTTAGTGCTCGTTATTAGTTCGATAATCCTGTTTGCATTCTGTGCCTGGTTTCTTGCAAAACCATTTCGTGAGTCGAGTCATGAACAGGAAATATTGGCGCAAGCTCGCCAATATGCGTTGGCGCGTGATCGTGTTTTGCGTCAGTTAGAGCAGCTTGAAGCTCAGGCAGATGAGGGTGTGTTGGAAGCGGGTGTTGCCCGTGATGAAACCTTGCGATTAGAAATAGAACTGGCAGAAATTTTAAAACATTTAGAAGCGCTGGATGCTACGCCAGACACAGAGACATTAAGTCAACAAGGTCGTTTGCAATGGCTGCTTGCATTAGCGGTGTTTGCGTTGATAATTCCCTTGGTGGTAATAATTTCCTATGGTAGTTGGCAAGCGAATACCTTGTTAACCTTAGCAGGAGCCAATATGGGTGAGATGCCCGTTGTGTCTCAACGCTCGGCTGCACCGCCGGCGGCTTTTCCTCCAGAAGTATTGGAAATGGTTGCTCGTCTGGAGAAGCGTATGGCCGACTCGCCTGACGATGGTGAAGGCTGGAAACGTTTGGGTCGTTCATACATGGTAATGGGGCGTCGTGATGAGGCGATAACCGCCTATCGTAAGGCCGCTGCTTTATTACCGAATGATGCTGATATTCGTGATTCATTGGCACAGTTGGAGACGAATGCCGTTGCCACCCCTAACCAGGCACAACCGGCTTTTCCACCACAAGTCCTGGCAATGGTCGCACAACTTGAAAAACGGCTTTCAGAATCTCCCGATGATGGTGAAGGCTGGAAACGTCTTGGTCGCGCTTATACGGTGATGAAACGTTATAGTGAAGCCGTTTCTGCTTATACTTCTGCTGCTGAAATATTACCGAATGATCAATCTATTCAGGTGGCATTGCAGGAGTTATCTCAAATTGCCACAAAGAGTGGATTGCACAAAAATACAACGGGTGTCGATGAGAAAGGACAGGCTGCGCACCCACCGCTACCAAAAGGTTCACTCGACAATATTATTCGTCTGGAAAAAGCGATTGCCAAAGAGCCGGATAACCCGATTGCATGGGCTAAATTAGGACAAGCTTATACAGGGATTAATCGTCAGCCTGATGCGATCCGTGCTTTCGCAAAAGCACATGAATTAGCCGAAGGCGATGTCACGATACTCTCCATGTATGCAGAAGCTGTTTTTAATGAGAATCCGCGCGATCCAGATGGAAAGGCATTTCGTTTATATACCAAGCTCAACCAATTATCGCCAAGACACCCGGATGGCTTATGGTTTCTGGGTTTAGCGGCCTATAGCGAGGGTAATTTAAGCAAAACAATTGACCTTTGGAGTCAACTATTAACCGTGTTACCGCGTGATAGTGAGGGCTATGCCAGTGTTAAACAGGCCGTGGCGAAGGTCGAGGTACTTTTAAATAAGGGAAAATAGTTTCATAATGGGCGCCTATTGCCTTTGGAACGGCAGGGGGTTGTTCCAATACAAAAATAGGCATTTCCCTTTTAGGGGATAAAACAACAATAAGGGATTCAGGCATGAAGGCATTCTTCTCTCGTAGTTTATTGTTGGTTGGACTGTTGTTCAGCCTTTCAGGTTTGTCTGCAGATGAGGCAACTGTTCCGCAGTATTCTAAAGATAAGCATCTTGGTGTGGGTAGTTGTTCGAACAGTACTTGTCATGGTTCGATTCAACCATGGAAGAAATCGAACATTCTCCAGAATGAATATATCACCTGGACTAAAGAAGATAATCATTCTCGCAAAGCGTATAGCGTACTAACCAATAAATTATCAAAACGCATTGCGCGTAACCTGGGCTTAAAAGATCCTGCGCACGAAGCCAATATTTGTCTTGATTGTCATGCTGATAATATTCCCGTTGATATTCGTGGTGAGCGTTTTGATATTGCTGATGGTGTTGGTTGTGAAGCCTGTCATGGTGGTTCAGAGCGTTGGATTGAATCTCACACATCCAGTGAAACAACCCATGAAGAAAATTTAAAAAACGGTTTATACCCAACCGAAGACCCGGTTGCACGGGCAACACTGTGTTATTCATGTCACTTTGGTGATAAGAATAAATTAGTAACGCATCGTATTATGGGGGCTGGTCATCCACGCCTTCGTTTTGAATTAGATACCTTCACTGCAACCCAGCCTGCGCACTACGTTATTGATAAAGATTATCGTAAACGCAAACCGGTTTTCTCTGGCGTACAAATCTGGGCGATTGGGCAAGCGATTGGTATGCGTTCGAACCTTGATTTGTTACTGGATGCTAAACGGGGCCGTGATGGTATTTTCCCTGAATTGGTTTTGTTTGATTGCCACGCTTGTCATAAGACGATGGACAAAGCGAGTTGGCGTCGACGTTCAGGTACGGGCTTGCCACCGGGTATTGTGCGTTTGAACGATGCCAACTTTATTATGTTGCGTCATATCCTTAAAGCAGTTGATGCAAAACTGGCGAAACAGTTACGCAGTCAAACACGCGCACTACATCGTTCAGTGATTAATGGGAATACGGCACTGAGACGTGCGGCCGCGGCTGTGCGTACCACAACCGAGAAAGCCATTAAGGAACTTGCCAATCATGAATTTTCAGATGGTGATGTCATCGTTATTCTAAAAAGTATCATTGCGGAAGGGCTGAAGGGTGAGTTACGTGATTATGCATCAGCAGAGCAAACCATGATGGCAGCGAATAATGTGGTGGTTGTATTGGATAATGCGAAGGCAATTAACGATGCACAATTAAATAAACTCAATAAAGCATTAGATAAAATGTTTGAAGTAACGAAGAACGATAAAGTTTATCGTCCGGGTAAATTTACGGCAGCATTAAAATCGTTGAAGAGTGCGATACCCAATCTGTAAATTGGCTTAATGATACTTCGCTAGCAAGCCCAAGGTCATTTCTTTTGCTGGTACGGGAATGGTTACTTCGTAACCACTTCCCAGCGCCGCCTCTAAAGCATTGCCTTTTTTGTCGTGGATACTTTCAAGTGTAAAGGTCTGATTGCCTTCGGGAATAATCAGTTCAAGTTTATCGCCAACTGAGAATTTGTTTTTTGCATCAACAGTAGCCAGTTGTGTTGCTGGATCGAAATCAATCACTTCACCAACAAAACGTTGTGTAAAGCTGGTTGAGGCATTTTGCATGTAGTTCTGGTGATCTTTGGTATGGTGACGCTGATAGAAACCATCAGTGTAACCACGGTTAGCGAGTGATTCCAGACCACATAATAAATCCTCATTAAATGGTCGACCTGCTTCTGCATCTTCAATCGCTTGTTTGTAAATTTGTGCCGTACGTGCGACGTAATAATGAGACTTGGTACGACCTTCAATTTTAAGAGAGTCGACGCCGATCTCAACGAGCTTCTGAACATGCTCAACAGCACGCAGGTCTTTTGAGTTCATGATGTAGGTACCAAGTTCATCTTCCATGATCGGCATCATATCACCACGACGTTGACCTTCTTCAATAAGATAAACCTGGTCGGCTTTGGGGTGACGTTGCATGCCACCCATTTGTGAGGTCATATTTTCAGCTAATCGAATGTCACCGGTTGCATCTTCTTCTGCGGGTGAAAGGAAGTATTCCCAGCGACAAGAGTTGGTGCAAGTACCTTGATTGGGATCACGGTGATTAAAGTAACCGGATAATAAACAGCGACCAGAGTAAGCAATACATAATGCGCCATGAACAAAAACTTCAAGTTCCATATCAGGGCAGCGTTGACGAATATCATCGATTTCATCAAGTGATAATTCGCGTGATAAAATAACGCGTTCAACACCCATTGATTTCCAAAAAGCAACAGAAGCATAATTCATGGTATTGGCTTGAACGGAAAGATGAATCGCCATCTCGGGCCAGCGCTCCCTTACCATCATAATTAAACCGGGATCAGCCATAATTAGTGCATCGGGTTTCATCGCAATGATGGGTTCAATATCACCCATGTAGGTATCTACCTTGCTGTTGTGTGGCAGCAGGTTACTTGCAACAAAAAGTTTTTTACCCAGGCTATGCGCTTCGTTGATACCTTGTTCAAGCTTATCCATTGAGAATTCATTGTTACGGACACGCAGACTATAGCGAGGCTGCCCTGCATAGACCGCATCAGCGCCATAAGCAAAGGCATAACGCATGCTATGTAATGTTCCCGCAGGAGATAACAGTTCAGTTTTAGTAGCCATACAAAGTATCAGGTAGTTGAGGTTAGTATCTGGCGCGATTATAGAGCAAACACCGCTCTGCAAACAGTGTTTTAGAGCTGAGGTCGTCGATTGCTGTCTAATGAATAGTGTCGAGGGGTGTTATGGAGCGGGCAGTTAAAACGGAGTGATACCGCTGTTAATTGTAAATCAGTCGTGAATTCGTCTTCATTACCATAGAGACGATCACCTAAAATAGGAAAACCGGCAGAGGCTAGATGCTTGCGGATTTGGTGTTTACGCCCAGTTTCAATATCAATACTCACCAGAGAGCAATCCTTTGTTTCTGAATATTCAATTAAACGTATGTGACTAATAGCCGGTTTATTATCAATGAGATTATTAATGGTTAATACTTCCGGTGAAGCTGGAAAGTTGCCATGCACAATAGCTTGATAGCGTTTACTAATGGCACGTTGCTGGAATAATTGCGTTAATGCGGCGGTGGCTTTTTTTGTATGAGCAAGCAAAATAAGCCCTGTTGCAGCACGGTCAAGACGATGAACAATAAAGGCGGAACGTTCCGGTTTTAAATGTTGCGATGCCCAACGGCTTATTGTGCAATGATCACTCCATTTACTTCCTTGAGAGAGCATGCCACAGGGTTTGTACCAAACACTGTAATCACCTTCATCCGCAATCAAGCTGGCTTGTGGTGATTGGGTCGCAAGTATTTTGGCATTATAGTAGAGGTGTAAGGTGTCACCTTTATTCAGTTTACGGCTTGCACGACGTAACCGTTGCGTATGTTTGCCACGACTAAGCCAGACAGCACCTTTTGACATGGTTTGTTTAATCGTTTGTTTCGACAGTTGTGTATGGCTACTGATAACGTCAACAGCGGTGACATTGGCTTGATCAATCTCAATGTGTTTTTCAATAAGCTCAGTGCCTGGCATGATTTTTTTTATTTACAATGATGCGAATAAAAATGAGTATGAAAAACCAAGTACCGCACAGGCAGCAATCACTTGAACAATGCCTGCTTTAAATTTAAATAACGCAATAAATGCCAATGCACCAATGATGGCTGATACCCAATCAAAGTTGGCTTCGGTGCCATTTGGCCAAAGTACATGAATAGCGAAGAAGACAGCTAAATTCAGAATAACACCGACCACTGCGGCGGTAATGCCGGTAAGCGGCGCGGTGAATTTTAAATCGCCTCGGGTTGCTTCAACGGCAGGGCCTCCGATCAGGATAAATAAGAAAGAAGGTAAAAAAGTAAAAATGGCAGCGATGGTTGCACCTGCAGCACCCGCAAGCAGAAGGCCTTCAGGTCCAAACACTTCCTTGGTCCAGCCACCAACAAACCCGACAAATGACACCACCATAATAAGTGGTCCAGGTGTCGTTTCACCTAATGCCAGGCCATCGATCATTTGTGTGCCGGTTAACCATGCGTAATGTTCAACACCGCCCTGATAAACATAGGGGAGAACAGCGTAAGCGCCACCAAAGGTCACTAATGCCGCTTTGGTAAAGAACCAACCCATTTGTGTGAGTGTGCCTTCCCACCCATAGACACTGATTAAAGCAGCCATAATAGTGGCCCAAAGCCCAAGACCAACGAACGAAAAGCGAATTAAACGACCCCAATTAAATGTTGCGTGGTCAGGAACGGGTGTATCATCATCAATCAGCGCAGGTCCGTAACTCTCATGACTGCTTCCGTGATGGCCGCCTGCTTTAAATTCATTGGGAGCAATACGCGAACCGGTTAAACCAATCAGTCCGGCAATTAAAACGATATAAGGAAAGGGAACATCAAAGGCATATATGGCAATAAAGGCAAGCAATGCCATAACACGTAATGTGTTTGTTTTTAGCGCGCGTGAGCCGATTCGATAGGCGGCAAATACCACAATTGCGGTAACGGCTGGTTTTATACCATACAAAATACCGGCGATAGCCGGTACATCACCGTAACTCAGGTAAACCCAGGTTAGTGCAATAAGAATAAACAGTGAAGGGATAACAAACAGTACACCAGCAATAATACCGCCCCATACACCATGCATTAACCAACCAATATAAGTGGCAAGTTGTTGCGCTTCAGGACCGGGCAACACCATGGTGTAGTTGAGTGCATGCAGGAAACGGTGTTCAGAAATCCAGCGACGTTTTTCAACAAGCTCCTGGTGCATCATGCTGATTTGACCTGCAGGACCACCAAAGCTGATAAAACCCAGTTTTAGCCAGTAGGCAAAAGCTTCAAATAGCGTTACATTTTCCGGTTTTTCCGTGGGCGTTATCATTGATGATATCCAATTTCTTATTATTCGTTTTTGATGAATATATTATCGAGACTGGATTATATGTTTTAGTTGCCGGTTGTGATACCTGCTTAAGCTAACTAATCCGATGATGGCACCAACCAGAGCAAGTCCCATGTCAGATTGTGTATCCCAGACATAGCCTTGTGTGCCTAAAAAGGCATCTGCCGCTTCTTCTGAGGTGAGTGCCACCCCCCATTCGATTAATTCATAAAAGGCGCTGAATGCCAGAGCAAAACAAACGATAAAGAAATTTTGCCATTTAATGCCGTTAATAACTTTTTTTCGTAAAATAATTTCACGTGTAATCAAAGCGGGAATAAAGCCCTGTGCAAAGTGTCCTACTTTATCGTAATTGTTTCGTGAAGACCCCATGAGCTCTTGCAATGTGTCGAACAAAGGCACTTCCGCATAGGTGTAGTGACCACCAATCATTAAAATGATTGAGTGAATCAAGATTAGATTATAAACGAGGGGCGTTAGTCTAAAGCTGTTATAGGTTGCAATAAGAACAATTAGGCCAATGATTGCCGGTAAAACTTCAAGAAACCAGGTGTATTGATCTTTAGGGTTTATACCTGACCATATTAAAGTGGCCATGAAAATTATTAGCCAGAGATATTTATTTATTGTCCTTGTCTCATTTTCCATGCTCTCCCTGCCCCTGATTTATGAAAAAATACTGTCACCTGAAGAGATACCACTACCACCCAGTTTGATAGATAATTTTACATTGCCCGGTAAATCAGCATTTGCCATGGCTTGCTCTAGTGTGATCTTACCTTCTTTGTGTAAACGAATAAGATCATCTTCAAATGAAACCAGTTCACTATTAATTCTTTTGCCAAGAATTTCTTTAATAGTATTGATTTCACCGTCACGGATAGTTTTTCGGATATTGGCGGTGTTAATGAGTATTTCCAAAGTAGGAATTAACTTTCCATCTACCCCAATAACCAGTCGCTGCGCAATAATCGCACGTAAGGATAAAGACAGGTCCATGTATAACTGCTCACGCGCTGATTCAGGGAAGAAGTTAACAATGCGCTGTAAGGCCTGCTCTGTATTAGTCGCATGCAAGGTGGTGAGACATAAATGCCCTGTATCAGCATAAGAAATAGCATGCTTCATCGTTTCTTGATCACGAACCTCGCCAATTAAAATCGCATCGGGTGCTTCGCGGACAGCGTGTCGAAGAGCATCACCATAAGATTTCGTATCTAGCCCAATTTCACGCTGGTTAACAATGGATTTCTCGTGGTGGTAAATAAATTCAATGGGGTCTTCCAGAGTTAAAATATGCCCTGTAGTGTTGTGGTTACGGTAATCGAGCATCGAAGCAAGCGTGGTTGATTTACCTGAACTGGTTGATCCAGCCACAATGATCAAGCCACGTTTCTCCATCACTAATTCGCTGAGCACACGTGGTAATCCCAGTTCTTCAATTGAAGGGACTTGCCATTTTATGTAGCGAATTACCATGGAAACTTCGCCACGTTGCTTAAATAAATTGATTCTGAATCGACCAACATTATTGACCGAGTAAGCCAAATCTAATTCCAGATTTTCTTCGAATTGGTGTATTTGCTCTTCGCTTAAAATAGCATAGGCAAGTTTTTGTACTTGACCAGGAGGGAAAGGCGTTTCACCTATTGCACTTGTTACCCCTTCAACTTTCAAGTTGACAGGTGCACCGGTAGTGAAAAAGATATCAGATGCTTTTTTCTGCACCATAATCTCAAGATATGTATTTATATCCATGTTGTTCAGTCTCTAAAGGTAATAATGATTAATATTAGTAGAGATTTATCTTTTGTACCATTATTTGGTTGTCATCACAAAAACACCATTCCAGTCATCGGGTGGGTTTTCTTTTAAAGTATGGCAGCGGTCAATGTATTGTTGAGAAAGTTTATCGTTGGGGTTGGCATGCAATGCATCGTTAAATAGTTTTATAGCGTGATCCCAGTTAGCATTTCGGTAGCATTCTCGGCCTTCACTGAAGTAACCAACAACATCCATTAAGTTGGGGAACGTTTCAGGGGTATGATAGTCCAGAACCTCAAAAACACGTACGGGTTTTGTTTTACCTTTAACCACTACATCATCAATATCCCGAATACGGTAAGTACCGCGTAACCTTTCCTGTGTATTGCCACTGATTAGAATGCGAGCGGCATATGATTTACACGCTGATTCAAGACGTGCAGCAAGGTTAACACCATCACCAATCATAGTAAGATCTTTGAATTTGGGTGAGCCAATTTCACCACAAACTACATCATCGGTATTTAAACCAAGTCCCATATCAACGGGTTTTAGTCCACTGTGGGCACGTTCCTCATTCCAGTCCCAGACGGAGCGAATCATTTCGATGCCAGCACGTAAGGCACGATCTTCATCATCATCATGTGCTATTGGGGTACCAAACGCGGCCATAATGGCATCACCAATAAACTTATCGATCATACCTTCTTCTTTATTGATGCAGTCATACATACGAGTAAAGTAATCATTTAAAAACGACACGGTACCTGTTGCGCCTAATTCTTCAGTGAGTGTGGTGAATCCACGTATGTCTGAAAATAAAACGGTTGGGCGAGCAACATGCCCCTGTGACATGGCTTCCTGATCTTCTATTAGTTGATCGGCTAATCTTGGATCGATGTATCGAGACATGGTGGCTTTCATGCGTTTTTCTGCACTGACATCCTCAACCATGATCATGCTACCGAGTTTTTCTCCGTCACTGCTATTCAGTGGGAGTAGGGTGATATTCACAGACAAGGTAACATCACCAAAGACTAACTCTGCATCCATAATAAGATCAGACACCTGGGATTCAACAAGTTTTTGAACACGTTGAGTTAACCATTCATTTTCATCGGCAAGAAAATCGCCAACCGGTTTATCAACCAGGTCACTCATTTCGACATTAAAAATATTCAACACGGCGCTGTTGCAGGTAACGACAGTGCTATTCTCATCCAGTGTGATCACACCGTTGGACATACTGTCTAGCATGCTTTCGCTGTAATTCTTCATGTTCTGAACATCATTGAAGAGTTTGGCATTTTCAAGCGCAATAGAGACTTGTGCAGTAAAGGCTTTTAAGCGTGCTTCATCTTCATCATTGAAGGCACCGCCGCGTTTGTTAAGCATTTGTGTAACGCCAATAACTTTGCCATTTTTATTGACGAGCGGCACACATAAGATTGAACGAGTAAAGAATCCTGTTTGCTTATCAAAAGAAGGGTTGAAGCGTAGATCGGCATAGGCATGTGGCATATTAATGCTTTTGCCTGATGCAAACACCGCACCGGCTATACCAAGATGATTTGGAAAGCGGATTTCAGTTGCGCCAATGCCTTCACCAATCTGAGAAAACAGTTCATTGGTTTTTTCATCGTTGACAAACAGGGTTGAGCGTTCGGCATTCAGCATGCGTGTTGCTTCGCTCATTACTTTTTGTAATAAAATCCCGAGGTCAATTTCCGAGGTGATATCAGCAACAATATCGAGGAACTCTAATTCCTGTTCACGTGACTTTTGCATCTTTTCGGATGTCTGGCGGTTCTTTAAAACGGCGGCTGCCTGTAGTGACATTGATTCTATGAGCTCAATATCTTCATCAGTAAAGCTGCCTTCGCGTTTATTCAGTGCCTGACAGACGCCAATAATTTCATCGTTAACGGTTCTTATGGGAACACAGATAATGCTCTTGGTTTCATAACCGGTTTGTTGATCCGTTTCTTTATTAAAGCGCTCATCGGCATAGGCATCGTGAATAATAATATTCTCACCAGTCGTAAAAACATGCCCGGCAATCCCCTTATTATTGATTATACGAATAGTATGTTGTCGATTTCCTAATGCTACCCGGGAATAGAGTTCCCCTGTCTCTGTATCATTAAGGAAGATTGTACCTCGATCAGCATCGAGTTCTTTGGTGGTTAGTTCCATTAAGGTTTTTAGTACACCATCCAGGGTGTCATGTTTTGCCATGCTGCGGCTAACATTAACTAGAAGTTCGGCTTGCCTTAAACGCTTGCGCTCATCTGCATTGAGGGAGCGCGTATTATCATCCGTTTTTTTTGATTTTTTCTTTGTCATTTTTGAGCCAGTATTTTTTTGTTACGTTATAGTTTCGACTTTATCGCGTAATTCCTGAATAGTCTTCTGTAATTGTTTGCGTTCACTATTAAAATCAGCCGTTTCTCTTGCCAATGTTTCATTACTACTCATGCGAAGATGTTCCAGCTCTTCGCGTATTGAGGCGATGGTTTGTTCCAGTTGTTGTATAATGGCACTGTCATCAGCGATGGTATCTTGTTTATCACGATTGTGTTCAATCGACATGTTTTCCATCTCATCGCGAAGCGAGGAAACTGTTTTTTTTAACTGTGCTATTTCACTTTGAGAATCGGCAACCGCATCTTGCACTTTGCGAGTGGTTTCATTATTAATAAACTCAATTTCTTCACGAATGGCTGCAATGGTGGCAACAAGCTGGGCATTTTCACTATTAGCATCGGCAACCGCATCACGGACACGGGCATCTGCGTTATGACTTACTTCTTCAAGTTCCTCTCGCATAGCGCTAACACTGTCTTTGAGATGGTTATTCTCACGCTGACATTCACGCAGTTGTTCTTCTAATGTACCTTGTTCCATCGTTTGCTCTTACTTAACGTCGCCATTCATCAATCAATGAGGCAACCAGTGCTGTCCAACCGGTTTGGTGTGATGCGCCTAAACCAGTGCCTTTGTCGCCATGAAAATACTCATAAAATAAAATATGATCTTTCCAGAGAGGATCAGTTTGAAATTTTTCAACATCACCAAAAACAGGGCGGCGACCTTGTTTGTCTTTGCTGAAAATATTAATCATACCATTCGCAAGGCGTTCAGCCATATCACCGGCAGTGACTTCTTTGCCATTATCCATTTTTATTTTTAATAAATCGCCATAGGCAGTATCAAGTTTACGAAGCGATTCAATCATCAGGAAGCTGGTCGGGAACCAAATTGGACCGCGCCAGTTTGAATTGCCGCCTTTTAATTTACAGACTGCTTCCCCCGCCTCGTAGCCAACCGTGTTATCACCTAGCACAAACGGGTTGGTTTCATGATGTTTTGACAGGCTGCGCAAGCCAAAGTCAGACATGAATTCATTTTCATCCCACATGCGTTCAAGAATGCGTTTAAGCTGTTCTTCGTTCACAATAGTGAGAATATGGGTATCTGTAGTTTTGGTTTTGATACGGTTGCAAACGTGTTGCACAACATCCTGGCGGTTTTTAACAAACCAGTCGAAGCTGGAAGTAAATTCATTAAAGGCATTGATTTTTTTACGTTCAAGCCTTTCTACGGCAAATAAAGGAATCAGACCAACCAATGAACGTACGCGCAGTTTATGGAAGCTTTCATCAGGGTAGCGCAATACGTCATAGAAGAAGCCATCTTCTTCATCCCACAAATTGTAATTTCGGTTACCCATTTGTTTCATCGCTGCGCCAACATAAATATAATGTTGGAAATACTTGGTTGCCAGTCCTTCGTAAACCGGGTTATCTTTGGCCAGCTCCAGAGAGATCCGCATTAAGTTCAGGCAAAACATTCCCATCCAACCGGTTGCATCTGATTGTTCAAGTTTTGCTCCACCGGGTAATTCTTCAGAGCGGTCGAACACAGTAATGTTATCTAATCCAAGAAAGCCACCTTCAAAAACATTATTGCCTTCAGCATCAACCTTGTTGATCCACCAGGCAAAATTTATTAACAGTTTATGGAAACATTTTTGCAGGAACTCACGATCGGGTTTGCCATTACGGATCTTGTCCATGTTGTAAACACGCCAAACCGCCCAGGCATGTACCGGTGGATTAAGATCGGAAAATTCCCATTCATAAGCAGGTATTTGTCCGTTAGGATGCTGGAACTGTTCAAACAACATCAGCCACAATTGATCTTTGGCAAATTCGGGATCGATGAGGGTAATGGGTACAGTGTGAAAGGCTAAATCCCATGCCGCAAACCACGGGTATTCCCACTTATCCGGCATAGAGAGTATGCGCATGGAATTTAAATGCCGCCAATGCTGGTTACGAATTGTTTTCCGTGACTCAGGCGGTGGCATGGTTGAATTATCACCTTCAAGCCAACGTTGTACATCAAAAATATAATTTTGTTTGGTCCACATTAACCCGGCAAACGCCTGGCGTTGAATGTTCTTCTCATCATCGCTGGCTTTGGGCGGGTGAACATCAGCGTAAAATTCATCCGCGTCTTTTAAACGTGCTGCAACAATCGCATCGACATCATCCAGTGGGTTTTTAGTTGCTGTATCCGTAAGACGTAATTTTAAAACGGTTGAGCCACCGGCTTTAACATTACGTTTGAAATGAATCCCTGCTTTAGTGCCAGTATTCTTGGTATTAATGCATTTTTCACCATGAATAATGTGGCGGTGAAAAGCATCTTTCACGAATTTTCTGCCATCATCGGCTTCTTCACCATACAATTGACGTGTATTGGTTTCGTTGTCAGTGAACATGACAACCCCATCGTCATCGGCATAAAGATAGCGTTTGCCGAGTTCATATTTAAATGGCAGATTTTTTAGTCCACAGGAAGTGCTGTCATCGGCTTCGATATGAACATGCTTTGCTGCTTTACGACCTTTTTTGATGACAGGCTCATCAAGGCGTTCATCGCCCCATGCCCAGATATTGCGAAACCATAAATTGGGGATTAGATGAATCTCGGCATCGTCTGGTCCACGATTGTGCACGGTAATTCGAATCGCAATATCCTCTTCAGATTCTTTGGCATATTCCATATAGACGTCAAAGTAACGATCTTCATCAAAGGCACCGGTATCCAGTAGCTCGTATTCGTCGCCTTGTCCGCCGCGTGATTTGTTTTCATCAATGAGATCCTGGTAGGGATATTCCGCTTGCGGGTATTTGTAGAGAAATTTCATGTAACTGTGTGTAGGGGTACTATCAAGATAAAAATAGTACTCCTTTACATCTTCGCCATGATTACCTTCATGCGGGGTCAGACCAAACAGGCGTTCTTTTAGAATAGGGTCCTTGCCATTCCACAAGGCAAGCGAGAAATTCAGTAGTTGATAACGGTCACTGATGGCACCGATGCCATCTTCACCCCAGCGGTAGGTCTTGCTGCGCGACATATCATGGCTTAGATACCCCCAGGCATCACCATCGGCACTATAATCTTCGCGCACTGTTCCCCATGAACGCTCACTGAGGTAGGGTCCCCAGCGTTGCCAGTTTGCTTGTTGGTTTTTTATCTCTGCTAAGCGCTTCTTTTCCTGACTCATTTTACAACTACCTTGTTGGGTGAGAGCTACACATTGTTATTTTTACTCGTCCACCTAGCTTAGCTGTTGAATCTGCATTTGTCAGGTCAGCAATTGCCAGTTTATGGTCTCTTTGGCGCGGAGTGGGATCACCTGTTGATCGCCAAGTGGATAGTGATCAGGAACAGTCCATTGTTGCTGTTGTAGCGTAATACTCGTGCTATTTCGGGGTAATCCGTAGAAATCAGCTCCATAAAAACTCGCAAAAGCCTCAAGTTTATCAAGGGCATTGGCGGAGGCGAAGACTTCTGCATACAGCTCGATAGCCGCATGAGCAGTGTACATCCCAGCACAGCCACAGGCAGATTCCTTCGCGCCTTGGGGGTGAGGGGCACTATCCGTCCCGAGGAAAAACTTGGGATTACCGCTGGTGGCAGCAAAAATCAGTGCTTCACGGTGCGTTTCGCGTTTAAGAATGGGAAGGCAGTAGTGATGAGGGCGCATTCCCCCGACAAACATGGCATTGCGGTTCATTAACAAATGGTGGGCGGTAATGGTTGCCGCAACATTTGAGGTGGTGTTGAGAATGAAGTCGACGGCATCACGGGTGGTGATATGTTCAAGTACGACCTTGAGTTTGGGAAATTGACCGAGTAAGGGCATCAGCTGGTCATGAATAAAGACCTTCTCACGGTCAAACACATCAATGTCTGGATCGGTAACTTCACCGTGTATAAGGAGTGGCATACCCGTTTCTTGCATCGCTTGAATCGCTGCTTTGGGTTTTTGTATATCCGTGACACCCGAATCAGCATTGGTGGTTGCGCCAGAAGGGTAAAGCTTAACCGCATAAATATGTTCACAATCAGCGGCTTGATGGATTTCTTCGGCGGAGGTGTTATCGGTTAAATACAAGGTCATTAATGGCGTAAAGCATGAGTCGGTGGGTAAAGCCGCCATAATTTGTTCACGGTAGGCTAATGCCATATCAACCGTGGTGATGGGTTGTTTCAGGTTTGGCATAATAATCGCGCGCCCAAACTGGCGGGCAGTGTGTCCAATGACACTCGCCATGGCATCGCCATCACGCACATGTAAGTGCCAGTCATCGGGTTGTGTCAGAGTTATTGTTTGCATGCTGTTTTCTTGTGTGATTTTTCGTCATTATGCCATGAAGATCTGCTTATATATATAAAGGAATAAAATTTAAGCTCAACAGTTGTCGATTGGTTTTTTGCAATTAAATGTTGCTTTAATACTGCAAATTGCAAGGTTTGAAAAGTATTGAAGATGAGTATTAAATGCGCGCTGTGGGTGGGGACCTGTGACGCTTAAAATGACTTTCTTGATTATCTGCGTACGTCTTTCTGCCTGTTTATGTACTTTTTACAGCATTTTTAGATTGATACGGACGTTGAAATGAAACACCTGTTTAAACTTTTACCAAAAAATCCTTATTGTGAGAATACCTCGCGGCTTTCTGGATCGGTCGTCGTAGTCTAATGCCCGTTACATTTAAAATCAGGTGCACGCAAGTGTACACGGGCAGCTGTGCGTGGGTTATTGTTATCACCATTCATGCCTTGTTGCTTGGTGCGATATTTACGTCACCCGTCATTGCGGGTCCTGCATTAAATATTCCCGATAACACTGCGAGGGAAACCTTACGTGAACAACAACGTCAACGTGAATTACGAGATCGTTTAACCTCACCGCCAGATGTTCGTTTGCAGGCAACCGTGCCAGTAACGCCCGCTAATTACCCGGATAATGAAACACCCTGTTTTACGATTCGTAAAATTCTTTTAACGGGTGAGCAGCACCAGCAATTTGAGTTCTCACTTAAGGCAGTCACCGCGGGGGATGATCCGGCTGTGGGACGTTGTCTTGGCGTGCAGGGGATTAATGTTTTAATTGCCCGGGTACAAAATGCGGTGATTGAACGCGGGTTTGTCACCACGCGTATTCTTGCCGTGCCACAAGATCTGAAAGACGGTATTTTAGAACTGGTTGTTATTCCGGGATACCTGCGCAATATTCGTTTTGATGCCGATGCCCCGCCACGACAACTTAACAGTGCCATGCCAATCCGCCCTGGCGATATTCTTAACTTGCGCGAACTCGAACAAGCACTTGAAAACTTTAAACGTGTCCCGACTGCCGATGCCGATTTTCAAATTAAACCGTCCGATGATCCCGGTGCTAAATCAGGTGACAGTGATGTCGTTATTCGTTACCAACAAGCGTTTCCATTACGTTTGAGTCTTGCTATTGACGATGGTGGTGCGCGGTCAACCGGGCGTAATCAGGCGAGTTTAACCTTGTCGTATGATAATCCGCTTTCATTGAATGATTTGTTTTATATCAGTTTGAATCGGGATATTGAAGATGGTGATGACAGCGCACAAGGCACCGATGGCTATACAGTGCATTATTCTTTGCCGATCCAAAACTGGTTACTCAGTGCAACGGCAAGTCGTTTTAATTATCGGCAAACGGTGGCAACAGCGATTCAATCATCACGTTTTAGTGGTGAGAGTAAAACAGCAGAACTGCGCGTGGCACGACGTGTATATCGTGATGCACAACGACGCACCAATGCCTATGTCCGCGCTTACCTGCGCAGTTCGAGAAATTTTATTAATGACATTGAAGTTGGCTTACAACGCCGGCGCACAGCGGGTTATGAAATTGGTATTCATCATCGTGAATACATCGGTGCAAATACCTTAAACGTAAACCTTGCCTGGCGGCGTGGTACTGGTGCTTTTAGTGCACTGGATGCACCCGAAGATGCCTTTAACGAAGGCTCATCTCGCCCCTCTTTATACACGGCTGATATTAGCTTGAATGCGCCATTCAATCTTGGCGCGAAAAAATTTGTTTATAACGGACAAATTCGTTGGCAGGAAAACCGCACTCCACTGGTGCCACAAGATCGCTTTTTTATCGGTGGTCGTTACACCGTGCGTGGTTTTGATGGGGAACAGGTTTTCTCTGCTGATCGCGGCTGGTTAATACGTAACGACATCAGTACCGCGCTGGGTAGCAGTGGACAATCGGTTTATCTGGGGCTGGATTACGGTGAGGTTGATGGGCAATCGAGCGCATTTTTATTAGGCAAACATCTTGCTGGCGGTGTTGTGGGGCTGCGTGGTGGTTATAAACAATTACGTTACGACGTATTTATGGGTAAACCCATTTCCAAACCCGATGGTTTTCGCACCGCTAAAACGGTGTACGGCTTTAATCTCAATGTGAGCTTTTAGGTGGGGGATGATAACAACATGAAATTTGAAGGAACCACTATTATTTGCCCAGCAAAGACGGGTAAACCTTTTAACGAAGCGGAAGTATTGGGCTTAGCCGTTTGGTTAATGCTGCAATCAGAAACACATAAAGACTTACCGCTGATGGATTTACCTGTGTTGTTGTTACCGGCCATCAAACATGGCCAGTTTATTTTAGGGCTAAAGGATAACAAACCCGTGTTCTTTATGAGCTGGGCAGAAATGAATGCACAGGCAGAAGCCCGTTATATCGATCAGCCACCTGAACTCATGCCATTGGCAGACTGGCATAGCGGTGATCGTATCTGGTGCCTGGATTGGGTGACACCGTTTGGACATAGCCCTGTTTTAAGTCGCTTAATGAAAAAAGGGCTGTTTGCCAATCGTTGTATTCGTTCACTTTACCACCGTGGTGATAAAAAAGGCATACGTGTTATGCAATTTCACGGACGCTTACTTTCACATCAACAGGCAAGGCAATGGTTCGATAAGCATCCCATTATTAAAAGTGATGTTGCACTTCCTGAAATAAGCGAAGCCACATCAAAAACTCAGTATGCATAGCAAGGAAGCATTATGAACAAACAGTTATATCGAGTAATTTTTAATCGCACGTGTGGTCGCTTTGTGGTGGTAGGTGAATTAGCCCGCATCACGCGCGGACAGGCGAGTGTAATGCGTGGGAGGCCGGCGGTTGCCAGTCTGTGGTCACGTTTAAACCCATTGGCCTTATTCACGCATTTGGCATTGGGCGCCACGGTATTATTTTCCACCACCGTACAGGCTGATATTGTGGCGAACAGTGCCGCGCCACAACAGCAACAACCCACGGTGACCACCACTGCAAACGGTGTGACACAGGTCAATATTCAAACGCCCAATGCAACAGGCTTATCACATAACCGCTACAGCCGTTTTGATGTGGATCCCACCGGCGCTATTTTAAATAATGCCCGCGTGTTAACCCAAACTCAACTCGGTGGTCTGGTGTTAGGCAACCCGAACCTGGCAACGGGCACCGCCAGTGTGATCCTGAACGAAGTGAATAGCAACGATCCCAGTCAACTGCGCGGTTTTCTGGAAGTTGCCGGTGATCGTGCGCAGGTTATTGTTGCCAACCCGGCGGGGATTACTTGTGATGGCTGCGGGTTTATTAATGTTAACCGCGCCACCTTAACCACCGGTACACCGCTACTCAATGGCGGTAATTTAGAAGCGTATGTGGTGCGTCGTGGTGTGGTCAGTATCGAAGGTAACGGCCTGGATGCCAGCCAAACCAATTTCACCGACATCATCGCCCGCAGTGTTCGCATTAACGCCAACCTGCATGCCACTGATTTACGCCTGACCACCGGTGCCAATCGTGTCAATGCCGCGAATACCCGCGCCGATCCGGTTAGCGGTGACGGTGATACCCCGGCTTTTGCACTTGATGTAAGTGAACTGGGTGGCATGTATGCCGGCAAGATCCGTTTAGTGGGGACTGAACTGGGTGTGGGGGTACGTAATGCAGGTAACATAGCGGCCAGTGCGGGTGAACTGACGCTCACGGCAGATGGTCGCCTGATCAATAGCGGTGATATGACGGCAACGACAACGGTTGCCATTAACACCGCAGAAGGCATTGATAACAGCGGCACAATTGCGGCGGATGGCACATTGAATATTGATAGCGAGGGCGAGCTGGTCAACAGAGGTAATGCTGCCTTGTATGGCGACGATGTCGATATTGACGTTGCCACCCTCAGCAACCGCGCCGAGGGTGGTCGTGCTGCAGTCATCGCTGCACGAAATGATCTTGATGTGAATGCTGACGAAATTGAAAATCGTGATGGCGCATTGTTATACAGCGGCAATAACACCACGCTGACGGCCACCACACTCAATAACAACAGCGGTTTAATCGATGCCGATGGTGATATTGCGATCACCGCGACCACCATCAACAACAGCAATGAAAATTTTCAGACTCGGTTGGCATTTAAAAGCGAGGAAACCGTACAGGAATTTGCGCTGGTTGGCTCGCCGAATCGTTATCGGCCCGATCAGGTCAGCCTGCGCCCCGACAGAAACGATGATGTGAATTTTCTGGTGACACCGGAAGGTGAAGACGATGCCTACAACCAGTTTGATTACACCCGCCGGGTTGATGAGACTGAAATCGTCAGTTCCGATCCGGCACAGATTCGTGCCGGTGGGGCAATAAGAATCACGGCCGATACCGTTATCAACGACAACAGCCGCGTGATTGCCGGTGGCGATTTAACTGCCAATATTGATAACCTGATTAACACCGAAACCAGTGGTCGCCGCATTACGCAGGAAAACGGCACGCTACGTACGTTTGTTCGTCATAACCGCAAAGGCCGTGACGACACCCGTGTTATTGTTTCAAGCTATGCCCCCGCCGCACGTGAGGAACGTTTTAGTCTGAACCAGGCGGCCTTCGCCGGGCAAACCACGGGCGAAGCGCATCGCGCCGATGTCCCGTTGAGTAACAGCGCCCTGTTCCGTAATACACCGGATTCAAACGCTCGTTTCCTTATTGAAACCGATCCGCGTTTTACCAACCAACGTATTTTCCTCTCGTCTGATTTTGTACTGGATCAACTTGTTTTTGATCCGGCACTGTCTCAAAAACGCCTTGGCGATGGTTTCTATGAACAGCGTCTGGTGCGCGAGCAAGTCGCCCAATTACGAGGTCGGCGTTTTCTGCAAGGCTTTTCCGATGATCAAAGCCAATATCAGGCACTTTTGAATGCCGGTATCACCGCGGTCAATGAATTTAACTTACGCCCCGGCATTGCCTTAAGCGGTGAGCAAGTCGCCCAACTCACCAGTGACGTGGTGCTGCTCATTGACCGCGAGGTGAGCCTGCCCGATGGCACAATCACCCGTGCATTGGTACCGCAACTTTACCTGCGCCCGCAAGCCGGTGACTTAAACGGCAACGGCGGGCTATTGGCCGCGGCGCAAGTCAACATTACCGCCACACAAACCGCGCAAAATGCCGCGTCAATTATTGCGCAGGACAAGGCCACGCTGGCCGCCAATACCCTTATCACGCAAGGCGGCGACATCCGCAGTACGCGCACATCACTCACCGCGCAACAAGACATTCAATTACAGGGCGGTACCCTGCAAGGCGATGACAGCCTGAGCGTGACGGCGGGGCGCGATATTATTGCCCGCTCAGGCGTTTCCACACAAACAGGCGCACAAGGTAGCCGTCAAAACATCAACCGCCGCGTGAGTTTATTTGTGACACAAGCGCAAAGTATTTTACTCGCCAGTGCGGGGCGGGATATTGCTCTGGACGGCGTGGATATCGTGCAAACCGGCAACGCCGGTCAAACCCGGATAAACGCAGGGCGTGACATTCAATTAGGCACGGTCACAGAAACCCTGCAACAGGCCGTGGTGCACGATGCCAATAATTTTCGCAAAGAAACGCGACAAGCACAGCTCGGGAGCACACTCACCACATCTGGCGATCTTGTGCTGAATGCGGGCAGTGACATTACAAGCACTGCCGCCACCCTGCGCAGCGAACAGGGACAAATCGATCTGACGGCAGGCAATGACATTCGTTTAGAGGCGGGGCGTTCAAGGCTTGATTTTGACGAAGGCGTGAAAATTAAAAGCAGCGGGTTTTTATCATCCACCACCCGCACCCGCCGCGACAGCATTAAAGAAGACAAGACCGTGGGCACGGTGCTCAGTGCCAACACGGTTAACGTGCAAGCGGGCAACGACATTAACGTGACAGGCAGTGACACGGTGGCCAGCAATGGCGTCACCCTGAACGCACAAAACAAGCTCAACATTAACGCCGCCACCAACACCCGCCTTGAGCTGCACCTGCGCGAAAAGAAAAAGAGCGGTCTATTTAGCTCGGGTGGTTTAGGCGTGACCCTGGGCACCCAACAACTCAACAAAGACACCACCACCCAAGTGGCCAGCGCCGCCGGCAGCACCCTTGGCAGTGTGCAAGGCAATGTTGCACTCACCGCGGGCACCGACTTTACCCAAACCGGCAGCAGTGTCTCGGCACCCGAAGGGGATGTGACGATTACCGCGCAAAATATTGATATTGCGGCGGCACAAAGCACCTCAAAAACCGTTAATGAAACCCGTTTCAAACAATCGGGTATTAGCCTGAGCATCACCAACCCCGTGGTCAGTGCCCTCCAAACCAGTCAGCGCGTCATCGCTGCTGCCGGTGATGTCAAAGACAGCCGCCTGCAAGCCCTGGCGGCTGCCACCGTAGGCTTAACTGCCTACAACGCACTGGATGCCGTGCAACGCGGCCAGGGACTTAAAAACCCCAACGCAGCGGATAAGCTCGGTGGCATTAACATCAGCATTAGTCTGGGCAGCGCAAAGAGCAAAACCACCACCACCCAAACCCGCACCACCGCGGTAAGCAGTGTGATTGCCGCAGGTAACAACCTTAGCCTGAATGCCACCGGCACCCCGAATGAGGGAGTTAATGAAGGCGGTGACATCAACATCATCGGCAGTGAACTGCGCGCGGGTAACAACGCCACGCTGATTGCTAACAACGCCTTGAACATCAATGCCGAGCAAAATACCGCAACCCTGGAACGCGACTCAACATCCAGCAGTGCCAGTGTTGGAGTGGGCTTTAGTTTAGGCAGTCAAGGCACTGGCTTTAACATCACCGCCAGTGCCAGCCGCGGCAAAGGCGAGGCGGAAGGGGATGATGTGACGAACACCCTTAGCCGTGTTGACGCAGGCAATATTGCTCGTCTTGACTCCGGCGAAGACACCACCTTGAAAGGCGGCATCGTCACTGGCAAACAAGTCATCGCCAAGGTGGGCGGTGACCTAAACATTGAAAGTACCCAGGATACCTCTACGTTCACCTCAAAACAACGCAGTGGCGGCTTATCTGTCAGCATCCCTGTTTACGGTGCTCGCACCTTCACCGCTGGTGCGAACGCCAGCAAAAGCGACATAGACAGCACCTTTAAAAGCGTCACGGAACAAAGCGGCTTAAAAGCTGGCGACGACGGCTTTGATGTCACGGTGCAAGGCAACACCGACTTAAAAGGCGCGGTGATAGCGAGCAATCAAACCGCGATTCAAACCAACAAAAACAAACTCACTACCGGCACGCTGACCACCCGCAATCTTGAAAACAGCGCCGAATTTGAAGCCGATGCGATTGGTTTCAGTGCGTCAGTGAGTATTAACAGCAAGGATGACGTCACCGGCTTACCGACCCCACTAAGCGCGGGCGGTGCAGGCGAACAACGTGGCAAAGCCAACAGCACCACCTTATCAGGGGTAAGTAGTGGCACAGTCACCATCACGGACGATAAAAAACAACAAACCTTAACCGGCCAGGATGCCACCACCACGGTGGCGTCACTCAACCGGAAGGTGGACAGTGACAAAGACACCAGTAACGCCTTAGACCGCATCTTTGATGAACAAACTGTGCAGCGGGACATTGATGCGCAGGTGTTGATTACGCAAGAATTTGGCAAGGTTGCGCCGAAGGCGGTGGCGGATGTGACAGCAGGCCTTGCAAGAGAGCTTAACCTGAAAGCCTTAGCCATAAAAACCACCGATCCAACCCGTGCGGCAGCACTTAAAGCCGAAGCGGCGAAATATGATGAAGGCGGTGAATATCGGGTTGCACTGCAAACCGTCGTCGGTGGTTTAAGTGGCGGGTTTGATGGTGCGTTGGGTGCGGGTGCGGCGGCGAGCAGTGCTAATTTGCTGAAGGCCTTGCAACAACAGGTTAAGGATAGATTGCAAAATGCGGGTGCAGACGCCGATACCGCGAACGGCGTATCGCAAGGGCTTGCGCAACTCACTGCTTTTGCTTTGGGCAGTGTGATAGGTGGACGTCAAGGCGCAATCGGTGCATTAGCTGTAGATACGAATAACCGGCAATTGCATGACAATGAGAAACAACGGATTAAACAACTGGCCAAGGGTAATGTGGTCAGTGAAGCACGGTTAACAGCGGCGGCCTGTGCTTTGGTGAGGTGTTATGCAGAGTATGACGTGGGCAGTGAGGCTTATAACCGACTCAAGGCGCTGGCGAACGCAGGTGCGAGTGAAGCGCTTGCTGAAGAACGAGCGATATTGCTTGACCACCGTCAGGCAGGACTTTTCGACTATGACACGGTTGGCGTTTTCAGTGACAGCAATAAGGATGCTCTAAGACGACTCAATAACACCTATCAGATTGGGACACGCACGTTGGGTGTGGGAGTAGGACTTGCAGGCACAGCGGCGACCGTGGGGATCGTTTTAACGGCACCGGCATCCTGTGCAACGGGTGTTGGTTGTGCTGCAAGTGTGGTGGGTGGTGGTTTATCCATTGATGCGGCCGCCACAGGTTTTGCGCAAGCGATTTCAGGTGAGTCTGAAAACACGATTACCAATCAGGCATTACAAAGCCTGGGGCTTTCACCGGAGGCTGCACTTTATACAGAATTTGCGTTATCCTTAGCGGCACCGGCTAAGGCGTTGCAGGTGGCTACGAGGAATGCGTTGCCTGTTGCGGTTGTGCAGGAGGTGGGGCGTGTTACAAAAGGAACTAGTGCTCTCGCTGGGGCTAGTGATCTTGCTCGTAGTGCAAAAATAACCGACGAATTCATAACGAATAAAGTACTACGTTTCCATGGTCATGGTTCTTCGATCGCTGGTAAGTCTCGTTTTGCGCGTGATTTCGATATACGTGCCGGTATTCGTCAGACCTTAGATAGCCCAGAGTCGTTAATCCTCCCAAATACGGGCGGTCGTCCTGGGTCAATATTGATCCGAGATTTCGGGCAGCCGATTGGTGTTAATCCCAGAGGTAATCCAGTCAATCGGTTAAAGACCGTGATCGATGAATCGGGCAACATTGTTACAGCATTTCCAGTTAGGTGAGATATGGCATTAACGATAGCTATTGCCTCGGATGAAAAGCAGCTTGAGCAACACGGTGATTACGTGATGCTTTATGACGAGTTGGTCAATTACTTTGAACGCCTGGAAGATTTTCCAACAATCAAAAAACTTAGCGATTTTGATCCCTATGGTGTCACGCACATATCAGTCACTCTCCAACAAGAACTAAAAAAGGAATTAGAGAGAATAATGATTCATGCGCGAAACCAGCATCTGCTGCCACCACCGGACCATGTTGGTATGGAGGGTGGTACGGATGTGAAGTTTGGTGAAGAGTTTGGTTGGGCAGGACTGATAGGCTTTTTCAAAGCTTTGGAAAATCTTCTTGAACAGATCAATGAGAAGGACAAGAAATTGTTTGCTATCGGTGATTAAGGATAGATCTATATGACTAAGGAACGGGGTCAGGTCTTGCAATGCAACAAATGCTGGAAATGAACCTGAAATGTGGCAGTGCAAGACCTGACCTTTGCTCACTTGCGCACGCATTTATCCGTAAATTAATTTTTAATAATTAAAGGGTACGTTAGAAACAAAGGATGTCTATATGAAAAATAGAGCTGGTCTACTGGAAACATGTTTGTATATATTATCTTTCTTTTCCTATGTTGGCGCTGTTTTTGCGATAATTAATTATGGTGAATTGGTTAGTAAAAACCCTGTTGTATCATTTCTTACAGTTGTTGTTGTACCGGGTATAATCAGTATTTCTTTTGGATTGGCATTTCATTACTGTGCAAAATTTATTGTTAAAGGAAGTAAAAAGGCTTGGGCGATATCAGTATTTTTATTAGGCGTTCAAGTATTGGTTGGTTTGTTGACTATTTACTTTA
>JALTKS010000078.1 GCA_027006175.1 Gammaproteobacteria bacterium
TGGAACCTATTAAATACTATGTAATTTATAGATAGTTAACCTAGAATCATCAGCAATGATGTCAGCGCTTAGCTGATGGCGAATTGAATCGAACAAAGTGAGATTCCCTGAGCCAGCAGCTAAGCGCTGGCAGCAGTGCGAACCCTATTAAAAATTAACACAAAGAAATAGGTCTCGGAAATAGGTCTCTGGAACCTATTAATGGAACCTATTAAACTTATTAAACTAAACATCCCCATACCGCGTTGCATCCCCTATCCAACGCTGCACCAATGGCTCAACATGCTCCGGCCAGTGCTCAAATAATTCAGTCGCAGTCTGTTCAACCAATGGCAATAAATCCTGATCACGCAACAAATCTGCAATACGCATTTCCGCCAAACCGGTTTGCCGCGTACCTAATACTTCACCCGGACCACGTTGTTCCAAATCGTGTCGTGCTATTTCAAAACCATCGGTTGTTTCACGCATCACTGCCAGCCGATCTCGCGCTTTACGCGAAAGTGGATTTTTATACAGCAACACGCAACTACTTTCATGACTGCCACGCCCTACCCGACCACGAAGTTGATGTAACTGCGCCAAACCAAACCGTTCAGCATTTTCAATGACCATTAAGCTGGCATTGGGCACATCCACGCCAACTTCAATCACTGTCGTCGCTACCAGCAAATCGACCTTACCTTCTTTAAAGTCAATCATCGCTGCTTCTTTCTCGGCGGCTTTCATGCGTCCGTGTACCAGCAAAACGCGTAAGTTTGGTAATGCCTCAGCGAGTGCCTTGGCGGTATCTTCTGCCGCTTCACATTGCAGCGCTTCTGATTCTTCAATTAATGTGCACACCCAATAAACTTGTCGTCCTGCACGGCAAGCTTGCTCAACACGTTGCACAACTTCATTACGGCGACTATCAGGAATGACCACGGTCGTCACCGGGGTGCGTCCCGGGGGCATTTCATCAATCACCGAGCTATCGAGATCGGCATAGAAAGTCATTGCCAATGTTCTTGGAATGGGTGTGGCGGTCATAATTAATTGATGTGGATGACTGCCTTGACGACTGCCTTTTTCACGGAGTGCTAGTCGTTGGTGTACGCCAAAACGATGTTGCTCATCAATAATGACCAAACCCAGTTTTGAAAAAACCACTTCATCCTGAAAGAGAGCATGGGTGCCCACCACTAACTGTGCCGATCCTGCTTCGATACTCGCTAACGATTCCCGGCGAGGTTTGGTTTTAAGGCTACCCGATAACCATGCAACATTTAAACCCATTGGTTCAAGCCAATGCTGGAAATTTTTATAATGTTGTTCAGCCAGCAACTCTGTCGGCGCCATCATGGCAACCTGATAGCCTGCTTCAATCGCCGTGAGCACGGCACACGCAGCAACAGCGGTTTTACCCGAACCAACATCACCTTGAACCAGACGTTGCATGGGAATATCGCGCTGTAAGTCTTTTTGAATTTCATTCACAACCCGTTGTTGCGCGCCGGTTAATGAAAAAGCCAGTGAAGCTAAAAATTGTTGTTGTAATTTTCCAGTTACATTTAAGGATGGGGCATGATGTGATTGCATGCGTTCACGTAGTTGGCGCATGCTCAAATGCTGTGCGAGTAATTCTTCAAAGGCTAGACGTTGCTGGGTCGGGTGTCTTGAATCTGTTAATTCATGCACCGAAATATCAACAGCCGGTCGATGCAGGCAGCGTATTGCTTCACTTAAATTGGGTAGTGCCAATCTATTTAATAGATCGTCGGGTAACCATTCATGTAAGTCATCAACGTAATTCAATACCTGATCGGTTAAATCACGTAACTTAAGCTGATGCACACCCTCTGTTGTTGAATAAACGGGGGTTAAATGTTCTTCAACTTCATTTTTAAAATTCGCGCCAACAATCTTGTATTCAGGATGAATCAATTCTAGTGTAGAAGCTCCTTTGCGTGCTTCGCCAAAACAGCGTACAACAGCGCCACGTTCCAAACTGGTTTTTTGTGCTGCATTAAAATGAAAGAAACGTAAGGTAACCGTACCGGTACCATCACTAATACGTGATAACAAACTACGACGACGACCAAATTTGATTTCGGTTAATAACACCTCACCTTGAATCACCGCCGCGTCACCGGGGCGTAAACTGCCAATAGGGACAACACGGGTTCGGTCTTCATAGCGAAATGGAAGATGAAATAAAACATCTTGTAACGTATAGATATTAAGACGTGCTAATTTCTCAGCGACCTTACTACCAACGCCGCGTAATGTTGTAACAGAAACTGAAGCCGGATCGGCACTCATCGTAATAATTTAATTATTCAATCACCAACACGGCATCCATTTCTACTTCTGCTGCTTTAGGCAGTGCTGCAACACCAATCGCTGCACGAGCTGGATAGGGTTCTGTAAAATAGCGCGCCATGACGTCATTCACGACAGGAAAATTGGCAAGATCAGTTAAAAAAACATTTAATTTTACAACATGAGAGAAATCTCCACCGGCGGCATCGGTTACTGCCTGAAGGTTTTCAAATACCTGTACGATTTGCGCTTCAATATCGCCATCAACTAATTCCATTGACTCGGGAATTAATGGAATCTGTCCTGACAAATAAACCGTATTATCAACTTTAACCGCTTGTGAGTAGGTGCCAATAGCCTGTGGTGCATTTTCTGTTGAAATAATTTCTCGTGCCATGATGTCTCTCCAATCCAATTATTTTTATTTGCGAGCGATCCGCATCACTTTCCTGTTCGCATGAATGTGTCGAATAATTTGTGCAAGGTGCTGTCTATCTCTAACACTTAAGATAAAATTCATTGTACTGTATTTACCTTCACGCTCTTCCATCTCAACATTTTCAATATTGGCGCCCTTATCTGCAATGGACGCCGCAATGGTTGCTAATGAACCGCGTTGGTTCGATACATCAACACGCAGTGCAACCTGAAACTCGCCTTTAATTTCTTCTTCCCACTGTACATCAATCCATTTTTCAGGGTGCTTACGAAAATCACCCACGTTTTTACACGTATCATGATGCACGACAATACCGCGACCTGAACTCAAAAAGCCAACAATAGAATCGCCGGGAATAGGATGACAGCATTTAGCAAAATTCACTAACATGCCTTCAGTCCCCTTAATCGTTAATGTCGGTGAACCCGGTTCGCCTGCCGAACTCTCTGTCATCGCTGTTTCTTCTGGTACTAATGCACGCGCAACCAGTTGCGCCATACGCGATCCCAGGCCAACATCCGCTAATAATTCTTCTGGCTTTTTAAATCCATATTGTTTCAACAGTTTATTCATCCGACGTTTAGGTATGTCTTTAAATTCTGTGCCAAACACGGCTAAGGCCTTATCCATTAAGCGCTGACCTAAATTAACCGCTTCATCATGCTGAATATTCTTCAGAAAGTGGCGTATATTTGAACGTGCCTTTGCCGTAATCACAAAATTCAACCAGGCCGGATTAGGTCGTGCATTAGGTGCGGTAATAATCTCAACGTGCTGGCCATTCCAAAGCGGTGTTCTTAATGGTGCCAGGCGGCGATCTATTTTAACTGCGACACAGGAATTGCCAATATCCGTATGTACCGCATAGGCAAAATCCACCGCGGTTGCACCGCGTGGCATTTCCATGATTTTACCTTTCGGTGTGAAAACGTAAATTTCATCCGGGAACAAATCAATCTTGAGGTTTTCTATAAACTCAAGTGAATCGCCGGCACTCTTTTGCATTTCAAGAATATTACGTAACCATTCTCGCGCGCGAACATGATCTGTTGAGCCTACTGCATCACCTGTTTTATAACGCCAATGTGCAGCAATACCATTCTCTGCCACTGTATGCATCTCGCGAGTACGAATCTGCACTTCAATCGGCACACCGTAAGGACCAAACAGCACCGTGTGTAATGATTGGTAGCCATTGGTTTTGGGGATCGCAATGTAATCCTTGAATTTACCCGGTACTGGTTTATAAAGATTATGCACCACACCGAGGGTACGGTAACAACCATCAACCGTATCGACCACTATACGAAACGCATAAACATCAAAAACTTCTGACAAGGATGAAACGCGTGTTTTAATTTTTTCATAAATACTATAAAGATGTTTTTCGCGTCCAATCACATCGCCAATAAGATCTTCCTGAAACAAACGACGCTTAATCGCTGTTTCAATTTTACTCACAATTTCTTTTCTGTTGCCACGTGCTTTTTTTAATGCTTCCGATAACACCGCGTAACGCATCGGGTACATGGATTTAAAGCCAAGCTCTTCAAGCTCTACGCGTAATGTGTTCATACCCAAACGGCTGGCAATGGGAACATAAATATCGAGTGTTTCACGGGCGATGCGGCGCTTCTTATCCGGGCGCATGTGTCCCAGTGTTCGCATATTATGTAATCGATCTGCGAGCTTGATTAAGATGACACGAATATCACGTGTCATTGCTAGCATCATCTTGCGAATATTTTCAGCTTGTTGCTCGGCTTTGGTTTCAAACTGAATTTGCGTCAGCTTACTCACGCCATCCACTAATTCTGCAATATCTTCACCAAACATCTCACTGATGTTTTCTTTAATGGTGGGGGTGTCTTCAATAACATCATGCAAAATGGCGGCAATGATGGTTTTATGATCCATGCGCTGTTCGGCAAGGATTTGAGCAACTGCAATAGGGTGATAAATATAAGGTTCGCCAGACAGGCGATGTTGTCCCTTATGGGCTTCCGCACCAAACAGATAGGCGTTATAGACTTCTTTAACCTGATCATGCTCAAGATAGCTTTCAAGCATCTCGCACAGGTCACTAATCAGAAACACCTTCGCCTCCTTTTGAGGAATACCCATCAATAGTAACTATTGTGTGGGGCGAAGTGCGGTGTGTAAAGGGCTAAAGCGTTATTCGGCAGGAGAAGGAAATTCAGCATCCATATTGGCTTCGGCTTCAAGCGCAGCGGCTTCTGCAGCAGCGCTGGCATCGGCTTCAATCTTATCCATAATATCGTTACTAATAAGACCTTCAGCGATTTCACGTAATGCAACAACAGTTGGCTTATCTTTTTCAATTTCAACCAGGGCTTCTTTGCCATTCGTTAATTGACGAGCTCGGCGAGTAGCAACCATTACTAGATCGAAACGGTTATCAACATTTTCAAGACAGTCTTCTACAGTAACGCGAGCCATGCTCTTCTCCAAAAAAGGGTATTAAGGCGGGGGATTGTACTTAAATCAGGGCTCTCACGCCAGCAGATCAGCGATCATATTAGCGATTTGTGGCTGTTTTTTATCACGTTTTAGCCTTCCAGCAGTGAAAATAGCCAATAATTCCTCTAAAGCCGCCTCAAAATCATCATTGACGACTAAAAAGTCAAATTCGGCAAAATGTTCAATTTCACTCACCGCATCACGCATTCGGCGGGCAATAATTTCATCACTATCCTGACCGCGGCCTTTCAGGCGTTCTTCAAGTGCCTGTTTTGAGGGGGGCAGAATGAAAATCCCCGTTGATTCACCAAAGGCATCGCGAGCCAAACGTGCCCCCTGCCAATCAATTTCAAGAATCACATCCGTGCCTTCAGCAAGGCGTGCTTCCACCCATTCTCGTGAGGTACCGTAAAAATTATCAAAGACCTGTGCATGTTCCAGAAACACGCCTTCTTCAACCATTTGGTTAAACGTTTCCACGCTAATAAAGTTGTAATGCGTACCATCAACTTCACCATCACGCATAGCACGCGTGGTGTGCGAGACAGAGACCATCACCTTGTTATCACGTTCCAATAGGGCATGCACTAATGAGGTTTTTCCTGCACCCGACGGTGCCGAGATAATATATAAGGTGCCTACTGATGAGTTTGAATTATTCTGCATTGTTCCTGACCATTTTAATTTTATTCTATATTCTGAATTTGCTCGCGCATTTGCTCAATTAACACCTTCAGATCAACGGATGCACGGGTGGTATCTATATTAATCGACTTCGATCCCAGTGTGTTCGCTTCACGATTCAGCTCTTGCATTAAGAAGTCCAGACGCCGACCAACCGGCTTATCGCCTTCCAGATTTCGTCGCACTTCATCCAGATGCGTGGCAAGCCTGTCCATCTCTTCATCAACATCCATTTTTTGCACCAGCACAGCGGCTTCCTGCTCCAGGCGTGCATCGTCCAGCTCAACCTCTAAGCCGGCTAAACGCTCAATAATCTTGTTTCGCTGAGCTTGAATAATCTCTGGTATCCATTGACGGACATCAGCGACAATCACCACCATCGCATCTAACCGCTCAACAATCATGGCTTTTAAGCGCTCACCTTCACGTTCTCGCGTGGTGATCAAATCATCCAGCGCTTTATCAAATAATGTCAGTGATATCTTACGCAAACTGTCCCAATCGGCTGAACCGGTATCAATCACCCCCGGCCAACGTAAAATATCCATCGAATTGACGGCGGCAGAGTTGTAAAGCATATGATCGATTTCCCTGCTGGTTTCAACTACTTTTCTGGCTAACTCAGTATTAATCGTCAGATTCGTTTCACCACCTTGCTGTGGTTGAAAACGACAATTACATTCAACCTTACCTCGCCCTAAACGCTTGCTTAGTCGTTCACGAATGTTACTTTCAATCGCCCGTAGCTCCTCTGGCATCCGGAAGCTCGGCTCAAGGTAACGGTGGTTTACCGTGCGTACTTCCCAGCTCAACGTGCCCCAGTCTGTACTGCGGTCACAACGAGAAAATGCCGTCATACTGCGGATCATATTAATTACCTGCTGCCTAGATTTTGTATAAGTCTAACCTGAATCAGTCTTAATAAAGGGCTTTATTTATATCTTGTGCTAGGATTTAATCTTAAACAAACCGATGTACACATAAATTAATGAACTCTGCCGCCAAAAGCCTACCAAACGATACGCGTATTGATAACTATGTTATCAGCAAGACACTCAGCCGTGGCGGTTTCAGCTATGTTTACCTCGCCAAAGAAGTTGAAAGCGGCCAACGCGTCATTCTAAAAGAATACATGCCATCCAAACTTGCCGAGCGAGATGCTGAAATGCGTGTCGTGGCTCGTGATGATGAAACTATCGAATATTTTAGCCATGGTCGCAAGCTGTTTCTACAAGAAGCCAAAGCACTCGCCGGGCTTAAGCACCCTAACATTGTTGATGTCATCAATTTTTTTAGTGCCAACGGCACCGTTTATATCGTGATGGTCTATGAGCAAGGACATAACCTGCATAGCTATATCAAAAAGCACCGTGGATTTCTCAGCGAGCAATTTCTACTGACCGTGTTCCCTGCTTTGCTGGATGGGCTGCAAATGATTCACAAAACCGGTTTTCTGCACCTCGATATTAAACCCAGCAATGTACATTTACGCCCGGGTGGTAGTCCCTTGTTATTGGATTTTGGTGCGGTACACCCCATTATGCAAACCCGCAGCAGTCAATTCACGCAAGTTATTACGCCCGGTTTTTCACCAATAGAACAATACAACAATAGTGGTTATGTTGGGCCGTGGACGGATATTTATGCCGTGGGAGCGAGCATGCGAAATTGCATTGATCACCGCACACCACCTGAGGCGATTAAACGTCATGAAAACGACACAATGAAACCAGCGGTCGAGGTCTATCAGAAAAAATATTCCGAAAAATTACTCAAAGCTATCGATTGGGCGATGGAAGTTGATCCATTACTGCGCCCGCAAAGTGCAGCAGACTTATTAGAGGTACTGCCTCGCTGGGAACACAAGGAAGAATCCGCTTAAGGACGGGGAATCATGGAATTGGAAATCACCCAACTCAATCGTCTTGGCAACCGCGAAACCAATGAAGATCGCCTTGTTGTCGTTGAACGCGAACAATCGGTATTACTGGTTGTGGCTGATGGCATGGGTGGACATCGCGGTGGCGATCTTGCGGCACAGATTTTTGTTGATACCCTGGAGCGTTTTTTTCGCAAAGTCACGATGCCGCTCTCGAACCCCAAGCTCTTTCTCGACAAAGCCATCAACGCGGCACATAAAATTATTTGCCAGGAAGCAAGTAACTCCAAAAAGAAAATCGATCCTCGGACTACCTGTGTTGCCTGTATCCTGCAAGGACAATCTGCTTATTGGGCACATGTCGGTGATAGCCGGCTTTATCTGGTGCGTAACAATAAAATTCTTGCCCAAACCATTGATCATTCCTATGTCGAAGATCTATTCCGACAAGGGCTGATCAGTGAAGCCGATATGCTGACTCACCCCAAGCGTAGCTATTTAACCCAGTGCATCGGTGGCACTGATCATGTGCCCAATATTAGCTATGGCAACATGGAGACCTTAAAAAAACAGGATATCTTTATTCTTTGCAGTGATGGTTTCTGGACAGCCATTAATCAACAAGCACTGCGCGACATCAGTAAATTCGTTGATCTTGAAAAAGCGATTAATAATCTGGCCACAATTGCCGAATCCAGTAGCTACCCACAAAGTGATAACATCAGCGCCATTGCTTTACGCATAAAAGATTTCACCGATCATCAAACGGAAACAGCTCATCAACAAACTGATTTATCCGTTGAAACTGATAATATTGATCATGCTGTTGCCGCGATCACGCAAGCATTAGAAGATTATCAGAACGAAATGGATTATGATGCCGACAGCAAATAACCTCTATTAAACAAACTAACGCCGAACTTAAGGAACTACACTATGCGCCCCAGTGGTCGAGCTAATGACGAACTACGTCAAATCAACATTACCCGTAACTACACCAAACATGCAGAAGGCTCCGTTCTAATTGAATGTGGTGACACCAAAGTATTGTGTAATGCCAGTGTCAGCGAACGTGTTCCTGGCTTCCTCCGTGGTAAAGAACAAGGTTGGGTAACGGCTGAATATGGCATGCTTCCCCGCTCAACGACTGAACGTATGGGTCGTGAAGCCGCTCGTGGTAAACAAGGTGGCCGTACCATGGAAATTCAACGCCTGATTGGTCGCTCACTCCGCGCCGCCGTTGATATGAAAGCACTTGGTGAAAACAGTATCAACATCGACTGTGATGTGATTCAGGCAGATGGTGGCACACGGACTGCGTCCATTACCGGCGCATACGTTGCATTATCTGACGCCATTACCCACATGCTGGATAAAGGCATTATTAAAGCCAGTCCACTCAAGGGCATGATGGCGGCTATCTCGGTTGGCATTTACAATGGCGAACCGGTACTGGATCTTGATTACCCAGAAGACTGTAATGCTGAAACAGACATGAACGTGGTCATGAACGAAGCCGGTGATTTTATTGAAATTCAGGGAACCGCAGAAGGTGCTGCCTTCAAACGTGATGAACTCAATAGCATGTTGGAATTAGCTGAATCAGGTATTGCTGATCTGATTAAATTCCAACGTAAAGCCATCGAAGGCTAACACCATGAAAAAATTTGTGCTTGCCAGTAATAACAAAGGCAAACTTCGTGAATTCAACGATATGTTTGCAAGCATGTCGATCAACGTTCTGCCTCAAGCAGAATTCGGTATCGAAGAAGTCGACGAAACCGGACTGACCTTTGTAGAAAATGCGATTCTTAAAGCACGCAATGCTGCACTGCATAGCGGACTACCTGCTATCGCTGATGATTCAGGTATCGAAGTCGATGCCCTTAATGGCGTGCCGGGTATTTATTCGGCACGTTATGCCGGCATAGGTGCCAGTGATACCGACAACCTGAATAAATTACTGCTTGCACTTGAAGGCGTTCCCCACGAACAACGCACCGCTCGATTCCAATGCCTTCTCGTTTATATGCGCCATGAAAATGACCCCACACCTGTTATTTGTCAGGGCACATGGGAAGGATTTATTCTGGAAACACCCCAAGGTGAAAATGGCTTTGGCTACGACCCCGTATTCTTTGTACCAGAACACAACTGCTCATCTGCCGAGCTTAGTAGTGAGCTTAAAAATAGCCTGAGCCATCGTGGTAAGGCACTGAAATTATTAGCGAGTCAACTTGTAAAATAAATCGTGTCACAAAATATTTATTAAATTAATTTTAATATCAATAACTTAAAATAAATAAGATGAATTTATCACCCGGAATGTAAACAGATCTTGACACAAAACGTAACATTTACCCTCTGGATTAATAACAAATTACTCGTATAATTTACCCATAGTTTGTAAAAACTTACCGACATGCATCCCCCCCTCTCCCCCCCTGCATGTCGGATTTTCTAAAGCGCGGCTTATGCCGCGCTTTTTTTTGCCGCGAACCATCGGAGATGGTTGCGGTACTCATAATGAAACCCTGATAGGGGGTTCTTTGAGTGGTGAATATCCAACCCACATGAGCATAGGAGACAGCAAAATCATTCTGCTTCACTATTTAAAATTGAAGATGGTTACGGTACTCATTATAAAGCCCGAGGATGGCTTATAGAATCTCTTATGCTACTTATTGATAACCACTCTCTATTTTAAACTTATACTATTATCTTTTTCCAAAATTTTAATACACTGCCGATATGGTAAATCACTTTTTTTCTGCAAATCAATACTGCGTTTTTTAATTTGACTAATATCTTTCATCACATCTGCTGATGCTGCCAGCATTAAGATGATATTTTTATGGTCAGGTACGCCCATGCATAATGGCAAATATCCAAACACCGCTCGCATAACGTCTAATAATGCTACAAACTTCTCTTCTGATTCAGAAATAACATTCATAACAACGACTGAATGCTTATTAAACTTGCTACGACAGTCAGACCAGAATTTATTTGTATATAAAAAATCAGGTAATACATTATTAACAACAACATCAATTAATAACAATTCATATGAATCATGAATTTGAAGCAGATTCTCTGCACTATCAATTTGAACTGTCAGCTGTTTTTGATCGGGAACAATATGAAAATAATCACTTGCCACTTTTGCAACATCAGGTGATTTTTCAACAACCAATAAATTCATTGATGGAAATTGTTGTCGCATATATCTGGCTATGTCTCCCCCTCCCAGACCGAACAAACATGCTGTTGATGGTGTGGTGTCGACCAACAACGACCACATCATCATAAAGGGTTGGTATGCCAAATTAAGTAAAGAAGGATCTTGCTTTAACATACAACTTTGAATTGCCTGTTCATCCTCAAAACAAAGCCAGCGAAATAAACTGTTTTCAAATACTTTTATATTACCTTGCTGCATTAACAGGGTTGGATTAGAAAATTGATCAGTGCTCATCAAGCACCGTCACATGAAAGGATACCTGTTGATTCTCAAGCTGTTTAAACATGGCTCCGTTATGTATTTGAAACTGACCTGATTTTTTATCTGCAAAAAACCGTTTCAAACTTTCAGTAATAACGGGAAATGCGATCTTATCCCATGGGATTTCAGATTCAGAAAATAAACCGACTTCCAGGCTTTCCGATCCGGCTGAAAAAACAACTTCTTTAAATTTAGCTCGATACAACATATACACCTGATCAATATGTGGCAGACTAAACATAGTAAAGAGCTGTGTTATTTCAACATCCGCCCCTGCTTCTTCAAGCGTTTCACGTGCGGCCGCCTGCATGGTGGTTTCTTCATTCTCCATAAACCCGGCTGGTAATGTCCATAAACCATAACGTGGCTCTATGGCTCGCTTACAGAGCAGAACTTTGTTCTCATGCTCAACCAGACAGCCAACAACCATTTTCGGGTTTTGATAGTGAATAGTCTCACAGCTTGCACAGATATACCGTGGGCGATTATCGCCTTGCGGGACGCCAAGATGTACCTTTTCACCACATTCACTGCAAAACTTCATTGCTTTATATCCATTCCAGATTGTTGATAACACTTTACTACAGGCTCAGCTTGTCATTAAATAACCGTTCGTACAAATTAGGAACTCTACATGTCTGTCTCTCATCCTGTTATTGCGATCACCGGTTCATCAGGTGCTGGCACCAGTACCATTCGTGATGCCTTTGCTGAAATTTTCCTCCGGGAACGCATAAACGCTGCCTTCATCGATGGCGATAGCTTTTTACGCTATGAACGCGATGAAATGGCTACTGTAATAGACAAAGCGAATCAGGAAGGGAGACCCATTAGCCACTTTGGACCTGATACAAACCGCTTTGACCTCTTAGAACAATTATTTAAACAATATGGCGAGTCGGGTACCGGTAAACTTCGCCAGTACGTTCATGAAGATGCACAAGATTTATATCAACAAGCCGCCGGAACATTTACTCCTGAGGCTGATATTGAAAATGACACCGACTTGCTGATTTATGAGGGCTTACACGGTGGTGTTATCTCCCGAACGTGGACCCGACGCCGAATGAGCTCTTCCCATAACCCCGTGGTTGTTGAACGCCGTAATCAGACTAATAGCAACAAAGGTGTTGATGTCGCCCAATATGTTGATTTTTTAATTGGTGTTGTGCCAGTCGTCAACCTGGAATGGATTCAAAAAATTCACCGTGACGCTAATATTAAAGGCATTGCCACAGAGCAATCTACCGATACCATACTGCGACGATTGCAAGATTATATTTACTTTATGACACCGCAGTTCTCTCTTACTGACATTAACTTTCAACGGGTACCATTAGTGGATACATCTAACCCGTTTGCGGCAATTGATATTCCATCGGCAGAAGAAAGTATGCTCGTGGTTCGCTTTCGTGATCCTGAAAAATACCCATTACATAGCTTCCTTGAAAAATTTGATGGTGCCTTTATGTCAAGACCGAATACATTGGTTATTCCTGGTGGAAAACTTCGTATGGCACTGGAGATCATTTGTACACATCGAATTCAAGAACTTGTTGCCGCAAGCAAGCAGGCATAAAAAAAACCGCTGACATAGTAAGTCGCGGCTTTTTTATTAACCAACCAAGCGATTAGTTGATACTGATTAACTCAATATCAAAAATAAGTGTTTCATTAGGTCCAATTGAACCGCCCGCACCTTTTTCACCGTAGGCTAAATCAGCAGGAATATAGACTTGCCACTTAGAACCTGTAGGCATTAATTTTAATGCTTCTTGCCAGCCCTTAATCACACCTTTAACCGGGAAGGTAGCCGGGCTACCACGCTTAATTGAACTATCAAACACAGTGCCATTCGTCAGGCGACCTTCATAATGTGCCACAACCGTACTGCTTGCTTTCGGTATATCGCCATCACCTTTAATTAGTACTTTATATTGCAAGCCACTATCGAGTGTTTTAACGCCGTCTTTTTTGCCATTCTCAGCAAGAAACTTCTTACCTGCAGCAAGGTTTTTGCTACTGATTTCACCGTGCTTTTTCAGCGCTTTTTCCTGAATCCGTGCCGCAACCGCTTTTATTTCATCTGCACTCAATGCAGGTGGCTTACCAGAAAAAGCGTCCTGAGTTGCCTTCGCAAAAGCATCCGGATCTAACAGTGCACCTTTACTCACCAGGTTCTGTGCAATTTGGTAACCCAGTGCATAACTAAATTTCTTTTTATCATTATCAAGCACGACATCCGCCGCTTGTACTTGCCCTATCACCACACTACTTAAGACCAATGTCATGGCTAAACGGCTTAACACTCGAGATTTCATCATTCTGTTGCTTCCTTAATAAGTAATCTATAGCAACAATACTATCACTGTTGCCATTGGATATCCTGTCAGATATTGATGACAAAATTCTCCAATCTGGCTATATAGACGCGTACAATGCGAAAATGTTCAACTTTACTGCTTTACCGCCCTTATCCCTTTATGTACACATTCCCTGGTGCGTACGTAAATGCCCTTACTGTGATTTCAACTCTCATAGCAGTGGCGAGGCGCCCTTGCCTGAAAAAGAATACATTGCCAGCTTATTTGCTGATTTAGAACATGACTTGCCTCATATCTGGGGTAGGACTGTACAAAGTGTTTTCATCGGCGGTGGCACACCTAGCCTGTTTTCTGCTGAAGCCATGGATGAATTAATCGCCGGTTTACGTATGCGCCTGGCACTGGAGCCGATGGCAGAAATAACACTTGAAGCTAACCCCGGTGCGATAGAAGTGGGCAAATTTGCAGAATTTAAGTCCGCGGGTATTAATCGTCTATCCATTGGTTGCCAAAGTTTTAACGATGATTATCTCGATAAACTTGGCCGCATTCATGACCGACAAGATGCTATAAACGCAGCAGAATCAGCCCATGCCGCAGGCTTTGACAACGTTAATCTTGATCTCATGTTTGGCTTACCCGAACAAACTTTGCAAACGGCGATGGCCGATATACAGCAGGCAATCAGCTTGTCTCCCAGTCATATCTCGCATTACCAACTCACGATAGAACCCAATACGCTGTTTCACCACAGCCAACCGGCGTTACCGGAAGCAGAAACCAGTTGGGCAATGCAGGAACAATGTGAAGAACAACTTGCCAATGCCGGATACAAACATTATGAAATTTCAGCTCATGCGAAAGAAGGCAAACAATGTCTGCACAATCTTAATTACTGGCAATTTGGTGATTACCTGGGCATTGGTGCAGGCGCACATGCCAAAATCAGTAGTGCTGCCGAACAAAACATTACCCGTAGCTGGAAACACAAACACCCCGAAAAATATCTTGCCGCAACAAAAACCAACGATCATATTTCAGGCTCATCTATCCTGACCAGAAACGATGCAGCATTTGAATTTATGATGAATGCCTTAAGACTAAAAAAAGGCTTCGCTAAAACACTCTTTACAGAACAAACTGGCTTATCCATACACCAAATCAGTAAGGCACTGGAAAAAGCGGAACAATTAAAATTAATCACACATGATATATCGCGCATAACACCAACCGAGCATGGTTGGCATTTTCTTAATGATCTTATTGCGTTATTTCTAAAAGAAACGTGATTAAACTAAAGAAAATCAGCACACTACCGATAGCTGCAATATGAATTACCTCAGCTATATTTATATCCAGGTAATAACAAGGAGTGTAAAATGCAAACCTATGATTTCATAGTGATTGGTAGTGGTCCAGCAGGGCAACGTGCCGCTATACAAGCAGCAAAATTAGGTAAACGCACTGCTATTGTCGATCGGCAATCAATGCTGGGTGGAGTTTCTGTTCATACCGGTACGATTCCGAGCAAAACACTTCGTGAAGCCGCCCTTTATCTTAGTGGCTGGGATCAGCGTGGTCTGTACGGTCAAAATTATCGCCTTAAAAACAATCTCACTATTGATGATCTGATGCAGCGTTTGCATATCACCCTGCAGCATGAAACTGAAGTGATTCAAAACCAGTTATCTCGAAATAACGTAGATATTATTGAAGGTACAGCAACATTTGTTGATGACCATACTATCTCCGTTGAACACATTAATGGCAATATTGAACAATTTAACAGTGATTATTTTTTAATTGCTGTTGGTAGTCGCCCTGTTCGTCCTGAAGGGATCCCCTTTGACGATGAACACGTTTTCGATAGTGATGGTATTTTACGCATTAAACGTATGCCAACCAGTCTGGTTGTAGTCGGTGCTGGTGTCATTGGTGTTGAATATGCCTCTATCTTCAGCACCCTCGATACCAAAGTCACGCTACTTGATGGCAGGGACTCCATGCTTGGATTCCTTGATAGTGAAGTCGTTGATGAACTCATACACTCATTACGTGATCGCGGTATTTCTATTCGTCTCGGCGAGAACGTCTCGAGTATTGAAACCTGTGATAACGAACATGTACTCGTAACCACCAAAAGCGGCAAACGTCTCAGTGCCGACATGGTATTATTTGCTGCCGGTCGTATTGGCTCAACCTGGGCACTGCAACCGGATAACGCAGGTATTGAAGTTGATGACCGCCGCCTTATTAATGTTAATGAAAATTTCCAGACCAATGTGCCACACATTTATGCAGC
>JALTKS010000079.1 GCA_027006175.1 Gammaproteobacteria bacterium
TTGCTGTAGGTCGATTAGATGAACAGAAAGCTTATGATATTATTCTTCAGGCGTTTTCTAAAAGTAAAGCTAGAAGTGAAGGGTGGGGTCTTACAATTCTAGGTGATGGACATTTAAAAGATGAGCTCGTTTGTTTAACAAAAGAACTTGGTATAAATGAATTGGTCGAATGGAAAGGTAAGGTGGATGATCCATTTTCATACTATGCATCAGGCAAGGCTTTTTTGTTACCTTCTAGGTATGAAGGTATGCCGAATTCATTACTGGAGGCAATGAGTATGGGGTTGCCTTGTGTTATTAGTGACGCACTACAGGGGCCTATGGAATTTGTGAAGGATGGCGAGACAGGTTGGATTGTTCCGGTTGGTGACGTGCAAGCTCTGGCTGATTGGATGTCAATGATAATAGATCAGTCAGATGAGATTTTCCAAATAGCGCGACAAGGTAAAGAAGAAGTGTTGAGACATATGTCTATGCAAAAAAGTGTATTAATATGGAAATCAATTTTTGAATCAGTAATGTGTACTTCGAAGGTGCAAAAAACAGTATGACTAAATGTTTGATAACAGGCGCAGATGGCTTTATAGGTTCACACTTGACTGAAATGCTTGTAGAGAAAGGTTATGATATAAAAGCATTGTCTCAATATAATTCTTTCAATAATTGGGGGTGGTTGGAAGATGTTGGTTGCAAAAATGATATTGAGATTTTAACAGGTGATGTTCGTGACCCGCATTTTTGTAAACATATAACGAAGGATGTTGATGTTGTTTACCATCTGGCGGCATTAATTGCGATTCCTTATTCCTATGTTGCACCCGATAGTTATGTGGATACAAATATAAAAGGAACATTAAATATTTGTCAGGCTGCACTTGAAAATGGTGTGTCACGAGTTGTTCATACATCAACGAGTGAAGTTTATGGGACTGCTCAGTATGTACCTATAGATGAAAAACACCCTCTGCAGGCACAGTCACCTTATAGTGCAACAAAGATAGCTGCAGATGCTATGGCAATGAGCTTTTATAATGCATTTGAATTACCAGTCACCATTGCTCGGCCATTTAATACGTATGGTCCAAGACAGTCAGCAAGAGCAGTTATACCAACTATTATTACGCAAATAGCCAATGGCATGAAGGAGATTACGCTAGGTGATGTTAGTCCGACACGTGACTTTAATTATGTTGAGGATACGTGTCGAGGTTTTATACAGCTTGGAGAATGTGAGGGTGCGCTAGGTCAAACAGTAAACATCGGTTCAAACTTTGAGATAAGTGTTGAAGATACTTTAAATATAATTAAAGAATTAATGAATAGTGATGTTGTATTTAAAACAGAAACTAAACGAATTCGTCCTAAGAAATCTGAAGTGTTTCGCTTGTGGTGTGACAATAGTAAGATTGAAGGATTAACAGGGTTTAAGCCAGAGGTTGATATTCGTGAGGGCTTACGACGTACAATAGAATGGTTTTCGAATGTAGAAAACCTGAAGATGTATAAGGAAAAAATTTACAATGTATAATGAATTCGTACGCTTTGTGCGAGAACTATACAATACTGATGATTTTATCCCTCTTCATGCACCTAGATTTATAGGGAAAGAAGAAGAATACTTACTGGAAACTATCGACTCAACATATGTCTCCAGTGTCGGGGAATATGTAAATAGATTTGAAGATATAGTATCTGATTACACTGGTTCAAAATATGCTATAGCAACAATGAACGGTACATCAGCCTTGCATGTTTCACTACTTTTAGCAGGTGTTCAGCACAATGATGAGGTGATTACACAATCACTTACGTTTATAGCAACATGTAATGCGATTCGTTATTGTAATGCTGAACCGGTATTTGTGGATGTTGATCGAGAAACGTTAGGTATGTCACCTTCTGGTTTATCTGACTTTTTGACTGAAAATGCTGAAGTTGGTGATGATGATCTATGTAGAAACCGTTATACAGGAAATATAATTCGAGCCTGCGTGCCTATGAATACATTTGGTCATCCAGTCGATATTAATTCTATAAAATCGCTTTGTGACAAATATCATATTACGTTGGTTGAAGATGCTGCCGAGTCATTAGGTAGTTTTAATAATGATGTACATACGGGTACTACGGGTAAGCTATCTGCACTAAGCTTTAATGGTAATAAAATTATTACTACAGGTGGCGGTGGCATGGTTTTGACTAATGAGGAATTTATTGCGAAAAGAGCGAGGCATATAACAACCACCGCGAAAAAGAAACATCGTTGGGAATATGAGCATGATGATACAGCTTATAACTATCGTATGCCCAATTTAAATGCTGCTTTAGGTTTGGCTCAGATGGAGTCCCTAGAATCTTTTATATTAAATAAACGCAATATTGCAAAGTTGTATAGTGAATGGTGTTCTGAAAATGGCGTGACCTTTGTTAAGGAGGCGGAAAATACTAAGTCTAATTACTGGTTAAATGCTTTTTTATTAGATGATCGTATGCAACGGGATGACTTTTTAGAGCATACCAACTCGTATAGTGTGATGACTCGTCCAGCGTGGACACCGATGCATAAGTTGACTATGAATAAACAATGTTTGTCAGGGGAATTGAAAAATACTGAATATTTGGTTGACCGTCTGGTGAATGTACCTAGCAGTGTAGTTTTAAATGACTAAAAAAAGAAAAATTTGTGTCATTACCGGAACGCGCGCTGAATATGGTTTGTTATATTGGCTGATGAAGGAAATCAATGAATCAAAGGAACTTGAATTACAGATAGTCGTAACTGGGATGCATTTGTCGCCAGAATTTGGTCTTACTTATCAACAACTAGAAAAAGATGGCTTTCAGATTGATTTTAAAGTTGATATGTTGCTTTCATCTGACTCTTCTGTCGCAACCAGTAAGTCAATGGGATTGGGTATTATTGGTTTTGCCGATGCATTTGCTATTCTAAAGCCTGATCTTCTTGTAGTGCTTGGCGATCGTTTTGAAATATTTTCTGCAGTTAGTGCCGCTATGATAGCGAGAATACCAGTGGCTCATTTGCATGGTGGAGAGACAACTGAATGTATGGTTGATGAATCTATAAGACATTCGATCACCAAGATGTCTCATTTACATTTTACATCAACCAAGACATACCATGATAGAGTCCTCCAGTTAGGCGAACAGCCAGAGCGAGTATTTAATGTTGGGGCTGTTGGTTTAGATAATATTAAGCGTCTTTCGCTTTTAACACGTGAACAATTAGAAACATCCCTTGATTTCAAGTTAGGTAAACGAAACCTGCTTGTTACATTTCATCCGGTTACACTTGAAGATTCCACTTCTAAGAAACAATTTTCGGAACTATTGGCTGCGCTTGATGAGCTAGAGCAAGTCAACATAATTTTTACAAAAGCTAATGCCGATACAGGTGGAAGAATAATAAATCAAATGATAGATGAATATGTGTCGAAGCATGCCGATACATCGTCTGCTTATAGTTCGCTTGGCCAACTTAGATACCTTTCTGCGATTCAGTACGTAGATGGGATCGTAGGCAATTCATCTAGTGGGATAATCGAAGTACCGTCTTTCAAAAAAGGCACGATAAATATTGGAGATAGACAAAAGGGAAGGATAGTTTCCGATAGTGTAATTCACTGTAAGCCATTTCTATCTGATATACGAAATGCACTACAAAAATTGTTTAGTGATGAATTTACAGGGCTACTAAATAATGTAGTTAACTTATATGGTGATGGTGATGTTACAGAAAAAATTATAAAAATACTCAGGGAGTACCCGTTGGAAAATATTATCAAAAAACATTTTTATGATATGAAGTTTTAATAATAATTGTGTTTAATGAGTAGATTAAATTATATTTAACAATTGTCACCAATCAAGTAACCAAATAATCAGATAAATATTATGACTATAGAAAAACGAGATCTAATTTCTTTGTATAATCTTCCGACTGAAGTGAAATTCTGTAGGAAATGTACAATATCAAATCAACGGCCACGGATAACATTTGATAAGAATGGTGTATGCAGTGCATGTAATTTTAAGGAACATAAAAAAAATGATATAGATTGGTTAGATAGGGAGAGAGAACTAAAGGAATTATGCGATAAACATAGAAGGACTGACGGAAGTTACGATGTTATCGTTCCTTGTAGTGGTGGTAAGGATGGAAGTTTTGTTGCCTCAATGTTGAAAAGTAAATACAAGATGAACCCTTTGACAGTTACATGGGCTCCTCATATATATACTGATATAGGTAGAAAAAACCTCGACAATTTTATTCAAATAGGTGGTTTTAATAATATTTTAGGCTCGGTGAATGGAGCAATAAACCGAAGAATGTCACGTTTAGCATTTATTCACATGGGTGATAACTTTCAGCCTTTTATATATGGTCAAACAAATTTTCCTTTGCGCATGGCAGTTCAACATAATGTTCAATTAATTATGTATGGTGAGAATGGTGAGGTTGAGTATGGTGGTGATTTAAGTAACGCTTATAAGCCAACACGTGATATTGCAGACCATGACAAACATTATTTTTCTGGTAAGCCACCTGAGTTTTGGGAGGAACATGGTGTAACCAGAAAAGATATCTACCCGTATTTACCACCAAAGTATGATGATATAGTGAAAAATGAAACAGAAATCCATTTTATGTCGTACTATATCGACTGGGATCCACAAGAAAACTTTTATCATTGCGTTGAAAATACTGGATTTGAAACAAATCCGACAAGGTCAGAGGGTACTTACTCAAAATATGCAAGTCTGGATGATAAGACTGATGGCTATCATTATTATCTTGCTTATATAAAGTTTGGTATTGGGCGCGCAACTAGCGATACAGCACATGAAATTCGCGATGAGAAGATAACACGCGAAGAAGGTATTGCATTAGTTAAGAAATATGATGGTGAATTCCCCAAAAAATATTTTCGAATATTTTTAGATTACCTGGATATTACTGAAGAGCAATTTTGGGATGTTATAGATAGCTGGCGATCTCCACATCTTTGGGAGAAAATCAATAATGAATGGAAGCTTCGACATACTATTTGGAATGAAAGTTAATTTTCAATATGCGTAATGTTCGATTAATTGCAAGATTAGATGTGAAGGCCCCAAACCTTGTGAAAGGAATTCACATGGAAGGCTTGCGTAAATTAGGTGATCCTAATGACTTTGCCCTCCAATATTATGAGCAAGGAATAGATGAAATATTTTATACAGACATAGTTGCGAGCTTATACGAGCGTAATACTCTTTTTGGAATTCTTGAAAAAGCAACGGATGATATTTTTGTTCCGATAACCGTCGGTGGTGGTATACGTAGTGTTGCTGATGTTGCCGCTGCTTTAAGGTCTGGTGCTGATAAAGTAGCAATTAATACTGCGGCCATTAAAGATAAAAAAATAATATCAGACGTGGCAAAACGTTTTGGAAGCCAATGCATGGTTCTTTCTATTCAAGCAAAATTTATCGATAATCATTGGGTCGCTTTTTATGATAATGGTCGGGAATGCAGTGATTTAGATGTTATCGAATGGGCTAAGTTGGGACAACAACTAGGTGCTGGAGAAATAATTCTTACTTCGGTTGATATGGAAGGAACTGGAAAAGGTTTTGATTGTTCACTTATGCGAGTTGTTACAGATGTTGTCACTATTCCAGTGATTGCAGGCGGAGGAATGGGTAAACCTGATGATTTAGTTCGTGTAGTTAAAGAAGGAAATGTTGATGCTGTTGCAATGGCAAGCGTACTGCATTATGGAAAGCAAACAGTTGATGATATTCGAAAATTTTGTATTAAATCAGAGATTCCAGTACGCAATTTACATGATGCAGGACTAAAAGTTGGCTGAAGCAGTAATTATTGATTATGGTATAGGGAATATTAGAAGCGTCCAACGAGGTCTGGAAAAAGTTGGTGCTTCTGTTCAAGTCACATCTAATCCAGAAACTATTGCAAGCGCTGAGCGTCTTGTTTTACCCGGTGTTGGTGCATTCGAAGATGGTATGAGGGGTTTGCATGAGTCAGGTATGATTCCTGCTATAAGCGAATTTGTGGAAACGGGAAAACCATTACTTGGAATTTGTCTGGGCATGCAAATGTTATTGAATCAAAGCGAAGAGCATGGTTTGCATGCAGGATTAGGATTTATACCTGGCGAAGTCAAACAGATCCCTAATAAAATTAATGATTCAGGTATTCGAAAAATTCCGCACATCGGTTGGGCTGCGCTGGAAAATAAGACCGGTCAGAGCGCCTGGGATTCTACAGTTTTAAAAGATATAAATTTGGGTGACTATTTTTATTTTGTTCATTCGTTTATGGCTGTAGTCAAAAATGACATGGATGTATTGGCTAGATGTGAATATGAAGGACTTAAAGTAACAGCTGCGATTCAAAAAGAAAATGTCATTGGTTTGCAATTTCACCCGGAAAAGAGCGGTGTCTTTGGTTTGAAGATTTTGAATGCTTTTATACATGATTTTTGACAGTAATTTAGAATATAAAAACTATTATATGGCAAATAATTCAAGAACATGACATCACCCATATATATAATTGCGGAAGCCGGCGTGAATCATAATGGTGATCGCGATTTAGCATTTAAATTGGTTGATGCAGCAATCGAGTCAAATGCAGATGCAGTAAAGTTTCAGGTATTCAAAGCAAAATCTCTTGTGACTGAAAACACTGCAAAAGCTAAATACCAACAAAAAACAACTAAGGAAAATGAGTCACAACACGATATGCTAGCGCGATTGGAATTATCGTATGATACATATCTTGAATTAAATGCCTATTGTAAGAAAAATGATATTAATTTTATGTCGACAGCATTCGATTCAAGTAGTCTTGATTTTTTAGTCAATGATGTTGGTCTTAAAACATTAAAAATATCATCAGGTGAAATCACTAATGGCCCATTGCTCCTGGCTCACGCTCAAACAGGCTGCGATTTAATTGTTTCAACTGGTATGGCAACTTTGGATGAGATAGAAGATGCACTTGGCGTGATCGCGTTTGGGTTTCTTTATGGAGAATCTTTACCTGATAAGTGCTCGTGTGTCGAATTTAAAAAAGCATATAGTTTACCAAAAGCACAACAATTGCTGCAAGAAAAAGTTACATTATTGCATTGCACAACAGAATATCCTGCGCCAATTGATGAGATTAATTTGAATGCAATGCTAACAGTTAAAAATGCATTTCACTTGAACGTAGGCTATTCAGATCACAGTAAGGGTATTACGATACCTGTCATGGCTGCGGCATTAGGCGCCAAAATAATAGAAAAACACTTTACATTAGACAAAACGTTGCCGGGGCCTGATCACGCTGCTTCATTAGAACCCGGTGAGTTGAGAGAAATGGTAGGTGCAATCCGAACTGTAGAACAAGCATTTGGAAGTGGTATTAAAATTCCAATGCCATCAGAAATAAACAATAAAGATATAGCACGAAAGAGTATTATCGCTGCAAAAAAAATTAAAATGGGTGAAGTATTCACAGAAGAAAATATTACTATAAAACGACCAGGAACAGGTATTAGTCCAATGCAGTTTTGGGATATCTTGGGTAAAAAAAGCCTGCGCGATTTTAGCGTTGACGAGATTATTTCTTGAATAACGTAACTACCTTGAAGCCAATAATTATACTTGGTACAGGCGGGCATGCAAAAGTTGTTGCCGATGCATTGATTCAATCAGGTAACGAAATTCTCGGTTTTATAACTAAAGAAGCGATAGCTGAACAGTCTTTTTTAGGATATAAAATTCTTGGTGACGACGAGACGATAAAAAATTATCCACCCACTGAAGTTGTGCTGGCTAATGGCGTTGGCGCATTACCATACCAAAATTTGCGTTGGGAACTGTCAGCAGATATGAGGAGTAAGGGTTATGTTTTTGAAACTGTTATTCATCCATCTGCGATCGTTGCAGATGATGTGAAACTTGCCGAAGGGGTTCAGTTGCTGGCAAATACAGTAATTCAACCCGGTACACGAATAGGGCGAGATTGTATTATTAATACAGGAACAATACTCGATCATGATTGTTCAGTTGAACAAAATTGTCATATTGCTCCAGCTGTGGTGTGTAGTGGTGGTGTACATGTTGGTGAAGGTACTCATTTAGGCACAGGAACAATCATAATTGAAAATATTGATATCGGAAAAAAAAGTGTAGTAGCAGCAGGTTCGGTTGTTTACCGAAATGTGCCAAATAATATTACTTTTATACAGAAACGCGAAACACGATTAGATGTAAACGAGAGATAAATTATGTCCGATTGGAAAAAAATTGTACTTAAATTAAATGATACTTTGCAAAAAGCTATTGAACTTCTTGACAGTGAAGCATTAGGGATAATTATGGTTGCTGATGAGCAAGGAAAATTGCTTGGAACAGTAACTGACGGTGATATTCGACGTGCCTTAATCAAGAATCATGATATGAACACACCTCTTGCTGATGTTATGTTTAAGACTCCAACTGTAGCTTCAGTATCAGCCGATCGCGAGGCTATATTCACAATGATGAGAAGCAAGGGAATCTTGCAAGTGCCTATTGTAGGTATGGATAGGGAAATTGTGGGGCTTGAAACACTTCAGAATTATCTTGAAGTAAAAAAAATTGATAACCCAGTTTTTTTACTGGCTGGTGGTTTTGGTAAAAGATTGCAACCATTGACAGATGATACTCCCAAACCACTTTTAATTGTTGGAAACAAACCAATTTTGGAAATAATAATTAATCAGTTTATAGAGGCCGGGTTCCACAATTTTTATATATCAACACACTATAAAGCCGAGTTGATACGTGAACACTTTGGAGATGGAAGTCAGTGGGGTGTGAATATTAATTATGTTCATGAGGAAAAACCTTTAGGCACCGCGGGAGCTTTAGGTTTATTACCTAAAAATTTACCAGAGCTTCCAATTTTAGTGATGAATGGTGATTTATTAACTAAAGTAAATTTTGAGCGTCTGTTGAATTATCATATTGAACAAGCTGGGGTTGCGACAATGTGCGTGTGCAAATATGATTTTCAGGTTCCCTTTGGTGTCATAAAATCCAAAGATTCACAAATTGTGAGTATCGTAGAAAAGCCCGTCCATAATTTCTTTGTTAATGCTGGTATTTATGTGCTTAATAATTCGTTGTTAAAAAGTACAGATGGTCAAAGTTATATTGATATGCCACATCTTCTGGAAACACATATTAATAATGAAGAGCCTGTAAACATGTTTCCAATACATGAATACTGGCTTGATATTGGTGGTATGGAACAGTATGAAAAAGCTCAATTGGATAGTGAGAACTTATAGTTGTGATCGGAAATAAACACTTACTTGCATTAATACCAGCAAGAGGGGGCAGCAAACGCCTACCTAAAAAAAATAGTTTAAGTTTTTCCGGTAAACCATTAATAGCCTGGAGTATAGAAGCAGGCTTAAAGTCAAAGTATGTCGACGAGGTAATTGTCTCTACCGATGATATTGAGATAGCTGAAATTAGTAAAAAATATGGTGCAACTGTTCCTTTTATGCGTCCAATTGAATTAGCGAGTGATACATCAAGTACAATTGATGTCGTTCGGCACGCAATTGAATATTGTAACCACAATGTTGGTAAATTTGATTATATAGTTGTACTACAACCTACTTCACCACTCAGGACGGAAAAAGATATTGATGCCTCGGTTGAAATGCTCAGTAATAACCAAGCAAATGGTATTATCGGTGTGACAGAAATAGAACATCCAGTTGAATGGATTAACGTGTTGCCAGATGATTTATCCATGGACAACTTTTTTTTGAATAACAATGACAATAAAAGAAGTCAGGATTTTCCTGTCAGGTATCGTGTCAATGGTGCGATTTATCTTGGAAAAATAAAAGAGATTCTGGAAAGCAATTCATTTCTGGATGCGGGTAAGGTATATGCACATATTATGGATAAAGCTTCCTCTGTTGATATCGATTGTAAATTAGATTTTGATTACGCAGAGTTTATAAAGAATGCAGGTTGATTTAGCTTGATTAGTTTTGACTTAAATAATATTAAATCTTCAGAATATTACTGGCCTGTTTCGCGAGACCAGATAAGAAAAATTGATCTTGATGTTTTGCAATTTATAATTAATTATTCAGATAATGAGAGTGATAGTGAGGCATGCAAGTTTCTGTTAACTATTTTGCCAAAGCTCCGGCTTGAAATAATTAATATTGTTCGTGCTGAAATAATAAAAAAACAGGCGAGACTGGACGGTGTCACACCGATGATGCCAGATTGTGCAAAAATATGGAATGCTGTCTGGAATGAACAGGAAATTGCGCAGTCCAGGTTTACTTCCGCATTTAAATATGGTGTGCCCAAAAGAAGCCTGTTGCGTACGATCGCGCGCCCAATACGAGGGATTAATAATTCTGATGGATTTAGTTACAGAGCGTTTAGCAGCATTAATTTTGATAATGATGTGGTTTGTGTAACAAAATGCCCATTGACTATTGAACATATCAAGCATACAGACGATAGAGTAGTGTTGGTTTCATTGTCGGAATGGTTCCATCCACCCAAAAATACAAATGATTTTGGTCGAACACTATCTGATAGATTTGTATCAAGGTTTATAGGTGACTTATTTGAGCTACTGAATGATAATTATGATGTAGAGTTATCGCTTGTATCAAAACAATATCTCGAAAGTTGGTTCAAGGAGTCTGGTTTTTGGATTAACTATTATTGTGATAGGGTGCGAAGTAATAAAAAACGACTACCTAAAAAGTTATGGATTGGTACTTCGGGAATAGTCTGGTCACGGATGCTAGCAGACGTGGTTTTGGAAGAGCAAGGTGAGGTTGTTGGGCATGATCATGCATGGGGTGCGAATTTTTCAACAACAAATCTAATGCCGGTATTTGAAACCAACAACATTAGTAAATATGTTACATTTTCAAAAGCGCAAGTCGATATCTATACTGATGTTAGAAAAAAGTATTTTGATGAGTCGAATCCTGTTGAAATAAGTTATTTTAATCTTGCAGCAACCACCAAACCGAAAATTTCAAACAAGAGAAACGATCTGAAAAGAATAATGTACGTTGCTTCATTTTATCCATGTGATGTTCTGGTTTCAGGTGACATGATGGATACGCAAGTGGCTGTCGATTTTCAAAAAAAACTTTTTTCTTGTTTGAACAAGTTGGGTTTTGATGTGATGATAAAACCACATCCTCAAAGTCCGCAAAAGTTACCCGATTCGTTAATCAGCGAATTTAATGTCGAAGTTCATACAAAATCGTTTGAGGAAGAATGTGATCAAGCTGATTTGTTAATATTTGATTATCCCATGTCGACAACATGGGGGTATGCACTTGGAACTGATATTCCAATATTGTATATAGACTTTGGTTTGGCTCCCTTGCCTGAAAAAGAACTCCAGTTGTTAGAACAACGATGTTCCCGGATAGAAGGTTCGTTTGATCAGGATAATAGAGCCGTAATTGATTGGGATTTGATTAAATCGGCGATAAATTCTGCTCCTGATAAAACTGGAAGAAAATATGGGGTGGATATACTTGGATTTAGTAGTTGAGTGTTCGGCAGTAATGTTGCCCTAAATTGCTTGAAAATAAAATTTGATTGGTTGAATTGGAAATTAAATGGGTAAAGACACAAACAAAAGTAATACAAAAAGAATTTTAATACCATTGCTTTATGATTACTATATGTTCGATTATTTCAAGGATCTATCGGTTCAGCTTGTAAACGATGAGTTTGATGTGACTATACTTTCATTTGATGAGCGAGTTTTATCGGGGTATGCAAAAGTCGATAAACGAATAAAGCTTGTTAAAGGTTCGCGAATTATGCGTATTTTATTCAATCGTTCCGGTAACCTGTTTTTCCGTAGTTTATTATGGATGTTTGGGTGGTTGTGGTGCTTGCCTCTGAAGTTTAAAAATGATTTTGTTATTGTGCCCTGGGACAATAAACCACTTTGGTATATTATGACCAGATACCTTCCTGCAATGAGCTGTCATAACTCTACAGAATACCTTGATTTTGAATTAACACTTGAGCACATGCATCTTAGTGATAAGGATAAGAGTGAGAAATGGCGCAGATTATGGCTGCTTGTCGATCATATTATTGGTGGGCGGTTATTGCCCAGAGTGAATGATGAAATATTGTATTATAATGGATATGCTATTATTGATAAACTAATGGGTTTTCGATCGCCTAATTATCTTCACGGCTATTCTAGTTTAAATTATCTTACTGTTACTGGTGAAAAAATTAAAAATAATTTGCTTGGCAATGGGTTGAATAGAAATTCTGAATTTCCAAAAGTGATCGTAACAGGTAGTCCAAGTTATGAAGGAATTATGCGGATAAAAAATAATTTTACTCAGCTAGATAAGGAAGATATTTACAAACAATATGGTATAAAAAATAATCGCAATTTATATTCCTTTTTTCTCTCACCTTCAAGCTTCACAAAAGATCAAATAGACGAAGTTGTTACGGTTGTAACTACAATAAGAAATTTTGACCAAAATAGTGCTTTCATTCTTAAGTTCCATCCAAAAACACAAAAAGGTGACCCGGATAAATTCAGAATGCAGCTAAGTGAATTATCTGATGATCTAGTGATTATTACAGATTTTGGTGGTGATGAGTTGAATGCAATAATCATACTTTCTTCCAAGTGTGTTGTTCAAAAACAAGGTACCGTAGGATTTATTGCCATGTTGTTTAACCATGCATTGATTTCCTATAACCTTGTTGACACTGATTATTTTGATGATATGTATGAGCTTGTTGGTGGTTCATTTCATTGTAAAACAAAGAACGAAATAATTCGATCGCTCAATAAACTGGATACAGATGGCGGTAAGTCAGAGCTGAAGAAGTTGCAAAATGCCGCATGCAATGATGTTTGTTACCCTAATGATTCTCCTTGCACTGAAATATCGAAAATTATACAGTCGCACTTTTCCTGATATAATCAAAAGATAAAGAATGAGTGTGATGATTAAGCAACCTGCTAACAGGTTTATTGATGTAGTAATCAAGTCAAAAAATAAAGGGCGCATAAAAAAATTAGCTGTAGCTATTTTTAGGAGAATTGCCAGACAGAAATGGGTCATGCCGCTGATTATAAAGTATGTCGTCTCAGAGTTAACTCTTCTGTCAAGCAATAAAAATAGTGATAAAAAAATTCGTTTGTTAGTACTTAATGAAGAACGTTACAAGGCTGATTTGGAAGTATTATCTGAACATCCTGATGTTGAGCTGATTTCTTTACCTTCAGCTGTGCAACATTTAATAAACTCTCTTTGGGTCTCGGAATTAAGAGAGTTATCACAAAAGAATCCAGTGGCATATTTCGAATGCAAAGAACCGGCTGTTATTGAGGTGAGAAATAAACTAGCAATATTTCTACAGGATTTTATACTCAGGTTGAAATATAAGGTTAAATTTGATGCCCTAGTTACATGTACTTTCTATTATAGGCAAGATAAAGATTGGGAGATTGCGGCCGAAAAAATCGGGATTCCATTTTTTGCTATCCACAAGGAAAACATGAAAGATCCGATAGTCCATAAAATAAGTATTGATGGCTACAAGAGAAAACATATTAAGTTTTATGGGCGTAGAATATTTTTATTTAATGAATTAGAGAAAAGTGTACTTCTAAATGCTGATGTGTCCACTGAAGATAAAGTATCAGTTGTTGGTGGTTTAAGGATGGATCGAATTTTTAAACGTACTGACTCGGGTGATGTAAAAGAACCTGGGCGGAAAGTTGTACTCTTTTCATTTCATCATTGTATCGGATTGCTCGACATACCTGATGCTATTAGATATTTTAGCACGCGACGTGATGTTGGATTTGTTGAATATTTTGATTTGGTGCATGGTATGGTTGCACAGTTTGCAGCAAATAATCCAGATGTTGAAGTGGTTATCAAACCAAAGTGGGAAGAAGAATGGAATGATCATATTCGCAATGCGATTGAAAGAGTGACTGGTATAAACCCGGATGCAATACCTAATTTAAAAATCACAGGAAAAGTACCAGCGCAAACCTTGATTGAAGAATCTACAGTAGTTGTTGGTCTTAACTCTACGACTTTACTCGAGGCAAAATTATTTGGTCGACGTGTGGTCGTCCCATTGTTGGCTGAAGCCAGGGGAAAGTATTTTGACAAACATGTATATTTTCACAAATATTTGGATACGTTCAATACGCCAGGATCACCTGAAGAGATATTGGTTGCTTTGGATGAGGAATTAAATGGTATATCACCTGTTCGTGATCTAAATCATGAAATGATTAGGGATTATCTGGGTGTTTATGATGGCAATGTTGCTAATCGTATGGTCAATATTATGCGTTCTGAAATCAATGTTGACAAAGTACAACTTTAAACGGATTGGTTATTGTTCGTAAGGCTTTGTGATAAATTATTATAGTAGTGCTTATAAGCAATTCATTGTTCTTAATTAATATAAACAAATACTACAACAGGAAATAATTGTGGATAGAAAAATACAGCTTAAAGAAAACCAGGCTTACATAGAGAAAGAAGGGTTAGATGAGCTGATAAATTTTATGGACGGAATTGATTTTGATAGCGATGTTTATGATTCAGTGAGTGGGACGCTTTCAATACCGATGCCACCAGAGTCAAGTGATCTGGTTAGGTTGCACAAAATAATAAGACAACGAAAATGCTTTACTGCGCTTGAGTTTGGGTTAGGTTATTCGTCAATAGTTATTGCCGATGCTTTAAAAAAGAACAAATTTGATTGGGATAATCTCGATGATAAACCAAAATTACGAAATAGATTTATGTTTCAGCTTTTTTCTGTAGATACATCTCAGCAATGGATAGATATACTCGAACAGCGTTTTCCAGAACACCTTAAGGATGTGATTACTATTAGACAGAGTGATGTTGAAATAGGAACATTCAATGGTCAAATTTGCCACTACTATAAGAATATACCTGATGTAATCCCTGATTTTATCTATTTAGATGGACCGCATCCTAAAGAAGTACAGGGCTCAATAAATGGTATGAGTTTTAATTGTGATGAAAGAACTGTGATGTCAGGAGATTTACTGCTCATGGAACCAGTCTTTCTTCCTGGAACATTTATTCTTGTAGATGGACGTACAAATAATGCTCGTTTTTTACAGAATAATTTTAAACGTACCTACAAATCTAATTGGGATGTAGAAGGTGATATTACTACATTTGAATTAGATGAAGAGCGTCTAGGAAAATATAACATACTCGGTTCAGACTATCTAAAATAGTCTGAATTTAGCAATACTAACCTCTGATCAAAATAGACATAAATGGCTTGTTCATCAATTGCTGCTGAATGGGCATAGTCTAAAGTTGGTTGTATCTGAAAAAAGGTTGTTGCCTAAGTCAGAAGGTGATGCCGATTCAATTTTAGTCGCCACTCATTTCAAATCATTTATTGATGCTGAAGAAAGGTTTTTTCCTCAGGCGGATAAATTTCCAGCTGAAGTTATCGAATTGATATCAACAGTTTCTGGAGGTCTGGGAAAGCCAGATATTCAAAAAAAAAATCATCAGTTCAAATGTTGATTATATAGTTGTGTTTGGTAGTAGCCTCATTCGTGAACCATTATTGAGCGCTTATTCAGGTCGCATGATTAATTTACATCAAGGATTGTAGCCATACTATAGAGGTTCTGGTACTAATTTTTGGCCATTCTATAATAATGAAATCGAATATGTTGGGGTTACATTACATTATATTGATAAAGGAGTTGATACTGGTGATATGATTGCACATGCTCGACCTAATATTCAACCAGGTGATGATCAATACATTATAGGTTGTAAAACCATTCAGTCATCAGTTGATTTGTTATTGCAGGCTTTATCAATACTAGAACAAGGTCATGTATTGAAAACGACAGCCCAGCAGGAAAAAGGAAAATTATATAAACGAAATGATTTTAATGCTGATTCAGTACGTACAGTTCTTAACTTGCTCGATAAGGGAATCGTAGAGGAGTATTGCATGCTGGTTGCTCAAGGGCAGGCACCTAAAATAAAATTATTGGATCTAGAGCTCGCATGATACCAATATTATTAGCTGTCAATTTCCACTATGTTGGTATGAAAGGTTTACCTTTTCCCGGACTTCATAGCTTGGATGAGAGTGAGTTAAAAATAATACTTGAGGATTTAGGAAAAACATTTGATTTTGTTAAATCTGATACTTTGGTCAAACTTATTGATAAAAATCAAAAAATATCCAGTCCTTTATGTGCCATTACTTTTGATGATGGTCTGTCATGTCAATATACTTCCGCTTTACCGGTTCTTGAAAACATGAAAATTCCGGCAACATTTTTTGTTCCTGGACTACCGTACTTAGAAAGTAAAGTTTGTACGATTCATAAATTACACTGGTTACGTGCACATATGAGTCAAACGGAATTACATAAAAATTTGCTTAATAAATATACATCGATGATCGGAAAAGAAGTGGATATTGAAGGCATTAGTGATATTGAAGTATTGAGTGTTTTACCAAATGATGATTTGGAAATTGGAAAATTAAAGTACTGGCTCCATTACATAATTAATGAAAATGAAAACGAATTAATAGTCGATTCTTTGTTTAAGGATATTGTTGATTCGGAAAAAGAATTTGTTGAGAGCTTTTACATGAGTAAGTCAATGTTAAAAAAGTTAAATGCTATGGCAGGACACAGGGTTGGTGCTCATGGATACACACATAGACCACTAGCTACTTTGTCAGATGCAGATGTTATTAATGAAGTAAATAAAACAAAAGATGCACTTTCTGCGGCTATAGGTGATAGTATAGACGCTTTTAGTTATCCACATGGTAGCTATTCAGCAGTCAATCAAAGAAATTCAGAAATAGTTTTAAATGCAGGCTTTAAATATGCATTCACAATGGAACGCGGATTTAATTCGACATTACAACAACCAGGTTTGTTGGCACGTATTGATTGCATTGAAACTTCGGTTGGCAAGTGTGCATTGTATGAATATACATGTGATCTTCCTGTTTCGTTAAATGACAACTATCCAGTTTTCCGTGAACGTTACCTTGATGAGCCGGATATTCCTGTTACCTGATTTATTCATTTCGTGTTTATTTTTATTAATTATCTAAATTAAAGTTATATAGAAGGAGTAAGATGAAATATTACGTTGAATTGCCTGAGTTATGGGCTACTGAGTTTTTAGAAAATGATCCGGATTGTGCGGGTTATTGGGTGAGCAGTCTGACGCAGTCTTGGCAAAAAGGTTACCCCGATAATTGTACAGTTCCATGGACAAATTATGTTGATGTAGTACGAAGATTAAGGCTACATAGTGATAAGAAAATAATTGTAGATGTTGATATGTTATATAACGAACCAAGTATTGCAGCTACCGTGGCGCGCGAATTATACGAGGCAGGTTGTAATACGATTGTTGTTGAATCCAAACGCTTTCCTAAAGTTAATAGTTTAACTCCGGATTCAATGGTGTTAAGTACACCAGAAGAATTTTGTCGGCTATTAAATAAAGTAAAAACTACAGTGCCAGAGTTAGAGGTTATCGCTAGAAATGAATATCTTGCCACAACAAAAGATGTTGATGTAACAGCTAGAATTGCTAAGCGTGCTTTGCATGCTGGAGCAGATGGTGTGGTTATACATTGGGGTGGTGATTCAAATACAGAGCTCCTGAAAAAAACGCTAAAAAAATTAAAAGCAGATGGTGTGCAGACAGGTATTATACCAACTAAATATCTGGATCAGGTTGTCGATGGTGATTTTGAAGACCTAGCCGACTTTAGTATTTTAGGTAACATATGTTCATCATATATTCGACATATTTTCAGCCAACAAAGCGTGTCATCGTTACTGAAGATTCCTTGTGAATTCAAGTCCATACTTGATCGTGTTAATAGTCACGAACCAGCGGGGCATAACACGCTGGTTGTGTTGGGTGCAAAAGCGACAAAAGATGGTTCGTATATGTTGTCAAACAAAGACGTTGCTAAACAATTTACAGATAAACTGAGCGACTATTACTCAGTCGTACTTGTTGTAGGAGAAGATGCGGATATATCAGTTGATGAGAATGACAAGATTCATGTTGTTCGAGTAGCTGATTCTCTCGGTGAAGTACATTCCCTCTCATCTGCAATGGAACTGTTAAATACTGAAAGTGTAACGGTTGCGTACGCAGATATTGAAGACTTCGGTATGAATAATATGGGCACAAATGGATTGCTGTTTGATGGTGATGTATATGCAGGGGTTATGAATGTTGCATCGGATGTTTTGTTATCGATGGTGGCTTCGGTTGATCCCACTGCTTCCATATTGGAAATGGCTTCAATAAATAATGTTAAATCAACAGTCATTAATTAGGGTGGCGCATTGACTGCAAAACGCATAATGGTCGATATGTCTGTGACGTTAATTCATCACGGACATGTTCGGTTGATAAAAAAAGCTGCAGAGCATGGTGATGTTATTATTGGGTTAACATCTGATGAACAGATCCTGGATATGAAAGGTTATGAGCCTGAGCTTTCATTCCAACACCGAAAGGAAATACTAGAATCAATAGAAGCCGTTAAGGAAGTTGTTGAAACACCATGGCTGATAACTGAGGAAGTACTTGATTCTTATTCAATAGACCTTCTGGTTCATGGCAATGATAATTCAAATCCAATTGCTAAAAATAGACTGTTGGTTCTTCCTAGAACAGATGGTGTTAGTAGCACTGAATTACGCCAAAGAGCACTAAAATCGATCACAAATATTAATAATAACAAACTAATGTTAACGCCGGGTCCGGCTGTTGTTCTTCATGAAAATTTGATGGGGCTTGTTCCTGTGTTTGGTAGAGGTGATGAAGAATACCAGAAAGTGGAGAAAACCGTTCTTAGCTGGGTTAAAAATCTATCCGGTCAGGATAATATTGTTATGGCTCAAGGCTCAGCAACCTTTGCAATTGAATTGGCATTGCATTCATTTGTGTCAGGAAAAGTTTTGTTGGTAAGCACAGGATTTTATAGTGACCGGTTAAAAGAGTTACTTCCTGAGAACTGTGAGTTGACCACTATAAAATATGATGAGTTATCAAGTATTGAGGGTAAATTTGACTGGCTATTGTCCGCATATACAGAAACCAGTCATGCCTTTAAAGTTGATCTTAAGCTTATACGAGATAAAGCAAATTCTTTAGGAGCTAAATTGTTTGCAGATGCGACAGGTTCAATTGGTCTGGAGGATAAGCACGATTTATGTGACTTAATCGCTTTTAGTTCCTGTAAAGGACTATTTGGATTAACGGGAGCTGCATTTGTTGCGTATAAAAGTAAACTCGATATTATAAAAAATGATGGCTTCTATACAAACTTAGAAACACATATCAACCATCAAGTAACAGGGCCATATCATGCGGTCGCTTCGCTTTATAACGTTATCGATATTCATGATGTGCTAAAAAATAGAGTAGAAGAGAGTAAAAGAGCAGTTATTGAAACATATGCGAAATATATTACTCGCCTGGAAAATCAGCCACTTTTGTGTACTTACCTTGAAGGTGATGTTATGAGAAAAGATGACAATATTGTATTGTACACGCCAAGAAGTGATTTATCTGGCTCTGTTATTTGCCATTTCGGTGAAATACATCGCCGTAATGTAAATTTAATTAATAGAATAGATATAAAATAATTGATTGATTATGTTTGTTCTTATTAAAAGTAGGAATTATAAGTGCTAGACACAAAAGAATTTGTAAATAAATTATATGATGAAGGTTATACACACTTGTGTGTTGTTCCATGTAGTTTTGCAAAAAACCTGATAAATGCCTCAATTAATAATAATGATAAATTGGAGTATGTGCCATGTGCGAGTGAAGCAGTTGCATGCTCGATTGCTGCTGGCATGAAAATGTCAGGAATGAGACCTATTGTTATTGTTCAATCATCAGGTCTTACCAATATGGGAAGCTGTATTACAAGCATGCTTAAACCATACGAGATTACATTCCCAATTATTGTTAGCTGGAGAACGTATAAATCGGGTGATAGTGAGATACAACATGAGCATTTGGCAACGAAACTACCTGACCTTGTGTCAGCGTATGGTTATGAGCATACATTATTAGATAACGAGAATCTGGGTAATGCGATAAAACAAATAACTGTAAGTGAGAGTGCTAGAATTATTTTGCTATTACAGAAAAACACATTTACAACAGTTAAGCTTGATGATGAGTTCAAACTTGATCTTTCAGAATTACCACTAAGAAGCTCATATTTAAAATACCTCGGTAACGTATTTAATAGTTCAGATTATATTTTTATTGGTACGACTGGAAATACGGCAAGAGAAATGTACAGTTATATGCCAAATACAGATAATGTTTATATGGCAGGAAATATGGGCGGAGCCCTAAGCCTGGGGCTTGGGATGGCTAAGTCAGGAAATAAAATTATAGTATGTGGTGGTGATGCTGAGTTTGTGATGCATATGGGTGGGATGACCACCGCAGGTCGTTATAACGATAGTGAATTAAATTTGGTATATATATTATTTGATAATCAGTCAAACAAGAGTACCGGTGGGCAGCGATCGTATCAGGAGCATTTAGATTACATCGGTTTAGCTAAGTCTTCTGGTCTATCAGTTAGTGATAAAATTATAAGAGATAACAAAAGTTTTGAAATTGAAATAAAAGATGCCATTGCAAACGGTGGTATTAGTTTTATGCATGTGAAATGCTCTTACGATCCAGAAACACCAAGACCACCTCTTGCAGTTGTTAAAAGAAATAGCATAATCAAAGGAAGTTAATGTGAAACGACGTATTTGTGTTGTTGTAACTGCTCGACCATCCTATTCAAGAATTAAATCTGCATTACTCGCTATAAAAAAGCATCCTGATCTTGAGTTACAGCTGGTTGTTGCTGCTTCTGCATTACTTGAGAGATATGGTTCTGTTGTTGATGTAATGCGCGAGGATGGTCTTGAACCAGATGCGCAGGTTTATATGGTTGTCGAAGGAGAAAATCTGGTTACAAGTGCTAAATCAACCGGGATTGGTATAGTCGAACTTGCAACTATTTTTGATAATTTAAAGCCTGATGCTGTATTGAGTATTGCTGATAGGTATGAAACTATAGCTACAGCAATCACTGGTTCTTATATGAATATACCTGTTATCCATGTGCAGGGCGGAGAAGTAACAGGCTCTATTGATGAGAAAGTAAGACACGCCGTGACAAAATTATCTAATGTACATCTTGTATCGAATAAAGGTGCATACGATAGGGTTGTAAAGATGGGTGAAGTAGAAGGTTCAGTATATATTACTGGCTGTCCTTCAATTGATTTAGCAAAAGATGTTATGAATGGTATGACATATGAGGATTTTGACGACCTGAAACGTGGTGTAGGTGCACATATTGATTTTAACTCGGATTATATTATGGTAATGCAGCATCCGGTTACAAATGAATGGCAAGAAGCACAAATGCAAATGACGGAAACACTCAAGGCAATCGAGAAATGTGAGTATCCAGCATATTGGTTTTGGCCAAATGTCGATGCTGGTTCGGATGCTGGATCAAAGGCTATTCGAACCTTCCGCGAACAAGGTCGTTGTAAAAATATTCGCTTCTTGAAAAATCTTCCTCCAGAAGCGTTTTTATATGTGCTGAAAAAATCAATGTGTCTTGTTGGCAATTCAAGTGTAGGGATCAGGGAGTCATCATATTTAGGTATACCTGTTGTAAATATAGGTTCTAGACAAGCTGGTCGTGAACGCAGCGCTAATGTTATCGATGTCGATTATGATGAAAATTATATTTTAGAGGCAATAAAAACTCAGGTTACAAATGGACATTATGCTTCAAGTGATATTTATGGGGATGGTTCAGCTGGAGAAAGAGTTGCAGATGTATTAAGCAAAGTAGAATTTAATATCGATAAGAAAATAACATATTAATACTTGGATTATGTGTGACGAATAAAATACTGGCAATTATTACAGCTCGAGGTGGCTCAAAAGGAGTTCCGAGAAAAAATATAAATCAGCTGGCAGGTAAACCTCTTATTGTTCACACAATTGAGCGTGCATTAGCGGTTAAACCAGAACTATTATGTGTCTTAGTAAGTACAGATGATGAAGAAATAGCCGAGATTAGTCGGAAAGCTGGTGCGTATGTGCCATTTTTACGTCCCAATGAATTTGCAACAGATGAAGCAGCATCATTTGATGTGGTTAAGCATGCAGTCGAATATTATGAAGGTAAGCATGATTCGTTAATAGATTGGTCGCTTATATTACAGCCGACTACGCCTCTTAGAACAACTCATGATATATCTACCGCGATACAACTAACAGTCCGTAGAGAAACCGATACGATAGTTTCAGTTTATGATGCCGAGGACACACATCCCGGGAAAATGAAAAAACTAGATAAAGATGGATTATTGATACCATTTATTTCAGATGCACCATGGTTATCTAGAAGGCAGGATTATACACCTAAGGCTTATTGTACAAATGGTGCTATATATATGACACGTAGAGATGTTCTTTTTGAAAAATCAACTTTAATTGGTGAAAGAGTTGTTCCATATGTTATGCCAGCAGCCAGATCGATTGATATAGATACACAATTAGACTTTGATATTGCAGACATATTGATGACGCGTCAATTACAAGAAAATAAAATATAACTTTATCAATAACTATAAATGACAAAACAAATAAAAATCAATAACAATCTAATTGGTAACAACCATCGTACATTTATAATAGCCGAAGTAGCACAGGCTCATGATGGTTCACTTGGGATGGCTCATGCTTTTATTGATATGGCAGCAGAAGCTGGTATAGATGCAATTAAATTTCAGACACATATTGCATCAGCTGAATCAACATTAGATGAAACATTTCGAGTTGCTTTCAGCCATCAGGATCAGACGCGTTATGATTATTGGAAACGAATGGAGTTTACTCAAGATCAATGGCAAGGATTAGCCAGACACGCAAATGACAATGGTTTGGTTTTTCTTAGCTCGGCTTTTTCTCTAGAGGCGGTGAATCTTTTAAAGGAATTGGATATGCCTGCTTGGAAAATTGGTTCGGGTGAGTTTCGATCAACCTCACTTATCGATACGATGCTTGATACGGGTAAACCGATCTTGCTTAGTACAGGAATGAGTAATTGGGATGAGATCGATAACTCAGTAGCTTATATAAAGGATAAGGGAAATGATGTTGCTATTTTCCAATGTACTAGTCAATACCCAACGCCATTAGACAAGGTGGGTTTGAATAATATTGATGAAATACGAAATAGATATAATTGTGTTGCAGGACTGTCTGATCATTCGGGCACTATTTGGCCGTCAATATCTGCTATGGCTAAACGTGTAGATATTGTAGAAGTACATATTACAATGCATCCAAAAGCATTTGGTCCTGATGTTTCTTCTTCTTTGACAACCAGTCAGTTAAAAACTGTAGTAGAAGCAAGAGATGCTTTTGCAATTATGCATAATAATCCTATTAGTAAAGATATGATGGCTTCTGAAATGCGTGAAATGCGTAACCTATTTACAAAGAGCGTTGCACCTAAACGTGATTTGAGTGCAGGAGAAGTTCTAGAAGCGGGTATGTTAACATTGAAAAAACCTGGTACGGGCATTCCTGAAACTGAAATGACTAAATTATATGGTAAGAAGTTATTGCATGATGTGCCATGTAATGTTTTATTAAAATACTCAGATATTATAGATAGAAATTAATGGCGCTGAATATACAGGTCCATATTCTGACAGCCGGCTTTGAGTCTCCCAATGGTTGTGCATTCCTTTTTCCTTTGATCCGTTTCCAAAGAAGCCTTTGTGATCTAGGGATCAATATAAGAATCTTTAATAATGTCGAAATTGCGGTTCAGAACTGTGATATTTTATTAATTGAGAATAAGTTTTATGGTGTCCGGTGGGCGGTTGAACGTGATTCAGTACTAGCCGAGCTCTTATGGTGTAAAGAACAGGTAGGGGCTCTTATTTATGTTGACATTACTGATAGTACAGGTTGGGATCATGCGGATGCTTTACCTTTTGTAACGGCATATTTGAAGAATCAACTGTTAGTTGACCGAAATAGGTACCTTTCTCCGATGTATGGTTATCGACCATTTTCAAACTATTTTCATGAACAGTTTTCAGTTGTTGATGATAACCCCGCATACTCTAAACCAATTAATGATCCTGATTTATTAGGGCGACTTGGTGTTGGTTGGAATTCCGGGTTTGCTGATTGGTCTTTATATGGACCAATGAGAATGGCTTTATATAGACGAACACAGTGGTTAGTTTTATTGGGTGAACCCAAAGGTTGGAACAGGCCATCAATTTCACGTAATAATGACATGACGTGTCGTTTTGGCATTAGTTATGCACGAGAAACAGTATCATGGCAGCGAAAAGAAATTAGAGAAATAATGAAGGGAAAACTTGCCACGGATAAATTAAACAGGCGAGGATATTTTAGAGAGCTATGCAATTCCAAGGTGGTTGTATCACCTTTTGGTCTTGGAGAAATTACACTTAAAGATTTCGAAGTATTTATTACTGGTGGCCTCTTGTTTAAACCTGATATGTCACATATTGAAACATGGGCTGATTTATTTGTTGATGGTGAAACAATGGTTTCACATCGCTGGGACTTGAAAGATTTTGAGGAAAAATTAGATGAAATCTTATCTGATTATGGAAATTTTGTAGATATTGCATATGAAGGACAGCGGCGATATCGAAAATCAATGATAGGCAAACAGGCAGGAGAACGCTTTGCAAATCATTTTCATGGATTATTAACACGTGATTGGGAACAACCATGGGTAGCCAATGATTGATTCTCCTGATTTTGGTTTCACACTAAATTTCAATAGTAAGTTATTAGATAGTGAGAGTGATATTTCTAATGGCGAACGTATTAAGCGTCTTCGTATTGAGGTGTCAGACATGCATCCGGAATTTCGATGGATAGAACATATAGATTGGCGAATCGGTGTATTTGGAAATCCAATTGCTTCGGGTGCAAGAAGTGATAAAGCAGTTCAGGATGTATTTATACGTACTGAAAACATACCTGAATTTTCTCGTTCCTTAAATGGATCATTTTTAATAGTACTTTATAATCATAAAAGGCAGAAACTTCATATAATAAGTGATAGGTTTTCTTCTCTCTCTATGTACTACGCGATGGATGGTAATGATTTTCGCGCTACTATGTTTCTATCAGATTTAATTTATATGCGACGCGAAGCTGGATTGAAGATAGATATTGACTCTTCTGCTGTCTTTGAATTTGTTGCGATGCGGCGCTTATTTGGTGTTCATACGTATGAGAAGAATTGCTTTTATCTTGATTCAGCATCTATTTTATCAGTCGAATCGGGTGATTTGAAACCATACATAAGTAAGTATTGGGTGCCTGACTTTTCGAAAAGTGCACCATCTGGTCGTGAACTTGTTAGTACTATTTCTAGTTCTTTGGCTAATACATTAAAGTTACATATGTCTGATGAAGATGAACGTAGTTTCGGTTTGTTTTTGAGTGGTGGTCTGGATGCGCGTGCTGTACTAGCCGCTAGCATTGATTCTGGTTCGAAGCCTCCACTTTGTGTAACAACTTGTTTGAAAAATAATAATGAGTCTAAAGTGGCTGCTGAGGTTGCAGCAATTATCGGCACAGACCATTGCTTTATTCCTCGCCCAGTCGATTTATATGAAGGGAATTTAGATACTGCAGTACGTCTATGTAGCGGTATGCATAGTTTTGTTGAATGCCAGTTTTTGGACTACGGTAAACGATTCCCCGTTCCTGTTGATAGCATGATGATGGGCTTGGTTTTGGATGTTTTTTTAGCGGGTCTTTACCTTCCTAAAGAAGAAGTTAAGTTATTTGGAAGAAAGAGTCTTCACTATAGGTTGAGGGCGATAGGCAATGATTTTGTTAGCGATTTCATGACAAGTGTTTCATATCGTTTGAAAACACTGGATCCATTTATCTTATTGCAAAAAGATAAGCGCTCTAAAATGAAGAATGCCTTACAAAAAAGTCTTGCTGATGTTGCTGACCGTGGTAGAAAATTAGGCGCAACTGGCTATCAGCTTTGGGAGTATATGCACCACCATAATTTCTCACGTCATTATTCTTTTCCTATGATGACATCAATCCGCTCATGGGCTGATTGCAGAAGCCCCGGTTTAGAAAACAATTTATTTGAACTTGCTATTTCAATGAGCGCTGAGCAAAAGGTAAATGCAACCGCCTATATTCATGCTACTAGCTTACTTAGTAAAAGTGTAATGAAGGTTCGAAATGCTAATACTAATTTGCCTGCATGGATGCCGTTACCAATGCAGTCATTAGCGAAGGCCTTCTTAATAGTTGGGAATCGTCTTTTTGGCACGCCTTATCCACAAAGCCCTGGTGTAAATGACCGATCATGGCCCATGGTAAACACCTCTATGGCAGCATCAGCTGAAATAACAAAGGCAATTCAGGAATTACCAGACTCTGACGAACTTAATGCTCTTGATATTTTTGATATGTCTGTGATTAGACAAATTGTAAGAGAGCATGAGTCAGGAACTGTCGATCATGGTACGGCATTGGCCGTGTTATTGACTGTTAGTCGTTTTCTGTGGATGGCACAGAATTCTGTGAACAAATTTAAACCTTGTCGAAGTTGGGAGATGTAGTCACTTAATGTGTGGATTTGCTGCGTTATTTGAACCTCATAGAGTTTTTGATGATGGGTTATTGCGCCAGATGGATAGGGATTTATTTCATCGTGGTCCAGATTCAGGCGGGGTGGTTTCTGAGTCTGGCTGTGCTTTAGTATTTAGACGTTTAGCGATCATTGATCTTGATTCTGTTAGTGACCAACCGATGGTCGATCCTTCTGGTCGTTATGCAATGGTATTCAATGGCGAGATTTATAATTACCAACAACTGCGTACGGAAATGAAAAACTTGGGCGACATCTTTTATACAAAGGGTGATGCAGAAGTTATTCTGCGTGGTTTTATACGCTGGGGTAAGGCTATATTTTCTCGACTTGAAGGAATGTTTGCAGTTGTTATTTGGGATCGACAACAAAAGAGTGGTATCGCTGCTCGTGATCCACTTGGGATCAAACCACTATATATGGCTCGCGACCATGATTTAATCGCATTTGCTAGTGAGATGCGTCCTTTACGACGATTGGTCGGTTCGAGACCAGATCTTTCTGCATTGTCTGAGTTATTGATGTATCGTTTCGCGGCGGGACGATTGAGCAATTTGCAAAATATTGATTTGGTTTCTGGTGGTTCTCTGATTGAATTTGAGCCAATGAAGAGCTTAGTTCGAGAAGAGAGCTATTGTGATTTTCTAGACACTTTTCAACCACAGCATGACATGAGTGAGTCTGATGCTATAGAGATATCTCGTGAAGCCTTGTTTGACTCTATTGAAACACATCTACAAAGTGATACAGGTTATGCAATACAGCTATCAGGTGGTGTTGATTCAAGCCTTGTGTCTGCGATAGTCAAAAACCGCCATCCTGAACGACCCTTGAGGACATATGGTATAAATTTACAACCATTACCTCAAGATGAACGTAAATACCGTGAGATGGTGATAAAACGTTATAAGCTTGATCATCATGAAATTAAACTAAACGGGCTGGATTTTGCAGATTCCTTACCTAAGGCAATTGCACACATGGAGGGGCCATCAGCACATTACGGTTGTGTATTATTAATGCGCCTGTGCGAGCATATTAGTGAAACAGATAAGGTTGTGTTGACTGGAGAAGGCGCTGATGAGCTTTTTGGTGGTTATGCTCGTTATGGTCAATGGAAAGAATTACAAAGTCTTGGTAAAAAAGCGCGGTTGATTCCAAGTCTATTATGGCCGTTACTCAAACGTTATCGTGGAGCGAAGAGATTTTCACAACATGATCCTGCGATTGTTTCATCTATATATTTCGATTTTTTAAATCTGAAACCATTATTTCCGGATTTGTTTTCCACTACTGGTTGGCGTGAAAATGTAGCTGGACGATTTGGTGATTTTCGAGACCGTATGATGGCCGTTGATCAATCAAGCTATCTATCATCGCTACTGATGCGACAGGATAAAATGGCTATGGCAGCATCGGTTGAGGCAAGAGTGCCTTTTACTCATCTGCCACTATTTGGCGTAGTTAATAGTATACCTCGAGATATACGCATCCCAGGTGGTGTAACAAAACCTTTATTAAAAAAAATTGCTGAACCTTGGTTGCCTAATGACCTCTTGTATAGAAGAAAAGTAGGGTTAAATCTACCACTTAATGATTGGTTACGTAAACCGGAGTTGCTGGGGCGTTATGTCGATGATCTGGTTTCACATGATGGGCGTTTGGCAGAATTTGGTGAAAGGACTAAATTAATTAAGTTAGTAGAAGCTTTTCGAAAAGGTAAACAGTCTAATGATATGCCACCTTTAATGAATTTGGTTAATCTGGAAATATGGTTACGATCGCTTGATATGATTTCTGTTACGAGGTAGTTATACCAATGGTCTTGAATAAAACAATCTGAATGAGTATTTCAGTTTTATACGTATTAGCAAATCTGGATGTTGGTGGGGCAGAACGGCACATCGCTCAGATTATACCTAAGCTTAACCCATCAATAGTGAAGCCAACATTATTCACTCTTATTTACAAAGGTGTACTTTCTGCGGAGATTGAGAATAAAGGTGTAATCATTATTGGTTCTGGTGATGAATATAATTGGCGCAACATGTCTAAACTAAAACGAGTTTTACACATGTTCCATAGTTTAAAAGAATTGTTCTTTTTATTGCGACGTAATAGACCTGATGTTGTACATTTTTTTCTTCCAATGCCATATCTTTTAGGAGGTATCGTATCACTACTTGCTGGTGTAAATTTTTGTGTAATGAGTCGGCGTAGTTTGAATTATTATCAAAGACATTATTTTGGTGCTGCTCGGATTGAACGCTGGTTACATAAACGAATGGTTCGTATTTTAGGTAATTCGCAAGCGGTTTTGGATGATCTGCGTAATGAAGGTGTCTCTGAGCATAAGTTAGGTTTAATTTATAACGGTGTTGATATACCGGTCACTATAGACAAATGTGAGCGAGATGACTTACGTCAGAAAATTGGCATTGAAAGCGAAGATTTAGTAATAATCATTGTCGCTAACCTTATACCTTATAAAGGGCATAAGGATTTGTTGTATGGTCTAGCTAAAACCTCAATGCTACTACCAGAAAACTGGAAATTAGTCTGTGTAGGCCATGATGGTCACGGAATAATGGCAGATTTAGTTAAATTATCTATTGCACTTGGTATCACTGAGCATGTGGAATTTATTGGTGGACGTTCTGATGTCTCTGATTTATTACAGGTATCTGATGTTGCAGTTTTGTGTTCGCATGAAGAAGGATTCTCTAACGCAGTACTAGAAGGCATGGCAGCTGGGTTACCATCAGTGGTAACGGATGTTGGAGGAAATGCTGAAGCTATTAGAGATGGTGTTGACGGATATGTGATTCCAGCAAACAACCCAGAAATTTTAGGTAAGAAAATTGCGGATTTATTGTGTGATGAAAAATTGCGAAAAATGATGGGGGGCAGTGCTCGTCTTCGTGCTCAAACAAGTTTCTCTGTTGAATCTTGTGTACAGGCTTATGAAAAAATGTATCAGAAAATTACTTCTAAAAAGAGTCAGAACAAAAACTGATAATGATCATGATTAATTTATATCTAATATATAGAAATACTTCATATACAGTGAATAGTAAGTAATGTGTGGTTTAACCGGCTTCTGGAATCCTTCATCTAGTTGGGGTGTAGAAAAAAGTCAATTTTTTTTACGCGAAATGGCGGATAAAATAAAATCCAGAGGTCCTGATAGTCAAGGGATTTGGTACGATCAAACAACAGGGATTGGTTTTGCACATCAACGGTTATCAATTGTTGATTTATCCTCTGCAGGTCAACAACCAATGCACTCCTCATCTGGTAATAGTGTGATTGCCTATAATGGCGAAATCTATAATACGGCTGATATGCGGCAGGAACTTGAAATAAACGGTATCCAGTTTCGTGGTCATTCTGATACTGAAGTGCTGCTAGAAGGTTGTGAGTATTGGGGTGTGGAAGCAATGGTTAACCGTTGCATTGGAATGTTTGCTTTTGCATTTTGGGATCGTAAATTACGACGGCTTACGTTGGTTAGAGATAGAGTAGGTATTAAACCTCTATACTGGGGAAGATGTAATGGTGTCTGGTATTTTGGCTCACAACCTAAGAGTATTACTGCGAACCCTAACTTTGATGTAAGAGTTAACCGTGATGTCATGGCAAGGTTTATCCAGTATGCATATGTATCTGCACCAGACTGTATTTATCAAGATTTGCAACAACTTCGCCCTGGCCATCTGCTTCATATTGATGAAAATAATGATACCAATATGGTGCGTTATTGGGATTTGCCTAATATTGCCATTATACAGTCCGATAAAATTAGCGAGGCATCTTATAATGATCTAGTTGGTGAGCTTGAGGCATTACTTTTAGATGCCGTTGATCGCAGAATGATTGCTGAAGTACCATTAGGTGCATTTTTGTCCGGTGGTGTGGATAGCTCGTTAGTGGTTGCGCTGATGCAAGCTAACTCGACACAAAAAGTAAGAACATTTTCTATTGGTTTCAATGAGCAAGGTTATAATGAAGCCGACTATGCGAGTGAAGTGGCAAAGCACTTAGGTACAGACCACACTGAAATGTATGTAAGTCATCAGCAAGTGCTTGATCTGGTACCACGCATTGCGGAAGCATATGATGAGCCTTTTGGTGATTCATCACAGTTGCCTACACAAATGTTATGTTCACTGACCCGTAAAGAAGTTACTGTTGCGCTATCAGGAGATGGTGGTGATGAACTATTTGCTGGTTATAACCGATATTTGGTTTCTGAACATTTGCGTAAGGGCTACGCGAATTTTCCACGAAGTTTACGAAAGCTATCTGCTGGTTTCTTACGTTCAATTAAACCATCAGCATGGGATAGTATTGGTAAATTGATTCCACGAGGCAAACGTCCCGCGATGCTTGGTGATAAGTTACACAAACTTGCGGCAGTCATTGGGCTTGATGATTTTGAGCAAGTGTATCCGGCGCTTTTAGAATATTGGTCGCATGCTGTTGTACCAAGAGCAGGTGACCCTATTTCACCGATAGGTTGGTCAGAAGGGGCTTCAGCCGTTAGTAACACAACGATGCGTATGCAATTAATGGATATGTTGAGTTATCTTCCTGACGATATTTTGACTAAGGTTGATAGGGCAAGTATGGATGTCAGTCTTGAAGCAAGAGTCCCATTACTCGATCATCGTGTTGTTGAATTTTCATTGAGGTTGCCACAGTCAGCAAAGCTGGTTAATGGACGAGGCAAATTGATTCTCAGAGATGTCCTTGATCGGTATGTTCCGCGTGAATTAATTGATCGTCCTAAAATGGGGTTTGGTGTACCGTTAGATGCCTGGCTACGTGGGCCACTTAGGGATTGGGCTGAGGATCTGCTAGATCCGATTAATCTACGAGATGATGATATGTTTGATGTAGCACCAATTCGTCGCCGTTGGGATGAGCATCTTTCAGGGCAGCGAAATTGGCAATATTCATTATGGAATGTATTAATGGCTCAATCATGGAGACGTAACTGGTTATAGTTAAAATAATTAAATATGGATTTTATTAAATCACTGATATCAATAGCATCTGATCCAATTAGTCACGTATTATTTTTTTTAGTACTAAGTTGGAAATTTCGATCACTTCATAAGTATTTTCCTCTCGCTATTCTTTATTTAATGTTAGTGGCAACTCCTATATTGAATAAAGGCTTGTTAAGTCTATGGTCTGTATCAGATAGTGTAAACAATGATATAACATATGATGCTACTGTATTGCTTTTAGGCGTTACAGATTTTAAGTGGCATATGAAATATATACCTGATAAGCGAAACGGCTATTGTAATCTTAATCAAAATGCGAGTCGTGTCGGTTATCTATTGCGCAAATATAGAGAAGGACATGTTTCGCGTGTTTTTTTGGGACAAAATAATATTAATGGATTTAATGAAACGGCATGCGTGAGAGATATGTTGTTGCAGCAAGGTATAGATGAAAAGAATATCTTTATTATGGGGAATGTGAGTAGAACTTTAGATGAAATTCGTGAACTTAAAAAAGTTATTAATCAATTTTCATCAAAGAGGGTGTTGCTAATTACATCTAGTCAGCATATGCGTCGTGCTCTAGCATTTGCTTCAGCGCAAGGATTTAATGTTGACCATTATTCAACAGATAAAGTTGATATTAAGTATCAATTCAAAGAACTTATCCCAAGTTCAAAATGGCTCGTCAATACGTCATCATTATTGTATGAAATACTTGCCTATAGTGGTTATAGGCTTACTGGTAAGTTGTAACTGGTTTTAGAGAAAATTAAGTATTAGTAAATTTATTCCATGGTATATCAGGATAATTGCAAAATTAATCCTTTCACGTTTACCGTTTAGTTATAAATCATGGTCACGCATCGGTTTATTTCGTCATGGCGCAATGGATGATTTCAGTTATGCCTGGGAGGTTCTAAATAAACATACCGCTGTATTGAATAAAAAGGATGGCTGGTATGGTTTGGAATTAGGACCTGGAGATGGGCTCTTATCTGCTTTTCTTTCACCTGCAGTTGGTTCATCTGGCTTGGTGCTAGTTGATGCAGGTGATTTCGCACACAGAGATGCAGACTTGTACCGTAAACAGATTTCTCAATTTAACGAATCTATTCCAGATAACCGTCTACCAAATTTCCCTGAAAATAAAGATGTAAATGCTTTACTTGACGGTGTTGGTGGACGTTATTATTCGCAAGGGCTTGAATCATTACGACAGCTTGAAAGCGATTCATTTGATTTAATATATTCACAAGCAGTACTTGAACATATTCGACGAGATGAGTTTGAGGCTACAATGCGGGAGTGCCATCGTTTGTTGCGTAAAGATGGCATTATGAGTCATGTTGTTGATTACAAGGATCACTTAGGTGGCGCGCTTAATAATATGCGGTTATCAAGCAAAATTTGGGAACGTGATTGGTTTGCTTCAGATAGTGGTTTTTATACAAACCGATTAAGAATGTCTGAAATGATTTCTATTTGCAATGATGTTGGTTTTAATGTTGAGAGTCGTAATATTCGCCGATGGGAATCCATGCCTATAAAAAGAAGGCAATTAGCAAAAGAGTTTCAGCATCTTTCTGATGATGAGCTGCTTGTTTCTGGAACACATATATTGATGGTATCAAAATGATATTTCTATTAGCCGGTTATTATTGAATGAAACGGTTGTTATTTATTGTTACTGAAGATTGGTACTTTGTTTCTCATCGTCTTGATCTGGCTATCGCGGCAATAGATTCTGGTTATACTGTTGCATTATTAAGTAATATATCGACACATCGCGGTCTTATCGAATCAAAAGGCATTGAAATAATCGATTGGTCATTAGATAGGCGATCTCGCAATTTTATTTCAGAGTTCAGATCTATAATAGGTGTGGTAAAAGCAATTCGTCATTTTAAACCTGATGTTGTACATGCAGTGGCAATGAAGCCAGTTCTTTATACTGCATTGGCAACTCGAATCACAGGAATTAAGGCACGTGTGTACGCGCTAGCTGGACTTGGTTTTATTTTTAGTTCACAAAAGAAAATGGCTCGTTTACTGAAACCTTTTTTTGTTGTTGCTTTTCGCTGGGCATTGAAGGGGCATAAATCACGATTAATTTTACAAAATCAGGATGATGTGGCTTTGTTGCTCAATTACCGGGTTATTGAAAAAAACAGGATTTGTCTAATTCGTGGAGCAGGTGTTAATACAGAATTATTTTCTCCTCAAAATAAATTATCTGCTATTCCTTTGGTTGTGTTATCAGGCAGGTTGCTTTGGGCAAAAGGCCCTGAGGTATTTGTAAAATGTGCCCGGTTATTGAAATCTAAAGGAATATCTGTGCGTTTTGCCTTGGTTGGCGAACCTGACGCACATAACCCAGAGTCAATTCCTGTTACACAGTTACACGAATGGGTTAATGAAGGTGTTGTTGAATGGTGGGGCAGGAGAAATGATATGCCAGATGTTTTACGTCAGGCAGCGATTGTCTGTTTACCAACAACGTATGGAGAAGGTCTTCCTAAAGCGTTACTCGAAGCGGCAAGTTGCGGTTTACCCATTGTCACTTACGATGTGCCTGGTTGTCGAGAGATAGTTATTAATGACGTAAATGGTTATCTCATTCCAAAAAATGATGAACAGGGATTATTTGCCGCAGTAGAGATGTTGCTAAATGATTCATTATTACGAGAACAAATGGGGAAGGCGGGCAGAGAACTTGTTTTAAATGAATTTTCACAAAAGAAAGTTGCTGATGAAACGATAAAAGTGTGGGATGGACTGACAAGTTGAGAATTTCGTATTCGCTCTCATTTATGGTTAATTTCTTTTCGATGACACTGTTGATGATAGGTTTTGGTATTTCAGGTATGCCTGAACTTGCTGCGGATATTGGTATAGTACATGGTGCCACGTTAGCTCTTTTCTATGCTTTTTCAGGCAATGTCAGGAGCATGGTATTAAATAGAGATAAAGCGATATCAATAGCATCTATTCTTGTAGGAAGGCTTTTGTTAGTACTCCCTCTTTCAGTAATTTCATTCTATCTTGTTGTTTCAGCGTCATCTGTTGAGATCATACTTGCAATAATATTGGTTGCGAGGCGAGCATTTGAATGGCTTAGCGAAGTTTATTTGAGTGATATTGAGCTCAGTAATAATGAAGCTATGTCCAATAATTATATTATCGTCCAAGCTATTTTATTAACACTTACTTTTATTGCTGGACTTAATAGTTCAGTGTATTTCATGTACATGTTAGGAGTATGGGCCTTATCCCCACTGGTTTACTGTGTAAGATATATATTAAAGAATACCTATGTGAAATTAACTATGTCTGAAACATGGTTGCAACTTGTTCCACATATAGGCTCAACAGCTATTATTGGTATTACAGTTTACATATTCAGGTTATTAATAATATTATTTACAAATAAAGCAATGGCGGGTGATTTATTTACTGCTTTTGCAATTGGAGGATTACTAGGTTCTGTTTTTGCTAATGGTATAGGTCCAGCCATTGCTAAACATGAAAGTGATTCAAAAAAAGGCTATTTACCATCTTTTCTGAAGTTATCACTTGCAGTTGTATTTTTACTGGCAATTGGATTGTTAACTGTCTCTATTCTCTTGCCGGATGGGTTGTTACAACTAACAGGTAAATCATCAAGCTTCTGGTTGGCAACTTCTTTATCGTTAGTTGGTGGCGTGATTATGGTTTTCGCGCAGAGAATCAGATTCCGATGTTTACAGCATGATACTGATCATGACTTGTTTGGCCCTGATGTTTTAATTAACTTGCTTATTGTTTTATTAATACCATTTATATTCTATACGGTAGGACCCAATGGTCTTGTTATATTGTATCTTGGAAGCGCAATTATAAATTTATTATTTTATATGAGTTCGTATAGAGAATACGGAAAATCAAATAGAGCACATTTTCTAGGTATCAATGTTTCTTCATGGAAAGTAATAATATCATTTTTATTACTTTTTCCGATATTCATTCAGATAAGTAGCGGTATTTTTGTTTCGGATCTTATTGATTACAAGTCATCAGGCTTATTGAGGACATTACCGTTACCAATAGCTATTGGGGCATGTTTTTATGGGATATTATTATTAGGTCGTTATAGAAAAGCATATAAAGGGTCAGTTTTAATATTTATCTCATTTATTGCTATGGTTACGGCGATATTGTTAGGAGATTTATCTTCGGATGAAGATGTTAGATTTAGATTTTTATTGCTTCTGCAGTATATTCTACCAATGTTTGGTTTAATTCTTGGGGAAATGTATGGAAATGATTCAGATGCAGAATATAGCAAAGGGTTCTTGTATGTTTTAATTATATTAGTGCCAGCACAGTTGTTTCTTACATTTTCCGCAGATAGTATACGATTGATTACAAATGTTTATTATTTTAGTGTTTATCAGAATTATCAATATGTTGTCGTTGTCTTGGTCTCTGCATACTTGATTTCATTTGCTACGTTATTAGAAAATAATCGTTATCGTTTATTATTGCTAACATTATGGCCACTCCTTGGGCTTTATGTTATCGCTGTATTGTCAAAATTAGCAATAATACTTTTTTTAAGTGCTAGCATTTTAATGCTGGTATATAAATTTAGAGCATTCAGGGGTGGCATTGGTGTTCTAGTATTTGTTATACCGATTATTTATATATCAACATTTAATGAAAAAAACCTAATATACGATTCACTTAATTATATTACTGGGGCTGCTGGTAAGTCTTTAGTTGAAATAGACAGTATTGCACAGAGACTAGATTACTGGTCTTTTTACTTCAATGGTATAATAGAAGGTGCAAAAGAGTTCTTGGTTGGACATGATAAAATTCTTAATAGAGGTTCTTATCCTAGCGCGCATAATTACTATTTAGGCTTCTGGTATAATTTTGGTTTGTTGTCTTTGGTCCCTGTATTGTTGCTGATTTTATTTACGTTAATACGAATCATTAAAGGGCGAAAGGATATATTGGGTTCTTTTGAGATTTTGGTTTTAGTCAGTGTAGTCATGTTTTTATTGTTTTTTGATAACTTCTTTAAGGTTGGTCTCAGGCAGCCATACTCTGGTATTTTTTCATTTTTTGTATGGGGGCTTCTGCTTGCAAAACTTAGTACGCTAAGAACAAATAAGTTTATTCCTGATGAAAGAATGTTGTAATGAGAATACTAATCGTTTCTCAATACTTTTGGCCAGAATCCTTTAGGGTTAATGATATAGCAAGCGGTTTGATTGATCTTGGTCATGAGGTGACTGTGCTAACAGGAAAACCTAATTATCCACAAGGTCGATTTTATTCTGGATACGGAGTTTTTTCTATGCCAAAAGAAGCTCATGAAGGTATTAATATTATTCGAGTACCTATTTTGCCGAGAGGTAAGAGTGGTATATTAAAATTGGCACTTAACTATATTTCATTTGCTGTAAGCGCATCACTTATTGGGCCATTTAAGTGTAAAGGCAGGTATGACTGTATTCTTGTATATCAGATGTCTCCAGTTATACAGGGAATTCCGGCTATAGTTTTGAAAAAAATATATAAAAGTCCTGTTTTTTTCTGGGTACAGGATTTATGGCCAGAAAGTCTGTCTGCCGTAGGCGTAGTGAAAAAGAAGTGGCTACTATCTTTTCTCGAAATGATTGTAGGGTGGCTTTATCGATCAAGTGACAAAGTCCTTATTCAATCTGAAGCATTTAATCAACATGTGTTACAACACAGTGTCAATAAAAATGACATATATTACTTTCCTAATAGTGCAGAAGATTTATATAAGCCAGTAGCACCAGATTGCACAAAGGATATTGCAGAAATTATACCAAATGGATTTATTGTTATGTTTGCTGGTAATGTTGGTATTGCTCAGGATATGCGAAATTTACTTAAAGCCGCAGAACTTATTAAATCAAATAAAAATATTCATTGGGTGATTGTTGGCGATGGCAGAAAATATGGTTGGCTTAAAGAAGAAATCCATAAAAGGAAATTAAGTGATACAGTCCATTGCTTGGGGCGCTATCCTGTAGAAATGATGCCACAATTTTTTTCTTATGCAGATGTTATGTTGGTTAGTCTAACTAAAGATCCTATTTTTTCTTCAACAATACCTGCAAAAATACAATCATATATGGCATGTGGTAAACCCATCATAGCCGCGCTTGATGGTATAGGTGCGGAAGTTGTTATAAAAGCAAAAGCAGGCATGGTGTCAGAAGCAGAGAATGCGGATAAATTGTCGCATGTTGTCGTAGAAATGGCATCAATGCATCAGACGAAGCTGGCTGAAATGGGGAGGAATGCGTTGAGTTATTATAATTCTAATTTTGATAGAAAGATGCTTCTAAATCGTTTGGTATCCTGGATAGCCAAAAACAAGAAGGCGCAGCGTTGATGAAAATTCTTGTTATGGGAGCAAGCGGAATGATAGGTAGTGCCATGTTACGCGTATTGGCGCAGCATGAAACATGGGAAGTCTATGGTACAGCAAGAGAATCCGCTATAAGAAGTTGTTTCCCGGAAGCTGTTGCAACAAATATATTTACAAATATTGATTGTGAGAATACAGATATTTCATTATTGTTTAAAAAGCTTATGCCATCAGTAGTTATAAATTGTATAGGTCTTACTAAACATTTGCCTGAAGCTGACGATCCTCTGAGAGCAATTCCTCTAAATTCTTTGTGGCCCCATCGTTTAAACAAATATTGTGAAGAATATAATGCTCGATTGATACATATAAGTACAGATTGTATTTTTTCTGGCGATAAAGGTAATTACTCAGAAAAAGAACCATCTGATGCGCAGGATATTTATGGTAAATCAAAGTTTATAGGTGAAGTTATTGATTCGCGGGCTGTAACATTGCGTACATCTACAATTGGCCATGAAATTTCTACTAAAAATGGTTTGCTTGAATGGTTCTTATCTCAGGAAGAGAAATGCAAAGGTTTTGCAAAGGCAATTTTTTCTGGTTTACCAACAGTCATTCTTGCCGAGCTTATACGGGATTATGTCATACCTAATAAATACTTGTCGGGTTTGTATCATGTTTCCGGCCCCGCAATTTCGAAATATGATTTATTAAATATAATTGCAAAAGAATATAACAAGGTTATTGATATTGAATACGATGAGTCTTTTAAAATTGATCGTTCATTAAATGCTGAAAAGTTTAATAAATTAACTGGTTTTGTTACACCTGATTGGAATAGTCTCATAAAATATATGTATGCTCATCAATGATGCAGAGTTTAATGATTATAGTGTGTTCCTCATTTTTACGCACTTACTGATATATTTCTTTGGGATTATTCTATAACAGGTGGTTATGTTTTAGGTGTATTGTAATGGTAATTAATTTAGGGAAATTAAAATGGTCATCCGTAATAACATAAAAGAACTATCAATATATGGTTTTGTTTTTCTCGTTCTGCTGGTTGGTGTTTGGTTATATAGGATGAGTGTTAATCCGAATCTGGATTTAATAACCAAGAATGTTTCAGTACCTGAAAACTTTGTTTTAACTGTTGATAATATAAGAGAGTATATAAATAAAAATAGTGTCAATATAATTGATGATGATTTTTGGTCATATCAATCAGATCATGAGCGTGTTGCTGGTATGATGATTGATTACGAATCTGGATTGAGTACATATAAGCCGCATCTTGAATGTTCAGCACGTGCTAGTTTATTTAAGACTTTATTGAAGCGAATGGGATATAAATCCAGAGTTGTCTATGTCTGGACCCACCTTGATGAATTTCCTTCTCATACTTTTTTGGAGGTTTTTAACAATGAAACAAAAAAATGGGAAGTATCTGATGCCGATTATAATTTGTATTATGAAGATATTTCTACCAAGCAAAGATTGTCTGTTAACGATTTATTAAGGCTTGATCAATCCATGTATCACCCTTGTGGAAAAGACACTGGTTGTGGATGGGACATACAAACTAAAGGTAATGATCCGGCTAATAATTTAAAAAAATATATGGCTCTCGCATCATATTCAGATGATGATGGTCGCATAACGGTGGTTAATGTAAATCGATTTTCTTTGGAAAAGCCAGCATTGTCAAAAGGTGAAAAGAAGCGGCTTTGTGATATATTTTCCTGGATTTGTAGTGCAAGAATAATTGAGTATCCACTATATAAATAGTTTAGGGGTTTAAAGTAAGTTTAATAATATGAGTATGTTTAAAATTTATCGCTAAATAAATACAGATAAATTTAGCAAATTGATTGTGTTTATTATACTTGGTTGGAGTAGCGACATAAGATATCTTCATGGCCATCAATTGTTCAATGTTTATTTAGGAAGGATGAACAAAAATGCTCAATCGTAATAACATAAGAAAATTATTTATATACGGTTTTGTTTTTCTCGTTCTGCTGGTTGGTGTTGGGTTATATAGGATGAGTGTTAATCCGAATCTGGATTTAATAATCAAGAATATTTCAGCACCTGAAAACTTTGTTTTAACTGTTGATAATATAAGAGAGTATGTAAATAAAAATAGTGTCAATATAATTGATGATGATTTTTGGTCATATAAATCAGATCATGAACGTGTTGCTGGTATGATGATTGATCACGAATCTGGATTGAGTACATATAAGCCGCATCTTGAATGTTCAGCACGTGCTAGTTTATTTAAGACTTTATTGAAGCGAATGAGGTATAAAGTTAGGGTTGTTAATGTTTGGACCCACCTTGATGAATTTCCTTCTCATACTTTTTTGGAGGTTTTTAACAATGAAACAAAAAAATGGGAAGTATCTGATGCCGATTATAATTTGTATTATGAGGATATTTCTACCAAGCAAAGATTGTCTGTTAACGATTTATTAAGGCTTGATCAATCCATGTATCATCCTTGTGGAAAAGACACCGGTTGTGGATGGGATATACAAACTAAAGGTAATGATCCGGCTAATAATTTAAAAAAATATATGGCGCTCGCATCATATTCAGATGATGATGGTCGCATAACGGTGGTTAATGTAAACCGATTTTCTTTGGAAAAGCCAGCATTGTTAAAAGGTGAAAATAGGCGGTTTTGTGATGTATTCTCAAAGTTCTGTAGTGCAAGAATGATTGAGTATCCATGATCGAATTTATATAACAATAAATAGTTTAGGGCTTGATAGTATGTTTAAGAATAAGATATTAATGATAACTGGTGGGACAGGCTCTTTTGGTACGACTGTTTTAAGGCGATTCCTTTCTACTGAAGTTAAAGAAATACGTATATTTAGTCGTGATGAGAAAAAACAAGAAGAAATGCGTATTGCATTCAGTCACCCTAAATTAAAATTTTATATTGGAGATGTTCGCGATTACGATAGTATTAATCAAGCAATGAGAGAGGTTGATTACGTATTTCATGCCGCTGCTTTAAAACAAGTACCTTCCTGTGAGTTTTACCCAATGGAGGCAGTACGAACAAATATTGAAGGTACTGAGCATGTTATAAATGCCGCCATCGCCAATACTGTAAAACGTGTTATCGTTTTAAGTACTGATAAGGCTGTCTATCCTATTAATGCAATGGGTATTTCTAAAGCAATGTCTGAAAAGCTCGTAGTTGCTAAATCACGTTTGCAAGGTAAAACAGATACTGTTCTCTGTGCAACGCGCTATGGCAATGTAATGGCATCACGAGGATCGGTTATTCCTCTTTTTGTTTCACAGATTAAGGATGGTAAACCATTAACGGTTACTGATCCCAATATGACACGTTTTTTAATGTCATTGGAGGATTCAGTTGATTTGGTATTATATGCATTCGAGCATGGTGAGCAGGGTGATATATTTGTGCAAAAAGCTCCGGCTTCGACCGTAGCAGATCTGGCTCAAGCACTGAATGAAATATTTGGTGGAAAAGAAAAACCAAGAGTTATTGGTACGCGTCATGGTGAGAAATTATATGAATCGCTTATTTCAAGAGAAGAAATGGCGCATGCAATTGATATGGGAGATTACTACAGATTGCCAGCAGATAATCGTGATCTCAATTATGCAAAATATTATAGTGATGGTGAAAAGGTTATTACTAAAGCTAAAGATTATACATCACACAGCACAAATAGACTTAATGTAGAAGAAATTAAAGCGTTGCTTATGAAGCTTGATTTTATTAAGGAAGAATTAAATGCTTAAGATCATGACAATTGTTGGTACTCGACCAGAAATCATTAAACTAAGCCGAGTGATGGCAGAACTCAATAAGTATACCAATCATATTTTAGTTCATACCGGTCAGAATTATGACTATGAATTAAATGAAATATTTTTTAACGAGCTAGGTGTTGAAAAACCAGATTACTATTTGGATGCGGCACAAGGTTCAGCGGCCCAAACCATTGGCAATATTATTGCAAAGAGCGATGAGATATTTGAAAAAGAGAATCCTGATGCTATTCTGGTTTTGGGAGATACAAATAGTTGTTTATCAGTGATTTCAGCTAAGCGTAGAAAGATACCTGTTTTTCACATGGAAGCAGGTAATCGTAGTTTTGACGAGCGTGTTCCAGAAGAAATTAATCGTCGTATTGTTGATCATACCAGTGATATTAACCTGACTCATACCGAACATGCTCGTCGGTATTTAATAAGAGAAGGAATTAAGCCAGAGACTATTATTAAGACTGGTTCCCCAATGAAGGAAATTCTTGATTATCATGCTAAAGATATTGATGCATCAAATATTCTCAGTAAGATGGGTTTGAAAACGAAAGAGTTCTTTATTGTTAGTATTCATCGTGAAGAAAATGTTGATAATCCAGGTAATTTTAAGGATCTTTTAGATTCATTGACTGCAATCGCGGATAAATACAAGTCTCCTATCATTGTCTCAACGCATCCAAGAACCAAAATGCGTCTGGAAGAACTTGATAAAGTTGAATTACATGATTTGATAAGCTTTGTTAAACCTATGGGATTCTTTGACTATGTGAAACTTCAAAAAGAGTCGCGATGTATTATCTCTGACAGTGGCACCATTACTGAAGAAGCAACAATTTTAAATCTACCTGCAGTTACTATCAGGCAAGCCCATGAGCGTCCAGAAGGGATGGACGAAGGTGTTTTAATTATGTCCGGTCTTAAGCAGGAAAGTGTTCTGAATGCTATTGATATTGTCACGGAACAGCATAACAAGAATGTTAGAAATTTTCGAGTTGTTGAAGACTATGATGTTGATAATGTTTCTAAGAAGATGCTTAGAATTATTTGTAGTTATACTGATTATGTAAACAGGACTGTCTGGTCAAAAACCTGATAATTTATCTATGAGGTCAAGTGTATTCTTAAATCGTTATTTATATGTGGTGTATCTATTAATTTCTATCATTACAGGTGCAGCACTCCTGAAATATAACGGTCAGTCTTATATTTATTTATTATTTACACTAATCATGAATTTTGCATTGTTTTCTGGCTTTAGAAAAGGTGCAATATTTTTTGATGCGTTTATTGGTGCTTTTTTTTGGTTAGGTTTCTGGCTAAAGTTGACAGTACGACTTGTTTTTTTAGATGGACAGTTCTCTGAAAGTGTTGGTAATTTTTCTGGAGAAGGCGAGGCATATGATCGTGTTTTACTCGTTGTTTCTTGCGGGGTTTTTGGCTTGATTATTGCGAGCTATCTGAGAGAAAGGTTCATATTTAAATATCCAGATGAGATCGAAACTGTAGGAAATGCTGGAATATTTGAGTTTTATAAAAAAAATAGAATGATTGTATTGGTTCTATTTGTCACATTATTCTCCGGTGTTGCTGTATCTAATTTGTATTTCGGTATATATCAGCGAGGTGAGATTGCACAGACTATATTGCCATTTGGTTTGAGTGGTGTTTACAAATGGTTACTATTATTCGGGCTGGCATCTTTTACAGCTATAATATTAAGATTTGAGTTCTTCATTAATAAATCAACTACGTATCTTGTTGTTATAATAGGGATGTTAGAAAGTTTTCTTAGCAGTGTTTCTTTGTTCAGCCGAGGGATGATATTAAATACAAGTGCTTTAGTTTATGGTGTGATGCGTAGCTTAAAAACGTATAAGACAAATTCCAGTATCAAGTTTTTGATTGTTTCATTTGTTATATTTATAGCGTTCTTTGTTAGTTCGATTTTTCTCGTGACCCAGTTTCGTACTAATAATGAACTTGCCATGTATCAGGTTACTAATAACCAGATATCATCACTTGCATTAAGCGAGGAGGTATCTAGGAACCTTATTGTTACGGGGCGTAACGTAAAGATGCTTTTTCTTGATCGATGGGTTGGGATAGAAGGGGTTATGGCTATCTCCAGCTACCCGAAACAGGGGTGGGAACTGTTTTTTAGAGCGCTTTCTGAAAACTATTCTGAGAATGAGTCCGGGTTTTATGATGTGATTATTAACTCATCGTATTTAAATATAGATAAGTCTAAATATCATTATCAGTCGCTACCGGGTATGATTGCCTTTTTGTTTTATTCAGGGTCGTATTTGTTTTTATTTTTTTCTATGGTTGTCTTGGGCTTTATCGCAGTATTTATAGAAATATTAACGTTTAAAATGGGTGGTAAGAATTTAATATTGTGCGCATTAATAGCACAGGTCGTTGCATATAGGTATAGTCATTTTGGTTACGTCCCTAAGCAGAGTTACTTGTTATTTGGCGCGATATTTTTAAACTTATTCCTTGTCTACATGACAAATAAGTGGCTATGTTATTTTTATAAGAATAAAAAAAGCTATATTTGAAAGCAATAATTGTAATGCCAAAATATTTAATTAATTGTAGAAAAAGATGAAGAGTATTCTTATTACGGGTGCTAATGGCTTTCTCGGGCGTGCTTTGAGCTTATATATGCTTGAGCAAGGCTGGGATGTTAGAGGCGTTGTTAGAACGGAAGAATTAGCAGTGACTCTCCCTAAGGGAGTGCAGCCTTATGTTATCGAGGATATTGGTCCTAATGTAAACTGGACTAAGGTGCTTGTCGATATTGATGTTGTTGTGCATCTTGCTGCAATAGTCCATGTCCTAAAGAACAATGATATGGCTGAATATGACAATTATATGAAAGTTAATTGTTATGGAAGTGAAGCTTTGGCTATTGCAGCTAGAGATGCAGGCGTTAACAAGTTTATTTACCTTAGTAGCATCCGCGTTAACGGTAAAGTAACAACTTCAATTCCATTTTCAGAAAAAGATGTTCCCGAACCTACCGATTGTTATGCTACATCAAAATGGGAGGCTGAAAAGAAACTTAATGCATTAATGTCAGATGATAAAATGGGTATAGTTATTGTACGGCCACCGCTTGTATATGGACCTTCCTCGAAAGGAAATTATATTAGGTTGCAGAATATTATTAATAAAGGTATTCCATTGCCTTTATTAAAGATAAAAAACAAACGAAGTATGATAGGGATACGAAACCTTGTCGATTTTATTTTCTCTGTGATTAATACTGACAAAGCATCAGGTGAGACGTTTGTTATATCTGATGATGATGATATGACGTTACCATATTTGATTAGCACTATGTCTAATGAATTAGGTAAACAGCCTCGATTATTCTTTTTTCCAAGAACGCTCATGTATTTTTTAGCAAAGTTATTAAGAATGGAACAGACCTGGGAGCGATTATTTTGTTCGTTACAAATTGATATAAGCAAAGCTAAAAACTTGTTAGACTGGGTGCCACCTTATTCTACTAAGGAAGAAATACGGTACTCCATTAGTAAGAATGCTAAGTGATTTGATGCTTAATATGTTCTTGCTATTAATACTTTCTTTCTTAACTACTTTGCTTGGTAGTTATTATTTAATTAGATATAAGAATCTTGTTGGTGTATTTGCAGTCCCTAATGATAGAACACTCCATGAGATGCCGACACCAAGAACCGGTGGTGTTGCAATAGTCTTCTCGATTATCCTCTATGCTTCTTTCATATACCCAATCGATAATATTTTTATGTTCATCCTTTTGGGTCTGGCACTGGTAGCATTTATTTCTTTTATTGATGATATCTACACGATTAGTCCACTTATACGTTTAATTATCCATGTATTGGCTTCCTTTTTATTGATAAAAGCAGGTTTCAGAATAGATTCAATTGATGTTGCCGGCTATGTGATTTCTTTTCCTGAGATTTTGAGCATATTGGTGACCGTATTATCAATTATATGGTTAATAAACTTGTATAATTTTATGGACGGTATTGATGGTATTGCAGCAGGGATAGCGGTAATAGGTTTTGGCACTTTTGCAGTAATGGCATATATAGCAGGAAATATTGATTATATGGCTGTCTGTCTGGTGTTAGTGAGTGCCTCCCTAGGGTTTCTTATCTTTAATTTTCCTCCCGCAAAAATATTTATGGGTGATATTGGGGCGTCATCCCTTGGTTTTCTGGTTGCCGCTATGTCCTTATGGGCAGATAAGGAAAATATATTTCCTATCTTCGCATCAATTATTGTTTTTTCACCTTTCATTATTGATGCAACTGTTACCATCATCCTTCGATTAATGCGGAAAGAAAGAGTCTGGAAGGCACATAATAAGCATTATTATCAAAGACTTGTTAAGATAGGCTTAGGTCATAAAAATACTGTGTTGTGTGAATATGGTTTAATGCTTATTTCGGCTATTATTGCTGTCGCTTATTTTTTAGCGGATGACAATAATCGAATATATTTATTGATTACGTATATAGCGTTATATAGCGGATTGATCTATTGGGTGCATCGAATAACAGTAAATGAATAGATTGAGAGTATTATGTTTTCTAAAGTGTTAAATATTTTGGGTGTTTTTGTGTGAAGATTTCTATCGTAGGTACAGGATATGTAGGTTTGGTTACTGGCGCATGTTTGTCTGAAGTAGGTAATGATGTTTTATGTATTGATGTTGATGAAACCAAGATCGGTCAACTTAAAAGTGGCGTTATTCCGATTTATGAACCTGGCTTGGAGTCAGTTGTAAAAACGAATATTGCAAAGGGTAATCTTTCATTTAGTTCAGATATACAAACAGGTGTGAAGCATGGAGATATTATTTTTATAGCCGTAGGCACACCTCCAGATGAGGATGGCTCTGCTGATCTTAAACATGTATTAGATGTGGCTAAGAATATTGGCGAATACATTGATGGATATAAGGTTGTTGTTAATAAATCAACTGTTCCTGTTGGTTCTGCGGATAAAGTAAGGAAGTCAATTTCTGAGGCTATGAATGAATCGGGGGTTTCTGGTGATTTTGATGTAATTTCAAATCCTGAATTCCTCAAAGAGGGATCAGCTGTTGATGATTTTATGAAACCCGATCGTATCATTATTGGTTCTGATAATGAGAAAGCAACAGAATTGATGCGAAAGTTATACTCCCCATTTGCACGTAATCATGAAAAAATTATTTCAATGGATATTCGTTCAGCAGAGTTAACTAAATATGCGGCGAACGCGATATTGGCAACTAAAATAAGCTTTATGAATGAAATGGCTAATCTGGCAGAAAGATTGGGTGCTAATATTGAGAATGTTAGAAAAGGAATAGGTTCCGATCCAAGAATTGGTTATCACTTCATCTATGCTGGCTGTGGTTACGGAGGGTCATGTTTCCCAAAAGATGTAAAAGCATTAATCAGTATTGCAAGTGAAGTTAATTATGATGCCAGCGTTTTAGAGGCTGTTGAGGAAGTTAATGAGAATCAAAAGCATAAGTTAGTCACTGAAGTGCAGAATTATTTTGGTTCTAAGCTTGAAGGTAAAACATTTGCTTTGTGGGGTTTATCATTTAAGCCTAATACAGATGATATACGTGAGGCACCTAGTCGAGTGTTCATTGATGAACTGATTGATTTGGGGGCAAATATTCAGGCGTATGATCCTGTGGCAATGGAAAACATTAAAGACATTTATAAAGAATGTAATAAACTATCACTCCATGAATCAGCATCAGATGCATTGAAAAATGCGGATGCATTAGTCATTGTGACTGAATGGAATGCATTCAGGAGTCCTGATTATTCAGAGATTAAATCAAAACTAAAATCTCCAGTGATCTTTGATGGTAGAAATTTATATGATATCGATGAAATGAATGAATTGGGGTTTGAGTATTTCTCAATTGGGCGTCCTAAAATAAATTACATGCGAAATAACGATGAATAAAAGTAAAATATCAATAGCAATTATTGGCCTAGGTTACGTTGGCCTACCATTGGCAGTTGAATTTGGTAAAAAATACAGAACGGTTGGTTTTGATTTAAATCAGGCTCGTATTGATGAGTTGAATAGTGGTGTCGATAGAACAAATGAGGTTGAAGATGGTGAGTTAGCATCGGCTGATAACCTTGTCTGTACAACAGAAATTAGTGATATACGAGAGTGTAATTTCTATATTGTTACTGTGCCTACGCCTGTTGATGAAGATAAAAAACCAAATCTTGATGCGTTAAGTAGTGCCAGCAAAACAGTTGGCAGTGTGTTGGGTAAAGGTGATTACGTCGTATATGAGTCAACTGTTTATCCTGGGGTAACAGAAGAGCATTGTTTACCCATTCTTGAGCAGGTATCCGGTCTTAATTGTAATAGTGATTTTTATCTTGGTTATAGCCCAGAGAGAATTAATCCTGGCGACAAAACACATCGCTTACCTACAATTAAGAAGGTGACTTCCGGTTCAACCATTGAGGCAGCTGAATTTATTGATGGGCTTTATGCTGAAATAATTACAGCTGGCACATATAAAGCAAGTTCTATTCGAGTCGCTGAAGCAGCAAAGGTGATCGAAAATACGCAACGGGATGTCAATATCGCATTGATTAACGAATTGGCGATGCTGTTTAATAAATTAGATATCAATACAATTGATGTGCTTGAGGCTGCGGGTACAAAATGGAACTTTCTTCCTTTTAGACCAGGTCTGGTTGGTGGTCACTGTATCGGTGTTGACCCATACTATTTGACTTATAAAGCTCAAGAGGTTGGTTTTGACCCAAAAATTATTCTTTCTGGAAGAGAAACAAATGATGGAATGGGTGAGTATGTCGTTGAGCAAGTTATTAGTTTAATGCAGAAAAAAACTATCACCATAGAAAATGCTCGTGTTTTAATAATGGGTTTTACCTTTAAAGAAAATTGCCCTGATGTCAGAAATACACGTGTTATTGATATGATCGAAGTTTTTAAAACCAAAGAAGTTAATGTTGATATCTATGAACCATGGGGTGATGCTAAAGAAATTGAATCTGAGTATGGTATTACGCCAATTAGTACACCTCTGGAAAGTACTTATGATGCAATCATCATGGCTGTTGCGCATGATGAATTTAAGGCAATGAGTTTAGATAAAATAAAGTCATTCTGCCATGATGATAATTCTGTAATTTATGATATCAAAAATATTTTGCCAGCAACGATGATCGATGGCAGTTTGTAATAACCTAACTATATAGAAGAAAATTCCATGAAAGTATTAATTACAGGTGCAGCAGGTTTTATTGGTTCCGCACTATCCTTGCGGTTGCTTGAAAGAGGCGATGAGGTAATTGGTGTTGATAATCTTAATGATTATTACGATGTCGAATTAAAGAAAGCGCGCCTTGCAAGAACCACTTCTCACGAGAACTATCACGATGTACGAATTAGTATTGAAGATCGTGATGCAATTGCCAGGACGTTTGCTGAATACAAACCTGAAAGAGTTGTTAATCTTGCTGCACAAGCGGGTGTTCGCTATTCATTAGAAAATCCACATTCTTATGTTGATACCAACCTGGTCGGTTTTGTGAATATTCTGGAAGGTTGTCGTCATAATGATGTTGAACATCTTGTGTATGCATCGAGTAGTTCGGTTTATGGCTCGAATACCAATATGCCATTCTCGGTGCATGATAATGTTGATCACCCAGTGAGTATTTATGCGGCATCGAAAAAAGCCAATGAATTAATGGCACATTCTTACAGCCATTTATTTAACTTGCCGACTACCGGCTTACGATTCTTTACGGTTTATGGGCCTTGGGGAAGACCTGATATGGCATTGTTTTTATTTACTAAAAACATTCTTGCCGGCAAGCCGATTGATGTGTTTAACCACGGTAAACATCGTCGAGACTTTACTTATATTGATGATATTGTTGAAGGTGTGGTGAGAGTGCTGGATCGCGTTGCACAACCGAACCCCGATTGGAGTGGTGATGAGCCAGATTCAGCAACCAGCTATGCACCGTACAGACTCTATAATATAGGTAACAATAATACCGTTGAATTGTTGCACTATATTAAAGTATTAGAAGATTGTCTGGGTAAAAAAGCAGATATGAATATGTTGCCATTACAAAATGGTGATGTGCCTGCCACTTATGCTGATGTTGAGGCATTAGTATCTGATATTGGTTATAAACCTGAAATTAAGGTAGAGCAGGGAATTGAGAATTTTGTGAAGTGGTATAAGGATTACTATAAGGTTTAATAATAGAGATGAAAATAAGCTAATGCAGTTTTCAATGTTTCAACGAACCTATGTTGTCATCTTACATGATGTGTTAATGGCAACAGTTGCCTGGACGTTTGCATATCTCCTGCGCTTTGAGTTTAACTTCACTGTGCTCGAGAGTGCATCATACTGGCAAGTATTACTTATTATTTTACCGGTTCACTTATCTGTCTCATACGGTTTTGGACTGTATAGGGGTTTATGGCGTTTTGCCAGTATTCCTGATTTATGGAATATTATTAAAGTTGTTGCAATCAGTGCTGTATTACTGGTGACGGTTTTATTTTTAATTAATCGCGTTGAAGGCGTGCCGCGCTCGTCATTAGCTGTTTATCCGTTGTTGTTAATTTTCTTATTGGGTTCACCTCGCTTACTGTATCGAATCTGGCGCGATGGGCAGTTACGTAGTGATGGTCCGATTGGTAGTAAACGGGTTGTTATACTCGGCGCGGGTCAGGCAGGGGAATTAGTCGCACGTGAAATGCTCCGTGGCAACGAATATGTTCCTGTCGCTTTTTTGGATGATGAACCTCGTTTACGTGGCTCAAAACTTCATGGTTTATCTGTCATTGGTGGCATTAATGATTTACCGGATATTGCACAAAAAAAATCGGCTGATTTAGCGGTCATTGCAACAGCAACGGCAACAGGCCCGCAAATGCAAAAAATCGTTGCCAGTTGTGAAAAAGCGAATATTCCTTTTAGAACCTTACCAAATGTTGCGGATCTTATTTCAGGTCGTGCAACGGTTAGTTCGTTACGCGAAGTATCCATTGATGATTTGCTTGGGCGTGATCCCGTTAATCTGAGTAAAGAATCCATTACGCAATCATTATTTGGCAAAGTCGTCATGGTCACGGGAGCAGGTGGTTCAATTGGCTCTGAGTTATGCCGTCAAATATTAATTTACAAACCGGCAAAGTTAGTTGTATTTGAAATCGGTGAATTTAACTTATATCAAATAGAACGAGAGTTAATAGGTTTATGTGAACATACAGAATTTCATGCTGTGCTGGGGGATGTGTGTGATATCAGTGCGATTGATCACTGTATGAGCGAACATCAGCCGCAAGTTATTTTCCATGCCGCGGCTTATAAGCATGTGCCTTTATTGCAAAATCAGGCAAGACAAGCAGTACGTAATAATATCTTAGGTACCCGTAATATGGCGCTAGCGGCAGATAAACACGGCTGTGATAATTTTGTCATGATCTCGACAGATAAAGCGGTTAATCCCACGAATAATATGGGTGCCAGCAAACGTATCGCCGAGATATTTTGTCAGAACCTTAATCAACGCTCCAAAACAAATTACATTACGGTTCGCTTTGGTAATGTTCTCGGTTCTGCTGGCAGTGTCGTACCATTATTTAAAGAACAAATTGCAAAGGGCGGCCCTGTCACGGTCACACACCCTGAAATAACCCGCTACTTCATGACCATACCTGAAGCCTGTCAACTGATTATGCAAGCAGCAGTACAAGGAGAGGGCGGGGAAATCTTTGTGCTGGATATGAGTGAGCCTGTAAAAATTGCTTACCTTGCTGAACAGATGATTATTCTCTCAGGCAAAACGCCGGGTGATGATATCGAGATTAAGTACACGGGACTTCGTCCTGGTGAAAAACTCTATGAAGAGCTGTTTCATGAACAAGAACAGCTAAGTGCAACCACTCATGAAAAGATATTACTGGCTAAAACACGAATTGTTGATTGGAATGAGCTGCAAACTGATTTCTCAGCAATGGAGTCAGCGAGCCAGACATTTGATGAAGAAACCTTAATATCACTCATTAAAAAGCTCGTTCCAGAAATGACAGAGTCACAGGCCAAAGATAATGTCATTAATTTCGAAAAAATGAAGAAATCTTAATAAAAACGACCCATTAGGGGCACTTGGTGCTTGACCCCACACGGGGTCCTCAGTACCATACCGCCTCTGTAATTCCTCGGTAGCTCAGTTGGTAGAGCGGGTGACTGTTAATCACTAGGTCGGCGGTTCGAGCCCGTCCCGAGGAGCCATACAAAGTAAAGGGCTAGCGTATTCGCTAGCCCTTTTTTGTGGTTTTATCCATCACCACACCCTAAATCAGACCCATCTGGTCTCACCGTTGAGATACGTGGTCGCCCCGTATTGGAGATAATCACGGCTTTGGCATATTCAGGGTAGTCGGGATCACAAAAGACATAAGTACCGTTACTGCCGGGTGATTGACCAGTATTTTGGTAAACAATTCGCCTGCGGCGACCGGAGGTGATGTTGATACCATTTTCTTCACCTTTTTCAACGAAGAGAAGATCATCTCGACCATCTAATTCACGGTTAGCATTGTAGTCGGCGAAGATGATCCAGCCTTGCTCCCAACCAGCCGTTCTTTCGCAAGACTCACCGTCTGAGCTTCGACACATAACCGCTCTGACACCGCGTTTAATGGCTTCGCTGCGGGTATAGTGTAAATGCCCGACAAAGGTATTGATTTCAGTGGTTAAACGATTGCGCTGAACCATCTTGTGAAAGGCAGGAATTGCCGTAGTGGTTAAAATTGCGCTAATACCAAGACTTATCATCATTTCAAGCAGGGTAAACCCGCGCTGGAAACGAAAAGTGTGGATATCCATATCCATCTCCCATCCATTTGAAGCGTCCTAATCCTTGGACGAATCAATAGTACGGGGTTAGCAAGAAAATGTTTGTAGGATGAGGCTTATATTTACCTAAGCAATTCGCTAATGCGGCTGACAGCCGATGCCAACATTTCCATGCTGGTGGCGTAGGAAAGACGCATATGACCGGGCGCACCGAAGGCAGAACCGGGAACAAGTGCTACTTTAGCGTCATCCAATAATTTTGCGGTGAATTCAATATCATCCTTGCAGCCAAGTGCCTGCATGGCTTCACGCATATCGGGAAATGCGTAGAAGGTGCCATCGGATGGTAAACAGGTAACGCCGGGTAAATCGTTTAATGCAGCGAGCAGCCAGTCGTGACGTTCTTTAAATGCCACCGTCATGTCAGACACGCACTGTTGGTTGCCATCAAGTGCCGCGGTAGCAGCTGCCTGAGCGATAGAACAGGCACCAGAAGTACTTTGTGACTGTACTTTCTTCATCGCTTTAATGAGATCAGCCGGACCAGCGGCATAGCCGATACGCCAACCGGTCATTGAATAGGCTTTAGATACCCCATTTAGCACAATTGTGCGGTCATAGAGTTCAGGGCATACGGTCACAATGTTGCAGAAGGGCTCATCTGTCCAGAGAATATGTTCGTACATATCATCCGTGGCAATCAATACCTGTGGATGACGAAGCAAGACGTCTGCCAATGCTTCTAATTCGGCACGTCGATATGAGACACCCGTTGGATTAGAAGGGCTATTAAGGACTAATAAACGGGTTTTATCGGTGATAGCCGCTTCAAGCTGTTCAGCCTGAAGTTTAAAATTCTGCTCGATACCGGCACTGACAATAACCGGTTTAGCATCGGCTAATAACACCATATCGGGGTAAGAAACCCAGTATGGTGCAGGGATGATGACTTCATCACCATCATTGAGCATGGCTTGAGCAAGGTTATAAAAGCTTTGCTTGCCGCCAGAAGAAACAAGAATCTGTTCAGCGCTATAATCAAGTGCGTTATCACGCTTAAATTTGTTAATAACCGCCTGTTTTAAACCAGCCGTACCGTCAACAGGTGGGTATTTGGTCTGACCATCCGCAATGGCTTGCACGGCAGCGGCTTTGATATGCTCGGGGGTGTCGAAGTCAGGCTCACCGGCACCAAGATTAATAATATCTTCACCGGCAGCACGCAGTGCTTTGGCACGGGCATCGACCGCAAGGGTCGGCGATGGTTTAACGCGCTGAACGCGTTGTGAAAGCTTAATATCCAAAACGACTCATTCCTAATTAATGCGCCTATTATGACATAAACGGCGCGAATTTTAGCCGGCTGTAATATACTGCATCGCTGAACTAAAAACCATGTATTGAGACCATGTCACGACAATTTGAACTGCATACAGATTATACCCCATCTGGCGATCAACCAACCGCTATTAAAGCTATGGTAGAAGGTTTAAATGATGGCGAAGCGGGGATGACACTTTTAGGGGTGACCGGCTCGGGTAAAACCTTCAGTATCGCTAATGTTATTGCTGAGGTGCAGCGCCCAGCCATCATTATGGCGCCGAATAAGACGCTGGCGGCCCAGCTCTATGGGGAAATGAAGGAGTTTTTCCCGAATAATGCGGTGGAATACTTCGTTTCTTATTATGACTATTACCAGCCAGAAGCGTATGTACCCAGTTCAGATACCTTTATTGATAAAGATGCGTCTATCAATGAACACATTGAACAAATGCGCCTGTCTGCCACCAAGGCGATTCTGGAACGCAAAGACACGATTATTGTTGCATCGGTGTCGGCCATTTATGGTTTGGGTGATCCAAAACTCTACATGGGCATGTTGCTACACTTTGTAAAAGGGGAGCCGATTGAGCAGCGCGCCATTTTGCGCAAATTGGCGGAACTGCAATACACCCGTAACGATGTCGAACTGCGCCGCAGTACCTACCGTGTGCGAGGAGAGGTGATTGATATCTTTCCCGCAGACTCCGATCGTGAAGCCGTGCGCGTTGAGTTATTTGATGATGAAATTGAACAACTCAGTTACTTTGATCCATTAACGGGTGAAATTTTACGTCGCGTTCCCAGACTAACGGTTTACCCTAAAACGCATTACGTTACGCCACGGCAAGTTTTGTTGGATGCGATTGAAGAGATTAAACTTGAACTGAAAGAACGTCTCGAGCACCTACGCACACACGATAAATTGGTTGAAGCACAACGACTCGAACAGCGCACCCAGTTTGATATTGAAATGATTAACGAGCTGGGCTATTGCTCGGGTATTGAAAACTACTCACGCTATTTATCAGGGCGAGAACCCGGTGCAGCACCGCCTACGTTATTTGATTATTTACCGGATGATGCCATCCTGGTGATCGATGAATCACATGTCACCGTGTCGCAAATAGGCGCGATGTATAAAGGTGATCGTTCGCGTAAGGAAACACTGGTGGAATACGGGTTTCGTTTGCCGTCTGCCCTGGATAATCGTCCGATGCGTTTTGATGAGTTTGAAAAAATATCACCACAAACTATTTATGTGTCAGCAACGCCGGGTGATTATGAGAAAGAACACTCCGGCGCAATTATCGATCAAGTTGTACGGCCAACAGGTTTAACCGATCCGGATATTGAAATCAGACCCGTAGCGACACAGGTCGATGACTTGTTATCAGAAGTTAAAATTCGTGCAGACAAGAATGAACGGGTATTAGTGACAACACTAACTAAACGTATGTCTGAAGATCTTACTGATTATTTAGCAGAACATGGTGTGCGTGTTCGATACCTTCATTCTGATATTGATACGGTTGAACGAACGGAAATTTTACGTGATCTGCGTTTAGGTGAGTTTGATGTGTTGGTCGGCATTAATTTATTACGAGAAGGGCTGGATTTACCGGAAGTATCGCTAGTTGCCATTCTGGATGCTGATAAAGAAGGCTTCTTGCGTTCTGAACGATCGCTTATTCAAACGATTGGTCGAGCAGCGCGTAATCTGGAAGGCAGGGCGATTTTGTATGCCGATCGTATCACTGGCTCAATGCAAAAGGCGATTGATGAAACAGATCGACGTCGTAAGAAACAGGAAGCACATAATAAGAAGCATGGTATTACCCCGAAGAGTGTTAAAAGAGCGGTGATGGATGTGATGCAGGCGGGTTATTCTGATGTGAAGGGCAGTGTGAAACAATTTGCGAAAGTGGCTGAAGAGGTGATTGAGTATAATGCGATGTCACCGGCGCAATTAGAAAAGAGTATTACTAAAATGGAACAAGAGATGTACAAACATGCCCAGAATCTGGAGTTTGAAGAGGCAGGGAAGATTCGGGATAAAATTGCGCATATTCGGGATTTGCAGCGGTAAAAAGAGGTACTTGGTGAGTTTCCGGAGTCTGCCATTATAAATTGCTTGCTACCTCAGGGAATCTCCCTTTGGTCGATTCAATTCGGTATCAAGCAATTTATAATGACAGACTACTAGATTTGTTAAATATGATAATATTCATAAAAATAAAGTTAATGGACAAATAATGGCAAAAGTCGCACTTATATCGGGAGTCACGGGGCAAGATGGTGCCTATTTAGCAGAGTTTTTGCTTAAAAAAGGCTATGAAGTTCATGGCATTAAGCGCCGTGCTTCATCATTTAATACAGATCGTATTGATCACCTGTATCAAGATCCTCATGTGGAGAACCGGAAGTTTGTTCTCCATTACGGTGATTTGAGTGATTCCACGAATTTAATTCGTATTATTCAGGAAGTGCAGCCGGATGAAATTTACAATCTGGGTGCGCAGAGTCATGTGGCTGTATCATTTGAGAGTCCAGAATACACCGCTGATACAGTGGGGCTTGGTGCACTTCGTATTCTTGAAGCAATTCGTGTTGCGGGTCTGGAAAAGAAAACCAAATATTATCAGGCATCAACCTCTGAATTATTTGGTGATGTACAAGAAATTCCTCAAAAAGAAACCACGCCGTTTTATCCGCGTTCGCCGTATGCCGCTGCAAAACTGTATGCATATTGGATAACCGTTAATTACCGCGAAGCGTATGGCATGTATGCCTGTAACGGTATTTTGTTTAATCACGAATCCCCTGTGCGTGGTGAAACATTTGTAACGCGCAAGATTACCCGGGCGATGGCGCGTATTAGTTTGGGGCTTCAGGATTGCGTCTACCTCGGTAACATGAATGCTCTCCGGGATTGGGGGCATGCAAAAGATTATGTTGAGATGCAGTGGTTGATGTTGCAACAAGATGAACCGGATGATTTTTGTATTGCAACCGGTGTTCAATATTCAGTGCGGGATTTTTGTAATGCAGCTTACGGCCATTTAAATAAAACGATTCGCTGGGAAGGCGAGGGCGTTGATGAAAAAGGTTATGATTCAGAAACAGGTCAATGTATTGTTGCTGTTGACCCACGTTATTTCCGCCCAACAGAAGTTGAAACATTATTAGGCGATCCATCAAAGGCAAAAGAAAAATTAGGCTGGACACCAAAAATCACGTTTGAAGAAATGGTGCATGAAATGATGGAGCATGATCTGGAGCTTGCCAAGCGTGATTCATTAGTGAAAGAGCATGGGTTTAAAGCGTATGACTATCATGAATAGTTTATTGAGCCTATCAAAGTAGATATCAGTTTTGAAAATGGAAAAAAATAATAAAATTTACGTGGCGGGACACCGAGGTCTGGTTGGTGCCGCAATATTGAGACAGCTTGATCGCGAGGGTTTTTCAAATATTGTAACGCGTACACACGCCGAACTGGATTTATGTCATCAATCTGCTGTACAAACTTTTTTTGAAAAAGAAAAACCCGAATTTGTAATATTAGCAGCAGCTAAGGTGGGGGGTATTCATGCTAACAATACATACCCTGCTGATTTTATTTATAAGAACATGATGATCGAGGCGAATGTTGTCGATGCTTCATATCAAAACAATGTTAAACAGTTGTTGTTTCTAGGGAGTTCCTGTATTTACCCGCGTTTGGCAGAACAGCCTATGCGAGAAGAGTCGTTATTAACCAGCGAACTTGAATCAACCAATGAGCCTTATGCTATTGCCAAGATTGCCGGTATTAAGCTTTGTGAATCGTATAATCGTCAATACGGTACCGATTACCGTTCAGTCATGCCAACCAATTTATATGGGCAAGGTGATAACTTTCATCCAGAAAACTCTCATGTTATTCCTGCCTTGATAAGACGTTTCCATGAGGCAAAACTTAATGGCGATAAGCAAGTGTCCGTTTGGGGAACAGGAAATGCCAAACGTGAATTTTTGCATGTGGATGATATGGCGGCGGCATCACTGTTTGTTTTGCAATTAGATGATGATGTATATAAAGCGAATACGGAAGCCATGTTGTCACACATTAATATCGGTACAGGGCTGGATTGCAGTATCCGCGATATGGCGGAAACAATAAAAAAAGTAGTCGGTTTTGAAGGTGAGTTGGTTTTTGATACCTCCAAACCGGATGGCCCACCAAGAAAATTATTAGATGTATCTCGGTTAAAGGCCATGGGCTGGCAATCATCTATATCACTCGAACAAGGACTTTCGTTGACATACCAGTGGTTTGTCGAGAATGAAGGGCGCTTTCGAGCCTAATATGAGAGTTTTTAAATGATACCCGTTATTTTATCCGGTGGCTCAGGTAGTCGTTTGTGGCCATTGTCACGAGAAAGTTATCCGAAACAGTTTCTGCCATTAACTTCAGAACAATCGATGTTGTGCGAGACCTTGCAGCGTCTTGATGGTGTCGATAATTTATCTAAGCCAATCGTTGTTTGTAATGAGCAGCATCGTTTCCTTGTTGCCGAACAATTACGTGGTATGCAGGTTTTACCGCACTCTATTGTATTAGAGCCAGAAGGGCGCAATACTGCTCCTGCTGTTGCGATTGCGGCGTTGGCTATTATGGAGCAAGGTGAAGATGCATTGATGTTGGTGCTACCGGCTGATCACGTGATTGAAGATATTAGTGCTTTCCACCAAACCCTGGCTGTCGCACGTCAATCTGCAGAGCAAGGTAAACTGGTAACATTTGGTATCGTTCCGACTGCGCCTGAAACAGGTTATGGTTATATTAAATCAAATCAAACTTATGATGCTTTAGCTGAATTGAATGCTGTCCCAGTAGCGCAATTTGTTGAAAAGCCTGATATGGCTACGGCAGAATCCTATGTTGCGTCAGGAGATTATTTCTGGAACAGCGGCATGTTTTTGTTTAAAGCGAGTTGTTTTCTATCTGAGTTAGAGCAACAAGCGCCTGAGATGTTAAACCTATGTCGTCAGGCTTTCTCCGGTGCGACTCATGATATGGATTTTGTTCGTCTTGATAATGAGGCATTTATTAGCATCAAGGCTGATTCGATTGATTATGCGGTGATGGAGAAAACCGATAAAGCGGTAGTGGTACCATTGAATGCAGGCTGGAATGATATTGGCTCATGGTCAGCCTTATCGGATGTTTCAAATAAAGATGAACAAAGCAATGTGGTCAGCGGTGATGTGCTGATTGAAAGTAGTCAGAACTGTTATGTTCGCTCTGAGCATCGTCTCGTTGCAGCATTGGGTGTACAGGATCAGGTGATTATTGAAACAGCTGATGCGGTTTTAGTTGCATCGACAGATAAAGCACAAGAAGTAAAACGGATTGTTGAACGTTTGAAGCTGGATGAACGTTCAGAACGATTGCATCATCGTCGTGTTTTTCGCCCTTGGGGTAATTATGAAAGTATTGATGAGGGTGAACGTTTTTTAGTTAAGCGCATTGTTGTTAATCCGGGTGCAAGCTTGTCACTACAAATGCACGAGCATCGGGCAGAACATTGGGTTGTTGTCACTGGCACAGCGAAAGTAACCCGTGGTGATGAGGTAATGGAATTACATGAGGATGAGTCAACCTATATCCCGGTTGGAATGAAACACCGCCTGGAAAACCAGACGAATGTACCACTTGAAATTATTGAAGTGCAAACCGGTGGTTATTTAGGTGAAGATGACATCGTTCGATTTGATGATGTTTATGGTCGATAAATTATTGCAAGGTAAGACAGGAAATTGAAAAAACGTAGAGGCCTGGTTTTTTTATGGTTCATCTTGTTGATGGCTTTGTTTTACTTCGTTCCGGATATTAGTTTCGAAGATAATACCTCTCCTCAACCGAGCAGCATGGATTTGTCATCTGTTTTACTTTCCCCTGTTAATTATGAGAAACAGGTAAAACCTGTTCTTGAAAAGCGCTGTGTCGTTTGTCACGGCTGTTATGATGCGCCTTGTCAGTTAAAGCTATCATCCAGTGAAGGGATAAAGCGCGGTGCCAGTGAAACACGGATTTATGAGCCACGCCGAATCAAAAGCATTCCACCCAGCCGTTTATTTATTGATGCAAAGAGCACAGAAGAATGGCGAACACGAGGTTTTTTTCCTGTTATCAACGAAGGTGAGAAAAGCGTTGAAAATAATTTAAGAGATTCTGTTCTGTATCAATTGCTTAGGCATAAAAAAGAAAATCCTCAGCCTACTTCAAAGAAATTGCCAGATGATTTTACGCTCTCGTTAAATCGTGAACAGACATGCCCGGATTTAAAATCAGTGAGTAAGTTCAAGACTGAACATCCAATGTGGGGCATGCCTTATGCCATGCCTAATCTGCATGATTCTGAGTATCAAACATTAGTGTCATGGATAGCGCAAGGTAGTCCATTATCCACAAATGTTGAACCATCGTTGGACACAAAAAAGCAAATTATGTCATGGGAGAATTTTCTCAACACAGACACAAACAAACAAAAATTAGTGAGTCGCTATTTATATGAACATTTATTTCATGCACATATTCATTTTTCTGGAACGGGAAATCGCGAGTTCTATCGACTGGTTCGTTCTTCCACGCCAACAGGGTTAGCTATTAATGAGATAGCAACATTACGACCTCATGATGATCCGGGTGTAAAACCATTTTACTATCGGTTATTGCCATACCAGCCTAGTATTGTAACGAAAAATCACATCGTCTATGAGTTTTCTGACAAACGAATGCAGCGGTTTCGAGAGTTATTTTTACAACCTGAATATGAAGTAAGTTCGGCACCTTCCTACGCCCCGGAGATTACATCAAATCCTTTCAAAGTTTATGCTGAAATTCCAGCCGTATCACGCTACCGATTTATGCTGGATGACGCGCATTTCTTTATTGAGGGCTTTGTTAAAGGACCGGTCTGCCGTGGACAATTGGCGTTAAATGTTATTGAAGATCAATTTTGGGTAGTTTTCTTTAATCCCGACAAACCGATTATTACTAACAACAGTCAGTTTATTGAAAAAATGTCATCTGATTTAGAGTTGCCTGATGACTTTAATAGCAAGTTGGATTTATTTCGTATCTGGACAGATTATTGGAAGAAACAACGACGTTACATGGAAGCAAAACAGGCATGGTTCAAAAAAATGGGCACCCATAAACTTGAGCATGCAATGGATTTCCTTTGGGATGGTGATAATGGTAATCCAAATGCAGCATTAACTGTTTTCAGGCACTTTGATAGTGGTTCGGTTTCTTATGGTCTGGTTGGTAGTGAACCAGAGACCACATGGGTGATTGATTTTCCGTTGTTAGAGAGAATTCATTATCTACTGGTTGCTGATTTCAATGTTTATGGGAATATTGGTCACCGCTTGGGAACGCGCATTTATATGGATTTCTTACGCATGGAGGGAGAAGATTCTTTTCTTGCTTTTTTGCCGGTAAATCGACGTAAAGAAATACGTGATAAATGGTATATAGGACAACGCCAGAAAATTGAAAGTCTGTTTTCCGCACCACAAGAGTGGCTAAAGACGGAATCAGTGAGTGATTATAAAACCAAGGATCCTCAAAAAGAACTTTATCAACGAATTAAAGCACGACTCGCTAGTGCGGTTAATTTTTCCAGGCCGATGAATCACTGCGCTAGTATGAACTGTTCCTCTTCACCTCCCGCGGAGGTTGTCGAACGGGCTGATCGCGCTATGAGCGAGATTGCAGAACTGCAAGGGCGGCAACTGCATGCCTTTCCTGATGTTGCTTTTGTACGCGTGACGACAGATAGCCCATCCAATGATCTCACTTATAGTTTGATTAGAAATAAGGCCTATAAAAATGTGACGTCATTTCTGGCCGATGAACGTGAGCGAGATCGTGCCGATATTGAAAAAGATACCATGACAGTAGTGAAATGGCTCGAAGGCTCTTACCCTAATTTCTTTTTTACGGTGGATCTGGCCGATATAGATGAATTCTCAAAACGCTGTGCGGCAATACAAAACAAGAATGACTATGAAAAGTTTGTCGACAAATACGGTGTTAGAAGAACGAACCCGATGTTCTGGGAAATGGCAGACTGGTTTCAGGATAAATATAAACAAAACAAACCCATTACGTCAGGGCTCTTTGATCTGAATCGTTATCAGAATCACTAGTGCTGTTGTTGGCGGATTATTTCTAATAGTTTTGGAAGTTTTGTTTTAAGTTGTTCTTTAGAAATGAATTCCTGGGGCATGTTTATTTTATAAATGCCATTTTTATCGGGCTCTGTTAATAGCCATAAGCCTTGTTGTCCCACCTTAAAGTTTATGTCATCGCCTCTTTGGGCAGAATTTTTATGTGTTGAAACATATATTAATACTATTTCTTGTATATTACCCTTAAGAATTGTATCAATATTTAGAACGCCAAGTGATGATTTCGTTTTATTAATTGTTATGTGTGTTGTGCCAATGTAAGTAGCTTCAACTATAAGAGACGAGTTCTTAACTAACGTAGCATCTGGTACGGCGAGCCACATTGCATCAGAGTGAGCAGATGCAATTATTACCCATGAAGCGAGTAATAATAGAATAGATCTTTTCATTTAAATCTCAAATAATGAAGTTATTAAATAGTCACGACTATGCTGATGTACGTAGGCGTTTAAAAAAGCCGAGTAAGCCAATCGCTGTTAGGAATAAAAATGGTGCAGCAGGAATTGGTACGATGGAAGGGGCACCATAAATTGATTGAATACCCGCAATATCATCATCACTAAGACGGAAGTTTGGAGCAGTATAAGTGGCGAACATTACAGAGCCTACAACCGTACTGTGACCTAAACCGATTGCATGCCCAATTTCATGTAATAGTACTGTTGCCAAGTCAATAGTGTTAATCCAATCTTCACTATCATCAAGATGTATATCACCAGCCACAGAGCCATTTGAAAAAGTTGTTTGTGAGCCCGGACCGTAGGCATGTGCTAGTTCTTTACCGGCTCCATCAATGTATATTGCTCCAATACGAATATCACCAAATGATGCACTACCAGTTTCAGAAAGGCCAAAATCAACACCACTATCAGCAACTTGCCCAAGATTAGTGAAACCAGAAACACTCGCCCACATATTAAATGCATCGTTAATAAGTTCAGGGATAACTATGCCAGGATTCAGGGCATCCAGACTAGTTGTTGTTGCTGTTCCATGAGTGTCACTTGCTATTGGGTTTGATGAAATACCTTCACCAATAATACTCCAGGTAGCGCCACCTGCTGTTGCAGGCGTACTGCTGGATGTTGGGTGTCGGGCCGTGTTTGCGCCTGGGTTCCAGGCCGAATCTAAGACAGCAAAACTATGTGCAGATGTTGAAAAGGACAAAAATGCTGAAAAAGCGATTAGTTTTAATGTATTTGAGTTAAGTATCATTTTAGCAGCCTTCTTTCCATAGTTGGTTTTTGTATGATAGTTTCGATACTAATATATATTTCAGGTTTTCACTATACTTTTGCGGGATATTTGACACAACTGTTAAAGAAAGTAGAATGCCGTCTGCTTAAGCAATAGTCGCGTAGCTCAGTTGGTTAGAGCACCACCTTGACATGGTGGGGGTCGGTGGTTCGAATCCACTCGCGACTACCAATTTTTATAACCTGCACGCGACCTTTAGTAGGGGCCGCCACTGTAAAAGGGGTTTACCATGCCAGTCATTACACTGCCAGACGGCAGCCAACGCGAATTCTCCAATCCAGTTTCGATCCACGACGTCGCTGCCGACATCGGTCCCGGCCTCGCTAAAGCCGCGCTCGGTGGTAAAGTTGACGGTATTCTGTGTGATACTTCCTTTATAATGGATAAGGACAGCGATCTTGCCATCATCACTGATAGAGATGAAGAAGGCCTAGAGATCATCCGTCACTCAACCGCACATTTACTGGCACAAGCGGTTAAACAATTATTTCCGGAAGCCCAGGTCACTATCGGTCCTGTGATCGATAACGGTTTTTACTATGACTTCGCTTATGAACGTGCTTTCACGCCCGAAGATTTAACCGCCATTGAAAAGAAAATGTCGGAACTGGTAAAACAAAATATCCCTATCACACGTAGCGTGATGTCTCGCGAAGAGGCGATTGATTTTTTCGGTAATATGGGTGAAAAGTACAAAGCGGAAATTATTGAAAGTATTCCACATGGCGAACAGTTATCGCTGTATCAACAGGGTGAATTTACGGATCTTTGTCGTGGGCCTCATGCACCGTCTACGGGTAAACTAAAAACATTTAAATTAATGAAGCTTGCCGGTGCCTATTGGCGCGGTGATTCAAGTAACGAAATGCTGCAACGCATTTACGGTACCGCCTTTGCGAATAAGAAAGATCTTAAAGCGCATTTACACCGTTTAGAAGAAGCGGAAAAACGTGATCATCGCAAGATTGGTAAAAAGCTGGATCTTTTCCATCATCAGGAAGAAGCGCCGGGTATGATCTTCTGGCATTCCAATGGTTGGACAGTGTATCAACAAGTCGTCGATTACATTCGTAGCGTACTGGAAGATCATGATTATCATGAAGTGCACACACCACAAGTTGTTGATCGTACTTTATGGGAAAAATCCGGTCACTGGGACAAGTTTCAGGAAATGATGTTCACCACCCATGTAGAAAATCGTGACTACGCAGTGAAGCCGATGAACTGCCCGTGTCACATTCAAATTTTTAATCAGGGTTTAAAAAGTTACCGTGACTTGCCCTTGCGTATGGCTGAATTTGGCTCCTGTCATCGTAATGAACCGTCCGGCACTTTGCATGGTTTAATGCGCCTGCGTAATTTTACTCAGGATGATGCACATATTTTCTGTACTGAAGATCAAATTCAATCGGAAGTCAGTGCCTTCATTGATTTATTATTTAAGGTTTACGCTGATTTTGGTTTTAATGACATCATCATTAAATTATCAACTCGCCCTGAACAACGTGTCGGTGAAGAAGCGAGTTGGGATAAAGCCGAGCATGCACTTGAGCGCGCATTAAATGACAAAGGTCTGGATTGGGATTTACAGCCCGGCGAAGGTGCCTTCTACGGACCCAAGATTGAGTTCTCGTTAAAGGATTGCCTGGATCGGGTTTGGCAATGTGGCACAATTCAGGTCGATTTCTCGATGCCGGGTCGTCTCGATGCGCACTTCGTTAGCGAAGACGGTGATAAGCAGGTTCCGGTCATGTTACATCGCGCGATTTTGGGATCTTTGGAGCGATTTATCGGTATTTTGATTGAACATCACGCCGGCGCATTTCCGCTCTGGTTGGCGCCAATTCAGGTCGTCATTGTCAATATTACGGACAAACAGGCCGATCATGTGAAAAAAGTTGAAAAAATACTGAAAAAACAGGGCTTCAGAGCCATTTCGGACTTGAGAAATGAGAAGATCGGCTTTAAAATCCGCGAGCACACAATTCAGCGAATCCCTTATGTCGTTGTGATCGGGGATCGCGAGGTTGAAAATAACGCAGTAGCTGTACGCACGCGTGGCGGTGATGATTTAGGAAGTATGTCGATAGACGCTTTCCTTGAACATCTTGCCAACGATAACGCGAGCCGCGGCTGCTCTGCTTTGGAGGATTGAAGTATCGCTACAGATAAGAAGACGCGCCTGAATACTGACATTACTATTCCGGAAGTTCGGTTAATTGATGCCGAGGGTGAACAAGTTGGGATTGTTAAGATTGAAGACGCGTTAGCTAACGCAAAAGAAGCGGGCTTGGATCTCGTAGAGATTGTTCCGAATGCAGAACCACCTGTTTGTCGAGTCATGGACTACGGTAAGTTCAGATTTGAAAACAGTAAAAAGAATCAGGCTTCACGCAAAAAGCAGAAGCAGGTACAGATTAAAGAAATTAAATTCCGTCCCGGGACGGAAGAGGGCGACTATCAGGTCAAATTACGCAACCTGAAACGTTTCCTCAATAACGGTGACAAGACCAAGGTAACCTTACGGTTCCGTGGTCGGGAAATGGCACACCAGAATCTTGGACGCGATTTATTAAAGCGTGTCGAAGAAGACTTGTCAGAATTGGGCGCAGTAGAACAGTTCCCAAAAATGGAAGGTCGACAAATGGTAATGGTCATCGCACCGAAGAAGAAGTGATGCACTACTGACCGTCCAACGTAGTCTGTTGAGATTGTCAGTCACAAACGTGTGTTGTAGTAAATGAAAAATGCGTAGTTGCAAGACTAATCGGAGTTATAGAAATGCCTAAGATGAAAACTCATCGTGGTGCTGCCAAGCGCTTCAAGAAAACCGCCTCGGGTGGTTTCAAGCGTAGCCAGGCTCACCATCGCCACATCCTTACCAAGAAAAGCACCAAGCGCAAGCGTCACCTGCGCACAACTGAAATGACACACGCCTCGGATGCACCATTAATCCGTCGTATGCTGCCGTACGCGTAAGGAGATTAAGACATGGCTAGAGTAAAACGTGGCACCATTGCCCACGCAAAACATAAAAAAGTTATTGATCAAGCGAAAGGATACAGTGGTCGTCGTAAAAATGTATACCGTGTAGCAACACAGGCTGTTACCAAAGCAGGTCAATATGCTTACCGTGATAGACGTCAACGTAAACGTCAATTCCGCGCCTTGTGGATTGCACGTATTAACGCTGCCGCACGCGAGTGTGATATGTCATACAGCGTGTTTATGCACGGCCTGAAGAAGGCCGCGATTGAGATTGATCGTAAAGTGCTTGCTGACATCGCTGTATGTGATAAAGCCGCTTTTGCATCTCTCGCAGATCAGGCTAAAGCCGCCCTGTAAGACAAAGCATAAACGCAGTATTGAAGTATCAACAGGGGAAAGGCGAGTAGTCTTTCCCCTGTTTTTTTATGTCGTATAGAAAACATACTTAGAAGAACACTTATGTCAGATCTTGAACAACTAATTTCACAAGCCACACAGGCTGTTGCAGCTGCAGATGACTTGCAAGCGCTTGATACTGTGCGTGTTGAGTTCCTTGGCAAGAAAGGTAGCTTAACGGCACAAATGAAACAGCTGGGTAAATTGCCTGGTGATCAACGCCGTGAAGCAGGGCAAAAAATTAATGCGGCTAAAGACCAGGTGCAAGAGGCGATAGAGCAACGAAAAACATTGCTCGAAAACGCTGCACTTGAAGCACAGCTTGCCGAAGAAACCATTGATGTAACCTTGCCGGGTCGCGGGGCCGCGAGTGGTGGATTGCATCCGGTAACACGTGTATTAGAACGTATTGAAGATTTATTTTCACAACTCGGTTTTGATGTCGCCACCGGTCGTGAAATTGAAGATGATTATCATAACTTTGAAGCGCTGAATATTCCGGCGCATCATCCTGCGCGTGCGATGCACGATACATTTTATGTCGATGTGGAAACGGACGGTGATGAAAAGTTATTATTGCGCACGCATACATCAACCGTGCAAATTCGTTATATGGAAGATCGTAAACCACCTTTCAAAGCAATTGCACCAGGGCGTGTTTATCGTTGCGACTCAGACTTAACGCATACACCCATGTTTCATCAGTTTGAAGGGTTTATTGTTGATGAAAATGTCAGCTTCGCCGATTTAAAAGGTCTGTTAATGGACTTCATGCAGAAGTTCTTTGAAAAAGAATTGTCATTGCGTTACCGACCTTCGTATTTCCCGTTCACGGAACCGTCAGCGGAAGTCGATATTGAATGTGTCAGTTGTGGTGGTGAAGGTTGTCGTATTTGTAGTCATACCGGTTGGCTGGAAGTATTGGGCTGCGGCATGATGCATCCAAAAGTTTTAGAGTCGGTGGGTATTGATAGTGAAAAATACACCGGGCTGGCGTTTGGTTTAGGCGTAGAGCGTTTAACCATGTTGCGGTATGGCGTGACTGATTTACGTCAGTTATTTGAAAATGATTTGCGCATTTTGCAGCAATTTAAATAACCATTGTGTAGGAAGGATTTAGAAAATGATATTGAGTGAACAATGGTTACGCGAATGGGTTAACCCGGATGTATCAACCGAGGAACTCGGGCATCGTTTAACGATGGCGGGGCTGGAAGTCGATGCGATTGAACCGGTTGCCGGTGAATTTAGTAATGTTGTGGTGGGTGAAGTCCTCACGGTTGAAAAGCATCCTGATGCAGACAAGTTAAAAGTTTGTACCGTTAATGTGGGTGAATCAGAGCCTTTACAAATTGTCTGTGGTGCGGCCAATGTTGCGGTAGCAATGCGGGTGCCGACAGCGTTAGTCGGTGCAAAATTACCCGGCGGTTTGAAAATCAAAAAAGGTAAATTACGCGGCGAAGTTTCTTACGGTATGTTGTGCAGTGCCGTTGAGCTCGGATTAGCGGAACAAGCCGATGGTCTCATGCCATTGCCGAATGATGCTGAAGCCGGCATGGATATTCGTGACTACTTGAAGCTGGATGATGTCAGTATTGAATTAGGTATTACTCCCAACCGTGGTGATTGTCTTGGCCTGATGGGTATTGCGCGCGAAACAGGCGTGTTATTCAACATGGATACATCATCGCCTGACATGGCGGCGGTGAAGCCAGGCAGTGATGAAACACTGCCGGTTGCCATTCAAGCTAACGAAGCCTGTCCTCGTTATACCGGTCGAGTTATTCGTCATGTCGATATGACGCAAACAACACCCTTGTGGATGCAAGAGCGCCTGCGTCGCAGTGGCTTACGTGCCATTAACCCGGTTGTGGATGTAACCAACTACGTATTACTTGAACTTGGTCAACCAATGCATGCTTTTGACATGGATACCTTGCATGGCGGTATTTGGGTTCGTCATGCGGTACGAAATGAATCATTAACCTTGTTGGATGGTAATCGGGTTGATTTAACGCCTGAGACACTCATTATTGCTGATGTGAAAGGTCCCTTAGCCATCGCGGGTATCATGGGGGGCGAAAAGAGTGGTGTCACAACAGATAGCAAACACGTGTTTCTTGAAAGTGCATTTTTCGCGCCTCTGAGTATCGCCGGTCGTGCTCGCCGTTATGGTCTTCATACAGATTCATCGCATCGTTTTGAACGTGGTGTTGATCCTGAGATTCAAGTTACTGCTATTGAACGTGCGACGCGTTTACTGCTCGATATTGTGGGTGGTGAAGCCGGTCCGGTGATTGAAGTCGTGAGTAAAGCCAACTTGCCGGCTCGTCAGGCCATTAAGCTGCGTGCTAGTCGTATTAGCCGTGTGCTGGGTCTTGAGATAGACGCTGATACTATCCCAGAAATACTCACTCGCCTTGGCATGCGCATTGAGGAAGAGGGTGACCGTGTCTGGATGGTCACACCACCATCATTCCGTTTCGATATTGCGCTGGAAGTCGATTTGATAGAAGAAATTGGTCGTATTGTTGGTTATGACAATATACCTGCAACGGCAGCGAAGTCTCATTTAGGGATGTCGGCACTGGATGAGTCAATTATATCGCTGCGCCGTATTCGCCAGCGACTCGTGGATCGCGGTTATCAAGAGGTAGTGACCTACAGTTTTATTGATCCCGCACTGCAAAAGCGTTTCAGCCCGTCACAAACAGCGGTGGCGTTAAGTAATCCATTGGCCTCAGATATGTCGGTGATGCGCACCAGTTTGCTGCCAGGATTGCTGGAAACGGTAAAATATAATTTAAATCGTCAGCAAGATCGTGTTCAAATATTCGAGTGTGGCGTTAAGTATCTACTGCAAGATACTGATATAAAAGAAGAAAGAACCCTGTCTTTCGCTGTTTCAGGGAATGTAACTAATTTGCACTGGGACGTGGAAAAAAGACCATTTGATTACTATGATATGAAGGCAGATATAGAAGCCTTGTTGGAAATGTCTGGAAGCCTTGACGGTGTGGAGTTTGCCGCTGCAGAGAATCCAGTACTGCATCCAGGCCAAACCGCTAAAATTACTCGAAATGATGAGGAAATTGGTTGGATTGGCGCCTTACATCCTGCTTTGGCACAAGAAATGGGGTTGCCAAGAGGTGTTATCTGCTGTGAATTGCAGCTAAATGGCTTGCAAAAGGGGAGTATTCCGCAGTTAAAGGCAGTATCGAAGTATCCATCCATAGGACGTGATATCGCGATAATTGTTGATGATGCTATTACGTCATATAAAGTACGTGAATGTATCGCCAATGCGGCGGGTGAGTACCTCATAAACCTCGAGTTGTTTGACGTGTATAGTGGCAAAGGTATTGATTCAGGGCGAAAAAGTCTCGCTTTGGGCTTGACCTTACAAGCTTCTTCACGCACTCTTACAGAAGAGGATGTAGAGGGCGTAATGAACAATGTTCTAAAAGCGCTGAGTACCGAATGTAGTGCAAACTTAAGAGAGTAAAGAGACGGGATATGGCGCTGACAAAAGCAGAAATGGCCGAGCGACTATTCGAAGAGCTAGGGTTAAATAAACGCGAAGCGAAGGAAATCGTTGAGCAGTTTTTCGAAGAAATACGTGGTGCACTGGAAATAGGGCATCAAGTTAAGCTATCAGGCTTTGGTAACTTCGATTTGCGTGACAAGAACGAACGTCCGGGTCGAAACCCTAAAACAGGTGAGGAAATACCTATTACGGCTCGCCGTGTAGTGACATTCCGTCCAGGTCAAAAATTAAAGATTCGAGTGGAAGCATATGCTGGAGCCGAGTAACAACGATGAACTACCGGTTATTCCGGGTAAACGCTACTTTACGATTGGTGAAGTGAGCGACTTATGTGCGGTTAAGCCACATGTTCTACGTTACTGGGAGCAAGAGTTTCCACAATTAAAGCCGGTTAAACGTCGTGGTAACCGTCGTTACTACCAGCGTCAAGACGTGATCATGATCCGTCAGATCCGCAGCTTGTTATATGAACATGGTTTTACCATCGGCGGAGCACGCCAGAAACTTTCGGGTAGTGAGTCAAAAGATGATTCTACTCAAAGTCAGCAGATCATTAAGCAAGTTCGCACTGAGCTTGAAGAAGTCCTGCAAATCTTGAAAGCTTGATTTTCCTTAGTATCATCCGTTTTCATTCAAGTTTCATTTCCTAAAGCAGATTTCTGTGGCAAGATCACGGTCTGTTTACGAGTACCAGTTTTCGGGGCGTAGCGCAGCCTGGTAGCGCGCCGCAATGGGGTTGCGGAGGTCGGAGGTTCGAATCCTCTCGCCCCGACCAATTGGTTCTTCACTTTACTCAAATAACACAGGTAACTCACATTGGCTGACATGAATCCCTCTTTAAATATTGCTGTCTTAACGGTTTCTGATACGCGCACCGAAGCAACAGATAAATCCGGCAAGACACTGGTTGAGCGTTTAACAAAGGCCGGACATCAATTAGCTGAAAAAACCATTTTAAAAGATGATAAATATTTGTTGCGCGCAAAAGTTGCTAACTGGGTGGCAGATGAGGCCGTGCAAATTGTTCTCGTTACTGGCGGTACAGGTATTACGGGTCGTGATGTTACACCTGAAGCCATTGCACCTTTATTTGACAAAGAACTTCCCGGTTTCGGTGAAATTTTCCGCATGGTTTCTTATGACGAAATTAAAACGTCAACGATTCAATCACGCGCGATTGCCGGCTTGTCGAATGATACATTAATTTTCTGTTTACCCGGTTCAACCGGTGCGTGCATGACAGCATGGGATAAGATATTAAAAGATCAATTTGATGTTAGTCACGGTCCCTGTAATTTTGTTGAAATTATGCCACGCATTAAAGAAGTTTAAGAGTTATTCGTTATGAACGATTGTTGCTATAACCCCGCCGAAAAAATGCTGACGACAGATGAAGCCATTCAATTCTTGCTTGAACGTTCGCATACCACCGCATTAACAGAAATGGTTAATACGCTTGATGCGTTGGGGCGGGTACTTGCGCAGCCAATTACGTCAACATTAAATGTTCCACCATTGGATAACTCTGCAATGGATGGCTATGTCACGCGATACAGTGACTTAAATGCAGAAGGCGAAACAAGTTTAACTATTTCGCAACGTATTGCGGCAGGTTATGTGGGTGACAAGTTAGAAGAAGGCACTGCAGCTCGTATTTTTACGGGTGCGCCAATCCCTGAAGGTGCTGACACGGTTATTATGCAGGAACAATGTCAACAACAAGACGATAAAGTGATTATCAGCGGTCGTGTTGCAAAAGGCGATCATATTCGACGTGCAGGCGAAGACATTACCGAAGGCAATGAAGTCATGTCAGTGGGGCAGAAGTTGCGCCCACAGGATTTAGGTTTGATTGCATCGGTTGGTGTTGCAGAGATTAACGTCTTTAAAAAAATAACCGTTGCGATTTTTTCTACCGGCGATGAGTTATTGATGCCAGGCGATCCGGTTGAACCGGGTAAGATTTATAACTCCAATCGTTACACCCTAACCGGTCTGTTACAAAAAGCGGGCTGTGACATTATTGACCTGGGTTGTATAGAAGATGATCTCGATGCGACCGTTGATGCCATGCAGAAAGCGGCAGAACAAGCGGATGTAATCATGACAACGGGCGGTGTGTCGGTCGGTGAGGAAGATTATATTAAGTTAGCGATCGATAAACTTGGCAGTGTTGAAATGTGGCGTGTTGCCATGAAGCCAGGCAAACCGGTTGCCTTCGGTGAAGTTAATAAAACCCCCTTTATTGGCTTGCCAGGAAATCCGGTTTCGGTTTTTGTTACTTTCTGTTTATTTGCCCGTCCTGTTCTTCGTACCATGCAAGGCTGCAATGACATATTGCCACGCAAGTTTAAAGTAACCGCTGGTTTTGATTGGCCGCGAAAAGGGCCACGGCGTGAATTTGTTCGTGGTCAATTAGTGATGGATGAACATGGGCAACAACATGCACAAACTTATTCATCACATAGTTCAGGCGTTTTAACCTCAACAACGTGGGCGCAGGGATTGATTGAGATACCTGAAAACACAAGCTTCGAAAAAGGCGCTGTGCTGAACTGGCTAGATTTCTCTGAACTCTTTTCGTGATTATTAGTCCTGTCAAAGAAGATATTACTGCCGTCGTTTTAGCTGGCGGGCAGGGGCGACGTGTTAATGAACAGGATAAGGGCTTAATTTCTTTTTCCGGCAAGAAGCTGGTTGAGCACGTTATTGAAAGCTTGTCTAAACAGACCAAGGATATTGTTGTTGTTGCAAACCGTCATATAGAAACGTATACCTCGTTAGGGTTTCCGGTTGTATCCGATCGTATTGAAGGTTTTCAAGGCCCCCTGGCTGGTATTGATGCGGCCTTTTCTGTGACAGGTAGTTCATTCATTGTTTGTGTCCCCTGTGATAGCCCATTTTTACCGGATGATTTAATAGACAGATTAGTGGCGGCAGTGAGTGGTAATAACCCACTTGTTGTGGCGAGTGATGGGAAAAGACTTCACCCTGTTATTTGTTTAGTGCATCGTTCGGTATGGCCAGATATTGAGAAGCGATTAGCACAAGGGCATTTAAGGCTTATGGAATGGATAGAAGCCAATGGTTACGATGTCGCAGATTTTTCAACGTGCCCTGAAATGTTGCAAAATTTAAATACACCAGAACAGCTGAATTCAGCGCAACAATGATATTTATATTTAAATAATAGTTCCTTTTGAATTTAGTTCTCCTGATTTTCTCTTATCGATTTTTCTGCAAGACACCCTTTGGTGCAAGTGATGTTTCATTCTGGTGCGTAATGCCTGTTAAGTAAATATATGCATCAATATTAACAACGACTTAGCGCGCTGGCGCAATTCTTGCTGTAGGCATTCAAGAAATTTAGCTTTTATCTGGAGCGCAACAATGAGTACTTCTACTATAAGAGGAAACTTTCTCTCATTTACCGGTCGTGCAAGAATTTTACATACGACCTGGTTTGCCTTTTTTGTTACTTTTCTTGTTTGGTTTAATCACGCACCCTTACTTGCGGTTATTCAGGAAACAATGGGACTGACGGATCAGCAAATAAAAACCTTATTAATTCTGAATGTTGCCTTAACAATTCCGGCGCGTATTATTACCGGGATGCTGGTTGATGTTTACGGACCAAGAAACACCTATACGATTATGTTATTGCTAACTGCCGCATTAAGTTTTTTCTTTTCGATGGCATCGAGTTTTGAAGCATTAGCACTTGCGCGATTTATGCTTGGTTTTGTTGGTGCCGGTTTTGTGATTGGTATTCGGATGATCAGTGAATGGTATCCTGCCAAGCAGTTAGGCTTGGCTGAAGGGCTTTATAAAGGTCTGGGTAATGTTGGTTCGGCAGTAGCGGCAGTCAGCCTGCCTACTTTGGCGCTGTGGTTTGGTGGTGATGATGGTTGGCGTTATGCAACCGCTTTAACGGGGGGTATAGCACTGATATATGCCGGTGTGTATTTCTTTCTTGTGACAGATACACCGAAAGGCTCAACGTATTTTAAGCCTAATAAATCAGGTGGTTTGGAAGTAACCAGTAAACGAGATTTCTTTTTCTACCTAGCTATGAATATTCCTATGTATGGTGCAATGGCTGTTCTTGCATGGAAAGTCAGCTTGCTTGGTTTAATGACTGATCTGGTGGCGAACAGTATTTATGTATTGCTGTTGGTGTTATTTTTATTTCAGTCGCGTCAAATATTTAAAGTGAACCATGAAATATTTGAGAAGCCGGTTGATCCAATGTTGCGCTATAAATTCAAGCAGGTTGCCATACTTAGTATTGCTTATGCGGTTACATTCGGTTCGGAGTTAGCGGTTGTATCAATGTTGCCATTGTTTTTCAAAGATACGTTTCTTATTACTGCGGCTCTTGCGGGTGTGTTTGGTGCAAGCTTCGCGGTGATTGATATCTTGTCTTGTCCATCGGGTGGTTTTATCAGCGATAAATTTGGCCGCAAGCGATCTCTGGTGGTTTTACTAAGTGGCGCAGCCATTGGTTTTTTTGCCATGTCACAGATCACAGCCGAATGGCATATCGCTTTTGCGGTGATGGTGATTATGGCGGGATCCTTTTTCCTCGGATCAGCAGCAGGTTGTGTATTTGCATTAGTGCCACTGATTAGACGACGATTAACAGGGCAAATTGCGGGTATGGTTGGTGCTTACGGTAATATTGGTGCTGTGGTGTTTTTAACCATCTTCTCGTTTGTAACGCCATCCGTATTTTTTGTTACTATTAGTGTCGGGATTGCGCTTGCAGCTTTTGCTGCGTTGTTTCTGGATGAACCTAAAGGGGCAATGGCCGAGATACTACCGGATGGCACCGTTGAAATGATTGAAGTGCATTAATAGCAATTATTTAATTAATAAATAAGCCAGCACCAGATTTAAAATAAACAACCCGGCAGAGATGCTTTTCCAGACGGCAAGTGGATTGCTTTCTAGTAAAGGTGTGTGTTGCTTTTGCATGAACTCGGAATTAGCGGAACCCAGGTCGTGAATAAATTCAGATAAACGTTCATAACGTTTAGCTGGATCGAGAGCCACTGATTTTTGTATTGCCGCATCAACCCAAATCGGTACTTCCTGGTTATAGTGCTTGATCGGTGTGTAGCGAACACGTTTTAATTTATTTAATGATAGTGGGCCACCATAAGGTAAATGCCCTGTGAGAATTTCATAGCAAATTACACCAAGCGCGTATATATCTGAACGATTACTGCCTGTATAGCCTTCAAAAAATTCAGGGGCAGCATAATTCATGGTGCCAAGCATTGGATTGCGTTCAAACGGTACATCAGATTCATCTACACCGGCTATTTTGGTAGAACCAAAATCAATAATGACAACACGACCATTACCATCGAAAACAATATTGGCGGGCTTTAAGTCGCGATGCACCATTTCTAATCGGTGAAAAGAACGTAAACCACTTGCAATTTGTTCGGCAATATCGCGCACAGCAATATAGGAAGGGCGAGGATTGTCTTTTATCCATACTTCCAGGGTATCACCTTCAATATATTCAGTTACGTAGTAAAGAAAACGTCGGCGTCGATTCGACTCATATATTTTGAGTACATGCGGGTTATCAATGCGTTTGCCAACCCATTCTTCATGTAAGAACTGATCGATATAGGCAGGATCATCTTCAAAATTGATTGACGGTGTTTTGATAATAACGCGCTTACCCGTATCAGTATCTTGTGCAACATAAACCTGTGTGCGATTACTGGCGTGTAATTCACGAGTAATAAGATAACCATCAATAGTCATTCCTACATCGAGGAATGGCGGGAAGGGCAGACCTGATAACTGTAACAGGAAACTTGCTTCATCCTGTTTGGGCAAATGATCAATACGAATAACCTGACAGGTAACATTATCTTTACTACCGGCTTTCAGTGCCATTTTTACCAGAATGCGTGCAGCCTGTTCCGGATTTGATGCATTATCACGCAGGCAATTGCGTAGTTCGATGTTACTAATGAATTCATGTACACCATCAGTAGTGAGCATGTAAACGTCACCGGCTTCAACGGGCAGGCTTCTAAAATCGATATCGACATGGGCATCTGCACCCATAGCTCTACCCAGATAGGTTTTCTCACCTGCGCCCCAGGTACTGTGGTCTTCTGTCAGGGATTCTAAATCGCCATCGCGTAAACGATAAATACGTGTGTCACCCACATGAAATAAATACGCAGTTCCCGACTTGATAATAAGCGCACTCAGTGTGGTTAACATCGCACCCGCAGAACCGTAACTCCGTTTACCTTGACTGTAGAGCCAGCTATTGAGTGAACCTAATACTTTTTGTGCGGAGGTTTTAACGGTCCAGCTATCGGGGGTACTGTAGTAATCTGAAATAAAACCATTAACACAGGCTTCGCTGGCATCTTGACCGGCTTCACTGCGGCTAACGCCATCTGCAATAACAAGACATAAACCTTTTGAACCAAGCAGTGGTTCTTCCGGTATCTCTATACGACAGGCATCTTCATTGCAGGATTTGAGTCCTGCATCGGTATGTTGTCCCGCCTGAATGCCGTTAGTATCTTGTTTTGTCATTTGTTGCCAAGTATAGCGGTGTCACTTGATATAGGCGAATTGCTGAGCGAATTATTTAACGTCAATCATTTGCACTGTTCCATCTGGCATGATTTCAGCCATTGAACCTTGTGGTTCTTCAAGGAAAAAAATAATCAGCCCTAGGACAAAGGCCGCGACAAGACCGATGAGAAAGAAGAAATCATCGTATTCTACAAATGAGTTAACGGTTAGAAAGATAACAGCACCAACATTACCGAATGCACCCACCATGCCGGCTATTTGCCCGGTCATTCGACGTTTAACCAACGGCACCATCGCATAGACCGCACCCGAGCCTGCTTTAGAAAAAATACCACCAATAATGGTTAAGCTAACAACCATCCATATTGACCAGGACTGATCGACAAGACCAAGCGCCAGGAAGCTGGCTGTGATCCCCGTAAAGGCAATAAGTAATGTACGTTTACGACCAATTTTATCACTGATCCAACCACCACCGGGGCGAGCAAATAAATTGATAAAAGGGTAGATACCAGCAAGCAGCGCCGCTATTATTTTTGGTAATTCAAACCAGTCAACGTAAAAGAGGGCAAGCATTGAAACAACTGCAAGCTCGGTACCAAAGGTGACCATGTACGCAAAATCCAGAATCGCGACTTGCTTAAATTTATATTGATGTAGTTCAGGAACCGTTTCCTTTATGACATGGCTATTAATATGCAAAATTTTCCATGTTTGTATTGCAAAAAGTGCAAGAAGGGCAATGTAGATGATAAAGGTTGCTTCGTTATTGATAAGTCCCATATTGGTTGGCGATAATTTCCATGTCAGTACACCCAGTGCCAGAAACAGCGGAACATTCATTAAGATGTAAAGAATTAAATCTTTACCGCTGGTTATTTCCATTGCACCGGTTTTCTTGGGTTTGAAGTATGTTGACCCTTTTGGTGTATCGGTCACACTCAGGAAATAGATAATGCCGTAGATAATAGCGACAATACTGGCAGTGGTGAGTGCAATGCGCCAACCACTGGCATCACCAACGCTGGCAGCAATAAAAGGTAATGAGCCTGCAGCACCGGCGGCACCGAAGTTACCCCAGCCACCGTAAATACCTTGTGCGATACCGGTTTGTTTGGCCGGAAACCACTCTCCAATCATGCGAATACCAACAACAAATCCTGCGCCAATAAATCCGGAAAGGAAGCGAAGAATGGTCAGTTGCTCATAACTATCAGCCCAGGCAAAGGCAATACTGATCAAGCCACCGAGTACCAAAATGCCGGTGTACATGATGCGAGGCCCCAGTTTATCAACCAACATGCCAACAATAATCCGGGAAGGGATGGTCATGGCAACATTCAGAATCAGCAACACTTTCGTTTGTTGAGCGCTAAGTCCAAGTGCTTCCTGGATGTAGGGCATCATAGGACCTAACCCTAGCCACACAACAAAAGTCATGAAGAAGGCAAACCATGTCATATGCAAGATGCGATAGCGTCCTGAAAATGAAAATAGATTAAACTTGGTTTCGTTTGACATAGTTACGTCCTAAATAATTAATTTTTATTTCACTATTGCCGGCATAAAGGCAAACATCGTGCCATGTTTATTTAATTCTCATCAATTAAGCTTAATGCATCGCGTTATTCACTGTCATAACCTTTAATACAGCACCTCTTTGCTACTATTATTAGTGACTCGAGATGAGTGTTTCATATACACAAACCTCGTTATTGTGATTTTCGTATATTATAATTGGCTTATATTGATGCATGATAACATGAAAAAGCACCAAAATGGTGCGCTTGTTGTTCCGGAATGTCACAATAAACTCCTGAAGCACAATATGAAAATTTTATTTTTATCATTAAATCAGTAGTTTATATATAAATTTTGCGCTATTAGTTTATTTCAGTAACTGCTAATATAACTGGCACGGTAGTTGCTCTATAAACGGCAAAACGAACTAAATTTACTAAGAACCATCTGAACCTGGAGTACGGTATGAAGGAAAGATTAATTGTCATTGGTAACGGTATGGCGGGTATGCGTACTGTAGAGGAAATCCTCAAATTAGATGCCGATGCGTATGACATTACTGTGTTTGGTGCTGAGCCACACGGTAACTACAACCGTATTATGCTTTCCCCTGTATTGGCAGGTGACAAGACCATTGATGAAATCATGATCAATGATGAACAGTGGTATGTGGATAACAACATTACCTTATATAAAGGGAAAACGGTTGTTGATATTAATCGTAAGGCACGCAAAGTCATTGTTGATGATGGCTCTGAGCACGAATACGATCGCTTGTTAATCGCAACTGGTTCAAACCCTTTTATTATCCCTTTGCCAGGCCATGATCTGGATGGTGTGATTGCTTTCCGTGATATACACGATGTCGATATGATGATTGAGGCGGCAAAGAACCATCAACATGCTGTTGTGATTGGCGGTGGTTTACTTGGGCTAGAAGCCGCAAATGGTTTAATGCAGCAAGGCATGAAAGTGACTGTATTGCATCTGGTTGATACCTTGATGGAACGCCAGATGGATTCGGCAGCAGGTAAGATGTTGCGCCAGTCATTAGAAGAACGTGGCATGGAAATTATCATGCCTGCGTTAACAAAAGAAATTGTTGGTAAAGACAGAGTAGAAAAAGTTGTTCTTGAAGATGGTCGTGAAATAGAAGCGGGAATTGTTGTAATGGCCGTTGGTATTCGCCCTAACATTGAGCTGGCTGAGAAAGTTGGTATTCATTGCGAACGTGGCATTGTTGTTAACGACACCATGCAAACGTTTGATCCTCGGGTTTATTCAGTGGGTGAGTGTGTGCAACATCGAGGTGAAACTTACGGTCTGGTTGCACCTTTGTTTGAAATGGCAAAAGTGTGTGCCAACCATTTGGTACAGCACGGTATCGCACAGTACGAGGGTTCAGTTACCTCAACAAAATTAAAAGTAACCGGTATCGATCTGTTTTCCGCAGGTGATTTTACGGGCGATGAAAACACAGAAGAACTGGTGTTTCAGGATGCGTCACGCGGTGTTTATCGCAAGTTAGTTATTCAAGATAACAAAGTGAAGGGTGCGGTCATGTACGGCGACACCATTGACGGCTCCTGGTACTTTGATCTAATGCGGGAACAAACGGACATTAGTGATTTCCGTGAAAAGATTTTATTTGGTCAGGCGCATTTAGGTGATTCAGGACATGGCGATGAAAATCGTATTGAGATGATGGCTGACTCTGCCGAAATATGTGGTTGTAATGGTGTCTCGAAAGGCGACATTGTTAATTCGATTAATATTAATAAATTGCTAACACTTGAAGAAGTACGTGCACATACCAAAGCGTCAAGTTCTTGTGGTTCATGTACTGGCCTGGTTGAAAGTTTATTAGCTCATACTGTTGGCGGTGATTACTCGATAGCACCACATTTAAAACCAGTGTGCGCCTGTACTGAACACACGCATGATGAAGTGCGTAAGGCAATTAAAGATCATGAATTAAAATCTGTTCGTAGTGCAATAGAATTTCTTGAATGGAATACACCGGATGGTTGTGGCAAGTGTCGTCCGGCATTGAACTATTATGTTATGTGTCAGTACCCGGATGCAGAAAGTGATGATAGTCAATCACGTTTCATTAACGAACGAGCCCATGCCAATATTCAAAAAGATGCGACGTATTCTGTGATTCCTCGTATGTGGGGTGGTGGTACAACACCGACCGAGTTGCGTGCGATTGCGGATGTGGCCGATAAATACAAAGTTGAAACCGTACATGTCACCGGTGGTCAACGTATCGGCTTGTACGGATTAACCAAACAGGAATTACCTGAAGTTTGGGGTGACCTGAATAAAGCAGGATTAGTGTCAGGCCATGCCTATGGTAAAGCACTGCGAACAGTTAAAACCTGTGTGGGTAAAGAATGGTGTCGTTTCGGTACACAAGATTCAACGCAACTAGGTATTGATTTGGAAAAAATGACCTGGGGTTCCTGGACACCACATAAATACAAAATGGCTGCATCGGGTTGTCCACGTAACTGTGCCGAAGCAACGATTAAAGATTTTGGTGTCGTCTGTGTTGACTCGGGTTATGAATTACATGTGGGCGGTAATGGTGGTATTAAAGTACGTGTAACTGATTTACTGACCACGGTTAAAACGGATGCAGAAGTACTGGAATATGCAGCCGCCTTTATGCAAATTTACCGTGAAGAAGCGCATTACCTTGAGCGTACTGCGCCGTGGATTGAGCGTGTTGGTTTGGCACATGTGAAAGAAAATATTGTCGATGATGCCGATAACCGCAAAGCACTTGCCGAACGTTTCCACTTCTCGCAAAGTTTTGCTCAGGATGATCCATGGGAAGCACGTGCCAAGGGTGCTGAAAAACATGAATTTGAAGTAATGAAAAACATTAACGCGTAAGCACTACAATTAGATACGACTGCGAGATAAGAATATGAGTGAAGAATGGGTTGAAGTAGGGTCTTTGAGTGATATCCCCAAATTAGGTGCACGTGTTGTTAATGCACCTGATGGTGATATTGCCGTTTTTCGTACCGCTGATGATAGTGTGTTTGCGCTACGCGATGAGTGCCCACATAAACAAGGGCCGTTGTCGCAAGGTATCGTGCACGGTGATCGTGTTTCCTGTCCGTTACATGATTGGAAAATTATGCTCGATAGCGGTAATGCGGTTGCTCCTGATGAAGGTTGTGCCGCCAGTTACCCGATTAAAATGGATGGCGAGACTATCTTTTTATCATTAACTCCAAATGAAGGTTGTCCTAACAAGGATTAACCGTTCAGGTAAGACAGATGCTTTTTGGTCGCAAACAAAAGAACCCGATTAAGATCGCCGATAAAGGCGTTGTAGAGTGGAAGTATGCCGCTTGTGGCTATTGCTCTACGGGTTGCTCTATTGAAGTGGGTTTAAATACAGATGGTAAGCCGGTTGCCTCACGTGGTGTGGCGGATGCGGATGTAAACCGTGGTAAATTGTGTCTTAAAGGTATTTTTGAACACGAACTGTTTGATTCGGCGGGGCGTGGTACGGAGCCAAAAATTCGAGAACAGTGGCATCAGCCATGGCAAAGTACCTCATGGGACACAGCGCTTGATAAAACCCATGATGAAATTTTACGTATCCAGGAAAAATACGGACGTGATTCGTTTGCGATTATTTCAACAGGCCAAATGCTGACCGAAGAATTTTATACTTTGGGTAAATTAACTCGCGGTCTAATCGGTACGAATAACTACGATGGTAATACAACACTCTGTATGGCATCGGCAGTATCTGGTTACAAACGCTCATTTGGTTCGGATGGTCCTCCTGGTTGTTACGAAGATTTTGAACACACCGATTGTTTAATCGCCTGGGGTTCGAATCTTCCGGAGCAACACCCGATCATCTACTGGCGCATGAAAGAAGCGCAGGAAAAGAAAAATTTCACACTGATTGTGGTTGATCCGCGTGTCACCATGTTGGCACAGAATGCACACATGCATTTACCCATTACACCGGGCACAGATGTGGTGTTAATGAATGCCTTGATGCATGTCATTATCGATGAAGACCTGCAAGATATGGCATACATTGAAGCAAACACAAATGGTTTTGACGAATTAAAAGCAGAAGTCGCAAAGTATGATCCGGTTACCGCGGCGAAAATTTGTGGTATTGATGAAGATCGCATTCGTCATGTCGCAAGAATTTTTGCTAAATCTGAATCTGCCATGCAGATTTGGACAATGGGCATTAACCAGTCAACGCACGGTTCTGATGGTGTGGTGGGGATTAATAACTTAGCGCTGATTACCGGTAACATTGGTAAACCGGGTGGTACCAGTTTGTCTATCACTGGTCAGTGTAATGCGATGGGAACGCGTGAGTGGTCATCTTGTTCCGGTTTGCCTAATCATCGTTATTTAGAATCAGCAGAAGATCGTGAAGAAATTGCCAAGTTCTGGAATATTGATCCGGAGTTTTTCCCGAAAAAACGCGGTATGTTCCAAACCGATATTTACCATGCGATTGAATCAGGGCAGATAAAAGGCTTGTGGTTAATCGCGACTAATCCTTTAACGTCATTACCGAATACGGCGCGTATTCGTAAAGCAATGGAAAAACTTGAATTCTGTGTTGTACAAGATTGTTATGAAGATACTGAGAGTGCTCAATACGCGCATGTTTATTTGCCTGCAGGCACATGGGCTGAAAAAGAAGGTGTGATGACCAATACAGAACGTCGTATCAGTGTTGTTAAACCATTAGCCACACCGCCAGGGCAGGCAAAACCTGATCTCTGGGTGTTTAACCGGATGGCAGAGCGTTTTAATAAAAACGGCAATGTCACTTTCCCTGAAAAAGCACCCGATATCTTTCTTGAAATGGCTGAGATTTCAAAAGGTCGCCTAGCGGATATTTCAGGCATGGATCACGACTTAATTGAAAAGCAACGTGGCATTCAATGGCCTTATACAGAACAGCAATTAAAGAAGGGCGAATTACCACCGCAAGGAGGTAAACGTCTTTATACTGAAGATGCTACATTCCGCTACCCAGATGGCAAGGCAAAATTAATTCCGTTACCGTTTATCGACAATAACGAAGTGCCGAATGAAAAATTCCCTATCTGGTTAAATACCGGGCGTTTAATTGAGCATTGGCATGGTCGTACCAAGACTGGCAAGATTGGCGATAACAACAAGTACAGCCCAATACCGTTTATTGAAATTAACCCTGATTTGGCACATGAGCTAGGAATACAACGCGGTGAATACGTGCGTTTGGTCTCACGTCGTTCCGATGCCGTGGTCATGGCACAGCCAACACATCGTGTTGCAAAGAACATGGTTTTCTTGCCGTTCCACTTCTTTGATTGTGCAAATCGATTAACACTGGGTTTATTAGATCCACATTCACGCCAACCTGCCTATAAACAATCTGCGGTACGAATTGAACGCATGGAAGATCAGCAAGAAGCAGCACGTTTGAGCATGGAAATGCGGAAATTTTAAGGGTTAAACATGTTTAAAGTACGCGACAATGAACCTGACTACGCCTTGCTGAATGATCCGAATAGCAAAGTGCGCAATCGTTATGGCACACCTATTGATACTATTTCCGAGTCAGATGAACTCTACGGGAAAAGTTTAAACATCAATGGTGATGCAGAGGTAGGTGAAAACCCTAATCGCTATAAGCAGCATGGTTTCTTCTTTACTGCAGATAACTGTATTGCTTGTCATGCCTGTGAAGCCGCATGCAGTGAAAAAAATGATAACCCTGCGCATATCGCATTTCGCTCGGTTGGATTTGTTGAGGGTGGTACTTACCCGGATTACCAGCGTCTTAATATTTCAATGGCGTGTAACCATTGTGATGATCCGGTTTGCTTAAAGGGTTGTCCAACACGCGCATACACGAAATTTGCCGAGTATGGCGCCGTATTACAAGATCCGGACATTTGTTTTGGTTGTGGTTACTGTACCTGGGTGTGTCCTTATAACGCACCGCAGCTTGATCCGGTTAAAGGGCAAGTCAGTAAATGTAATATGTGTGTGGATCGTCTTGAGGTTGGATTAAAGCCGGCATGTGTATCTGCTTGTCTTGGTAAAGCACTTGATTTCGGTGTGATTGAAAATATTCCTGAAGGCCGGGAACAGGCACGGACTGAAATACCCGGTTTCCCAACCACCGATATTACGCACCCGAATATTCGTTTCCAACAAACGCGTACATTACAGCGTGATATGGTTCGTGTTGATAGCACTGCCTTGAAATATCATCGTGATGACAATGAAGATAAATTTAAACCAGTTGTCGATCCAAAATACGGTAACAAGCGCGAATGGAATTTACGTAAGTTACGTTCACGCGAAGATCCGTTGGTATTATTTACACTTATTTCACAAATGGTCGTGGGGGCATTTTTATTATTATTCCTGGGTCCGATGATCGGCCTTGAGCATTTAGCCCCAACAGCTCATTCAACGACCTATACAGCATTATTGTTTGGTTTGCTCGGTATTGAAACCTATGCCCTGTATACCTCAACCATGCATTTAGGTAAGCCGCAGTATTTTTATCGTGCATTTTATAATTTGCGTTATTCGCCGGTGAGTCGTGAAGTGGCCAGTTTGGCTGTTTTCTATAATCTATTAGGTCTCTATACATTATTAATAACCTTCCCGTTTGTATTAACAGACTGGATAGGATTGTCGACATCGTTTGTTGATACGATTATTCACCTTACGGGGTGGGCAGCAGTGATCGCAGGACCTGTTTCTTTATTCTTTATGCACAGTATTTATCGTATTAAGGCACGTCCGTTTTGGAATCACTGGCAAGTACTAACCAGTTTTTATGGCAACATGCTGGCGTTAGGCGGATTATTAGTGGGTTATATATACAGTTGTGTACTGGTGATAGAAGGGCTGGAAACCGCCGCGATGATAAATGTGCTTGCCTGGGCGATCCTTTCTGGCTTATTAATCGAAGCCTATGGTTTATGGCGACATGCAGTGGATATGAAAAAGCAGGGGGGCGAAGGTGCCGCTTCCCACTATGTACAGCAAACGAAATTTGGTAAAACTTACAGAGCCAGAAACATAGGTCTGGCTATTAGTATTGTTTTATCAGCAGGATTATTTATTGGTTTACCCCAAGCTGAGATTGCCATGACAGTCATAACATTATTAGCCATTGTGATGTTAATGACCGCACTGGTTGGTCGAGCACTGTTTTATGTATTAGTCACCCCTACCACGATGCCGGGTGCATTCTTCTGGCATAACAAAGGCTTTGAAGAACACGCACGTGAAACCGGTTTAGCTGACATGCCTCAAGTAGGCGTAGTACCTGATTCACACTAGGAATTGAATAAATTATGTCATTAGTATTTGAAGGTAATGAAGTCGGCGTTGACGATGAAGGATATCTACTGGATCCCACCATGTGGGACAATCAGGTGGCTGAACAGTTGGCCGATCAACTTTCTTTAGAAATGAATGAAGATCGCTGGCAAATCGTTAATATTGTTCGTGAACATTATGAAACAACTAGCTGTGTTCCAGAGTTGCGTACGGTATTGAAACGTTTAAAAGAGCAGTCAGGTAAAGATAAAGCCACAAGAAAACATGTTTACTACCTGTTCCCATACGGGTATGGGCAAATGGCATGCAAAATCGCTGGTATGCGTAAGCCTTTAAAGGTCTTGTTAGACCTTTAAATCGCATCAAATAGCCCAAACGGGTCATATAACTATCATATATATAAGGTTAATATCTCGGCACTCTTAATTTATTCGGACTTCCGTGGGGGAATGTCAGAGTGCGATTACAAAAAACTTTTCGTTCATTTTTAGCAATATTCTGTTTTGCGTTTGCCTCTGTAGCCAATGCAGCATTGGTTGATTTCACCAGTCGTGTTTGGGGTGAGGCAATTAATGACGGTGATGGTACCACTGCAACGGTTGGAAATGTTACGTTGACGGCATCAAATGGCATACTTACGTTTAATAGCAGTAATTCTGAAACTTCGGGTTGTATGGCTGGTGTAGAGAATCATGGTTTAGCCTGTTCGGGTGATGGCATTGGTATTAATAATGATGAAATTACCGAAAGTGGTGATGTTTTCACATCAATTGATCAAACAATCACGATATCTTTTGCGGCACCTGTTGATGTAACTAATGTATTTCTTTTAGATCTATTTGCAAACGAAACGAGTAGTCATAACGATATTCATAGCAGTGACTCAAGCGATGACAGCAGTGACCATGATGATTCAAGCAGCAGTCATAGCAGTGACTCGGGCGATAGCAGTAGTGACCATGATGATTCAAGCAGCAGTCATAGCAGTGACTCAAGCGATAGCAGTAGCGATCATGATGATTCAAGTAGCAGTCATAGCAGTGACTCAAGCGATAGCAGTAGTGACCATGATGATTCAAGTAGCAGTCACAGCAGTGACTCGAGCCATAGCAGTGGCGATCATGATGATTCAAATAATAGTGCTAGCGTAGGTGAAATTGCTGTTATTGATGGTCTTTTGTTTGGGCCACCTGCGGATAGCCTAGATAATCTTGGTGGTTACTATGAAACCGGTTTTAACAAATGGGGAGCGTTGACAGTCGTTCTCAGCGGTAATACAGATGATTATAGTGATTATTCATTAGCTGCGATTGAAATTGGTATGTCTCCAGTACCTGTTCCAGGAGCATTTATTTTATTTGGAACCGTTCTTTTAGGAATGTTTGGTATTAAACGTTTTAAATAGATACTATGTTTAATTAAAAAGTCAGCTCTTTGAGCTGGATTATTTATTTTTCACTTAGTAAAGCGCGTAAACTACTGAGTGTCGCGCGTCCTTCTTCCTGCGTTTTCTCCGGATCAGCCTTCTCACCTTCAAAGTGCAACAACTCTTGCGGAATTTCATCGAGAAAACGGCTAGGTAAACACTGAATCATTTCGCCATAACGCTTACGGCGTAGCGCATAACTGAATGACATGGTTTTTTGCGCGCGAGTAATACCAACATAAGCAAGTCGTCGCTCTTCTTCTATATTATCTTCTTCAATACTGACCCGATGGGGAAGAATGTCTTCTTCCATGCCAACTAAATAGACATGTGGAAATTCCAGACCTTTTGCGGCATGCAGGGTCATCAAGTGAACATGATCACCTTCCTGTTCATCATCGCGATCAAGAATATCAAGGAGTGTTAAGCGACTAACGATATCACCTAGATCAGCATCACTGGATTTGTTTGATAAACGTTCTATCCATTCAATCAGTTCAGAGACATTGTCCATTTTTCGTTCTGCGACTTTCTCTTCAGGGTAGTTATCTTTAAGCCATTGAGGATAATCAATGTCAGCAACCAGATTTTTTACCACAAAGGTAGGCGCATTAGTTTCAGCTGAATAAACCTGTTTATCTAACCAGTCAATAAAATATTGAATGCGACTTACTGCGCGATTGGGCAAGGCATTAACAATGGACGGGTCGTGCATTGCCGCAAATAAACTTGAATTTGTGTCAGCGGAAAAGGCCACTAATTTTTCTAATGTGCCAGGACCAATCTCGCGGCGCGGCGTATTAATAATGCGTAACATAGCATTATCATCATCCGGGTTGGTGATAACACGAAGATAACACATGATGTCTTTGATTTCGGTGTAGGCAAAGAACGATGTGCCACCACTGAGATAATAAGGGATGTTATATTCGCGTAAGCCACGTTCAAATAACCTTGATTGAAAATTACCACGATAAAGAATTGCGTAATCTTTGTAATCGGTACGGTGTCTGAACTTATGGTGTAGCAAACGGGTGACGACTTTTTCTGCTTCTTGTTCTTCATTGGCAGCACGAATAACGTGCAATGATTCACCAAAACCCAGTTCACTCCACAATGCTTTTTCAAATACATGTGGGTTATTTGCAATAACACTATTTGCTGCCTGAAGTATGCCACCCATTGAACGATAATTTTGTTCGAGCTTAATGACTTTCAGATTTGGGTAATCTTCGGCGAGCAAATTCATATTTTCAGGTTGTGCACCGCGCCAGGCATAAATAGATTGATCATCATCACCGACCACGGTTAAACAACCACGATCACCCACCAGTAATTTTACTAATTCATATTGGGTTTTGTTGGTGTCTTGATACTCATCAACGAGCAGGTACTTTATTTTTTCACGCCAACGATGAAGTGCCTCGGTATCTTTTGCAAACAGATGCACAGGGATCAGAAGTAGATCATCAAAATCAATCGCATTACAGGCATGTAGATGGCGGTCATAGGCTTCGTAAAGTTCGGCCATTCGACTGGCTAAAGAATCTTCAGCGGTTGCCATTGCTTGTTGATGAGAAATGCAGGCTGCCTTCCAGCGTGATATTTGATTTCGTAATAGCCTTAAGCGTTCTTCTGTTTCACCACGAGCAAGTTCATTGAGAACGGCCATACTATCGGTATCATCATAGATAGAGAAACCTTTGCGATAACCAAGTGTTTCTAATTCAGAGCGAATTATGTTTAAACCGAGGGTATGAAAAGTACTGATGCGTAGGCCTTTATTAACGTCTTTATCAAGCATATCAGTGATACGCGAGCGCATTTCACGAGCCGCTTTATTGGTAAAGGTAACGGCGGCAATATGCCGTGGTTCCAGCCCATGTTGGCGGATTAATTCAGTGATTTTTGTCGTAATGACACGGGTCTTGCCGCTGCCAGCACCTGCAATAACTAATAAAGGCCCATCTCGATAGTGGACGGCTTCACGTTGCCCGGGGTTTAAAGAGGATAAAGACATGATTGTATGCTAACTTCCTGATATTAATATGATTTTTACACAGGACTACTGCTTGCAGCGGAAACCATGCTAAGCTCTATGATACATAAAATTAATCACTCATACAGCCTATAAAAATATGACATCACGGATAGAAGCCTTATTTCAATCATATCGAGAAAGCTTACCATCGCTACTGACTGAACTTGAATCTATGTGGCAAGCATTGAACCAACAGTGGGATGCAGATTTGGCGGCTGAATTTGATCGTAAGGTTCATGGTTTAGCCGGTTCTGCCGCCACCTTTGATTTAGCCGTTATCGGTGATATCGCCAGAGAACTTGAGCACACCTTCAAGCCCTTACTTGATACAAGTGAAGATGATGAGCGTAAAGCCTTGGCTCAACAAGGATTACAAAAACTCAAAGAGACGATTCAATCAACGATCAGTTGATGACATCAACCTTGATATAAAGTTGTGAATCACTGTTAGCGTTACGCTGAGTTGAGTGCAAAATGCCTGATTTAGACTGGTTAAGTTGTTGTGTAACGCCACCAATACTGATCCATTCTCCAATTTTACCACTGAGTGTTGTCCCGGTACGCTGAACGTTAAATCGTTGTCGTCCATGGCGATCGATACTCATACTGTTTTGTAATACATCCAGATTGACGCGATCGCCGGCAAGGCGAGGCAGAACATAGAAACCGCTACTGGCATTTTTGTAGCGAACAGAATTACTTTGATTGCCAAAGCGGTCGGTACGACGTTCGCCAACGGGAACAAGTTGACCAGTTTGAATAAATGCCTGACGACCTTCGGTTACATGGATGCGTCGTATTGAATTGTTGTTAATTGAACGGCGACTCTCATACAGGCGGACATTATTTTTATGTTCATCTCCCACAGACAAGCGGGCATTGCCTGACTTAATACTACCCGATGCACTTAACTCATTATCATTATGAATAGATTGCCCACCACGACGAAGACTGATCATCAACTGTTTAAGAGGGTGATCCAATTGAAGAACAAGATCGCGAACTTGAGAAATTGTTTTTTCAGAGCCGCGGACGATCAGTTTATAGCCTTGTGCGCTAAGGCCGGTATCTGCTCCAAGTAGTGGTTGAATAATGGGGATAATGTCATTGGCACTGCGCCCCTGTAATTGAATGACCTCAATGCGATCTGCAAAAACAGGAATCGAAAACAGGCAGATCATTAAAATAAGTGTGCGTTGTAATAGTGTTTTAAATTTCATGTTATGCACCTAGTGGCTTAAAGGCTTAGTCGTCTTAAGTTAGGATCATCATTGGCTTCATTCCACATATTATCAAAATCTTTTGTGATATCTCGAAGCTGTCGTGCTGCGGAGTAATTGACTTCCGCAATATATTTGTCGGCATGCGGGCGGCGAATCCATGCTTTGGCATCAACAATGAGCCATGCTTCGTTAAATTCCTTGAAGCGTTTGCCATGAATGCGAATTTTAATAAATGAGCTTAGTTTACGTGCCAGCTCAACAAGACGGTGACCTTGTTTGACTGCTTTATTACTATCTTGAATAAGAATTCTTATTTTTGCTTTTGGTCCGCTGGTAGCAAGTTTTTTTACTGCGTCATAAAAATCGTCATTATCGTAGAGTGCATGGTCAAGATCGCGACAAACGATATCCAGGGCATAGCGAGCTTGTTCAACCAGCTCAATACTGGCATCTCGGTTTTGTTCAGCCGTTTTGAGGCTTAATACTTTTTCATCACCTGTTTCATTCGTCATTGTGATTCACCTATCGCCAAAGTCATTTTGTAGTGCGGATCGCGGTTGTTTATGTAGTAATATTAGACCAATTCGTTAATTTTACCTGCCAATTAGTTGGCATTTTCATTACTATTGTTCGAAAATTCCAGTAAGCCAATTTCATACCAGGCGCATAAAAGAGTCAGGCACTGATCGTTCATTAGCCAATCAGAAAGACTGTTGGTATCAAATACTCGGTGGTCACAAATATGTTTGGCAATCGTGGCGGTTGCACCTGATAGTGTTTTGGTACAGCTATCAATAAAAATACGGGTGTTCTCATCATTTTCAATATAGGCAAAGCGACTGGTTGGATTACGATAAAGCAAATCGCCTTGTTGAATACGCTGTTTAATCTCATCAACATCCAGACTGGTTTCAACAGGGATGACCGTTAATGTTTGGTGTGTGCTGGTAATGAATTTGCCAAACCACTGTTTGATTTCGTCTTCGTCTCTCGGGATATCTTTTATTAGTTTTATAATTTGATTAATCGCGTCATGGGTTATTTCACCGCTCGCATTCCTGGTCAGTGCTGGGTCACGATAGCGTGTTTCATTGCTGTTATGTTGATTAAGGGTTAATTGATCAACATAGTCACCGATAAGTTCAAGTTGACTGGGTGCACGCAAGCCAATCGAGTACGTCATACAGGCTTTATCGCTAACGCCGTAGTGTTGCAAACCGGGTGGTAAGTAAAGCATGTCACCGGGGTGTAAGATAAATTCTTGCTCTGCTTCAAAGTTTTCTAAAATACGAAGATCAATCCCCTTGATAAGTGCGGCATCTTTTTTTGCGCTGCTAAGTTGCCAACGCCGAGTGCCCATGCCTTGTAATAAAAACACATCGTATTGATCTGTGTGTGGCCCAACCCCACCGTAAGGAGCCGCGTAACTGACCATGACATCATCAATACGCCACGAGGGTAAAAAATCAAAGGCATCAAGAAGTTGATCCAGTTCAGGTATGTGTTTATTTAAATCTTGCACCAGAACAGTCCAGTGACTCTCTGGCAGACATGTAAAGTCATCGTCATTAAACGGGTTATGTCGTACCTGCCAATCGTTATTGCCTTTATCAATAATAATCCGTGCAGCGATTTCCTCTTCACAGGCAAGACCGGCTAATTCTTCGGGCTCAAGTGGATCGTTAAAATGATTGAGTGCTGCGGGGATATAGAGAGGCTTCTTTTGCCAATAGTCTCGCAGGAACTCATTCGTCGTTATGCCATTAGGAAAGGTTAACTTCATCTTCATTGGCTGATCGCTGAATCGCAGGCAAAATAAACCCGGACTGCGGGGTGGGGGATGCAGTCCGGGTGGGTTGGGTACCAGCTGATGGCGACTTGTGGGGGTAGGAAGGGGTCACACATCATCTGTTGCCTGTTGAGTACTATCCTTAATTGTATCGTTCAACTCTGTGCGCTAGTTCACAAAACGGCGCATCTGCCTAGAGCTTATTGGCTTGTTCCACCGCGTTACCAATATAAGAGGCTGGGCTGAGTGTTTTCAAGCGTGATTTTTCATCATCAGGAATTGCCAGCGTATCAATAAATGCATGCAAAGAAGCTTCATCAATACGTTTACCTCGGGTTAGCTCTTTTAGTTTTTCATAGGGTTTTTCAATACCATAGCGGCGCATAACGGTTTGAATAGGTTCAGCAAGAACTTCCCAGTTGGCATCGAGATCAGCATTCATACTTTCAGCATTAGGATCCAGTTTGCTGATGCCTTTCAGTGTTGATTGGAAAGCGATTAAGCTATGTGCAATACCAACACCGAGATTACGCAGTACGGTTGAGTCGGTTAAATCGCGCTGCCAGCGAGAAATCGGTAATTTACTGGATAAGTGCCCTAAAATGGCATTGGCGATGCCAATATTGCCCTCTGAGTTCTCAAAATCAATCGGGTTGACCTTATGCGGCATGGTCGATGAACCCACTTCACCGGCAATGGTTTTTTGTTTGAAGTAGCCAATCGAAATGTAGCTCCAAATATCACGGTCAAAATCGAGCACAATGGTATTAAAACGCGCCAGCGCATCAAAATATTCGGCAATATAGTCATGCGGTTCGATCTGCGTGGTGTAGGGGTTCCAATCAAGTCCTAATGCTTCTACAAACTGCTTGGCAAAAGCCTCCCAATCAACATCAGGGTAAGCGCTGAGGTGGGCGTTATAGTTGCCGACGGCACCATTCACCTTACCGAGTAACTCTACATTAGCGAGTTGTTGGCGCTGGCGGCGTAGTCTTGCAACCACATTGGCCATTTCCTTACCCAAGGTAGAAGGCGACGCAGGTTGACCGTGGGTACGACATAGCATTGGCTGAGAAGCCTGTTCCTGAGCCAATGAACCGATGGCTGCGATGACTTCATCCATCATGGGTAACAAGACATCATTTCGTGATGCTGCGAGCATGAGGGCATGTGAGAGGTTATTGATGTCTTCAGAAGTACAGGCAAAATGCAGGAATTCGTTAATGGCATTTAGCTCGGCATTATCAGCAATTTTCTCTTTTAGAAAGTACTCAACCGCTTTCACATCATGATTAGTGGTGTGTTCGATGTCTTTAACACGTTGCGCATCGTCTTCACTGAAATTATCAACAATGGCATTTAATACACTATTTGCATCACGACTGAGCGAAGGGACTTCACTGATATCAGGTTGATCAGCCAGCGCTTGTAACCAGCGTACTTCAACTAGAACACGGTGGCGAATGAGACCAAATTCACTACAAATGCTGCGTAATGCACTGGTTTTGCTGCCATAACGGCCATCAATAGGGGATACGGCGGTGAGAGATGAAAGCTGCATGTTGTTATCCGACTCTTCGATTATAAATTATGCGGGGATTGTGCCATAAAACACAACAAAAAGCCCCGCATGGCGGGGCTGAATTTTTGTGATAATGCTTTGTTATTATTATGTATAGGCCCAGTCCTTGCTACAGGACGTGAGATTCTGTTTGAGACTAACTTGTATCGTTTTTGCTTGATGTACTTGTGCTAATTGACGACGTTGTTGGCGTTGACTGGCTAGCCAGGCATTGGTTGCGGCAATGCGTTTTTTGGTGATTTCGTGGCGTTTAAGTACTTTTTGACTCGGTTTTATCGTTTGTTGGGCAATAATCGTATTCGTTGTTTCAAGCTGTGGTGCGGTAGCTGGTTCATCGGTTGGGCTCATTACGATGCCCAGGCTGAAAAATAGTGCGATGGTGGTATCCATAATCTTCTCCAAAACAGCGTGAACAGGGTTTTATTACACCGTATTCAGTCAGGCTTTTCCGTGATGCGAGTCACGCTTGCGGTAATTGCCTGAACCTTGCTGTAAAAATAAAAACTTCTTTATTTAGTTATAGTTATAAGTTCTTTGTAAAGCAAATTATTATTATAAATGCCAAAAGCATTTGTGTTTTTGTACTGCTTTAGGGGTCCAACTTAATACAAATGTATTAGTAATGCCAGTGATTTTATACGGTTATTGACGATTAGGCGTGTGCCGACAGCCCTGAACCGGTAGAATACCCGCCCTGATTAGAAAGAAGGAGTTATCGTGCTTGAGTCATACCGTCAACATGTGAGTGAACGTGCTGAACAGGGTTTGCCCCCATTAGCTTTGGATGCAGAGCAAACCGCCGCATTAGTCGAACTATTAAAGAATCCACCCGTAGGTGAAGAAGAAAGCCTGCTTGAATTATTGATCCACCGTGTACCACCCGGTGTTGATCAGGCTGCGTACGTCAAAGCCGGATTTTTAACCGCGATAGCCAAAGGTGAAACAGATTGTTCGCTAATTGATGCTGAGAAAGCGACCGAGTTGCTGGGGACGATGTTAGGTGGCTACAACATCACGCCATTGGTTGATTTGCTGGATAACGATAAGCTGGCGCCGATTGCTGCTGAAGCCTTATCTAAAACCTTGTTAGTTTTTGATGCCTACCATGATGTGGTGGCAAAATCGGCTAATAATCGCTATGCCAAACAGGTTGTCGATGCCTGGGCTAATGCGGAGTGGTTTACTTGCCGTGATCCAATGGTTGAATCGATGACAGTGACAGTTTTTAAAGTTGATGGTGAAACGAATACCGATGATCTGTCTCCTGCATCCGAGGCATGGAGTCGCCCTGATATTCCATTGCATGCAAAGGCAATGCTTATTAACCGTATGCCGAACGCATTGTCAGTCATTGATGAGCTAAAAGAAAAAGGTCATCCACTTGCCTATGTTGGTGATGTGGTGGGTACCGGGTCATCGCGTAAGTCAGCCATCAATTCGGTGTTATGGCACATGGGGGAGGATATTCCTTTCGTTCCGAATAAACGTCAGGGTGGTATCGTATTAGGTGGCAATATTGCACCTATTTTCTTTAATACCGCAGAAGACTCCGGTGCTTTACCGATTGAATGTGATGTCACCAAAATGAACACAGGCGATGTGATCACGGTTTACCCCTATAAAGGTGAAGTACATAACGAAGCGGGCGAGGTGATCAGCACCTTTACGCTTAAACCAACGACCATGGCAGATGAAGTCCGTGCCGGTGGGCGTATTCCACTTATTATTGGTCGCTCTCTAACGGATAAAACGCGTGAAGATTCAGGTTTAGACGCTTCAGAATTATTTACGCGTCCGATTGCACCTGCGGATACGGGCAAGGGCTATACCCTGGCGCAAAAAATGGTCGGTCGTGCTTGTGGTGTTGAGGGTATTCGCCCTGGCACTTACTGCGAACCACGCATGACAACGGTTGGCTCGCAAGACACAACTGGTGCCATGACGCGTGATGAGCTAAAAGAGTTGGCTTGTTTGGGTTTTTCTGCAGACCTGGTGATGCAAAGTTTTTGTCATACGGCTGCGTATCCTAAACCCGTTGATATTACCTTGCAGCATCAGTTACCGGAATTTATTCAAACGCGTGGCGGTGTGTCACTTCGCCCGGGTGATGGTGTGATTCATTCCTGGTTAAACCGAATGGTTATGCCTGACACGGTTGGCACTGGTGGTGACTCGCATACACGCTTCCCGTTAGGGATTAGTTTCCCGGCAGGCTCAGGGTTGGTTGCCTTTGCGGCGGCATTGGGTGTGATGCCGTTGGATATGCCTGAATCAGTATTGGTTCGTTTTAAAGGTGAAATGCAACCGGGTATTACCTTGCGTGATCTCGTTAATGCAATTCCTTATGTTGCTATTCAAAAAGGCTTGTTGACAGTAGAAAAACAAAATAAGAAAAATATTTTCTCGGGTCGTATTCTCGAAATTGAAGGCTTGCCTGATCTGAAAGTAGAACAAGCGTTTGAACTTTCTGATGCCTCGGCTGAACGATCAGCGGGTGGTTGTACGGTTCGTTTAGGCAAGGATTCAATTTGTGAATATCTTGAATCAAATATTACCTTATTAAAATGGATGATCGCAGAAGGCTACGGTGACGAACGGACATTGCAGCGTCGTATCACAGCCATGCAAGAATGGGTGAACGATCCACAATTATTGGAACCTGATAATGATGCAGAATATGCGGAAGTGATTGAAATTGATCTCGCCGACATAACAGAACCATTATTAGCTTGCCCTAATGATCCGGATGATGTGAAGTCGTTATCTGAAATTGGTGAAGTGAAAATTGATGAAGTATTTATCGGTTCATGTATGACTAACATCGGGCATTATCGTGCCGCGGGTAAGGTGCTTGAGAAAGTCACCAATGTGCCGGTTCGTTTATGGATTGTGCCACCAACAAGAATGGATGCGCATCAATTAACCGAAGAAGGGTATTACTCTATTTTCGGTAAAGCAGGGGCGCGCACAGAAACACCGGGTTGTTCTTTGTGTATGGGGAACCAGGCACGTGTTGCTGATGAAGCCATTGTCTTATCAACATCGACTCGAAACTTCCCCAACCGTTTAGGTAAAGATGCCGATGTATATTTAGGCTCGGCAGAATTAGCCGCTGTAACATCGGTGTTGGGCAAGTTACCTACGGTGGATGAATACATGGCGTATATGAAAGATTTAAAACCATTCAGCGATGAAATTTATCGCTACTTGAATTTCCATGAAATTGCGGAATACAAAGAAGTAGCAGATAAGTTAGCACCCATAAGCATTACCTGAGCCGACATACATCCGCTCAGGTAATACTGGGTACCTAAAATGACACTCGCCTTTCTTTAAACAATAAATTGTTTAAGGGAAGGCGGGTACAGTTGGATCGCTTCCTTCACCTTCAGCTTCAGGATGATGACGTGTCATCAACGTTGTAACTTCAGTCATCCTTGATTTTGGAATATCAACAATAAATAGATATTCACCTCGTTCGATTGCTTTTTCAAATGCTTTAAGGTGAGTATTATGAATTGATATGCCAACCATACTGGATACCCATGCACCAAAGAATGCACCGGAAAGTGTAATGGCAAGAATAGCGCCTCCGCCTAATTGAATCCCAAAAGGCGCAAACACAACACCAATGAAGCTCAATACAAGTCCTAATGCAAAGCCAGTGATAAGACCACGTTCAAATGCTGGTACGACATCAGACTTTTCTAACAATGTTGCAGCAGGTAAATTTTCTCTGACTAACTGAGATTCATCTTTGCTAACAACATGAACGTGATGGTCATCGATACGTGCTAGTAACAAATCTTTAAAGACCGCTTTCGCACTTTTGAGGTGTGGAGCAAGATAGTATAAACGTTTCATGATGTATTCTCCTTTTTATGTGTTGAACATAACGGACAGAGAACTACTTTTGAACATCTCTATATATCAAAAATATAGCTCAAATACAGACGTTGTTCAACGTTAAAGTCGGGACATCTTCACTACTTATTTTGACTGTATTTTTAGGGTTTTGTTCAATTCTTTATAAGTCGTTTAGATTCATTGAGATAGTGTTTTCTGGCAAACAATAACTGTAGGCGGGAGCCACCTGATTGGCGCCACAATACCGCTGAGCGCACTGCGGCAAGCAGCAAACTTCTAATTTTATTGGCATTGTCCGGGTGGGTTAAATGCATCTGTTCACCGTTGATCATAATACGTGGTTTAAGCTTACTTAAAGTGTCTGAATAAAGCCCTGCTAAAGACGCAATAACATTACTGTGCAACATCGAAAAATGTTCACTTTGTATTTGTGCTTTTGAAATACCCGCTGCGATCTCATCGAGAACAGCCGGGTTTTTATTGAGTGTTCGCTCTAGTTGAATAATGGCGATGATATAACGCATCAGTTCGTTTCTTTCAGTATTGCCGCTTAGCGTGAGCAATTCTTCGGTGTATTTCAAGCCTCGGGACAAGTGATCGCCAGCATTAAAAACATCGCGACAATTATCGGCATAGGTAACAAAGATGCTATGTATGCAGGTTGTTAATGCATCGGTATCGACCATGCCCGTTCTGGCAATTTGCTGGGCGCATTGACACGCTTGAACGATACCTGCAAAAGCGAGCACACGATCGGAGTAAGATTTAGCCATGTTAATTATAACCTTGAGTAATGATCGCACCGCCGAGGCACTGTTGGCCATCGTAAAGCACAAGAGATTGACCGGGGGTAATAGCACGTTGTGGTTCATTGAATTCTACATGCAAAACACCGTCATTCATTGTTATTTGGCAAGCTTGATCGGGCTGGCGGTAACGTGTTTTTGCCATGCAATGAAAAGTGCTATTAAGCAGCGCATCCGGAAAGCTATCAGATACCCAGTGAATATCGTCAGCAAGTAATTTCTTTTTATAGAGCAGGGGGTGCTCGCCACCTTGCACAACTATGAGCTGGTTAGTGTCCATGTTTTTTTGTGCAACAAACCAGGCTTCGCTGCCCGCATCATTTCGACCACCTATACCCAGTCCTTGTCGCTGACCAATGGTGTAATACATGAGTCCGTTATGTTTGCCGATCACCTTGCCGGACTCCGTAATAATGTCACCAGGTTGGGCGGGCAAAAAGCGTGAAAGAAATTCGCTGAATTTTCTTTCGCCAATAAAACAAATGCCGGTACTGTCTTTTTTGCGACTATTAATAAAATTATTTTCTTCGGCTATTTTTCTTACCTGATCTTTTTCTATATTGCCAAGTGGGAACAAGGCCTTTGATAGTTGAGTTTGCCCCAGCATGTACAGAAAATAACTTTGGTCTTTATTATTGTCGCGGCCTTTAATTAATTGATATTCATTATTTTGCAGGCGCGTATCAACGTAGTGACCGGTGGCAATAGCATCCGCACCGAGTGTTTGTGCATGATCAAGAAAAGCACGAAATTTTATTTCACGATTACACAACACATCCGGGTTGGGTGTTCGTCCGGCTTTGTACTCATTTAAAAAGTGCTCAAACACGCGATCCCAATATTCGGCAGAGAAATTTACCGTATGCAAAGGAATGCCGAGTTGGTCGCAGACTGATTGTGCGTCATTTAAATCTTCGGTTGCGGTGCAATATTCTTCGCTATCATCTTCTTCCCAGTTTTTCATAAACAAACCTTCAACATGGAAGCCTTGTTGAATGAGAAGGTGTGCAGCAACTGATGAATCAACGCCACCAGACATGCCAACAATAATGTGTTTTTTATTTATCATGTGGATACATCAACATCGCGCCATTGACCAGGTGCTAAACCATCAAGTTTCCACTTACCAACGGAGACACGCACCAGGCGTAAAGTAGGGTAACCAATGGCTGCCGTCATACGGCGTACCTGCCGGTTTTTCCCCTCACTAATGGTAAGCGCTAACCATGCCGTCGGAATATTTTTTCTAAAACGAACCGGCGGGTTTCGTGGCCATAAATCAGGCGCATCGATTAAGGCTACTTGTGCGGGGCGTGTTACGCCATCTTTTAATGCAATTCCTTCACGAAGTTGCTGTAGCGCAGCCTCGTCGGGTTCTCGTTCAACCTGAACCCAATAGGTTTTGGTTTTTTTAAACTTGGGATCTGCAATTCGCTCTTGAAGCTTGCCATCATCGGTGAGTAATAATAATCCTTCACTGTCACGATCTAGTCGCCCGGCAGGGTAGACATTGGGGACATCAACGTAATCGGCGAGGGTTGGGTGAACACCTTCACGACTAAACTGGCTAAGCACACCAAAAGGTTTGTTTAATGCGATGAGTCGGCTCATAGTAATTCCGTGTCATCGTCTGAATAGGCGGGGGAACAACAACAAAGCAACACCAGTTCTTTATCACCGTTATTTTCAATGCAATGAGGCGTTCCCGGTTTAATGCAGATTGTGTCGCCCGTTTGCACCGGGAAGGTTTCATTGGCAAGCGTCATCACACCTGAACCAGCCGTAATATGGTATAGCTCTTCTGTTTTTAAATGCTGGTGTAACTGCGTTTTACTCCCAACCATGACACGTGCTTCGGCAAGGCTCTGCGCATTAACACCGAATGAGTCGGCATGTTGTTTGGGGTGCATGAGCTCACGAATATTGGAGCCATCACGGGTAATAAAGGCTTTAATAGAGGAATATGTTGTTTTTAATGACATTCGAGCATCATGCAAGACCAGAAAGCGTTATTATAACGCGCCTTTGGTCGAGATACCCAAATATTGAGCTTAATGGAGCGTGTCAGTTGTCTCCACAGGCGTTTTATTGTCAGGACGTATATGTTGAGCCTGCAAGCCTTTGGGGCCATCAATAAGCTCAAATTCAACGTGTTGACCGCGTTTCAGGGTCTTAAAGCCATCCATTTCAACGCTTGAAAAGTGTGCAAAGATTTCATGTTCTTCTTCATCGGCAATAAAACCGTAGCCTTTGCTGTTGTTAAACCACTTGACGGTACCGTGTGCCATATTTGTCCCCTCATATTGATTAAACAATATTTACCCCCACTTAATGAGTCAGTGAGGCTGATAACACCTTTTTAACTAACCTGATTATAATAGTCAACTATTCAAAACTTAGGTAAAAAGTGTGTGTATACAGATACTTGGTATTATTCTAAAGAGAATCACAGTGTTACATTAATATTCTACTGAAGGTGTTAAGCAGTGGATTTTGAACCATAATTGACGTTAGATAGAGTAAGTATGAGTAAAGAGATACGACATAATGATGATGACGGCCTGGCGCTGCAAGAGGCCAAACCGAAATTAAAGCAACCACCGCGTTACAAGGTGTTGCTGCTGAACGATGATTTCACGCCAATGGAATTTGTGGTGCATATCCTCGAGGACTTTTTTAACATGAATCGAGAAAAGGCAACTCAGATCATGTTGAATGTTCACACCAAGGGAATGGGTGTATGTGGTGTGTATAGTCGCGATATCGCAGAGACGAAGGTGGAATTAGTTAACGCTTATGCAAAAGAAAATCAGCACCCATTAAAGTGCGTCATGGAAGAAGACGGTTGAGGACATTTCTATGTTGAGTAAAGAGCTCGAATTTACGCTAAACCTTGCTTACAAGGAAACGCGTGACAAGAAACACGAATTTATGACGGTTGAGCATTTATTGCTAGCCTTGTTGGATAACCCTGATGCGGCACTTGTTTTACGTGCATGCGGTGCTGATTTTGCGACACTGCAGTCTGACTTGATAGACTTTCTTGATGAAACAACGCCTTTAATTCCTGAGCTAGATGAACGCGAAACACAACCGACATTGGGTTTTCAGCGTGTGATGCAACGAGCGGTGTTTCATGTGCAATCGTCAGGTAAACAGGAAGTCACGGGCGCCAATGTACTGGTTGCTATCTTCAGTGAACCTGATTCCCAGGCTGTTTATTTTTTGAATAAGTTAGGTATAACGCGTCTGGATATTGTTAATTACTTGTCGCACGGTATTTCTAAAATTGAAGATGAAGCAGACGAAGAATTCAGTGCGGAAATTGATGAAGAGGGTGCAGAACCGCAAGCTAAATCACCTTTGGAAAGTTACGCAGTCAATTTAAATGAACAGGCGGCTCAGGGAAAAATTGATCCACTGATTGGTCGTAATCAGGAAATACAACGCTCAATCCAGATTTTATGTCGCCGCCGTAAAAATAATCCTTTGTTTGTTGGCGAAGCCGGTGTAGGTAAAACGGCGATTGCAGAAGGCCTTGCCTTAATGATCGTTGAAGGTGATGTACCCGAAGTATTAAATGAAAGTGTTATCTACTCATTAGATATGGGCGCGTTACTAGCGGGTACAAAATATCGCGGTGATTTTGAAAAACGCTTAAAAGGTATTCTTAAACAGTTAAAGCAACAACCTCATGCAATACTCTTCATTGATGAAATTCATACTATCATTGGTGCCGGTGCTGCATCGGGTGGTGTGATGGATGCCTCAAATTTAATTAAACCAATGCTCGCATCCGGTGAGCTTAAATGCATGGGCTCAACTACCTATCAAGAGTACCGTGGTATTTTTGAAAAAGATCGCGCGCTTGCCAGACGCTTCCAGAAGGTTGATGTTAACGAGCCGAGTGTTGATGAAGCCGTACAAATTCTAATTGGCTTGAAATCACGCTTTGAAGATTTTCATGATGTGAAGTACACCAAACAGTCCATGCGTGCAGCAGCAGAGTTGGCGGAGCGTTACATTAATGATCGTCACCTTCCGGATAAAGCAATTGATGTTATTGATGAAGCCGGTGCCTATCAACGTTTACAGTCAGCATCCAAACGTAAAAAGACCATTGGTGTTGGTGACATTGAACGCGTTGTCGCGAGTATTGCACGTATTCCACCGAAGAAAGTTTCATCATCCGATAAAGATATGTTGAAGAAACTTGATCAAGATTTGAAAATGGTTATCTATGGTCAAGACAAGGCGATTGATAGCTTATCGACAGCCATTAAAATGTCGCGCTCCGGTTTGGGTACAGAAGATCGTCCTATTGGTGCCTTCTTGTTTGCCGGTCCAACCGGGGTGGGTAAAACAGAAGTGACACGTCAACTTGCCCGTATTATGGGTGTTGAGTTAATTCGCTTTGATATGTCTGAATATATGGAACGACATACGGTATCGCGTTTGATTGGTGCGCCACCAGGCTATGTTGGTTTTGATCAAGGTGGCTTGCTCACCGAAGCCGTCACGAAACAACCGCATGCCGTTTTGTTGTTAGATGAAATAGAAAAAGCCCATCCGGATGTATTTAATTTATTGTTACAAGTGATGGATCACGGATCGTTAACCGATAACAACGGTCGTAAAGCGGATTTCCGTAATGTTGTGATTGTGATGACAACGAATGCCGGTGCAGAACACATGAGCCGACCCAGCATTGGTTTTACAGAACAGGATCATGATAAAGATAATACCGAAGTGATTAACCGTACTTTCTCTCCTGAGTTTAGAAATCGTCTTGATAGTGTTATTTGGTTTGATGCTTTAGGACGCAGTACGATTGAGCATGTCGTGAATAAATTTATTTTCGAGTTGGAAGCACAGCTTCAGGACAAACATGTCACGATTGAGCTCGATGATGCGGCACAAACATGGCTTGCAGAAAACGGTTTTGACAAGAAGATGGGGGCTCGACCAATGAGCCGCTTGATTCAGGACAAGATTAAAAAGCCATTGGCAGAAGAATTGCTCTTTGGCCGTTTGGTGCATGGTGGACATGTACGCATCACGGCAAACAAAGAGGGGCTACAGCTTGAAATTATGACTGAAGATGAACACGAGGAGCCGGTTCATTAACAAAGTAATTAGCGAGCGCGGTAAGTAATGCGACCTTTGCTTAAATCGTAGGGTGTGAGCGCAACCGTTACGGTGTCGCCGGTAAGAATACGAATGTAGTGCTTGCGCATTTTACCGGAGATATGAGCCGTTACAACGTGGCCATTTTCCAGTTCTACGCGGAACATAGTATTAGGGAGGGTCTCGATGACCGTTCCTTCCATTTCAATTGCTTCTTCTTTAGCCATATATCCCGTTCTATTGCTTAGTTTGATAAGCAGTCTGTTGTTGATAACGGCGCGAATAATGCACTAACTGGGCGTTAGTTTCAACGTATAAAGCCAAGAATTAGACCAAAACGGCCCCATATGGGGCTGTATGGCGGATGGGAGAGGCTAAATTTAGAAAGAAGCGACTTTTCGATAAGAAGATTCGATCCAGGATAGATGTGGATGCAGGGTGTTTTTCTCGATAACAATCTCCATCTCAAGACGTCCAATGATGGCTTCAATATTATCGGGATCAAGGAAATCTTCACGAAGTTTATCAAAGTGCTCATTATTGAGATGCAGCACATTTGGCTTCATTCCATGTTCCAGTTCAAAGTCTCTCATCATGCGGTAAATAAAGCTCAACATAATCGTCTCCTTTTACAGTGCATCGACATTTACTTGGTCGTTATAAGCTATATCGTGCAAAGCGCAGACCACTTTAGTACCAGAAACGTTAAAAAATGTTAACTCATTGATAAATATAGATTAATAAATTCCACCGGTTCGCCAGTTTCCTTCCTGAAAGATCTCAAACGGACGATACTTGCTCTTATAGACCATTTTCTGGCACTGTTTTATCCAGTAACCGAGATAAATATATTCAATATTTTCCTGTTTGGCGTGTTCTATTTGCCAAAGGATCGCCATGCTACCGAGGCTACGCGCGGATTCAGTCGGATCAAAGAAGGTATAAACTGCGGAAAGGGCATTATTGAGTTTATCGACACTGGCAACTGCCAATAATTTGTCATGGTGCCGGAATTCAACCAGATAAGCATCAATATAAGGGTTAAGTAGAAATTCACTGTATTTTTCCGGATCCGGATTATCCATGCCGCCGCCTTTATGGCGACTTTTCATGTAATGACGATAGAGCTGGAAGTGTTCACTATTATATTCAGCCGCAGCGATCATAATCTCGAGGTCTTGATTGCGTTTCCAGATACGGCGTTGGCCTCGAGAGGGTTTAAAGTCATCGGCGGCAATTCGGATCGGGATACAGGCATCACACATTGGGCAGCGTGGGCGGTATACATGCGTACCACTACGGCGAAAGCCGTATTGAATCAGTTCACTGTAAAGATCGGTATTAATACAAACAGAGGGGTCTGCAAACAAGGTCATGGCTTGTTCTGATGGAAGGTAACTACACTCGTGCTCGGGTGTTAAATAAAAATCCAGTGATTCATGATGAAGTGACCCCATGACTATAGTGTCTCCAGGGTTAAGACTTGTTTATCAAACACCGAGGGCTTTGTTTGTTGAACACAATAACGGGACAATTTTTCAGAAAATAACTGACGTGATATTTGTGTTGCCCCAAGACTTTGTAAATGCGCAGAATCAACCTGACAGTCGATGATTTTAAAGCCAGCATTGTGTAAGTGCTGAACGAGATGCACAAAGGCAATTTTAGAGGCATCATTCGCACGGGCAAACATGGATTCACCAAAAAACACCTTGCCGATGGCGATACCATAAAGCCCCCCGACTAACTCTCCTGATAGCCAGCTTTCAACAGAGTGAGCATGACCCTGGTGATGAAGTTCGCCATAGGCTTGTTGCATCTCGATTGTAATCCAGGTGCCTTCACCTTCATCTCGTGGTGCGGCGCAGGCATTGATAACGTCGTTAAAGGCTTTGTTTAAGGTGATTTCATACGGTTTTTTGCGCAAGGTTTTGGCAAGACTTCGAGCGATTTTTATATCATTTGGCAATAACACGGTGCGTGGATCGGGCGACCACCACATAATGGGTTGTCCGTCACTATACCAGGGGAAAATGCCGCGTTGATAGGCGTTTAATAAACGTGGCACTGATAAATCACCGCCTAATGCTAATAAACCATCAGGCTCGGTTAAGGCATGATCCAGTGGCGGGAATGCGGCAGTTGGATCATCCGGATCCATCCAGAGCAAATCATGTATCGCATTATTGGTGCTCATAGCGTGTTGCTCATTTCTTGAATGGTGAATGCTCACCTAAAACATCAATATAATCCTGAATGCCTTTTTGTTCGTGTTGCAGGAACTCGGCGATCACTTTACTAAATTCAGGGTGTGCTAACCAGTGTGCCGACCAGGTTGTGGTAGGTAAAAAGCCGCGACTTAATTTGTGTTCACCTTGCGCACCGGCTTCAAAGCGTTTAATACCATGTTCAATACAATATGCAATCAGTTGGTAATAACACAACTCAAAATGCAGACCACTAAAAGTTTGACTGCATCCCCAATGACGACCATACAAAGTATCGACACCCAGCAGGTTGAAGGTGCCCGCAACATATTCTCCGTTATGCTTTGCCAGCACTAAAATTACCTGGTCTGGCATTGATTGCGCTAAATCCTCAAAGAATGCCTTCGTTAGCGTTGCATAACCACTTTTTCGTCTAAAGGTAGAAACATAAAATTGGTGGAATACCGCCCAGTGTTGAGAGGTGGTATCTTTACCATGGAGCAGTTCTATTTCTAAGTCTGCCGCTAACACATCACGACGTTCTTTACGTATTTGTTTGCGTTTTTTGGACGACAGGGTTGCTAAAAAATCATCAAATGAGCTGTAATGGTTATTCTGCCAGTGAAATTGGCAGCCACTGCGGCGTAATAAGCCAGTTTGTTCAAGCTGGTTGGTTTCCGCCTCTGTTGTGAACAAGTAATGCAGGGAAGAGACCTGAATTGATTTAGCATAAGCTAATGCGGCTTCGATTAATCCCGTACGTAGTTTCTCGGGGTCGTGTTGCTGATGTGTCAGTAAACGTGGGCCTGTTGCCGGTGTGTAAGGAACCGCAACAACTAATTTAGGGTAGTATTTTAGTCCCTGTCGCGAATAGGCATCTGCCCATGCCCAGTCAAACACAAATTCGCCGTATGAATTATCTTTTAAATACATGGGGAGTGCTGCAACGAGTTTTTGGTTTTTGTCGAGCAAGGTAATAAAGCGTGGTTGCCACCCCCATGTTTCAAGGCAATCATTTTTCTCTAAGGCAGCTAGAAAAAAATAGCTAACAAAAGGGTTGCCCTTTATATCGAGCTGTTGCCACTGGTCGATCGGAATATCAAGAATACTGGATTGAATCTGAACGTTGTAGTGTTGGGTCATTGCGAGCAAGAGCAGGGGGTGCTATTCCATATAATCGTGCAGTTGTTATAATGATAACAGAATAAGTGACTTAGATTAACATCACCTTTTATAGGCTAATAGCTGAATGGAATTAATTCGTTTTTACACATTGGTTCTTGTATTGCTATTGAGCAATATTTCTATCGCCTCCGCATTACCTCGGTGTCTGCATGTTATGTCTTATCATCAAGGTTATGCATGGAATGATGGTATAGAGAAAGGCGTTGAACAAGGACTGGCGGGCAAGTGTGAGTTACGCAAGTTCTATATGGATTCAAAAAGAAATACATCGCCTGATTTTATTCGCGTCAAGGCGCTTGAGGCAAAGCAACTGATTGAAGAGTTTAAGCCAGATATTGTTATTGCCTCTGATGACAATGCTTCAACCTATCTAGTGAAACCCTATTTTAAAGATGCCAAGTTACCGTTTATTTTTAACGGTATTAACTGGAATGCTGAGATCTATGGATATCCCTATAAAAATACAACAGGCATGGTTGAAGTCGCACCAACAAAAGAAATGCTCACTATCGCTCGCCGTAATGCATCGCATATAAATAAAATTGTATTTATTTCTGATGATGTTGTGACTGAACATAAAGATTTTCGTCATTATAAACGTGTTTATGAAAGACAGGGTATTACCGTTGTAGGTGTATTTGTCAAAACCATGGCTGAATGGGAGAAAGCTTTTGTACAGGCGCAGTCTGCTGATTTTATTATTTTAGGTAATAATGCAGGTATTAATGATTGGCATAAAAAACGCGCGGCTAGTCATGTTGAAAAATACGGTAAGCGTCTATCGATGACAACTTATACATGGATGATGCCGTATAGCATGTTAGGTGTCGGTAAAGTTGCTGAAGAACAAGGTGAATGGGCCGCAGAGGCAGCTTTGGCTGTTTTATCGGGAACAAAAATAAACAATATTCCCATTACATTAAATCGTCGCTGGGTTTATTACCAAAATAAGAGATTACTCAAAAAAGCATATATTGATATTGATAAAGTATCTCGCCATAAGGCTATTGCTAAAGACTGGCTGAATGTTAGAAATTGACACCTCAGAATATCGTTCAAAATATTTAATTATTTTGATTGTCGTTGGTATAGGCATTAGTCTATTGGCGTTCTTTTTGGGTGTCAGTGTGGTTGTCAGTGATAGTAAGAAAGATTTTCAACGTCGTGCCGAACAAGCCTTTTCTCGAATAGAAAACCGTTTTGAATTATTGACGCAAATTGATGAGGATTTGGCGCAGTTTTTTTATGCCTCCGATGAAGTGACTTCTGCTGAGTTTAGCCAGTTCACTCGGCAAATCGTTGAGCGGAATGACTTTCTTCGGCAGACAATGTTGGCAAATGTGGTACCTAAAAACGAGTTGAAATTATTTGAATTTTCCAAGCGCGAACAAGGCTACACCGGATACAAGGTGAAATCGTTTGAATCAGGGAAGAATACATCAAAATATCTTTATCCTATTGAATACTATGAACCGGTTAGCATTCAGTCCAGTTTGTGGTTTGGTAAGGATTTAAGATCGCTGGCTGAAACGCAAGAGGCTTTTGAGCAGATACATCGGGATTCATTTTTTGCTTTATCCGACCCAATGGATGTGAATGGCAGACTAAGTTTTTTAATATTGCATGCCTTATCACCTGATGCTGATATGCGCCCTGATTCCGGTCTTGATGAATCGGATGCCTATGGTGTGCTGGCTTACGTTATTGATATTAATGATTTATTGGAATTGAGTTCATCCTTGTTAAGTAGTGTTACTTATAAGGTAGAAATGGACGGTCGAGAGGTGTTTAAGTCTCAAGCGCCGAATGCATTAAATTCACTTAAGTTAGGCAGTTTCCTGGTTAACAGGACCTTCGTTTTTTCAAATACATCAATGTACTTTGAGATTTCCCATTATGTGGTTTTTTCTGACATTGATTTTTTATTGCCGTTATTGATCTTTCTTTCAGGTTTATTGATGACGGGCTTTATCTATGCAACAACGCGTTCTGAGTTAATGCGTTCACAGTTATTAGAGCAGCAAAAAAATGAAGTTAGTCGACAAGTCAAGAACCAAACCCGGCAGTTACGGCATCAAGCGGCAAGCCTTGCATTGACACGAGATCAAGCCTTAAAAGCCAATCAAACTAAATCGACATTCCTTGCTAATATGAGCCATGAATTACGTACACCACTTAATTCTATTATTGGCTTTTCTGAAATTCTCGGCAAAGGTATGAGTGGTCCGGTTGAAGAAGAACAAAAGAAGCAGTTAGATATTATTTTAGTTAATGCGCGAGGTTTATTGGCGTTAATTAATAATGTATTGGATCTTTCAAAGGTAGAGTCAGGCAAAGTTGAAATAGACATCGGTTTACTGGATGTGGAAGCGATGTTAAAGAACCTGGAAGAAACTTTTATACCGTTGGCAAAAGAAAAGAACTTAACATTTGAATATGAGATCAAAGACAATAGCAAGCCGGTTTATACAGATCATGAAAAACTGCGACAAATTCTGGTCAATCTAATTGCGAATGCCATTAAATTCACCAATGAAGGCGGTATAAAAGTCGAGTTTTTCTCACACCTTGAATATTACTGCTTTAGAATAATTGATACGGGTATTGGTATTTCACGTCAAAAATTACGAAATATTTTTGATGATTTCTATCAGGTGGAAGGCAGCGCCTCTCGTACTTATGAGGGAACTGGTTTGGGTTTAGCGATCAGTCAGCGATTCGCAGAACTATTAGGTGGCTTTATTAATGTTGAAAGTGAGGAAGGTGTCGGATCGATATTTAGTGTTTATATATCTGATCTTGATGATATGGAAACCAGAAGGAAGTCACTGGAAGAATCGAATAAAAAAACGGTGACATAATGTAGTCACCGGTTTTATGGCTTATTTCTTCAAATTATCAAGATAACGTTCAGCATCGAGTGCAGCCATACAGCCAGAACCGGCTGAGGTAATGGCTTGGCGGTAAATATGGTCTGCAACATCGCCAGCTGCAAATACACCTTCGATACTCGTCATGGTTGCATTGCCATTTGAACCACCTTGCACGCTAAGATAACCGTGTTCCATATCAAGTTGATCGATAAAAATATCTGTATTGGGCTTGTGACCAATGGCAATGAAAACACCATGTACGTCGATTTCTTTTGTTGAACCATCCTGGGTATTTTTGAGTCGCAGTCCGTTAACGCCTGCATCATCACCAAGCACTTCTTCAAGTTCATGATTCCACTCAATCGTGACATTGCCGGTTTTAGATTTTTCTATGAGCTGGTCGGCAAGAATTTTTTCTGAACGGAAGCGGTCGCGGCGATGAACAATCGTAACTTCATCGGCAATATTAGCCAGATAAAGTGCCTCTTCCACAGCGGTGTTACCACCACCGATTACGGCTACTTTCTGGTTTTTGTAAAAGAAGCCATCACAGGTAGCACAGGCTGAGACGCCGCGTCCTTTGTATGCTTCTTCTGATTCAAGACCAAGGTATTGTGCTGAAGCACCGGTGGCGATAATCAGAGAGTCACAGGTGTACTTACCTGAATCACCAGTTAGTTTGAAGGGGCGTGTCTGTAAATCAACTTTATTGATGTATTCAAAAATGATTTCGGTATTGAACCGCTCAGCATGGAGACGCATTCTTTCCATAAGAGCAGGGCCTTCAACCCCTTCATTGTCGCCTGGCCAATTATCAACCTCGGTAGTGGTCATTAATTGACCACCTTGTTCAAGACCCGTAATCATGACCGGGTTTAAGTTGGCGCGTGCTGCATATACAGCGGCAGAATAACCGGCTGGCCCGGAACCAATAATGATAAGAGGGCAGTGTCGTGCATCGCTCATTAAAATCTTACTCCGAAAATTATGTCGTGGTTTATGGCATTTGTTGCATATGGTACGCAAAGCAATCCAATGGGTAAAGGTTAGCCGTATATTGGGTAGATTAATGGGAAAAATAGTCAATATTTGATAAGGTTACCTAAACCATCTGGTCCGTATAATAATGGTCATATAAACAAGCGGTTATTGCATTGGCTCAAGTAAAACGTAAAAAATCAACAACACCCACTTCGCCACATACACAGCGTGGTTTGCGCGAAGGGACGCTGCTTGTCTTCATGGCTGTGAGTGTTTATCTCTTGCTCAGCTTGTTGAGTTACCAAACATCGGATCCGGGTTGGTCCCATACTGTCGATAGTGTCAATAAAATTCATAACATGGGGGGTATTACGGGCGCCTGGTTTGCGGATGTATTTCTTTATTTGTTTGGTCTCATGGCGTATTTGTTTCCAATAATGCTTGGCTATAGCGGTTGGTTGCTTTACCGAGAAAAACCCAATGAAGCCTTTGATGCCTGGCATTTAGGTTTACGGGTAACAGGATTCCTGCTCACACTTATTGCGGGTGCAGGACTTGCGACATTACACGTACAGCAGCCCGATTTACAGCTGCCTTTAAATCCCGGTGGGATCCTGGGGCAAGTTGTTGGCAGTGGGCTTGAGAGTGCGTTTAGTTTTCTTGGTGCAACCTTATTGCAGTTGGCATTATTTCTTGCCGGAATAACCCTGTTTACCGGCTTGTCCTGGTTCTGGTTGATGGATGTAACCGGTAAATACAGCATCTTACTGGTGTTTTATGTTCGTCAGCAGTTTGTCACTTTGCGTGAACATCTTGCTGGTCGCCGGGCACGTAAAGAACGCACTGCGACGGTGGAAATTGCCAAGCGTAAAACAAGTAAACGCAAACCACCGGTCATTGAAAAATCAATTGTTTTGCCTGAACCAAGCGCTCGCTCTGAACGAGAACGCCAGGTTCCCTTGTTTGAAACGGCCGATGACACGCCACTGCCACCAATTTCATTGCTAGATGAAGCCAAGCCAGATACAAAACGGATGTCGGATGAGTCACTGGAAGCGATGTCACAGTTAGTAGAAATTAAACTGCGTGACTTTGGTATCGAAGTGGAAGTGGTTGCGGTTCATCCTGGGCCGGTTATTACCCGGTTTGAATTACAACCAGCAGCAGGGGTTAAGGTTAGCCAAATCAGTAATCTTGCTAAAGATCTTGCACGTGCATTATCAACCATCAGTGTCCGTATTGTCGAAGTGATCCCGGGTAAATCCGTGATCGGACTTGAAGTTCCTAATGAAAATCGCGAAATTGTGCGTTTAAGTGAAATTATTAACTCACAAGAATACGACAGTAATAAATCAGGACTCTCAATTGCATTGGGTAAAGACATTGCCGGTTACCCTAAAGTCTATGACTTGGGAAAAATGCCGCATATGTTAGTAGCGGGTACAACCGGCTCGGGTAAGTCGGTTGCGATTAACGCGATGATTTTGAGTTTGCTATATAACGCCACACCACATGACGTGCGATTGATCATGGTCGATCCAAAAATGTTGGAGTTATCAATTTACGAAGGCATTCCGCACTTGCTTACACCGGTTGTGACTGACATGAAAGATGCCGCAAATGCCTTACGTTGGTGTGTTGCCGAAATGGAACGACGTTATAAACTAATGGCAGCATTGGGTGTACGGCATTTAAACAGTTATAACAAAAAGATTAAAGAAGCCGATGAAAAAGGGGAGCCTATTCCTGATCCTACGTTCAAACCGGAGGAAGGGCTGGAAGAGACACCGCCGAACCTGGAGCACTTACCGTTTATTGTCATTATTATTGACGAACTTGCTGACATGATGATGATTGTGGGTAAAAAAGTTGATGAATTGATTGCACGGCTGGCGCAGAAGGCACGGGCATCGGGTATTCACCTGATTCTAGCCACACAGCGTCCTTCAGTGGATGTGATTACCGGTTTAATTAAAGCCAATATACCAACACGCATTGCCTTTCAGGTATCCAGTAAAATTGATTCAAGAACTATTCTTGATCAAGGTGGCGCTGAACAACTCCTGGGGCATGGTGATATGCTTTACATGGCGCCCGGTAGTGGTGTGCCAACGCGTATTCATGGTGCCTTTGTTTCTGATGAAGAAGTCCATAAAGTAGTTGCGAATCTGAAAGGTAAAGGTGAGCCAGAATATCTTGATGACATTATTAGTGATACCAGCGGTGATGGCGTGCCCGGGATGCCGGGTGGTGATAGTGAGGTAGCCTCGAGTGAGGAAATGGATCCGCTCTACGACCAAGCAGTAGCATTAATTACCGAATCACGTCGCGCCTCCATTTCAGGTTTACAACGCCGACTTAAAATTGGTTATAACCGAGCCGCACGAATGATTGAAGAGATGGAACGTGCGGGTGTTGTCAGTGAAGTTCAAAGTAACGGGATGAGAGAAGTGGTGGCACCACCGCCTCCACAATAGTTAACTATGTATAAATTTATTATATTTTTTTTGATGTTCCTGATTTCGAGTGCCGTGAGTGCTGGTGCAGGCAAACAACGTCTTAATGACTTTTTTTCAGAGGTGTCATCTGTACGTGCTGATTTTAAACAGCAAGTATTGGGGAATGATAAAAAAACCATACAAGAAACCAGCGGACAAATGTTATTGCTACGTCCCGGGCGGTTTCGCTGGGATTATAAAAAACCTTATGAACAACAAATTATTTCAGATGGTAAAAAAGTCTGGTTATATGATGTCGATCTGGAGCAGGTAACTGTTAAAAAGGTTGATAAAGTACTTGGCTCAACGCCCGCTTTATTGTTGAGCAGTGATACGCCTCTTGAAGAAAACTTTACGATTAACGAATTAGGTGAAGAGCAAAACCTTCAATGGGTTGAGTTACTGCCGTTGCAAAAAGAATCAGGCTTTGAAAGATTAGTACTCGCCTTTGATGAAAAAAATCTTGTTAGCATGGAATTGCATGATGCTTTTGGTCAGCTAACACGGTTGTTATTTAGCCATGTTGAACGTAATCCCGTTATTGATCCTGAAAAGTTTAACTTTATCCCACCTAAAGATGTTGATGTTATTGGTGAGTAAACCAGATTTAATTTAATGCAAAATAATAAAACTGATTTGTTTGCAGATAATCTGGCTAATACAGGCCAGCCGCTGGCTGACCGTTTGCGACCAACAGATTTAGTTACCTTCCATGGTCAAACCCATTTACTCGCAAAAGATAAGCCGCTGCGTATTGTCATCGAGTCGGGCAAGCTTCATTCAATGTTATTCTGGGGGCCACCCGGTACAGGTAAAACCACATTAGCCAGAATGATTGCTAATAACTGTGGTGCGCAATTTATTAGTTTGTCGGCAGTGCTATCGGGGGTAAAAGAAATCCGTGAAGCCGTATCACAGGCAAAGCAGAGTCAGGCTAACGGCAGGCAAACGGTTTTATTTGTTGATGAGGTTCATCGGTTTAATAAATCACAACAAGATGCCTTTTTGCCTTATGTTGAAGACGGCACGTTTATTTTTATTGGTGCAACCACAGAAAACCCTTCATTTGAATTAAATAATGCCTTGCTGTCCCGTTCGCGGGTATATGTTCTTAAGCATCTTGATGTCACTGAGTTACTGACGATTCTTCAACGTGGTTTACATGATAATGAGCTTGGTTTAGGTGATAGCGATTTACAGGTGAGTGACGAGCAGCTTAAACAACTTGCACAAGCTGCCGATGGCGATGCGCGGCGCGCTTTAAATTTATTAGATATTTTAGCTTCTCTGGCACAGGCAGAGGGAAGCAAAGCAATATCTGATCAGTTGGTGGCTGAAGTAATAAAAGGCGGTGTGCGGCGGTTTGATAAAGGTGGTGAGGCTTTTTATGATCAGATTTCCGCATTACATAAATCTGTTCGTGGCTCGGCTGTTGATGCCGCGCTTTACTGGTTAGCCAGAATGCTGGATGGTGGCTGTGATCCTTTATACATAGCCCGGCGAGTGGTACGCATGGCATCAGAAGATATTGGCAATGCCGATCCTCGCGCTTTATCCATTTCATTGACCACATGGGATGTGCTCGAACGATTAGGCAGCCCCGAGGGTGAACTGGCATTGGCACAAGCGATTAGTTATTTGGCGATCGCACCCAAAAGTAATGCCGTTTATAAAGCATTCAACCAGGTGATGTCGGATGTCAAACAATCAAACAGTTTTGATGTCCCACTGCATTTACGTAATGCGCCCACCAAATTAATGAGTGACCTGGATTACGGTAAAGAATACCGTTATGCACATGATGAGCCGGAAGGCTATGCGGCGGGTGAAGATTATTTCCCAGACAATATGTCTGCAACCCAGTATTATCATCCGGTCAGACGTGGTCTTGAAGATAAAATTGCTGATAAGCTTGAACGTTTACGGCAAGCTGATGACGATTACAAAAACAAACAGCGGGATAAGTCATGATAAGCCAATTATTCATTATTGCAGCGGGCGGTGCAGTAGGCGCAATGTTACGTTTTCTCGTATCCAATGGTGTTTATGCGATAGCCGGTCGCGACTTCCCCTATGGTACTTTAACCGTGAACGTACTGGGGAGCTTGTTAATGGGTATTCTCTATGTCCTGCTGGTTGAGCGGGTCGCCTTTGCGGTAGAATGGCGCGCATTCCTGATGATTGGTGTGCTTGGTGCATTTACAACCTTCTCGACATTTTCAATTGAAACAATGTTGTTAATAGAATCGGGTGACCATACTCGAGCACTGCTTAATATGCTTGTGAGTGTTGTATTGTGTGTGATGGCAACATGGGCGGGTGTTGTGGGCTTTAGACAAATTTACGGAGCGTGAAATGAGTGAAACAGTCACAATGGTACGTATTTATCTGACCGAATCGGATGCCCAATTAAAACCATTGCTCGAACGATTACATGATGTCGAGAAAGTAAAAGGTGTTACGGCATTTAGAGGTATTGCCGGATTTGGTGCATCAGGTAAAATGCATTCCTCATCCTTACTAGACATGTCACTTGATCTTCCCGTGGTGGTTGAGTTTTTTGATAGCACCGATAATGCCACGCGTATCATCGAACACTTGTCTGAACAAATGGGTGATGGGCGAATTGTGCATTGGACGGCACAAGTGAATACATAACTATTTATTTTAAATGATAACGAGATTAATACATGCTTGACCCACAACGACTAAGAACAGATCTTGATGCAACCGCTGAAAAATTAGCGCGTCGAGGTTTTGTGTTGGATACAGATACGTTGGCACAGTTAGAACAACAACGTAAAAAGATTCAAATAGAAACAGAATCATTACAAAGTGAACGTAACAGCCGTTCCAGGGCGATCGGTCAAGCAAAAGCAGCGGGCGAAGATATTCAACCGCTACTTGATGAGGTAGCAAGTTTAGGAGACAAACTTAAAACGGCCGAGGCAGAATTAACGGGTTTGCAAGCACAGCTACAGGAAATTATTCTGGGTATTCCCAATATTCCCTTTGATGACGTGCCCGATGGCAAAAACGAAGATGATAACCTTGAAATTAAATTGCATGGCACTGTACCCAGTTTTGATTTTGATCCCGTTGACCACGTTGAAATAGGTGAAAAGCTTGAGCAACTTGATTTTGAGTTGGCAGCAAAGATAAGTGGTGCACGTTTTACCGTTATGAAAGGGCCGTTAGCACGATTACAACGTGCATTAACCCAATTCATGTTAGATACGCATACCGAAGAACATGGTTACACTGAAACCTATGTGCCGTATCTGGTTAACAGTGATAGCCTTCATGGCACTGGGCAGTTGCCTAAATTCGGTGAAGATTTGTTTGCCATGAAGGGTGAACAGGAACTGTATTTAATTCCTACCGCAGAAGTACCGGTAACCAATATTGTTCGTAATGAAATTTTGGCGGCCGATGTGTTGCCATTAAAGTTTGTAGCTCATACACCGTGTTTTCGAAGTGAAGCAGGATCGTATGGTAAAGACACACGCGGCATGATCCGTCAGCATCAATTTGAAAAAGTGGAATTAGTACAAATTGTTCATCCCGATGATTCTGTTCGTGCGCACGAAGAATTAACAAGTCATGCTGAAACTATTTTGCAAAAATTAGGTTTAGCCTATCGTGTGGTGGATTTATGTACCGGTGATATCGGTTTTAGTGCAGCAAGAACCTACGATTTAGAAGTGTGGTTGCCGGGGCAACAGAAATACCGTGAGATTTCCTCTTGCAGTAACTTCATGGATTTTCAAGCTCGACGCTTACAAGCACGTTGGCGTTCAGCGGATATGAAGAAGCCACAACTTGTTCATACCGTGAATGGCTCAGGATTAGCCGTGGGGCGCACACTTGTCGCGGTAATGGAGAACTATCAGCAAGCTGATGGCAGCATAGAAATTCCCGCTGTATTGCGTCCTTACATGGGCGGCAAGGAAGTTATTACCCCTTAACCCTATGAACAACAAGGCAATTACTTTGCCGGATGCCTGCAAGGCAGGTATAATGCCGCGCCTGTTGATAATGCCATTATATTGATGGTCTGGATCTGAAATTTATGGATTTTCTACCTGTTTTCATGAACTTACAGCAACGTGACTGCCTTATTGTTGGCGGTGGCGAAGTTGCGACACGTAAAACATCATTATTACTTGATGCGCATGCGAAGGTGATTGTTATTGCACCGTCACTTTCAAACACTATGACCGAATGGATGGAAAGTGGCCAAATAAGCCATGAGGCGCGTGATTTTACCGCTGACGATGTACAAGGTAAGTCATTAGTGATTGCGGCAACAGATGATGAGGCGGTCAATCAGGCGGTTCACACGGCGGCAACGGCGGTGAATATTCCGGTTAATGTGGTGGATAGCCCCGATTTATGCACGTTTATCATGCCATCCATTGTTGATCGCTCACCAGTGATAGCCGCCATTTCAACGGGTGGAGCCTCGCCGGTATTGGCGAGAATGATTCGTTCACGCCTGGAAAGTTTATTACCAAGCGCATACGGTCGATTAGCTAAAATGACCGCTGATTTTCGTGATCGCGTTAAAACACGTTTTACAAATCCAACTGATCGCCGTCTTTTCTGGGAACGCGTCTTACAAGGACCCGCCGCTGAAATGGTATTTGCGGGCCGCGATAGTGATGCAGAAATAGAAATTGAGAAATCACTGAACGCGCCGGATGCAGAGCAAGCCAGGAATATTGGCGAAGTGTATCTTATTGGTGCCGGTCCCGGTGATCCTGATTTGCTAACATTCAGAGCCCTTCGCTTGATGCAACAGGCTGATGTGGTGGTGCATGATCGTCTTGTTTCACAGCAAGTGATCGACTTGGCTCGACGTGATGCAGAACGTATTTATGTTGGTAAAGAGCGTGCGAATCATGCTGTTCCTCAAGAAGATATTAATCACTTACTGGTACGTTTAGCCAATGAAGGTAAACGTGTGTGCCGATTAAAAGGCGGTGATCCTTTTATCTTCGGTCGAGGTGGTGAAGAAATTGATACGTTAGTGGAAGAGGGTGTTTCTTTTCAGGTTGTACCCGGTATTACCGCCGCATCTGGCGCTTCTTCTTACACGGGTATTCCATTAACACATCGTGATTATTCGCAATCAGTCGTATTTGCAACCGGCCATTTAAAAAATGGCATGATGGATATCAACTGGCCAGGACTGGTTCAGCCTAATCAAACGCTGGTTTTTTATATGGGCCTCGTGGGTGTTAAAACAATTTGTAAAGAACTGATTGCACATGGTATGTCAAAAGATATGCCGATGGCATTAGTTCAAAAGGCAACAACACCCGAGCAACGCCTCTTTACCGGCACACTTGAAAACATGCCTGATATTGTTGAAAGAGAAGAAATTAAACCGCCGACACTTATTATTGTTGGTGAAGTAGTGAAGCTACATGAGAAGTTGAATTGGTATAGCGAGAACAGCGATATTAGTTAGTATTCTGATTTAACTTCGTGTTGCTGGAAAAGGTAGCAACAAAATCACTAAATTTTATGGCGGGAAGTGGTTGGCTGAAATAATAGCCTTGAATATTATCGCAGCCATGTGCAAGTAACATATCCAGTTGGGCTGCATTTTCAACACCTTCTGCGATGACATTCATGCCAAGGCTTTTTGACATGGCAATAATCGTTTTTACCATGACGCCCTGGCTATCACCCTCTATTTCAACAATAAAGCTTCGATCTATTTTAATGGTATCAATAGGAAATGTTTGTAATTGACTCAGTGAAGAGTAGCCCGTACCAAAATCATCCATAGAAATAGAGACACCTAATTCTCTGAATTCTTTAAGAACACTAATGATGTCGGCGGTTTTTGTTGCCGCCATGCTTTCTGTGATTTCAATATCGAGTTGTGTGGCAGGTAGTCCTGTTTTCGTAAGAATATCTTTTATATTCGTGATGATATTATGATCAATAAACTGTCTTATTGACAAGTTAACACTGAGTACGAAGTCACCAACACCCTGAACACTCCATTCCCTGGTTTGCGCACAGGCTTGTTCAATGATAGATGTGCTTAAATCAATAATAAGCCCTGTTTTCTCCGCAATATCAATAAAATGATACGGTGCAACCAGTCCTTTCGTTGGATGCACCCAACGGGCGAGTGCTTCAAAGCCGGTTATAGTACCTGTTTGTGCATTGATCTTGGCTTGATAATAGGGAATAAATTCGCCGCGCTTGATTCCTTTACGCATATCGTTTTCGATATCGAGTCTTTCCTGTGCTTCACGGTTGGATTGTTCATTATAAAACAGATACCGACCACCACCCTGTTTTGAGGCATTCAGCATAGCATTTTCAGCACCTAATATGGTAGATTCGGCGGTACTGTTATCAATGGGGTAAATTGAAATACCAATACTGACAGTGACAAAAATATCATGGGTGTCAATAGAAAAAGGTTTAATTGTTAAATCTGTAATCGCCTTGGTCATATTGGTAACATGACTAAGATCGCTGAAATTACTCGACATAATGGCAAAGGTGCTGTCGTTGAATCGAGATAATACAATAGAATCTGATTCCAGCTTTTTTAAACGACTGGAAAAAGAGATTAGCACTGTTTCGGTTGCCTTGTAACCCAGTGACTCTGACAAGCTTCTAAGATTGTCCAGCGTTAGCATATAGATAACAATGGCATTTTTATTATTCACGGTATTCTTTATTACCTTGTCTGTAAATAATTGCCGGTTAGGTAAGTCTGTTAATAAATCATAATGATTTTGATGATGAATAATCGCTTGTGTTGATCGTAATTCTGTAATGTCTTGAACTGTGCCAATTATTTTTAAGGCATGACCTGAACGGTCTTTGATAATGTCAGCATGTTGCAGTACAAATAACTCTGTTCCATCTCGACAAATAACGCTGTGTTCTAGTTGATAACCAACACCTTTAATCATGGCATCGACAATGTGGGCCCTCACTGATTCTTTTGCTTCGGGGTGAGCGTATTCAACCAGAGCATCCAGGTGGGGGACTTTTTCTCCTGGTGGTAATCGGAGCAAGTGTAATAGCTCATCAGAGCATGACAGCTCATTATCATCAATAGATAATTCCCATGAGCCAAGTTTTGCAACTTTCTGAGCCTGAGATAGACGGCTTCTCTGGTTTTGAAGTTCATCATGCATGCTTCTTGCATTGAGCGCATATTGAACGCGTTGTTCGAAAAGAGCCCAATTGATAGGTTTGCTAATAAAATCGGTCGCACCGGCATCGAGTGACGCACGAACGGATTCTACGTCATCAAGACCGGTCAGCATAATGATAGGTAGCTCAAGAAAATTCTCTTTTTCACGTATTGTGCGGCATGCTGTGTAGCCATCAACTTCCGGCATCATGACATCCATTAAGATAATATGTGGATTTACGTCATCAAACAATTCGATGGCTTCAGCACCATTTGATGCTTCAAATATTCGATAACCGGAATTACTCAGGATTTTTCTTACCAGATGGCGTGTAACATGGTCATCATCAACGATAAAAATTCTTGTCTGATCATTAGTCAGCATAAATCATGATTCTTCTTTCATAGCAGAAAGAACGATCTCAAACTCTTCTTGAATCAGCGTCACTTGTTCATTTAGATCGGTAATCTCATTTTTTCTTGCCTGTTGCTCAAGATACTCAAGCTTTTTGTAAAGTTTAGTAAAACCAAAGCTACCGCTACTTGATTTTAGTGTATGGGCTATTTTAAAAATACTGTCGACATCATTAGTCATAGTGGCTGTTTTCAGCGCATCAAACTTAACGGGGAAGTCACTGGTAAAGTCATTGACCAGTTCTAAGTAACTATCGCCAAGTAGCTCTTTCAATGGAGATGCAACGGCATCATCGATGCTGGGAAGTTCTGTAAAGAGGTAATCACTGCTCATATAGCTAGACCATGTATAACGGTTAGTATTATTTACTCTTGTGTTATCGACATAAGTGTCTCGCTTATAAGCAATTCTGTAAATAGCTCGACTGAATTTCAGTGAGCGAATTAACAAATATTAACATAAAACAATCGCTTATCTTTCTTGCTCAGGTCTAAGAACGCTTCTAAAATAGTCATCAGCTGAATCAATATCAACAGTTTTATTGTTGTTATCGACTAAGGCCTGTTCATAATCATTCCAGCCTCTCAAGCCGGTCTTGAGTGAAGCAACATTGTTATAGCCTAATTCCTGCATTCTTGCAGCAGCGAGCACACTTCGATTGCCTGAGCGGCAAATAACGATGATTTCTTGATCTCTTGCGTCAGCCAGTTCCGGAATGGTTTCTTCGTAGTTAAATTCACAGGCTGTTTCCAGAATGCCGCGTGGCACGAGTAATGAATCCTTTATGTGCATGGCATCATATTCATAAGGTTCTCTGATATCGATGAGCATCGGTAATGAATCTGATTCCAGTTTCTCTTCCAGATCCCAGGGCATGATTTCAGTGATTGTTTTAGCTGTTGCTTCGACTATTTGCATAAATGTTTTCATTATCGTTGAATTTCCTGAATAGAGTTATATACGCATGCCATGTTCAACGGCGATGACGGCCGCTTCAACACGAGAATGTACACCGAGTTTTCTCAAGATGGCTTTGACATGCAGTTTGACAGTGCCATCTGAAATACCAAGCTGGCGAGCAATCACTTTATTACTTTCACCTTCAGCAATATGTGCAAGAATTTCCTGTTCACGAGGTGTCAGTTCGGAAAGTGGTGTTGCAGGCTCAATGGTATCCTGTTTCGAGGGTTTACCTTGAATGATATTGGTGAGTGACGCAATCAGTTCCTTTGCGACAACATTTTGACCGGTCATGGCGTCGTTCAGTGCGGGAATGAGTTCATCCGGATCCATATCTTTGAGTAGGTAGCCTTGAGCGCCTTCACGTAAAGCACGGGCTAAATCTTCCTCATCACGAGACATGCTTAGCATTAGAACAGGAATCTCAATACCATCTGCTTTGAGTTTTTCCAGTGTTTCAAGTCCAGTCATCCCCGGCATTTTTATATCGAGTAAAATAATATCGGGTGACTCATCTTTAGCGAGTTGAATACCTTGTTCCCCATTGCCAGCCGATCCAACCACTTCAATACCACGACTTTGTAGTAGTTCTTCCAGGCCTTTTCTAACAAGGGCATGATCATCAATTAATAGAACGCGCAAAATAGAACTCCGATTTAAATCTGGTTATTGAATATGTGACGAGGCGGGAACATGCAGCAGTACCCGCGTTCCTTCGCCCGGTTCACTTTCTATTTGTAATTCACCATCAATGGCATCCGCTCGTTCCTTCATGACAGATAAACCAATATGTTCACCCGGTTCAGCATTTGTTTCTATTTCCTCAATACCTTGACCATCATCTTCAATTAATACGTTACAACCATCTTTAGGTAAGCGATTGATTAAAACACGCACATTACAGGCATCACTATGCTTTTTAATATTAACTAACGATTCCTGGATAATACGATATACCTGAAACTCCTGAGCAGGGGATAACCCGGAGTGCTCTTTGCTGTCATTGCAGTGTATGTAGGTGTTGATGCCTGTTTCTTGTTTAAAGGTGTAAAGTAAATCATTCACCGCATAAACAAGCCCGCGTTCATCCATTTTTGAACGAAAGTTGGAAAGTAATTCACGCAGGCTTTTATGTGCATCATCAATGGCGGTGTTAAGTCGGCGTACTTCATTTTGTGCATGGCGAATATCTTTTTTGTATAAGGTTTCGCCCATCATCTTGGTTTGTAAGCGCATGCTGACTAATGATTGCGCCAGTGAATCATGCAGTTCGTTGGCAATCATATTGCGCTCTTCCATAATAGCGAGGCGGCGTGCATTTTGATCTAAACGTGTTTTTTCAATCGCCAAGCCAAGATGTTTGCCAATGGAGTTGAGTAAGTCGCGTATGTCTTTACCAAGTTCACGGCTGGGTCTGTCCAGGAAAATATTATACACACCAAGAATGCGCTCCTGGTATTGCAAAGGAATAACCAGCATTTCTTTACAGTCAGTATTGATAATCGAACAAGAAAGGAATTGGTTGCAGGCATCAATGCCTTTTTGAATGCCAATGCCACCATGAAGCGTTATTTTCCCGCACAAGCAGCGATCGACATTAACGAGTTTTTCCTGTTCTTTAACCTCATCATTAAAACCGCGGCTGGCGACAAGTCGGGTCATATTCTGGCTATCTAATAATCGAACGCTAGCCGCTCTGGCATCGACCAGTGTCATTAAGGCATCAAGAAATTGTTCCAGTAGACCATCGAGGTTTTGAGCAGAACTAAGGCTGGTCGCTATATCGTAGAGTATTTCTAATGAACGTGACTTATCAGCAATGTGTTCGGTCTGGCTTTGAACACGGGTATCCATTTCATCGGTTAAACTATGAAGTTCATCCGTCAGGCTGTTAATATCCTGAATCAAGCTGGCAAACTCACCGCGCGCAGGTATCGTTATGTGTGAATCAAGATCACCTGAGCGAATACGTTTTGACCATTCGCGTAACCCATTGAGCGGTGTTAATAACTGCTGACGGATGCGTTGTACCGTATGGAAGGTTAAGCCAAGCCCAACAATAACCAATATTGATTGCCATAGAATAATGACCTGGTAGCTTTCAGGAATGATGTATAAAACAATGGCACTAATTGAAAGGAAACAGAGAATAGTAAAAAGCCCAACAATAGGAAACAACAGCCGATTGCGTGAAAGGGTACTGAAAATACGTTTGTCTTTTTCTTCGGACGTGGCGACAGCTTGAGATGACTCAATCGTTGTTGGCTTTATATTCACGTTATTTGTGCGCATAGTTGGGCGCTATTCTAACAAACTTTTGGCATCGCTAATAAGTTGTTTTTTAAGATATTTATTGCCTTCGTAAGCGGTATTCACTAACAACGCGCATTATCTGGGGGTAGGGTAACGCTTTGATAGTGTTAAATTCATTGATCGCGTCTTCAATTAGCTCAGCAATATTATTGTCGGATGGCGGTTTTGAAAGTAACTGCTGAAGGGCTTGTAAACCGCCACACTTGAGCTTCATTTCTTGTCCATGTGTTAAAACGGTGTGATTTTTTGCCAGTTTGAGTGCGAACCGTGCATTTCGCTTTAATTCTTTGACGAGCGAGAGGCAGCCCAATCGTGCATTTGGATTGGTGCAAACAATACCTTCTTTTTCACCAATAAAGGTTTTTTGAGATTGGCTGCATTCAAAATGTACCGTTTGTACAGCACGTTCAAAGGGGCAAGAGTCAGAAGCCATGTTGCTGGATTAGTTAACTTCAGGCGCCTTATGATTTGGATCATTAGGGTTGATGAAAATGAAATGCATATTGTCACCGTCCAGCGCCACATAATCGATAGTCGCACCGATAAGTAGATCGCGTGAACCAGGTGCAATGATGACTTCCAGATCATCAAATTCGATAACAGCATCTTCGTCGGTCTTGTTATCATCAAAGCCCATTCCATACTGAATCGACTCGTCTTTATCTTTTGCCGCAGCAACCCGTAATGATAAACCCGCGTTATCGTCTGTCATTGATTTTTTGATCTGTTCAAGTGCCGCATCTGTGATTGTTAGCATAATTCAATACCTGCAAGATTTTCTGAAGATTTGTTAATAAGTATAAATTGGATAAAGCGTTTAACCCAGGGGTTACTGTCAACATTACGTTGATGAGCATAACAGGCTAACAGGTTTTTATACATGATCCCGTCAAATTCACCATTGATACCGTGACCGCGTTTCATTTCGTAGGCTGGTTTGAATTCGTCATTTAATTCAAAATTATCCAGGCTGGAATAATGAAATTCATGGGCTTGATGTGTTTGGCCGGCATTGCAATTGAGTCCTGGCCAGATAAAGTGTTCTGACTCTTCTATTTTAACATAGCCGCGGCCCTGAGGTTTGTCGTGCATGACTGTATCGCCTGGTATAATACCTACCATGGAAGATTTCTTGTCATTCCACTGTATTGATTTACTGAGATACATCATGCCACCGCATTCAGCATAAGTCGGTAGTCCAGCGTTAATTGCATCATGAATACTTTTACGCATAGAGGTGTTTTCTTCCAGTTTTTGCATGTTGCTTTCTGGAAAACCACCACCAATAAACAAGCCATCAATATTGTAAGGTAAGCTAGCATCATTTAAAGTATCAAATTCAACTACCTCAGCACCCACATCACGCATTGCGTTGATATCACTGGCATAGTAAAAACCAAAGGCTGCATCACGCGCGACAGCAATACGACACGTTGTTTCGGAAGCGGGTGCTGAAAACGCTCTATTGGGCGAAGCAGGGGCTGTGTCAGCAATCGATATAAATTGCTCCAGATCGACAGAGCTTTTAATATGCTTGCTTATATTGCTTATGTAGTTTGCCGCACTTTCGCTTTCATTGCTTGGTACAAGCCCAAGGTGGCGCTCTACGATAGCCATGTCATCATGTTTATGAATGGCGCCAATGACCTTTACATCGGTGTAGTGTTCGATAACACGGCGCAATTTACTTTCATGCCGTGAGCCACCTAGTTGGTTTAGAATGACACCGGCAATATTGATATTTTCATCAAATGCCTGATAGCCAAGAATCAGTGGGGCAATACCTCGTGTCATACCACGGGCATCAAGAACTAATACCACGGGTGCATTAATCAAGCTGGCAAGTGCGGCATTACTGTTACTGCCATCGAGATCGAGACCATCATAAAGACCTTTGTTGCCTTCAATAATGCTGATATCGGCATCATGGTTATATCGCTCAAAGGTTTGATTAATTTCTTCATGCTGCATTGTAAAGAAATCAAGATTGTAACAATCGCGGCCGCTGGCGCTGGCTAGCCACATTGGATCAATGTAGTCAGGGCCTTTTTTGAAAGGTTGAACGCCAAGACCGCGATCTTTAAGTGCGGCACATAAGCCAATGCTAACCGTCGTCTTCCCGGAAGATTTATGAGCAGCAGAAATAACAACGTGAGGCATTATGCATACCTCACGTTATCAGGAGTTAGTGCGCTGCCTGGCAGCAATGACATGACTTAAGCCGCGTTGGTCTCAGCAGCGTCAGCTTCAACAACGTCTTCAGCTGGCTTGTAGTGCGGATCCATTAGCTCATCAGAAAGAGAGTTAGGAATGAATGGCAATACTTTAATTGCAAATGTTGTCATTGCAAGAGCAAGGGCAATACCGCCAATACCTAAACCAAGTTCCCAGATACTAGGTGAGTAAGAGGCGATAGTGCCATCACCAAAGCTACTGGATACCTCAAAGCCGGGGAAGAGAGGCATTGGGTAAACTTGACCACCAATGATAATCACGTACATAGAAGCCAGACCACCAATGATAACCATGGCTGAAGCAATACCAATCCAGGTGCGTGATTTACTCATACTGGGGTGGTAAACAATAGCGATCGGTAGTACCAAGCCGATAAGCACCCAACCAATCCAGAATAACTGAGTGAACATGCCACCATCAGCAAGAATAAAGTTTTCAAAACCGTGGTTTTCAGTACCGTAAAGGCTTGTCAGGTGGAATACGAAAATAAAGTAGAACATCGCCGCAATAAACACGCCAAGTAAGTTCTTTAATTGTCGTAATACACTGTCACCAAGTTCGCGACCAGTCCAACGGCAGGTGGCCATCAAGCTCAAAATATAGATAGCTAAACCAAAACCAAATGACATAATAATGAACATAGGTGCAAGAATAGAGGCATCGTAACCGTTTCGAGCAACAACGAAGCCAAAGATAGAACCGGTACCTGTTGTTAAAAGTAAACGCCAAACGAAAGCGAACAGACCAATTTGATGTGAGTATTTGTTCATTCTGCGTTCCATCATGAACCAGATATAAACAGCCACTGCACCAAAGAAACCAGGGTAGAGCAGGATGTTCCATGCAAATACTGATTTAGGGTTCAGGTAGGTTGCCGCAATGACTAAACGATCAGGACGGCCCAGATCAAGCATTAACACCATTAAACCACCAGCTAAAAAAGCAACTGCCATTAGTGCAGAGAGCCTTGAAAGCGGTTTGTACATTTTCTTGCCAAATACCGAGGCAATTGATGCGACATTAAGAATGCCGGATGCGGCAATAATCATGAATACAGCGAATACATGAGGTAAACCCCAGATAACCTGATTATTCATGCCGGTGACATAGTGGCCATTGTGTTCCATGACCCACACGGCACCAAGCCCTAATAAGAGAAATAAACCGAAAGTACCCAACAATCCCCAATAAGCGATGCTGCGTCCTTCAATGGCACTGTAATGAACAACTGGTTTCATTATTTTATTTCCTCTTAAATGCCACGATACCGCACGCCTGTATTCAAATTCAGGTCAGCGCGTATTTGAGTCGTAGCGTGTTTTTTCATTGTGATAGAAATCTCGCTGTTTGGGTCGTTTAAATCGCCAAACATAATGGCTTGATGCCCATCTTTCTTACAGGCTTCTGCACAAGCTGTTGTGCCATCACCACGGTCAATCTTATGAACACAAAGTGTACAAGATTCAACGGTTCCTTTACCACGAGGTACATCAGGTGATTGATCGTTGAGTTCTTCATGAATAAATGAACGAGCCTTGTATGGGCAAGCCATCATGCAGTAACGACAACCAATACAGATATGTTTATCAACAAGTACGATACCATCTGCTCGTTTGAATGAAGCACCAGTAGGGCATACATCCGTACAGGGTGGTTCTTCACAGTGCTGACACATCATCGGTAACTGATGTTCGCTACCAGTGAGTTTATTTTTCAAGGTAACGGTGCGAATCCACTGTGCTTTTTGATCCGGATCCGATTTTTGTTCATCAGTACTGCCACTGCCCCAACCATTTTCAGTTTCACATGCGGTGACGCAGGCATTACAACCATCAGAACATTTGTTGGAATCAACCAACAAACCCCAACGGTTCTTGTTGCTAACAGGTTCATCAAGCGGGCGAGCTTGTGCTTGTCCAACGGACATCAGCATTACGCCCGGTGCAATAGCGCCTGTTGCTGCAGCCGTCGTTGCCTTTGTAAAAAAATCACGGCGGTATTGATCTATTTTTTGCTCACTCATTTGGCACCATCCTTTTTAGCGATAGTATCGAGCATAGATTTTGTTTCAGGAGCATCATGTACATCAGCAAAGGCTTTCATCTTATCAGTGACGATAGGGTGAAACGCAGTATCACGTGGTTTGGTTGCATGACATTCAAAACAGTCAAGTTTAACACTTGTGTATGCATGGCATGACTGACAAAACTCACCGGGTGCATTAACAGGAATGTATTTATCTGCTTCATCCTTGTTGGCATGGCAGTTAATACATTCTTTAAGGCTGAACTGTTTGGTGCGAATACCATCGTGCATTGTTTCATCACGTTGGTGTTTCAGGTGCTTCATGTGATCCTTGCGCATTTCATCAGCGGGGAGAACACATTTGTCACCGTTTGCACGGTTAATTTTCAGTTCAGGACCAACACTATCGGCCATAACTGTGCCGCTCATAAAGAGCGACATAGTCAGGATGATAAATAGATTGCGAATTTGCTTCACGACGAACCCCTGGTTAGCTGGATTAGTGATCGCCAAGACCCATTTTGATGTAGCCAGTAGGGCATACATCGGCACAGATATGACAACCAATACAACGGTCGTAGTCAGTGTAAACATAACGTCCCATTGTTGCTTCATCTTTTGGTGTACGTAATACAGCGTCTTGTGGACAGAAGATGACACAATTATCACATTCGAAACACATGCCACAACTCATACAGCGTTTAGCTTCAGCGATTGTATCTTCTTCGCTTAGACCTGCCATACGTTCCTGGAAGTGACCTAGTACTTCTTCTGCATCAGGTACATTCTCTGTACGAAGGTGACGTGCTTCTTTTTCGAAGTGACCAAGGAAAAGTTCTTCGTTAGTGATGATTTCCTGTGCAGCACGATCTTCAAAGTTATGTACCGCGAAACCACCAACAGACTTACCTTCCTGTGAGGTGCCACGGCGTCCAGCGTCGATAGCACGATCATCATCAGTTGGTTCGAAGTGTTCTGGTGCTTTGTCAACTTCTTCCAGTTTTTCCAGTAAGTCAAAGTGATGTACATCAACTTTTGGACGCTTGCCAATTTCCTCTTGTTTGAAGAAATGGTCAATTGTTTCAGCAGTGATAGAACCTTGACCAATTACTGTTGTTAAAAGGTGAGGGCGTACAATATCACCACAAGCGAAGAAACCTGGCTTATTTGGAATCTGGAAGTGCTTGTCTGCATCGATAAGGCCACGTTCATTTGCAATGCCATCCATACCTTCAAAACTTCCGCTTTGACCAATCGCAGAAACAATTAAATCTGCTTCGATATCGAATTCAGAACCCTCGATAACTTCCGGTTTGCCACTTGAATAATCAAGTTTGGCAACGCGTAGGGCTGTCGCACGACCGTCTTCACCACGAATAACACAAACAGGTGTAATTGAACCTTGAATATCAACGCCTTCACGTGTTGCATCATCTAGTTCATGTTGTGCCGCATTCATGTTTTCTAAAGGTTGACGTGAAATCAGAGTAACTTCCGCACCTTCTTTATTTGCAACATCCATCACATCATGTGCAGTGTGACCTAGAACGACATATTCAGGGTAGTCTTTTTCGTTCATGTTTTTAATGTGACCAAGACGACGTGCAACAGAGGCAACATCGATAGAGGTATCGCCACCACCCACAACAACGATACGACCAGAAACGGCTTTCATGCGGCCATCATTGAATGCTTCAAGGAAAGCAACGCCACTGATACAGTTTTCAGATTCTTCAAAACCGTCAATAGGAAGACCACGACCAGATTGAGCGCCAAGAGCGAACAACACTGCATCAAAATCTTTTTCAAGCTGTTCCATTGTGATGTCAGTACCAATGTTGGTGTTGGTCTTGACTTCAACGCCCATATTAATGATACGACCGATTTCACCATCAAGTACGTCACGTGGCATACGGTAGCCAGGGATACCGTAGCGCATCATACCACCCAGTTCAGCGTGGTTATCAAAGACAGTTGCAGCGTGACCCATGCGGCGTAGTTGGTACGCAGCAGACAGACCAGCAGGACCACCACCAATAATGGCGACTTTCTTACCTGATTCTGTTGAGCCAGCAGTAAAGCTTAAGCCTGCATCAAGCGCGCTATCACCAATGAATTGTTCAACCGCGTTAATACCAACAAAGTCTTCAACTTCGTTACGGTTACAACCATCCTGACAAGGCGCAGGACATACACGACCCATTGTAGAAGGGAATGGGTTAGCATCAGTTGAACGACGGAATGCGTATTCTTTCCAGTCCATATCACCTGTTGGTTGTTCGATACCACGAACAATATTTAACCAACCACGGATATCTTCACCCGATGGACAGCTGCCCTGACAAGGTGGTGTTTTATGTACGTAAGTTGGGCATTTGTAGGTTTCATCACCATTAAAGAGTTTGTCACCCCAATCCCAGTCTTCATTTGTTTCACCGTCAGCAAAACGACGTTTTGTGAAACCTTCCAAGTTGTCTTCTATTTCAGTTTTAGATGTTGCCATTGCTCTGTTCTCCTAAAGCAGGAAAGTCCAGTTAGTTCAGTTATTCTTTAGTGCCCAGTTGGATCGCTTCGCTCACCAGACCATGCACACTACCAATCATATCCATAGGGAAGTTGTAGTAAGGAAGTGTTTTTGTAAACTGACTCTTACAAATCGCACAGATTGCAGCAAGATAGTTTACGTCATTTTCCTTAACTACTTCATTCAGTGCCTGCATACGTGGCATTGCACCTTTAACGCGCAATTCCATGAGGTCATCCGTTAACAGACCACCACCACCGCCACAGCAGAACGTGCTGTCATGAATTGTTTCAGGCGCCATATCAAAGTAATGATTGACAGACGCCTTGATGACTTCACGTGGCAGAACAAACTGACCACCAGGTGTATTACCCATACGTGTTGCGCGTGCGACGTTACATGAGTCATGGAACGTGACGCGTTTGTCATCATTTGCAGAAGGATCCAGGTTCAATGCGCCGCGCTGAATGAGGTCATGGGTGACTTCAATAATATGCTGCGGAACAGGATAGTTTGGATCCAGAAAATCGAAAGGTCCGGCGATAGTATTCCAGAACTGGTAAGCAACACGCCATGCGTGACCACACTCACCAACAACAATACGTTTAACACCAAGGTCTAAAGCGGCTTCACGAATACGCCATGCAACGCGTTTCATGTTGTCGTAACTACCAAGGAACATACCGAAGTTACCTGCTTCAGAGGCATGCGAACTTAACGTCCAGCTTATACCTGCCTGATGCAATACTTTACCGTAACCAATCAAACCATCAATATGCGGTTCAGCAAAAAAATCAGCAGAAGGGGTGACAACAAGAACATCGGCACCTTGCACATCAAGTGGGTACTTAACGGCTACGCCTGTGTCATCTTCAACATCTTCTTCAAGATCTTCAAGTGTCGCTTTTAATGCAGGACCAGGCAAGCCGAGGTTGTTACCAATCTCGTAAACCTTACCAATAATTTCGTTACAGTATTTTTGACCAACACCGACGGTATCAAGGATTTCACGTGCTGCCATAGAGATTTCAGCGGTATCAATACCGTAGGGGCAGAACACAGAACAACGACGACACTGTGAGCATTGATGGTAGTAACTGTACCAGTCATCAAGCACTTCTTTAGTCAGGTCAGTTGCACCGACCAGCTTAGGGAAGAACTTGCCAGCTAATGTGAAGTAACGTCGGTAAACTTTACGTAACAGATCCTGACGTGCCACAGGCATGTTTTTGGGGTCAGTTGTGCCAAGGAAATAATGACACTTATCAGTACAGGCGCCACACTTAACACATGAATCAAGAAATACTTTTAGTGAACGATATTTCTTCGTCATATCGCCCAATTTTTCAATAGCAACTTCCTGCCAGTTGTCTACTAACTCATCGGGGTAACCTAATTTTTCCTGAAAGGGCGCACGAGAGACAAATGGCGCACTGTGTGCCATCGCACCTTCTTTAATAGAGGGAATGACGGGTATGTCTTTCAGCTCTGGTATTTCGTAATCTGCCACCTTACTCTCCTAAATTCTTTATCGTTATTGCAACGTTTAACTAACGTCGTCTTTTGCCCAAGGTGTCACATGACGTTGTTCACGAGGATTATCAACTTGTGTACGTGTTGGGCTGAAGAATACACCTGGTGCATGAAGTAGTTTGCTGTATGGGAAAACAATCATCAGCAGACCAACCAGTCCAAGGTGAGTTAACAGAATAGGGTCTTCTGGCATGGGTTGAATATCAAAATAAATCAAACCAAGCATAAAGTTTTTCACTGCGATGACATCGGTACCAGAAACAAATTTCATTAATAAGCCGGTAGCCGTAATGCCAACGATCATAGCAAGCATTAAATGATCAGATGGTGCAGATATATAACGAACACGGTCAACGAGGATACGACGCGCCCATAGACCAAGGAGGCCCAGCAGCATCAAAAACCCAGCGTAGATACCAAAAGGTTGAATCATATTAACCCATGTCCAGGGTGTTTCAATGATGTAACGAAGGTGGCGTAATAACACCAACAACATACCGAAATGAAATGCCCAACCGAATACCCAGGTCCATTTAGAAGACCTGAATAAACTTTCAAATAAGACCACTTCTCGCCACATACGGTAAACAACACCAGCCTTGGTAGTCGGGGCAGGTGTTACAACAATCTTTAGTGGTGAAGGGGTTTTGGCGTATGTATAAATACGGAATGCCAAGCCTGCAAATAATATGAAGGCAGCAAAGTAAAATAATACACTATAACCTAATGTCAGCATCGACATCGATTAAATCCTCATGGTGTAACAAAGTTTAAAGCGAGGTCGGGGCGAACCCCGACCCACATAACATGTGCTTTAGAGCTTATACACAACCTGTTGGTTTTGGTAAACCAGCATATTTACAAGCTTGCTTGGCAGGACCGTATGGGAACAATTCGTACAAGTACTTGCTGTTACCTTTGTCTTTACCAAGTTTTTTACCAATTGCTTTAGTCAGTACACGTACTGCTGGTGCAATTTGGTATTCGTCGTAGTATTCACGTAAGAATTTGATCACTTCCCAGTGACTGTCAGTTAGTTCACAGTCATCGATAGTTGCCATGTGTGAACCAATTTCTTCGTTCCATACACTACGGTCAACCAGGTAACCTTCTTCATCAACTTCTACGCTAGTGCCATTTACATCGATATTAGCCATTACTTTTTCTCCTCAAAAATAGGATAGATTAAAATTTATAAATTTAGCTTAGAGCCAAGATTGAACTTGACTGTGGTCGGCTGCCAATTTGACAAAGCCGGCATAGTCCACAAGTTCGATTCCGTCCATAACACGCTCATTAACACCGCGTGCACTAACGTCTTCACTTAAAGCGTAAACTTTGACAGTTTTCATAGCATCTTCAACCATAGAAGAAGATGACGCGCCTTTAAGAGCACCGTAAACACCGTCTTCAATTAATAAGACAGCGCTTCCGTCTTTCGCACAACCAATGGCACGCTCAAGAGAATTTTTGTCAAAGGGTGATTTATTTACTGTATGTAAAATTGCCATAATCAGTATCCCTTAGAAGTTAAACATGACGTCTGAACTGTCGATGAGGTCAGCCATTTCAGCACGGCTAACGATTTTGATTGATGACTTTTCAGCCCAATCATCATCTTCATCTTCATATGTCAGTGGCATCAAGTCGTCTTCAGTCAGACCACGTTCATCGAGAGATTCTTTTTCAACATAAATCTTGTTGACATCGTAATCGCCCAGTGCTTTATAGGTTGGTGCAAAATTCTTTGTACCAATTCCAGTTGTATCCTGACCCTTCATGAGCTGGAATACACCATCGTCCAAAAATGCAAGTCTCACGTCTTGTTCAAAGGCAGCGCCGATAAGAACAACCTCCAGTGACTCCAATGCGTAAACAGTACCGTGAGGTGCTTTTCGGTTTACGTAGAGGAATTGTTTTGTAGTACCTTCACTCATTTCTCGTATTCCTCTATCAATCGCCGAAGACAACCAGGCGATCTGCCTGAATGCCGGCTTCGATTAGCTGGCCAAGACCTGAAATGCGAAATCCTTCCTGGATATTGTCGGCATCTTTGCCGTTACGCTTTGACTCATCCGCATCTGCGATGCCACGGCGTTGAGCCGCAGCAACACAAAGGACGAGATCAAGATCATTTTCTTTAGCCAGTTCTGCCCAACGGTTAACAACGTGACGGTCATCCTGAGGAGGCGTCGTCAAACGTGTGCCATTATTAACACCGTCATGGTAGAAGAATACGCGCGTCACTTCATGACCACCTTCAATCACAGCTTTGGTAAACATATAAGCTGAGTCAGAAGCCTCGTGCGTGTAAGGACCTTCGTTAATTTGAATCGCAAATTTCATTTAAGAATACCTGTGTTTCAAATAACTTAGAAACGGATGTGCGTAGAAGCATTAAGGCTGTTACGCGCACCTTTCCAGTTGTCAATGTGGAACTTGGTGAACGGAAGTTCAGTCAGTTCGAAGAAACGAGGCCAACCGATACGTTCAACCCAGTCACCAGTACGTTCCCAATCCAGTGCATCCTTACGGTATGCTTCAAGAATTGTTTTAACGATAGCGGCAGCTTCAGGCCAACGAGGTGGATTGTTAGGTACGCCAGCAGCAACAAGTTTGTGGAACATAGGCTTGCTACGTGCGTTGGAGTGCTTACCACCAACCCAGATAGCGAGTTTAGAGTATTCAGCATCGTTAATTTGCATTGGAGGACAAGGAGGGAAACATGCACCACAACAGATACATTTCTTCTCATCAATTTCCAATGATGGTTTGCCATTTACCATCGCAGGGCGAATCGCCGCTACTGGACAACGTGCAACAACTGAAGGACGTTCACATGCGTTAGCAACCAGGTCATGGTTAATCTTAGGTGGCTTGGTGTGCTGTACGTTAATCGCGATATCACCTTGACCACCACAGTTGATTTGACAACATGAAGTAGTAATGTGTACGCGGTTAGGCATGTTTTCGTGTGTAAAATCTTCGTGTAACTCATCCATCAATGCTTTAACAACACCTGATGCGTCAGTACCTGGAATATCACAGTGTAACCAACCTTGAGTGTGAGAAATCATTGTGACCGAGTTACCTGTGCCACCAATAGGGTAGCCAGCATCTTCAATCGCTTGAATCAGTGGTTCAACTTTTGCTTCGTCAGCAACACAGAATTCCATGTTTGATCGAATAGTAAAATGAACGTAACCATCTGCGTATTCATCAGCGATATCGCAAAGAAGATTAATTTCGTATGGTCCAAGCTGACGCTGTGTACCGAAACGCACTGTCCAAATTTCATCACCGCTTTTCGCTACGTGGCGCAGAACACCTGGACGTGGGCGTTCGTGAAAATCCCAATTACCAAAGTTCTTTTTCATTACTGGGTGTAAATATTGAAACCCATCCGGACAACCGCTTTCAATTGGATACTGTGGAGTATCAGACATATATGCCTCCAATTCCCTACTTAATTAGTTAAGTATTTCGTTACTCTCTAATAATGCAGCCCGCTTGTTTCCAAACGGGCTGTAAAATTAATTCAAAAATTAACCGGCTTTACGCTGGTTCCACTTTTCAGCTTCTTCGTCCCATGTATCCATGCGAACATAAGATGACTGACGAGCAGTGGCGATCATGTTTGGATCAACGTCAACACCGATACCTTCCAGGAAGTTAACGAGGCCGATGCGATCAATCATTTCACCACAACGTTCATGCTCAAGACCATTTTCAGCCCAGAAGTCGATGATTTCTTCAGCGAGTTCAGTTAGCTTTTCGTAGTCTTCTTCAGTTTCCAGTTTCATGAATGGAATAAGAATTGTTCCCATCAAGTCACCGATTTTAAGTGTACGTTTACCACCAATAAGAATGGTTACGCCTTTGTCATCACCAACAGAAAGTGCTTTGGTCATAACGTTGATGCAATGCATACAACGAACACAGTTACGGTTATCAACAGCAAGTTCGTCATCATCACTCAAAGAAAGTGCGTTAGTAGGGCAACGTGTTACCACATTGTCGATAACGTATTTACGACCTTTATCAGCGATGAAGTTTTTCACTTCTTCCTGGTTTACTTTCATGTCATCACGCCATGTACCGATAACAGCCATGTCTGCGCGTTGAATAGAGTTCATGCAGTCGTTAGGACAACCTGAGACTTTGAACTTGAATTTGTAAGGAAGTGCAGGGCGATGCATATCATCAATGAAGTTGTTTACGAGTAAACGATGAATCTTCATTTCGTTTGCACAAGATTGCTCACAACGAGCCGCACCGATACAGGACATTGCTGTACGTACACAAGGACCGGCACCACCTAAATCCCACCCATAGGCATTGATGTCGTCAAAGAAATGTTGAACGCGGTCGTTGTCCGTACCGATAAACATAATGTTACCCGTTTGACCGTGGAATGCGACAAGACCAGAACCCCATTTGCTCCATGAATCAGACAACCGACGAAGCATGTCTGTAGAGTAGTGGTTACCAGCGGGTGGCTGTACACGAATAGTGTGGAATTCTTTACACTCTGGGAACATAGGTTCGCCGTCAGCACCCATTAATTCAGTGAAGCGAGGAATGATACCGCCGCCGTAACCGAATACAGAGATAGTACCGCCTTTCCAGTAACCCAGGCGTGTGTTGTAAGAATGTTCTAATTGACCAAGAAGGTCGACCATCATGTCGCCGAATTCTTCTTGCATAGCGAGTCGTTTAATACCCGTTACGAAACTTGGCCATGGGCCTTTTTCCAGTTCGTCAAGATTAGGTGTGTCGTAGAAAGCCTTCGTAGATTTTTTCTCTGAAGGCATGAACGTATGATGACGTTCAGGGTTTTTTGGTGTATCAGCCATTTTGTGATGTCCTCCTGTTTTGCTACGTCATGTAGCCACAGTTATATCCAAATAAAACTAAACTTGTGTTTAACAATTGGGCTGTCGATTACCACTTTAATTATGTTAGCCAAAAAACAACCAACACAACGGAGCACATCGACACCCCCGTATTCAATGTTGAGCAAGTGTACGCGCCTGACGCCACAGTGAAACCCATCTTTGGGGGTGTATAAAAAAAACTTACCCCTCCCAAAAGGGATAGACCGCGAAGTCAAATTCAATACCGCTTTATCGTCCAGTGAACGATAAACCTTTAATTCTTGCAGTTCAGCTTAACCCCCCATAAGAGAGACTTTGCCGGCGTGGAATAATACACTAAAGTTCGAGTATTCCAAAAAGTCCGAGTGATTAAATTGGTATTTGAATGGTATTTCTGATTACTCTATATATAAGGGGCATCAGCTTAGCTTAAAACTTGTACAATTAAAGGGTAAACAATGAGCCAATTCCTTCTCGACAATGAGCAGGCCTATCAAACATGGCGCGCTAATAAACTAGGCTCATATCCCCAGTCTGCGAGTGAACTCATTGTTGATATTGCTGACCCAAGAAGTCTAACCACTGCTGAAAAAGATCTAATGTCAGTTCTATTTAAGCGCGCTAATATGTTGATATACAATACCAAATTAGGTGAAACTGAGGATAAAGACATTCCTAGAAAGTGTGGTCAACAACTTGGTTTAGCGCATCTGGACCCGAATATGCTGGCAGATGACGATGGTATTACCTCGCTCACGGTTGTGCCAGGCAAGCTCAAACGGGGTTATATTCCCTATTCAGATCGGCGTTTGTTGTGGCATACCGATGGTTATTACAACAAACCAGACCAGCAAATCAGAGCGGTTATCCTTCATTGTGTGCGTCCAGCGGCAGAAGGCGGGGAAAATGGCCTTGTTGATCCCGAAATGATCTATATTCAGTTGCGCGATGAGAACCCTGAATACATTGAGGCACTCATGCATCCGCAAGCAATGACGATACCAGCCAATACAGAATCAGGTGAAATTACCCGTGAAGCACAGACAGGACCGGTTTTCTCCCTTGATATTGCAACAAACTGCCTCCATATGCGTTATACAGCGCGAACTCGCAGCATTGAATGGCGAGATGATACCGTAACCCGGCAGGCGGTTGATTACCTTGCCGGCTTATTGAATGATGAAAACCCTTATGTTTTCAATCATATACTGCAATCAGGTCAAGGGCTGGTTTGCAATAATGTTCTGCACAGCCGAACGGCATTTTCAGATGAGCAGGCTGACGGTGAGGGGCGGTTGTTATACAGAGCCCGTTATTATGAACGTGTTTCAAGCGATTTAGCGATTATTTAAGCGATAAAGGTGCCGATTATGCTCTATTTGAGTGAAGTATTAATGCAAAATCACGATTTAAAGACATTTTCTGAGCTCCTGGTCGTGGTTGAAAAAGCAGCACAAACCAGTGGTGAAATTCATTTTAATATGGATGTGAAGCCAAGCTACCCAGACACCCCTAACAATTGGGAAGACCGCCTGGAAGGCGCTTTTGCCGGAGTTTATTCGGTAACCATGTAATATAAATCACATTAAGAGTATTACTTAATATTATGAAATATATAAAGAATGAAGAAGTTAGAGACGCAGACAGTGCTGAAGATGTGCAACAAGCCACCGGCCTGCTCGAAGCGCGTTTACACGAATTAGAACAGGAAATGACCGAATTACCGGCTGGTTTTGAGCCGAAGCAAAAGGGTGAATTACTGATTCAAACATCGGCCATTCTGGTTGATCTGGAACGCGGCGAAGAAGCCTTTAACCATGCTCGTGAAGCCTTCGATATTTTTAAAGACATCGAAGACTGGGAAGCATTGGCACAAACCTGTAATAACATGTTTTTAGCGGATCAACCGGAGTCACTGGCTGCCCTGGGTCAGGGAATTTGGGTCGGCGTTACATTCCCGCAGGTCGATCCTGAGCTAACAGTGGCATTATTACAGCATGTTGTGAATGAAACACCGCCCGACTCAGATGGCGCAGCATTAGCCGCTGCCGTGGCGCATTATATTGCCGATATTCGTACTGAAGGTAAAAAGCACGAAGATCTGACCTTTTTCACCAATTCATTGCTGGGAACGGTTGCCAGACGCCATTCAGAGGTTGAATCGCAGGAACAATTTAAAGCCTGGTTCACGCGTATGGAACTGGATGATCCCGAGAAATTCCTTGTCCGTATGCGTAATGTGATTGATGTACTGGTACAAGAAGACTGGTGGATTGATCGTGATGCTATTTGGGCAACCTTACCGGTTAATTAATGATGTATTGGCAGGAAGACGAAGAAGAATCCAAACGCGTTTCCGATGCAATTGTTGATGTTGTGTACGGACTGGATTGCCGTAGTTTGCCTGTTGATCATGCTTTTGCTTTATCAGAAGCCATCTTGGAACATTTACCCTGGCTTGTTGAAGAACAGGGCGCAGGTGTTCATCCAATCAGCATTCCAGAGGCCGGTAATGGCTGGTTGCGACCTGAAGGCGAAGATGAGTTATTACACCTATCAAAACGCACCAAGCTAACACTACGAATACCAAGTGAACGCTTTGACGATGCAGCCGTACTGTGTGGTAAGCAATTATCGGTTGCCGGCAATGAGATGAAAGTATTAAAAATGCGTGAGCGTTTATTGCAGCCGATGGAAACCGTGTTTTCTCGCTACAATGTTGTTGCAGAAGGCATGGATGAGACGAGTTTTATGCAAGATGTTATGCAAAACCTGCAAGCAATGGGAATAAAACCGCGTAAAATGCTGCCAGGGCGTGAACACACCATGCGAACAGACGATGGCATGCTTAAAACGATGACATTGATGATTGCGGATCTTTCTCTGGAAGATTCACTAAAAATTCAGCAACAGGGAATTGGCCAGCATCAACACATGGGCTGTGGATTATTCATTCCACAAAAAAGTATTACGGAAGTCCATGAAGTACATGAGTGATTAATAATATAAATTGAGTTTATATCAGCACTTCATGTACAATTCAGCAAATTTTTTAACTATTGATTTGAAATTGAAAAGCGACGAGGAAATTCAACATGGCTTACGAACTTAACGGTAAAACAATTGAAGCAACGGAAGAAGGTTACTTACTTGAGATAAACGACTGGTCTGAAGAGCTTGTTCCTGTTATGGCTCAGGCTGATGGTATTGAATTAACAGATCGTCACATGGATGTTGTGATGTACTTGCGTGATCAACACGTTAACAATGGCGGCAATGAGCCAAATGAACGTACTATCATGAAAGACATGGGTAAAAAATGGGGTTCAAAAGTAAGCTCTAAAGATATGTTTATCTTATTCCCTTTTGCACCGTCAAAGCAGGGTCGTAAGTGGGCAGGTCTGCCAAAGAGTACACGTAAAGGTGGTTACTAAAAACGCCTATTGATTACGCTGTAATCAAGATGTTTTGAAAAGGCTGTCTTCATGACAGCCTTTTCTGTCTTAACGCTAAAAATTGGTGTCACATGAGCGACTCACCCTACAAACTACGTGAATTAAAACCGCATACGTTTATTTATGAAGTAGAAAATGCCTTGTCAGACGAACTGTGTGACGACATGGTCGCGCGTTTTGAAGCCAATGAAGAACAACAGCATGATGGACGAATTGGGCAAGGAGTGGATGTTGAACAATCCATTAAACGTTCAACGGATTTGCGTATTAGTGGTCGTGAAAACTGGAATGATGTTGATGCAAAATTATTTGAATCACTCAGCAAAGCCTTAAATCAAATTTCTGCCGAGTTTCCTTTTTTTGCGGTGAATAAATTTCGTGATATGGGTTACCAACTGCAACGTACTAACGAAGGTGAGTTTTATCACTGGCATATTGATGGTGGTCCCGGTGAATTCAGTCAACGACAGCTTGTTGCCATTTGGTATTTAAATGACGTTGAAGGTCCCGGTGGTACGACTGATTTTGCTTTACAGGAAATAAGTGTCAAACCACAACGCGGTAAGCTGGTTTTATTTCCGCCATTTTGGACACACATTCATCGTAATGCGACATTAGAAAAAGGCGTGAAGTACATCGCAACAACCTGGGTTTGTTTTTCCTGAACAAACAGTGTTAACAAGTCGATGAGTCTGACATTAATTTTAGTCCTGACGCTGGTGTGCGTGTTCACCTACGCATTCGAAATTACGTTTGGGCTTGCTGGCACGATCATTATGTTATCGATCATGTCGTACTTCATTGATGCAAAAGTATTGGTGATCTATTCCATTCTTCCGCAAATATTGGTTGCTACGATTGGTTTATCACGCTCGCCTAAAACAGTTAATTTAAACGTACTTGCCGGTATGGTGGGTGTTGCTGCAACAGGTTCTTTATTAGGATTTTATATCTTCAATCGAATACCAATAGAAACGTTTCGCATGATGCTGGCGGCTGCGATCTTCTTGTTTGGTTTGTATCTGGTGATTGCGCCGGGGCGATTAAAAATAAATACCTTGCTTGGTCGCGTACTGGATTTTATTGCCGGTATTTCACAAGCCTTGTTTGGTATTAGTGGCCCCATCGCCATGACACGACTTATTTCAACACACACAGATAAGCTGGTTATTAGAAATTATGCCTTGGCTTTTTTCCTGTCCATGAATATCTTTCGTGGTATCGGCTATGCGATAAACGGTTCAGTGACCGAACCTATTATCGAAATGATGCTGATTTCAGCACCTATATTGGCAATTACGCTCTGGTATTCGAATCATTTGCATTTCAAAGTACCGGACGCGCATTTTAAACGGGTTGTTGCCTGGATTATCTTACTGGGTGGTGTGTCATTATTTTTTGCACAAGCTAACTAATTGTGCATTTTTGAGTATAATTAACCGAATTGAAACCAAAGACAGATACCATGACAGATTCATATATTTTTGCTGCAAATTTAGATGATGTAAAACCGGGCAAAATGTTTCGGGTTAAGTTAGAAGGCAAACTACTTTTACTCGCAAACGTTGAAGGCACTATTCACGCTTGTGATGAAATGTGTACCCACGAAGAAGTGTCATTGGCACTTGGCGCATTGCAGGGGAATTGCATCAAGTGTTCACTGCACGGCAGTCGATTCGATTTGCTAACCGGCAAGCCACTGGATGAGCCTGCAGATGAAGATCTACGTATCTATCCGGTAAAAATTGAAGCCAATACCATTTTAGTCAATATTAATTAAAAGCCACTGTGGTTTTTAACGGAGAGTTTTATGAGTAATGCCGAAGCAGAAGCCAGGGAATTAATGCGTTCAATTATTCAACGTGTCGCAACCGGTCCTGAGCTGAGTAAAGACATTGAACAGGAAGAAGCCCGAGCCGGAATGAAAGCGATTTTAGATGGCTACATTGATCCGGTACAGTCAGCGATTTACCTGATTGGCTTGCGCATGAAGCGCGAGACACCGGAAGAAAATCGCGGCATTCTTGAAGGCATTATCGATTGCATGGATCGTGTTACCGCCAACGTTGATGAGTTGGTTGATATTGGCGATCCTTACGATGGTTATAACCGTACTTTACCCGCATCACCTTTTTTACCGGCCGTCATGGCAGCGTGTGGAATACCGGCAGTATCACATGGTATGGAAACAGTGAGTCCTAAATTTGGTGTGACGCATCGTCAAATCATGCGCGCAGCAGGAAAAAATGATTCACTTACGCCACAACAAGCAGCAGAACAAATTGAAAACAGCGACATTGGTTGGGCTTACGTGGATCAAAGTCAGTTCTGTAAAAAACTCAATGACCTCACTGATTTTCGTACGTTGGTTATTAAGCGCCCACCGATTACCACGGTTGAAACAGAAACCATGCCGATTAAAGCGCGTGGTAAAACCCATCACGTTTGTGGTTACGTGCACAAACCTTACCCACCTGTTTACGCTATGTTAGCGGCGCTGTCGGGTTTTGATAGTGCCTTACTGGTACGCGGTATCGAAGGCGGTGTCATTCCATCATTGCGCCAAACCGGTAAGTTGTTTAGTTATGAAGGTGAGGTGGTTAAACGAGAAGCCGAGCCCACACCACAAGATTTAGGGTTTGATTATGACTTGCGTGCAGTGCCGGTACCTGAATCGTGTAAACAGGAAAGTGGCAGCATTGAGGAAGTAACAGGCGACTATAATCGTGATGCCTTTGCAAAAGCGGCGGTGGAAGCCGGGCTTGCGGCACTCGGTGGTGAGAAAACCATGACTTATGATTCACTTGTTTATGGCGGCGCAAATATTCTTTGGCATCTTGGTAAATACGAAGCACTGACGGATGCCGCGGATGCGATACGCTCAGTACTTGATTCAGGCGAAGCGCTTAAACGTTTTAATGCATCGGTGTAGTTAGTCGTACTATCAGCTACGTCACTGACAGCACTCCCTGTTTTTGTAATACGAGGTGGTTATGTTATTGGAAATACCTAATATTTTATCGGCGCAAGAATTAAAGCATGTTCGTGCAGCGTTAGATCAGGCTCCGTTTATTGATGGCAAACTATCAGCCGGTTCCGCCGCGCAGCGTGTTAAAAACAATGAAGAAGTGGATGTGCGTTCACAGGACGTGCAGCAACTTAATAATTTGGTCATGTCGCGTCTGGTTGAAAATCCTGTTTATCGTGCCGCTGCATTACCAATGAAAGTCGCCGCACCGTATTACGCACGTTATAACACCGGCATGTCTTATGGTGATCATGTTGATGATCCGATCATGCATGCAGATACCCCTTATCGTTCTGATATTTCTATTACGGTTTTCTTAAGTGATAAAACAGACTATGAAGGCGGGGAGTTGGTGATTAATACGCAGTATGGTGAGCATACAGTTAAGCTATCGGCGGGTGATGCGGTGATGTATCCTTCTTCAAGTGTGCATCATGTCAATGAGGTAAGCAGTGGTACGCGGTTGGTAGCGGTAACCTGGTTGCAGAGTTTGGTGCGTGAGCCGGCCAGGCGGGAATTGCTTTATGATATGTATCAGGTGAAGGAGCAGTTGTTACAGACTACGCCGGATGATGAGAACACCAAGCGGCTTGATCGTAGTTATGTGAATTTGGTTCGGATGTGGGGGGATGTTTAGTCGTCAATACATTTGAATCGTTTTTCTGTCGCTAAGAACTCGCTACGCTCGTTCAAAATGCGACAGAAAAACGATTCAAATGTATTTCCTTAATGCGTTATATATTTAATGTATTTGAACCGCTAAGAACTCGCTATGCTCGTTCAAAATGCGACATGAGAGAGGTTCAAATATATTGCTTAGGTTTGATGGCTAGCTTTCAGTAAGAGGGATTAAAAACCTTACTGCATTTCTTCTGATTTTTTGTACCATTCCTGGGCTTTTTCAGCATCTTGTTCAACACCCTGACCTTGCTCGTACATCATGCCTAAGGTCATGGCGGCGCCGGCCATGCCTTGATTGGCGGCTTTTTCAAACCATTTAGCGGCTTCGGCTTCGTCTTTTTCAATGCATTCACCCATCATGTACATAAAGCCAAGCCCATGTTGTGCGAAGGCGTAGCCTTGTTCTGCGGATGCGCGCATCCATTTCAGTGCAGTGGCATCGTCTT
>JALTKS010000080.1 GCA_027006175.1 Gammaproteobacteria bacterium
TGCCGGGTGATAACGTCAAGATGGTGGTGACATTGATTGCCCCGATTGCGATGGAAGATGGTTTACGTTTTGCGATTCGTGAAGGTGGCCGTACTGTTGGCGCCGGCGTGGTTGCTAAGATTTTTGAGTAATTAATAAACTTTAATAGACATTATTGAGATAAAGACATGGCAAAGGCTGCAGCAGAAAATAACCAGCGAATTCGAATCCGCCTGAAAGCGTTCGATCACCGTCTGATTGATCAATCAGCTCGTGAGATTGTTGAAACAGCAAAGCGCACAGGCGCGCAGGTGAAAGGTCCGATCCCTCTGCCTACTCGTAAAGAACGTTTTACGATTTTGATTTCACCGCATGTTAATAAAGATGCGCGTGACCAATACGAAATCCGTACGCATAAGCGTTTAATGGATATCGTTGACCCAACTGACAAAACAGTTGACGCATTAATGAAGCTGGATCTTGCAGCGGGCGTTGATGTGCAAATTAAGCTGAACTAAGCAGCTGACGGATAGAGAGATAAGATAATGACTATCGGTGTAATAGGTCGCAAAGTAGGAATGACACGCATCTTCACAGAAGAGGGCGCATCCGTTCCTGTCACAGTGATTGAAGTAGAGCCAAATCGTATTACGCAAGTAAAAACGGCGGAAACAGATGGCTATCGTGCAGTACAGGTAACAACGGGCACACGACGTGCATCGCGTGTAACTAAAGCAGCGGCAGGACACTTTGCCAAAGCAGGTACTGAAGCGGGTCGCGGTTTGTGGGAATTCCGTCTTAATGATGGCGAGGGCGATGACTTTGCTGCAGGTGGCGAAATAAAGGTAGATATTTTTGAAAACGGTCAAAAAATTGATGTGACCGGCACTTCAAACGGTAAAGGTTTCCAGGGCGGTATTAAACGTCATAACTTCACCATGCAAGATGCCACACACGGTAACTCAATTTCGCATCGTTCAAACGGCTCGATTGGTCAAAACCAATCGCCTGGTCGTGTCTTCAAAGGTAAGAAGATGTCAGGGCAGATGGGGGCCAAGCAGATCACAGCACAAACATTAGAAGTGGTTCGTGTTGATGCCGATAACAATTTATTGCTGATTAAAGGTTCTGTACCCGGAGCTAAAAACAGCGATGTCGTGGTTCGCCCGGCAGTCAAGGTTTAATTAGGAGATTGTTGTGGAACTTACGCTGACAACAGCAACAGGCAAAGCCTCATCTAAGAACGTCGCCGTTTCTGATGATGTGTTTGGTCGTGATTATAACGAAGCATTGATTCATCAGGTAGTAACTGCTTATTTAGCAGGTGGTCGTGCCGGAACAAAAGCACAAAAGAATCGCAGTGCAGTAAGCGGTGGTGGTGCCAAGCCCTGGGCTCAAAAAGGCACAGGTCGCGCACGTGCAGGTACCTCACGTAGTCCAATCTGGCGCTCAGGTGGTAAAACATTTGCAGCCAAACCGCAGGACTGGTCACAGAAAGTGAATCGCAAAATGTACCGCGCCGGTGTCCGTTCTATTTTGTCAGAATTGGTACGTCAGGAACGTTTGGTTGTGGTTGACAAGTTTGCATCAGCGACAGGCAAGACCAAAGACATGTCTGAGCAGTTAGGCAAACTTGGTTTGGTAAACGCCTTGATTGTGACTGAAACGATGGATGAAAACATCTACTTATCAGCGCGCAATATTCCTCACGTTGACGTTGTCGATGTTGAAGGTGTTAACCCGGTTGATCTGGTTGGTTTTGACAAGATTCTGGTAACCGTTGATGCACTCAAGAAAATTGAGGAGAAGTTGGCATGATTACACAAGAACGCATTATGAAAGTGTTGATTGCGCCACACGTTTCAGAAAAAACAACATTGGCTGCTGATAAAGCCGGTCAAATTGTATTTAAAGTCGCACTCGATGCGAACAAGAGCGAAATCAAAAGCGCTGTTGAGCAATTATTTAAAGTTGAAGTTGAAAAAGTGCAAACCTCGACACAACGCGGAAAAATGAAATTTTTGCGTACGCCTGGTAAGCGCCCTAACTGGAAGAAAGCGGTAGTACGCTTGAAGGCCGGTCAGGATATCGACTTCATGTCAGCTGAGAAGGGCTAAGGCAATGGCAGTAGTTAAGGCAAAACCTACCTCACCAGGACGTCGCTTCGTCGTCCAGATCAAGACCGAAGGTCTTCATAAAGGTGAACCACACGCGCCGCTTCTGGAAAAGAAATCCAAGAACGCTGGTCGCAACAACAATGGTCGCATCACTGTGCGTCATCGTGGTGGTGGTCATAAACAGCATTACCGTATTATCGATTTCCGTCGTGACAAAGATGGCATTGATGGCAAGGTAGAACGCATTGAATACGATCCAAACCGCACATCGCACATCGCTTTAGTATTGTATGCAGATGGCGAACGTCGCTACATCATCGCACCAAAAGATGTTGAAGCAGGCACAGCGATCCGCAGTGGTTCGGATGCACCGATTAAACCAGGTAACGCCCTGCCATTGCGTAACATTCCGGTTGGTACAACAGTTCACTGTATTGAAATGAAACCAGGCAAGGGTGCACAAATTGCACGCAGTGCCGGTACTTCAGCACAACTGGTTGCTCGTGAAGGTATTTACGCCACCTTACGTTTACGTTCGGGTGAAATGCGTAAGATTCACATTGATTGCCGCGCCACTATTGGTGAAGTCGGGATGTCAGAACACAATCTGCGTAAGTTGGGTAAAGCCGGTGCCACTCGCTGGCGCGGTGTTCGTCCAACGGTTCGTGGTGTTGTCATGAACCCGGTTGATCACCCGCATGGTGGTGGTGAAGGTCGTACATCTGGTGGTCGTCATCCTGTTTCACCATGGGGTGTTCCGACTAAGGGTTACAAAACTCGTAGTAACAAGCGTACAGACAAGATGATTGTCCGTCGCCGTAACGCGAAGTAAAAGTAGAGGAATAGCAGCGTGCCACGTTCGATTACAAAAGGACCCTTTGTTGATTTACACCTCATGAAAAAGGTGTTGGAAGCAATTGAGTCAAAAAACAAGCGCCCCATTAAAACCTGGTCGCGCCGTTCAATGGTTGTGCCAGAAATGTTGGGCTTAACTATGGCAGTTCATAACGGCCGTCAACATGTTCCAGTACTCGTGACTGAAAACATGGTTGGACACAAGCTGGGTGAATTTGTACTGACCCGTACGTTTAAAGGTCACATTGCAGACAAGAAGTCGAGATAAGGGAGCTACTGATGCAAGTTAACGCAAAATTAAGTAAAGCCAATATCTCGGCACAAAAAGTCCGTTTGGTTGTGGATCAAATCCGTGGCAAATCGGTCGAAAGTGCGATTGATATTTTGACTTACAGCCCTAAAAAGGCTGCACACCTTGTTAAAAAGGTGCTGATGTCAGCTATCTCTAACGCAGAACATAACGAAGGCGCTGATATTGATGAATTAAAAGTATCAACTGTTTTTGTTGATGAAGGTCCGACTATGAAACGCTGGCGTGCCCGTGCTCGTGGTCGTGCAAACCAAATTTTGAAGCGAAGCTGCCACATTACCGTGACAGTTTCGGACGCGAAGTGAGGCTGTAATGGGTCAAAAAGTACATCCAACAGGCATACGTCTAGGTATCGTTAAAGACTGGACATCCAAGTGGTATGCCGAACATGGTGATTATGCAGATAATCTGCATGTCGATTTACAAGTACGTGATTTTCTGAGAAAGAAACTGGCAGCAGCGTCTGTAAGTGAAATTCAGATTGAACGTCCTGCGAAGAACGCACGTATTACTATTCATACTGCTCGTCCAGGTATCGTGATTGGTAAGAAAGGCGAAGACATCGACACATTACGTGCTGCGGTTTCTAAAATGATGGGTGTGCCCGTTCACATCAACATCGAAGAAATTCGTAAGCCTGAACTTGATGCTTATCTGGTTGCTGAAAGTATTGCCCAGCAATTAGAACGCCGTATCATGTTCCGCCGCGCAATGAAGCGTTCGATTACAAATACAATGCGTTTAGGCGCACAAGGTATTCGTATCCAGGTAGGTGGTCGTTTGAATGGTGCAGAAATCGCGCGTTCTGAATGGTACCTCGAAGGTCGTGTGCCTTTGCACACATTACGTGCAGATATTGATTATGGCGTTGCCGAAGCAAATACAACTTACGGCATCATTGGTGTAAAAGTCTGGATCTTCAAGGGTGAAGTTATTGGTGGCATGGAAGAAGCCACTGATACAGCGCCTGAGAAAGCAGCAGCGAGTTAAGGGGTTTAGAGATGCTGCAGCCGAAACGCACAAAATTCCGTAAGCAAATGAAAGGTCGCAACCGCGGTCTTGCTCAATCGGGAAACAAGGTCAGCTTTGGTGAGTATGGCCTGAAATCTATGGAAACAGGTCGTATTACGGCACGTCAAATTGAGGCGGCTCGTCGTGCGATGACTCGTCACATTAAACGTGGCGGTAAAATCTGGATTCGAGTTTTTCCAGACAAGCCTATTTCCAAGAAACCGTTGGAAGTACGTATGGGTAAAGGTAAGGGTAATGTTGAATACTGGGTAGCCCAGATTCAGCCAGGTAGCATGCTGTATGAAATGGAAGGTGTTAGTGAAGAGATTGCTCGTCAAGCATTCAAACTTGCTGCCGCTAAATTGCCACTTCGTACGGCCTTTGTAACGCGGACGGTAATGTGATGAAAGCCAGTGAACTGCGCGACAAGAGCGTAGAAGATCTTAATAACCAGCTTATTGAGCTTCTTCGTGAACAATTTAATTTAAGCATGCAGAAGGGGACGGGACAGTTGGCCAAGCCTCATCTGATTAAAGAAGTGCGTCGCAATATTGCACGCGTTAAAACTGTATTGACCGAGAAGGCAGGTGCTGCGTAATGAGTGACCAGCAAGAAAAAACACAGCGTACGGTAACCGGACGTGTTGTGAGTGACAAAATGGACAAGACCATTACGGTACTTGTTGAACGTCGCGTACCACATCCTTTGTATAAAAAGTACATTCGTCGCTCATCAAAATTACATGCTCATGATGAAAATAATGAGTGTCATGAAGGCGATACAGTTACGATTGCGCAATGTCGTCCACTGTCCAAAAGTAAGACCTGGACATTGGTAGAAGTCGTTGCGCAGGCGAATCAGGCATAAAGGCAGGAAGAGCAGACCATGATTCAGATGCAAACAATTTTAGATGTAGCCGATAACAGTGGTGCACGCCGTATTATGTGTATCAAAGTGTTGGGTGGTTCACATCGACGTTACGCACGTGTTGGGGACGTTATTAAAGTCTCTATTAAGGAAGCAATTCCTCGCGGTAAAGTTAAAAAAGGTGATGTTTACAACGCAGTTGTTGTACGCACTAAAAAAGGTGTACGTCGTACAGACGGTTCTTTAATTCGTTTTGATGGTAACGCAGCTGTTTTATTAAATGCGAACCTTCAACCCATTGGTACACGTATCTTTGGACCGGTGACTCGTGAATTACGTAATGAAAAATTCATGAAAATTGTCTCACTTGCGCCAGAAGTACTTTAGGTCGGAGTTGAACGATGAACAAGATTAGAAAAGGTGACTCAGTCATGGTGTTGGCCGGGAAAGATAAAGGTCAAACGGGTAATGTGATTCGTGTTATGTCGAATAACAAAGTACTTGTTGAAAACATCAATATGGCAAAACGTCACACTAAGGGCAATCCGCAAGCGGGTGTTGCAGGCGGTATTATTGAAAAAGAAATGCCACTGCATCTCTCAAATGTTGGTCTGGTTAATCCAGCAACAGGCAAGGCCGATCGAGTTGGTTTCAAAACGCTCGAAGATGGTCGCAAAGTGCGTTTCTTTAAATCCAACAACGAAGTTGTTGACGCGTAATTCGGGTGCGTAGCATGGCTAGACTGCAAGAAAAATTCCGCGACACTATTACAAAGCAACTCATGGACCAGTTTGGTTACAAGAGTGTGATGGAAGTGCCGCATATTGAAAAAATCACGTTGAACATGGGCGTGGGTGAAGCATTGGCTGACAAGAAAGTAATGGAGCATGCCGTTTCTGACATGACTCAAATTGCTGGACAGAAACCAGTTGTGACGCTTGCTCGTAAGTCAGTTGCTGGCTTCAAGGTTCGTGAAGGCTACCCAATTGGCTGTAAAGTCACATTGCGTGCTGAACGTATGTACGAATTTCTGGATCGCTTAATCAGTATCTCGATTCCTCGTATTCGTGACTTCCGTGGTTTAAGCCCAAAATCATTTGATGGCCGTGGTAACTACAGCATGGGTGTCAAGGAACAGATCATGTTCCCAGAAATTGATTACGACAAGATTGATACTTTGCGTGGTATGGATATTACCTTTACTACCTCTGCAAAGACTGACGATGAAGGTCGTGCGTTGTTAAAAGCGTTCAACTTTCCATTTAAGAGCTGAGGACAGACTCGATGGCTAAGACTTCTATGATTCACCGCGAGCATAAACGCACCAAAATGGTTGCTAAATATGCCGCTAAACGTGCAGCGCTAAAAGCGAAACTCAAAGATCCAACTTTGACAGATGAAGAATACGAATTGGCATTCAAGCAATTCCATTCACTGCCTCGTGATTCTAGTTCAGTTCGTCAACGTAATCGTTGTCGTATTACCGGTCGTCCACATGGCGTCTACCGTAAATTTGGTTTATCTCGTAACAAGTTGCGTGAAGCAGCTATGCGCGGTGATGTACCTGGTCTCGTTAAGGCCAGTTGGTAAGGAATACAGTTATGAGTATGAGTGATCCAATCGCAGATATGTTGACCAGAATTCGTAACGGTCAGTCTGCCAATAAAGTAGATGTCACAATGCCATCATCTAAAGCGAAAGTAGATATCGCTAAAGTATTAAAAGATGAAGGTTATGTTGCCGGTTATTCAGTTGCCGAAGGCAGCAAGCCAACGTTAACGATTGAGTTACGTTACTACGAAGGCAAACCCGTTATCGACATGCTGAAGCGTGTCAGTCGCCCCGGTCTTCGGACTTACAAGGCGGCCAATGACCTTCCGAAAGTAATTGCTGGCATGGGTGTTGCCATCATCTCTACTTCGCAAGGTGTTATGTCAGATCGCGCAGCGCGTAAAGCGGGCTGTGGCGGTGAAGTAATCTGTTACGTCGCTTAATAAATTAGGTTGAAACAATGTCACGTGTAGCAAAAAAACCTGTCGAATTACCTAGCGGTGTTGAAATCAACATCAATGGTCAGGATGTCAGTGTAAAAGGTAGCAAAGGGTCGTTAACGCATACTGTTCATGCTTCAGTTGAAGTGAAGCAGGAAGATAATGTACTAACATTTGCCCCTCGTAATGAAGAAAAATCTTCAAATGCCCTAGCCGGTACAACTCGCGCGTTACTGAGTAATATGGTGACAGGTGTTAGTACGGGTTTTGAGAGAAAGCTTGAGCTGGTTGGCGTTGGTTACCGTGCTAAAGTACAGGGTAAAACACTCAATCTGACACTCGGTCTTTCGCACCCGGTGAACTTTGAAGTACCAGAAGGTGTGACAATCGAAACGCCAACACAAACAGAAATTGTTGTAAAAGGCATCGACAAGCAGCTCATCGGTCAGGTTTGTGCGAACATTCGTGCATGGCGTCCACCTGAGCCATATAAAGGTAAAGGCATTCGCTACGCGGGCGAACATATCGTACGTAAAGAAGCGAAGAAGAAGTAAGGTAGCTAATCATGGATAAAAAGACATCACGTTTACGACGCGCACGTCGTGGTCGCAGCAAAATTCGAGAACTGGGTATGGATCGGTTAACGGTTCACCGCACCCCGCGTCACATGTATGCACAAGTTATTGCGCCAAATGGTAGCGAAGTACTTGCAAGCGCTTCAACACTTGACCCGGAAGTTAAAAAAGCACTATCTGGAACAAGTAACTCTTCTGCAGCAGCAGAAGTCGGTAAGGTTATTGCTGAACGAGCAAAAAAGGCTGGCATAGAAAAAGTTGCCTTCGACCGCTCTGGGTTCATGTATCACGGACGCATCAAGGCGCTTGCCGATGCTGCTCGTGAGAATGGTCTGCAATTTTAATTTTAGGGTTGAGTCATGGCTAAGTTTGATCAAACACAGAAACAAGACGACTTCATTGAAAAGTTGGTTAACGTAAATCGCGTTGCCAAGGTAGTAAAAGGTGGTCGTATCTTCAGCTTCACCGCATTAGCAGTGGTTGGCGATGGTAATGGTAAAATTGGTTTTGGTTACGGTAAAGCACGTGAAGTACCTGCTGCCATCCAAAAAGCAATGGAATCGGCGCGTCGCGGCATGATTACGGTTGACCTTGATGGTGGCACATTGCAGTACGCGATGATGGCTCGTCATGGTGCAGCACGTGTTCACATGCAACCTGCTTCTGAAGGTACCGGTATTATTGCTGGTGGCGCAATGCGCGCAGTCTTTGAAGTGGTTGGTGTACGTGACGTACTTGCTAAATGTATTGGTACTAACAACCCGATTAACGTTGTTCGCGCAACTATTAATGGTCTTCGTGATATGGCGTCACCTGCATCGATTGCAGCGAAACGCGGCAAGACTGTTGAAGAAATTTTAGGATAAACCGACATGGCTGATAAAAAAGTTAAGGTTACGCTAGTACGTAGCACGTGTAAGCGTTTAGCGAAACACAAAGCCTGTGTTGCGGGTCTTGGTTTGCGTCGTATGCATCACACCGTTGAAGTGATCGACACACCAGAAAATCGCGGCATGATCAATAAAGTTGCATACATGCTTAAAGTAGAGGAAGCCTAAGATGCGTCTTAATACAATTAAGCCTGCTGCTGGCAGTAAAAAGAATCCAAAACGTCGTGGCCGTGGTATCGGTTGTGGTATTGGTAAGACTGGTGGTCGTGGTGTGAAAGGTCAAAAATCACGTTCCGGTGGCATGCCAAAAATCGGTTTTGAAGGTGGCCAGATGCCGATTCAACGTCGTCTTCCAAAACGTGGTTTTACATCACGCATTGGTATGAGCACTGCTGAAGTTCGTTTACACGAAATTGCCATGTGCGCGGATGGCGTTGTTGATTTAATGTCTTTAAAGGCGGCTAACATTTTAGGTAACAATGTTAAGCGTGCCAAAGTCATTCTTTCTGGTTCGATTGATAAAGCAGTAACGGTTCGCGGTTTACGCGTAACCAAAGGCGCGCGCGAAGCAATCGAAGCGGCCGGCGGCAAGATCGAAGATTAATGTCAGCATCTGGAGCAGCAATGGCAGGTGGTATGGGCGGCGCAGGTCGTCTGACTGAAATACGCCAACGTTTGTTTTTCCTGATTGGTGCGCTGTTAGTTTTTAGAATTGGTACTTTTTTACCGGTACCGGGTGTTGATCCAGCGGCAATGGCAGCATTGTTTGATCAACAGCGCGATAGCATCCTGGGCATGTTTAATATGTTCTCGGGTGGTGCATTAGAGCGTATGTCAATTTTTGCGCTAGGTATTATGCCGTACATTTCAGCATCGATCATTATGCAGTTATTGACAGTGGTTTTACCGAAGCTGGAGCAGTTAAAGAAAGAAGGTGAAGCGGGTCGTCGCAAGATAACCACCTATACACGACGCGGCACGGTTGTGTTGGCAAGCTTTCAGGCAGTAGGGATTGCGATTGCTTTACAAGGACAGAACATTTCTGGTCAAGCTGTTGTTCCAATTGGTGGTAATGCGTTTATCTTTACTGCCGCGGTAACACTGGTCACTGGCACCATGTTCCTGATGTGGTTGGGTGAACAGATTACAGAACGAGGTATCGGTAACGGTATTTCGATGATTATTTTCGCAGGGATTGTTGCAGGTTTACCTGCAGCGATTGGCGGTACGTTAGAGTTATCACGTACGGGACAGTTAGCACCTGCACTGGTTTTGTTTTTGATTGTACTGGCAATAGCTGTAACAGCATTTGTAGTATTTGTTGAACGCGGTCAGCGCCGAATAACGGTGAATTACGCAAAACGCCAGCAAGGTCGCAAGATGATGGGGGGGCAAACATCGCATCTTCCTCTGAAGCTGAACATGGCGGGTGTGATCCCCCCCATTTTTGCCTCGAGCATAATTTTGTTCCCGGCAACAATAGGTAGTTGGTTAGGCAAGACACCTGGATTTGAATGGATTGCGGATATCGCATCTAAACTTGGACCAGGGCAACCGTTGTACGTGGGCTTTTATGCCGCGGCAATTTTCTTCTTTGCCTTTTTCTATACTGCTTTGGTGTTTAACTCAAAAGACACCGCGGATAATTTGAAAAAATCGGGTGCCTTTATTCCGGGTATTCGACCAGGAGCACAAACCGCGCAGTATATTGACGGTGTGCTGGGTAGATTGACATTTGTTGGTGCGATTTATATTACCGCTGTCTGTCTATTGCCCGAGTTTTTGATTTTATATTGGCAAGTGCCGTTCTACTTCGGTGGTACATCACTGCTGATTATTGTTGTAGTCGTAATGGACTTTATGGCCCAGATGCAATCCCACCTGATGTCTCATCAGTATGAGGGTATGTTGAAAAAGGCCAACATGAAGGGTGGTTTGCGCTAGTCGCAGATTGCCAGATATTTGATTTTTAAGGAATTACTGGAGCTAAACGATGAAAGTCCGCGCCTCTGTAAAACGTATGTGTCGCAATTGCCGTGTTGTTCGCCGCAAGGGTGTTGTACGTGTTATTTGTAAAAATGGTCGTCATAAACAGCGTCAGGGATAATTCCCCGATTTGCATTGGTTTTGACCACTAAAGTCAGTATAATTGCGGGCTTTTCTTCCAGGGGTACTGGTTGGAAATAATCCGCGTAAGCGTTTGAAAGTTGGAGATAAGTGAATGGCCCGTATAGCAGGCATTAATATACCGCCTCACAAGCACACTGTGATCGCCCTAACGTCGATTTTCGGCATAGGTAATAGTCTCGCTAAGGCGATCTGTTCAGATTCAGGTGTTGCACCTGAGATGAAGGTAAAGGATTTAACCGAAGAACAGGTTGAGTCATTACGTACAGAAGTTGCTAAGTGCACCATCGAAGGTGACTTGCGTCGTGAAGTATCTATGAATATTAAGCGCTTGATGGACTTGGGCTGCTTCCGTGGATTACGTCACCGTCGTGGTTTACCACTACGTGGACAACGCACGAAAACAAATGCTCGTACTCGTAAGGGACCGCGTAAGCCGGTTCGTCGATAACAGATTAAGGAATAACAGGTAACCTTTATGGCTAAGCCCGCAACAAAGACTCGTAAAAAGGTCAAGAAGAACGTTGTAGACGGAATTGCGCATATTCACGCTTCCTTCAATAACACGATAATCATGGTCACCGACCGTCAAGGCAACGCGCTCGCATGGGCAACTGCCGGTGGTTCTGGCTTCCGCGGTTCTCGTAAAAGTACCCCATTCGCTGCACAGGTAGCGGCTGAACGTGTTAGTAAAATGGTTCAGGATATGGGTATGAAGAACATGGAAGTAAACGTAAAGGGTCCTGGTCCAGGTCGTGAATCAGCCGTTCGCGCCTTCAATAACCATGGTTTTAAAATTACTAACATTACTGACGTGACGCCGATACCACACAATGGTTGTCGTCCACCGAAGAAACGTCGCGTTTAAGGCAGGAGAGATAAAATGGCTCGTTATATAGGACCTAAATGTCGCCTTTGCCGTCGAGAAGGTGAAAAATTATTTTTAAAAGGTGAGAAGTGTTACACCAGTAAGTGTGCAATGGAAAATCGTGCTTTCCCTCCTGGGCAGCATGGTCAACGTCGTACTCGTCTTTCTGATTACGCTACTCAGTTACGTGAAAAGCAAAAACTACGTCGTATCTATGGCGTGTTAGAAAAGCAATTCCGTATGTACTACAAGGAAGCTGACCGCCGTAAGGGTTCAACAGGTGAAAATCTGTTACAACTTCTCGAGTCCAGACTTGATAATGTTGTTTACCGTATGGGTTTTGGTGTGTCACGTGATGAAGCACGCCAATTGATTCGCCATTGTGCAATCAGTGTTAACGGCAGCCGCGTGACGATTCCTTCTTACCAGGTTAATGCCAGTGATGAAATCGCAGTTCGTGAAAAATCTAAAGCACAACTTCGAATTAAGAACTCAGCACAAATGGCTGAACAGCGTACTATTCCAGAATGGTTAGATGTTGATGCAAGCAAACTATCAGGTGTGTTCAAATCTGTACCTGAACGTACTGACTTGTCTTCAGACATTAATGAGCATCTGGTTGTAGAACTTTATTCGAAGTAAAATCAGTTTAATTGGATAATTAAAAGAGGCCTTTTATATGCAAGGTTCTGTAACTGAATTCCTGAAACCACGCGTTGTTAACGTAGAGGCAACAGATGATTTACATGCTAAAGTGACTTTAGAGCCACTTGAGCGCGGTTTTGGTCATACACTGGGTAATGCGTTACGCCGTATCCTGTTATCGTCCATGCCTGGTTGCGCAGTAACGGAAGTTGAAATTGATGGTGTTTTACATGAATACACTTCTATAGAAGGTGTTCAGGAAGATGTTATTGATATTCTCCTTAACATTAAGAGTCTTGCTATCGTATTAAACGGTCGTGATGAAGTGAGTTTAACATTGAACAAATCAGGCGTTGGTCCTGTGACCGCAGGTGATATTCAATTATCTCACGATGTTGAAATCAATAATCCTGATCTGGTTATTGCTAACCTGACCAAGAATGTTGAACTTAACATGACAATCAAAGTTGAACGTGGTCGCGGTTATGTACCTGCTGCACAACGTGTTAGCTTTGAAGAAGAAGATCGTCCAATTGGTAACTTGCAATTAGATGCATCATTCAGCCCTGTACACCGTGTTAATTACACTGTTGACAGTGCGCGTGTTGAGCAACGTACTAATCTGGATAAGTTGATTTTTGAAGTTGAAACCAACGGTACAATCGATCCGGAAGAGGCTATTCGTCGCGCAGCGAACATCCTGCGTGACCAACTTTCAATCTTTGTTGACCTACAGGGTAATGAAGAATCTGAGCCAGAAGCGAAAGAAGATGAGATTGATCCCGTTCTGCTTCGTCCAGTCGATGATCTGGAATTAACAGTACGTTCAGCGAACTGTTTGAAAGCGGAAAATATTTATTATATCGGTGACCTCATTCAGCGTACAGAAGTTGAGTTGTTGAAAACGCCTAACTTAGGCAAGAAGTCATTGACTGAAATTAAAGAAGTCCTGGCGCAGCGTAGTCTGTCACTGGGAATGCGTCTTGAAAACTGGCCACCAGCCAGCTTGCAAGAAAAAGAAAAACAGTCTGCTTAATTAAAGCATTCTGAATAGACTAATTTTTTGAGGAACTAACGATGCGACATCGTAAATCTGGTCGTCAACTGAATCGTAACAGCAGCCACCGTAAGGCTATGTTCCGTAATATGGCAGCATCTTTAATGCACCATGAGTTGATTAAAACAACTTTGCCTAAAGCGAAAGAACTTCGCCGTGTTGCAGAGCCTTTAATTACATTGGCTAAGAATGACAGTGTAGCTAATCGCCGTTTAGCATTTTCTCGTCTTCGTGATCGTGATGTTGTTAAAAAGCTTTTTGCTGAACTAGGCCCACGTTACTCAGAACGCCCAGGTGGTTACCTGCGTATTATGAAGTGTGGTCTTCGTGCTGGTGATAAAGCGCCAATGGCGTATGTTGAGCTGGTTGATCGCCCTGAAATTGATACAGATGAAGTGGAAGTTGTTGAATAAATAACGTCTATTTTGTTTTAAAAAAACCGAGCTTTTGCTCGGTTTTTTTATGCCTGGCTAATTGATCAACCTGTTGACAGTCTAACCATATCGTCTACACTAGACGTCTAGGATGGAACCTATGTAGAGGATCGGTAAAATGAATAGAGAAGCCCAAAAATTTTCTGAAAGACTCAACACCGCACTCGATGATGCTGGTGTGCCGCAAAAGGGCATGGGGCGTCAATCTTCACTGGTAAGAATGCTCGGCGTAAGTCACCGTGTGGCGAAAAAATGGCTGGAAGGCTCTGAATTTCCACCCACATCTAAAATGGTTAAGTTATCAACATTGCTGAATGTACGATCAAACTGGTTGTTTTCAGGCCAGGGTTTGATGCGTTCTAATGGTGAAGAAGTACACACCGAGACAGAACAGGAAGTTTATCGTCATGCAGGGGAATTGAGTCAGGAAGCCTTTGAAATAGCCTCAGACTGGATGCGTCTTCCACAACAACAACGAGTTGTACTACGTAAAGTAATTAAAGAATTGGGTTTAAATCAGGCTTAGTGTGTTGTTGTATTCGCATCCGCTTGAAGTTGCTCAAGTCGGTAGCCGTGGTGATAAATCGCACTGATGCGCCATCCATTTTCTGGCACTAATCCAAGCTTATTACGAATACGACTGATATGCGTATCTGCTGTTCGGGTATTGATGTCTTTACTATGACCCCAAACACTTTCAAGCATGTGACCACGTGACACGATACGCCCAACATTTCGGAATAAAAACAACACCAGTTCAAATTCTTTCTGAGTTAGCTTAATTGTATCGCCACTGCGTGTAACGGTGTTACTGGCAAGGTTAATCGCATAATCACCAAACTGTAGATTGTCTTGATTGGTGCCCAGCACATTGGCGCGTCGTGCCAGTGCGGTAATACGCGCCAGCATTTCTTTTTCTCGAATAGGTTTGGTCAGGTAATCATCGGCGCCGAGGGAAAGAATTTTGACGATATCATCTTCATTGTCGCGCTGTGTCATGAACACAATCGGTATAGGCCAGCTAAGATTTTCTCTTGCCCAACGAAGTACACCTTCGCCGTCAATTTCAGGCACCATCCAATCAAGAATAAGTAAATCAAAGGAATCTTGTTTGAGGGCATTGATCATCTTACGCCCATCGTCAAAATGGGTGCAATGATAGCCACGCTCTTCAAGCCACAGGCATACAAGCTTGGCAATATGCTCTTCGTCTTCCAGCAATGCGATACGCATTACTACCCCCTTATTATCTCAATCCATCGAGTGTTCTTATACCACTCATTGTACATGGCTTTTACAATGAAGCTAGTTTGAATTATCCACGCATTCAGGAGGGATATCGGCATAACTACAGGAAACTTAAGATTTATTCAAAATGGGGGCTAAAAAGTGACCTGTATAAGAGCTTTCATGCTCGGCAACCTCCTCGGGTGA
>JALTKS010000081.1 GCA_027006175.1 Gammaproteobacteria bacterium
GAAGAACAGCTAAAGCAACGACTGACTGAAGTGGTTAAGAATAAGACATTAATTCTCGTGACACATAGAGCGTCATTACTGAGTTTTGTGAATCGTTTAATTGTATTAGATAACGGTAAGCTAATAGCAGATGGTCCGAAAGAAGAAGTTCTTGCTGCATTAAAACAAGGAAGATTGCGTCCGCGTAATTAAAGGTCTAATGATGAAAGATATTTTTTCAAATTTTCGGAAAAAGTTCATAGGTGGTGAGGACGACGCCATCTATGATGCTGATGATGTTAACTATATGTCACATACTCATGCGGTAATGGTGCAAACAACACCCTCTGGCGCGCGGGTAATTATTTGGGCAATGTTAGCATTTATTATTATTGCAATAATTTGGGCAAGTTTCGCAACGCTTGATGAAGTTACACGTGGTTCAGGAAAAGTGATTCCTTCTGGTCAGGTACAAGTTATTCAAAATCTCGAAGGAGGTATTGTTTCCTCTTTATTGATTAAAGAAGGACAAGTGGTGAATAAAGGTGATGTGTTATTACGAATAGATAACACTCGTTTTCTGTCTTCATTAAGAGAGAACACACAGAATTATCTTTCAATTAAAGCCAAGAACGCACGACTTAAAGCGGAAGCAGAAGGAAAACCGTTTGAGGTGCCAGCAGATGTATTGGCAGAGCAGCCGGAGTTGGTCGAGCAGGAACGTATATTGTACGAATCGCGGCAGAAAGAACTTGAAACGACAAGACAAATTTTAAAACAACAAATTGCGCAACGTCGCCAGGATATTGCTGGATTTAATGCTAAGTTAGAACAGAATAAACGTGGCTATGCTTTGTTAGATAAAGAGCTTGAGATGACACGTCCTTTAGTGACGCAAGGTGTCATGTCTGAAGTGGAATTGTTGCGTCTTGAAAGACAAGCCAATGAAATTAAAGGTGATATTAGTAGCACTGAAATTTCCGTGCTACGTGAAGAGGCAAAACTGGAAGAAGCATTACAGAAACTCGAAGAGGCTGAAATTAACTTTAGAAACCTGGCTCGAATCGAACTTTCTGAAACAGATGCTGAATTACGACGTCTTGCTGAAACAAGTTTAGCGCTTGAAGATCGTGTTAAGCGAACGGAAGTAACATCACCGGTGCGTGGCACAGTAAAACAATTGCTTGTGAATACCATTGGTGGGGTCGTGCAGCCAGGTATGGATCTGGTTGAAATTGTACCTTTAGAAGATAATTTATTAATAGAAGCTAAGATTAGACCAGCAGATATTGCTTTTTTACGTCCTGGGCTTAAGACAATTGTAAAGATAACGGCATATGATTTTTCAATATACGGTGGATTAAAAGCTAAGGTTGAGCAGATTAGTGCCGATACAATCACTGATGAGGAAGGTGATAGCTTTTATATGGTGCGTGTGCGCACCGATGAGAGTGCATTAGTGACGCCGAGAGGATCATTGCCTATTATTCCAGGAATGTTAACGGAAGTGGATATTTTGACCGGTAAGAAGACCGTGTTGGAGTACTTGCTCAAACCTATCCTTCGTGCGAACGAACGTGCGATGAGAGAGCGTTAAAGGTTGATTTAATTGATTATTTTATGCAGCACAAATGAAAAAGCGATTGAACGCTGGACTGACAGTCTTGAGGGTTTAGACGATCTTGCTATTTGCTCCGATGCCCATCAATTTCTGGAAACGACGTCGCGTCACCGTGATGCATTAGTATTATTGCACCTAAACTTCCCACAAATGACAAACAATGCTGTTATAAGTGATTTCATAAAGAATAATCCTGACATGAAAGTCATTGCCTGTGCAGATATACCCAATGACGATCAAGGTCTTGAGCTATTAAAACTTGGCGTTTATGGCTATTGCAATACGTGGATAGCATCAGATCTGTTAAAACGCGTTATTGAGCAAGTTAAGTCAGGAGAAGTGTGGGTTGGCCGAACGCTTATTCTTCGTTTAATCAATGACTTATCGACAGCCAGCCAAGCTGGTTCTGAAACCATGACCTCAGATTGGCTAGAAGGATTAACTCAGCGAGAGAACGAAGTCGCCAAATTGGTTGGGAAAGGCGCGAGTAATAAGGAGATTGCCAATGAATTAGATATCACTGAAAGAACAGCTAAAGCACATTTGAGTGCTATTTTCCGAAAAACGGGCTGTAAAGATAGAATTCAGCTTGCATTACAAATTAACCAGACAACACCGCCTTTTTATTCAAAATTAGGTTCCTAAAGAAAAATCCCGATTTACTGTACCAAGGTACAATAGTTCATCCCCCCATTCTCATCTATAAATAAGGCATGCTGTGGCATTTGTATGCCTTAAATATCAATAATTCATTATAAACAAGTAGTTACAGAAAATGCCTACATTAAAAGCACTGATTATCGATGACAATACCGAGTTTAGGGCTTCTTGTAGTCAATTATTGCAATCGGATCTTGAAATAGAGGTTTTAGATTGTGAAAGCGGTGTTGCATTAGAGCAACTAGAGTCAAAAACGCCAGATGTGGTTGTGATGGGTTTGAATATCGAAAAACAACAGCATTGGCAGTTACTTAAATTGATTCAATTGCGCTGGTCTCAATGCCAGGTACTCACCTTGGCTGATAATCAGTCTGAGACAGATGCAGTAAAACAGATAGAAGCAAGTGCGGTGGGGTTTATCAATAGTGAAGACCTTGAGCGATTACTCGCCAAGGCAGTTAAAAAGATTAATGAAGGCGAAGCATGGGTGCCGAGGAAATTAGTCCCCAGTTTGGTCGAGCGGTTGAGAGTACTAGCATAATAGAGATGTTCGGGGTTTTGTTTGTGAGTCGTTACAAACAAAATACATAAAAGAGTTAGATTTTTGGAGTTCTACCATGGCGACAATTGAAGGCAAATTAGTTATTGGGTACGTCCTGATGGTGAAGGGTGATGCAGAAGCGAAAGATGCTCTGGGTAATTCAAGACCACTACAAGTAGGTGACCCTATCTATGAAAATGATGTTGTCGCTACCGCAGATCCGGGTGCCATTCTGATTGAATTTACTGATGGTAGTCGCCTTGATCTAGGTCGTGGTTCAACTGCTTTACTCAACGACGATGTTTTTAATCCGAATTTGGATGTAGATCCTAATGACTCTTCTGTTTCTGTTGAAGCGATTCAACAAGCCATTCTCGCCGGCGAAGATCCAACAGATGTAGCAGAAGCAACGGCAGCCGGTAATCCAACTAGCGCGGCTGGAACTCAATCGGAAGCGGCCTCTGTTGCACCTGTTATTGAGTTGTCCGGTATGCAATCAACACCAGACAGCGGTTTTGAAACAGAAGGGCTTGAATTTAGTTTCCCTGAAATTGAAGAGGAGCTTTTATTTGTTGATGATGGTAATTCTTCAAGTGATTCGGCAGCGACGGCGGATATTGATACCGTGCTGGTTAGTATCCAAGGACCTTCAAGTGTTGTTGAAGGTGAAACAACAACGGCGTATACCGTTAGACTTGATGAAAATGTTCCTGCTGGTAACAGTATCACCGTAAATCTGGTTTACAGCGGTACAGCAACGAATGGAGCAGATTACACGGGTGTAGCGAGTGTTGTTATTGCGGGTGGAACGAACGCAACAACATTTAATATTGCAACGATTGATGATGCGATTGCAGATAATGGTGAGAACTTTGTTATCAGCATTGGAAGTATTGTTGATACCGATAGTTCGTTTGATGCAATGGCGGCTGATCCAACGTTAAATCAGGTCACCACGACTATTTCAGATCAAACTGGTAGTGATAACCCTCCGGGTGCGGAAGACACTACATTGGTTAGCATTACTGGACCTGCCACGGTTGTTGAAGGTGAAAGCACGACTGATTACACGGTTAGCTTAACGAACACGGTGCCTGCGGGTAACAGTGTGACCGTTAATTTATCTTACTCGGGCACAGCAACAGACGGCACTGATTTTACAGGTGTTGCGAGTGTTGTGATTGCTGGCGGTACCAATTCAACAACATTTAATCTTGCGACCATTGATGATGCCTTTGCTGATAATGGTGAGACCATTGTTATTGATATCGCCTCGATTGTAGATACCAATACCTCGTTTGAAAATATTATTGAAGACACGTCTGCGAATCAGGT
>JALTKS010000082.1 GCA_027006175.1 Gammaproteobacteria bacterium
TTTGCTATAAAGCTAATAATAAGCAAATAGATTGGTGAGGATTAGAAATGTCATTTTCCGCAGAACCCACTCCTGGCGAATATTATCGAGATATGGATCTTGAAGTAGATTTTGTTGTCGTTGATATGGATGAATATGAAGGGATTATCACTATCCGTCGTGAGGAAGAGATAGATACAGTCGAGCTTAGTTTGGATGAGTGGGATGAAATGACGATTGAACCTGCTGACGCGCCTGCACAGAGTTTTGATATGGAGAGTCAGTTTATTGCGAGTGGCGATGAGCTTGTGGATGAAGTGGAGCCTGATCCGGATGCAGATTTGTTTGATTTGAGTGAGGTGGAGTAGGGTTAGGGTAACGGCGGGTTTCTTTATGAGTACCGCAACCATCTCCGATTTGTCTGTGACGCCGAGGGTTGCTTGCTGTCTCTTTTGCTTCTGTGGGCTGGATATTCACCACTCATAGATGCCTTGAACCATTGGAAATGGTTAAGGTACTTATGATGAAACTCGAAGAGATTCTATAAGCCAGCCTTCGGGGTTTCACGTTGCTTGGTTTTAATCTTTACTTGACTGATGGGGCGAGCATAGAACCCTGACGGGTTCATTATGCATACTGCACCCATTTCCAATGGGTCGCAGCAAAAAAAAGCCGCTGATTAACAGCGGCTAAGTTATTACTTTGAGAAAATAATGAATGCAAACTCTACGTTTAAGCCCTGCTATGGTATGAAACTTCCGTTTTCCAACCTTGTGATGATGCACCTGCACCTGAATTTTCCAGATTTTCACTAGAAGATTCTTTTTGCATGAACTGACTTAATTTAATTTCACGCAAATAATTGTAAATTTGACTGCTTAGGTTGTGCCAAAGAATATCGCTGCTCACACCTTCGGCGCTGATGGCATCTTCACCACTGTCTTCGGTTGGAACATCATCAACAGCAGCAACAATGTCTGCAACACTAATGTCATCTGTACTACGTGCCAGAACATATCCTCCACCGGGACCACGGCGTCCGCGTACAAGTTTTTTAGTACGTAGGCGAGCGAATAATTGTTCAAGATACGATAAGGATATTTTTTGTTTCTGCGAGATATCAAATAAGGTAATAGGTTTGCTGTCTTCATGTAATGCAAGTTCAAGCATTGCTGTAATTGCGTACTGTGAACGAGATGATAATTTCATAATTGTCACTCCCTGTAAATCGAACATTATTTGGTTAAAAAATGATCGGGTTAAATCATCTGAATAAGGTCTTGGAAGACAGGCAAATTCCCGGTCACGCTATGGGTTTTACTATGCGATTGAATTAGTACAATGTAAATGCGGTTTTTGTTACAGATTGTTAAATAACAAATACCACTATTCAAAAAATATAATTAAAATAAGCAACAAATACAGTTGCTTATACGAATATGAAGATGTAAACATTTCAATAACGGACACAATTGTTTACAGTTAGTTGACACAATTTGCAGACTAGACGGTTTTATTTTTTAAAAAGAAGTACTTTGTAACCGCAAATGACTTGTGATGGCAAACAAGTCACGGTAAAGGAATAATGGGCCCAATGAATACAAATAATCGCCTGATCAACTTATTTTTCCCTTTTATCACTTGGCTACCTGAGCTAGCAGATAAAAAAGTATTACGGGCTGACATTATTGCCGGTGTTACTGTTGCTCTCGTGTTAATTCCCCAGTCTATGGCATATGCCGCATTGGCTGGACTGCCACCATACTATGGTTTGTACGCTGCATTTTTGCCTCCGATTTTTGCCGCTTTATTGGGTTCATCACGACAATTAGCAACAGGACCGGTTGCGGTTGTATCGCTGCTTACAGCATCTGCCCTTGAGCCATTAGCGACGGCAGGAAGTGATAGCTATATTGTGTATGCCATTCTGCTGGCATTAATGGTTGGTGTTTTTCAATTGAGTCTAGGCTTGTTACGGCTGGGTGTATTGGTTAATTTTCTTTCTCATCCCGTTGTCATGGGCTTTACGAATGCCGCGGCAATTATTATTGCAACATCACAACTTCCAAAAATATTTGGTATCGAAGTAGAAAAAGAATCACACCACTATGAAACAGTATGGAATACCCTGGTGATTGCTGCATCCGAAACACATATGCTGACATTGGTATTCTCTATTCTTGCGTTTGGCATCATGGCATTAATGAAAAAATATTATCCTAAATTGCCAGGCGTTTTGTTTGCTGTTGTCATTACAACGGTGATTGCTTCATCAATTAACTATGAAAAAGACTTGATTATCTCTATATCGCAGGTGGCAGATAAACAGGTTGTCGAAAAAATCACGCGTCACATGCAGCGTCAGACAGATATTGATAAATTAGATAACTGGATTGATGAGCTGGACAATGGACATAAAAAATACAAAGAAATTGCTTTACAGCTTGATCTCGCGATAAAACATTCACAACAAACCTTAAAGCGATTACAACAAGACCGGTTTGCCTGGGTTCCTGCAGATGGTGCTAGCAAAGGTAGTTTGGTACTAGAGGAAAATATCAAGAACGCACAATTAACTGATGGAAATACCTGGGAATTTAATGGTTTTACCAAGGATGGGGATATAAAGCTTTTATCGGGCGGTCGCGTTGTAGGTGCCATTCCTAAAGGTTTGCCTTCAATGAGTTTTCCTGAAATAAACCTTTCACTCATTACTGAATTACTTGTAGCAGCAATAACGATCGCCTTAATAGGGTTTATGGAAGCCATTGCTATTGCCAAGGCAATGGCAACGCGTACTCGGCAACGTTTAGATACGAATCAGGAATTAGTGGGGCAAGGTATTGCCAATATTATTGGTAGCTTGTTTCAAAGTTATGCAACCTCCGGATCTTTTTCTCGAAGTGCGGTGAATATTGGTGCGGGTGCTAAAACAGGTTTTGCCTCGGTGGTAACCGGTTTAATGGTGTTGATCACATTATTGTTTTTCACCGAACTGCTTTATAACTTGCCGCAAGCAACACTTGCCGCCGTAATCATGATGGCGGTTATTGGTTTGGTTAATGTGAAGCAATTTTTGCATACATGGAAGGTGTATCGTAGTGATGGTGTTATTGCAGTGATCACGTTTATTCTGACCTTAATATTTGCGCCTCATCTTCAAAACGCGATTATCATTGGTGTAGTTTTATCACTGGGTATGTTTTTATATCGCACGATGAAACCACGAGTTGCCGCGTTATCACGTTTTAATGATGGCACCTTACGTGATGCCGACATGCATCAGTTAGATACCTGTGAAAATATTTCAGTTATTCGTTTTGATGGCCCCCTCTATTTTGCAAACACCAGTTATTTTGAAGACATGATTATCGAACGCTCGGCAAATAAGCCGGAATTAAAATACATTGTGGTCGATGGTCAGGGTATTAACTCCATTGATGCAACGGGTGAAGAGATGCTGGCATCGGTAACACGTCGATTAGAAAAAACCGGTGTCATTATCGTATTTGCCAATTTTAAACGACAAGTGTTGTTGGTATTACGGAACAGTGGTTTTTTCGAAAAGATCGGTGAAGAGCGTTTCTTTGCAACTGCAGATCAGGCAATTGATTCTATTTTGCATGAGCTAGGTGATTCGCATGATATTGTTGAATGCCCCCTCACAATGGCTTGCGTAGTGGAAGGTAAGTCGGAAAGATAATCAGGTAAATAAATACCCTTTTTGGCCGATACAATGGGCAATTGGTCGTTTTATTTTAGTTGCTTAAACTAAATCACAGTCATTGTATAGGTGATCTTTCGGTATAACTTACTGAAATAAAAAGGCATTTATGCTTCTTTAGTATATAATCAAATTCTTATATACTTATCGAAATCATTAATTTTCGTTTGAACTCCGGCTCGTATACCCTACGAGCCTTATTTTTAGGATTTAGGTGAAGCATGTCTGCAACAGCCTCGGAAACATCTGCTGCGAATAACGAGCGTATTGAAGTTAAAAACACCACTTGCTACATGTGTGCATGTCGTTGTGGTATTCGCGTTACCTTGCGTGAAGGTGAAGTGCGCTACATTCAGGGTAACCCTGACCACCCGCTGAACAAGGGTGTGATTTGCGCGAAAGG
>JALTKS010000083.1 GCA_027006175.1 Gammaproteobacteria bacterium
ATATGGGCTTTGTTATTGGTAGCAAAGGAATTGTTGTGATTGATACCGGCTATACCGAAGCCATGGCAAAAGAAATGCTGGCATATATTCGCAGCATCAGCAAAGCCCCCATCATCGCGGCGATTAACACTAATTCTCAACCGCATCGTTTCTTTGGTAACAGCATTTTCAAAAAAGCTGGAGCAGAAATCATGAGCACTGCCAAAGAAAAACAGCGTATGGTGAACAATCTCAGTCTTTACCGGAGCCGTATTGAAAAAACACTTAAATTAGCATCAGGTACTATTAACAAACCGGCACTGCCTGATACGCTTATCAACAAACCAACCACATTAAAATTAGGTGACGTCAATATCACCATCGCATCACCCGGTGCCTCGCATACTCCCGCGTCGCTCATCGCTCATGTTATTGAAGACAACATCCTCTTTACCGGCGATATTGTTTACGGCGATCGTTTGCTTGCCGTTATTCCGGATAGCAACATCAAACAATGGATCGCTTCATTCAAAAAATTAGCTGACTATGGAAATGTCACTATCGTGCCCGGTCACGGCCAGATTGGGCCACTAAAGAATTTTGAATTTTCCACCCTTAATTATCTGCAACTATTGCACACACACATGACTCAAAGCCTTGCCGATGATCTGGAAGCGCAAGAAGCCATCATAACCCTGAATCAAACTGCCTATCAGAAACTGGCTAATTACGACTCACTTGCCGGTCGCAATGCCAGTTGGGCTTTTCTTGAAGCAGAACAAGCCGCATTTGAATAATATAAAATTCAACAACACTGGTGGCATACCGTACTGACATCAAAACTGTTAATATATTCGCATAACAATATGACCCCGTTGCATTTAGGTAAGGAAAGATTTATGACCCGTTCACATGATTTATTTGCCGCCGCCCAACAACACATTCCTGGTGGCGTTAACTCACCTGTCCGCGCTTTTAAAGGTGTTGGCGGCGACCCTATCTTCTTCAAGCGCGCCAATGGTGCTTACTTATTCGATGAAGATGATCGCCAATACATCGACTACGTTGCCTCATGGGGGCCGGCCATTCTCGGTCACGCACACCCTGAGGTAATCAAAGAAGTGCAGGATGCCGCCGTTAACGGATTAAGCTTTGGCGCACCTACCGCTATCGAAACAGAGATGGCGGATATGCTTTGTAAAATAGTCCCCTCCATGGATATGGTACGCATGGTAAGTTCCGGTACTGAAGCCACCATGAGTGCTATTCGTCTGGCACGTGGCTATACCGGTCGTGACAAAATTGTAAAATTTGAAGGCTGTTACCACGGCCATGCTGATTCGCTACTGGTAAAAGCAGGATCGGGCATGTTAACGCTAGGCGTACCTACTTCACCGGGTGTGCCAGCCGGGCTTGCGGATCACACGATTACCCTCACCTATAACGACATCACCGAAGTCAAACAAGCCTTCAGTGAAATAGGCGATCAAATCGCCTGCATTATTGTGGAACCTGTTGCCGGTAACATGAACTGTATTCCGCCTGTACCGGGATTCCTTGAAGGGCTTCGCGAAGTCTGTGATGAATATGGCACAGTGCTTATTCTTGATGAAGTCATGACTGGGTTCCGTGTATCACTCGGCGGGGCGCAAGGGCATTACAACATCACCCCTGATCTCACCACACTGGGTAAAGTCGTTGGTGGTGGCATGCCGGTGGGTGCCTTTGGTGGTAAAAAAGAAATTATGCAGCATATTGCGCCGCTTGGTCCTGTTTATCAGGCGGGTACTCTTTCAGGCAACCCCATTGCCATGGCAGCAGGACTCAAAACAATGCAGCTGGTAAGCAAAGAAGGTTTCTATGATGCGCTTTCTGCAAAAGTGGAACATTTGGTCAGTGGCATCATGACAGCAGCCAAAGATGCCGGTATTCCTATGACAGAAAATCATGTCGGCGGCATGTTTGGTTTGTTCTTTACAGATACACCACATGTGGTTAACTTCGCGCAAACATCTGCCTGCAATATTGAGCGTTTCCAGAAATTTTATAACGGCATGTTAAAAGAAGGTATTTACCTTGCCCCCAGTGCCTATGAAGCAGGCTTTGTTTCTGCGGCACACAGTGATGAAGATTTGGAAAAAACAATTGAAGCAGCCGCAAGGGTATTTGCAACACTATAAATTTATAAGTACTTTTTTATTTAAACTGCATCCAGCGTGGCGCGAATTTTCTTCAATAAATCAGTCTGACGATATGGTTTATTAAGTATGTTTTCCTTAAATCTCTCATGTCCATTTTGTGATGCAGAGTCCTTTGAGAAACCGGTTGTCAGTAACACTTTAAGTTCAGGTCTCATTGACATTGCCTGTTCTGCCAACTCATAGCCATTCATTTTATTTGGCATAACAATATCGCTGAATAATAAATCAATCTCTGGATGCTGTTTCAATATTTCTATCGCTTCTTTTCCGTCACTCGCAGTCAACACCCGGTATCCCTGTGATTCAAGTATTATTTCAGCCAGCTCTTTTAATGCCGCTTCATCATCTACAATCAGAACCGTTTCTTCACCATAAGGTACGTGTTCTTTGCGATTTTCCTGCTGCTCCAGTTCCTCACCACCTTCTTTCTTCGGCAAGTAAATATGGAATTGAGTTCCCGCACCAACTTCAGACTCACACTTTATATAACCATTTGAACGCTTAACAAATGCATACACCATTGCCAAACCTAAACCTGTTCCCTTACCTTGATCCTTGGTCGTAAAGAACGGCTCAAAGATACGATCTTTTAGTTCATCTGAAATACCGGAACCCGTATCACTAACAATCACATCAATATATTGACCGGCTTTTAAACCGTGGTTTTGTTCACAATCGTCTTGACCAAGCGTTATATTACGCGTTTCTATACTCAAAGAGCCATGTCCTGTAATACTATCCCGCGCATTAATACATAAGTTTAATAATGCATCACAGAAATCACCGTTGTCCATTTCTGTTAACCACAGATCATCAGACAGCTTATAATTCACCTCAATTTCAGGTGTAAGAGAACGCGTAATAATTTCGTTCATCCCACTGATAGCGTTATTAACATTAACCGTAGCAATATCTCTTGCTTCACTGCGGGAGAAACTAAGTAATTGACGTGTCAATTTCGCCGCGCGTGTACCCGCTTTGTCTATTGCTTGAATTCGCTTCAAAATTTCTTCATCAACTTCGAGCGAGTCTTCAAGTAACTCAAGATTACCCATGATAATACCCAACAGATTATTAAAATCATGTGCAATCCCACCGGTTAACTGACCGATGGCATCCATTTTTTGTGAGCGGCGTTGCGCGTTTTCTGCTTTCTCTCGACCGGCCATTTCACTTGCGATGGTGGATGACATGTAATTGAAGGCTTCCGCTAATTGCCCAATTTCATCATTTGACGTCACGCGAATTTTTGATTCATATTCCCCGTCACTAATAGCCAATGCCTGTTCTTTTAATTTCTCGAGCGGTGATGAAATAGATCGCGCAATCATTGCACCGATAACCAACCCGACAATAATAGTAACGACACTCACTATTAATAACGTCAGCGCAATATTATTACGCTTATCAGACATTTGTTTTACCGACATATTTGCAGATTGAATCGCACTGGAAATAACACTGTCACCCAGTGCTTTCATCTTGGGTAGCATTTCTGATACAAGTTGGGAGTTTAACTCTACCCAGCGCAGCATTGCTTTATAATATTTCTGAGAAGAACGGTTAAAACTATCCAGCTTTTCATGTTCAAACGGTTGGTCAGATAAACCCTTTAGCCTCAACCACTCACTGGTCATAAATTCATAATCTTTTAAAAATGAATTTAATACGTTGCTATCTGGACTTAAGCGATATTTTTTTTCATGCAACCTTGTCACATATGTATATTGCCAAATATTTGAACCATTATTAATTTTTTCAATCGTTTTCTGGGATAATTTTTGCTTGATCTCAACCCGCTTTGATTCAACATAGGCCTGAATGTTCAGCGTGATATTTTCACCTTCAGATTCAAGAATAGTGGCCTGCTTGTTTAATTCAGTTAATATCGAGACTGCATTAATATACAATT
>JALTKS010000084.1 GCA_027006175.1 Gammaproteobacteria bacterium
CCGTCTGACGGTAGTGAGCCACATGTTGAAGGCATCCAGAAATGGCGTCATTTGACTGTGTTTGAAGGTGAGCACGTTGAAAAGGGTGAAATTCTGGTTGATGGACCGCCTCTGTCACACGATATTCTGCGTTTGAAGGGTGTCAGTGAATTAGCCAACTACATCGTTAATGAAGTACAGGAGGTTTACCGCCTCCAGGGTGTGAAGATTAACGATAAACATATTGAGGTTATTGTGCGTCAAATGATGCGTAAAGCTGAAATTGTTTCCGGTGGTGACACTAAATTCCTTAAAGGTGAGCAGGTTGAACTGGCTCGCGTACTGGAAGAAAACGAGCGTGTTCAAGCGAAAGATGGTCAACCAGCCATATACGAACGTATGTTACTGGGTATTACCAAGGCCTCTTTGGCAACAGAATCCTTCATTTCAGCGGCGTCTTTCCAGGAAACCACCCGTGTTCTTACCGAAGCATCGGTTCGCGGCATGAAAGACAGCCTGCGCGGTCTGAAAGAAAACGTGATTGTGGGTCGTTTAATCCCCGCAGGTACGGGTCTTTCTTATCATGCAGAGCGCGCACGTAAAAGAAATGAAGAAACGGAAGCACCGGCCTTTGAAGCAGAAATGCCTACAATAGAGCCAGTTGCGGACGATAAAGAGCAGACCACAGCAGAATAATTGCAAAAGTCTTAGCTAGTAACCGTTTCGGGGGGCTTTTGCCCCCCGAAACGTCTTGACAGGGAGCCTCAGTATCCCTAGAATTACGCGCCTTCGTTGACCTAGTGGACATTTTTCTCCATCTAGATCAGAAGCGGAACATATTTTGAGTAAGCGCTCAGCCACTAAAGCTGAGCGCTTACGTTTATTTTAGGGCTGGAGAATACAGTTAATGGCCACAACGAATCAGTTAGTGCGTAAGCCACGTAAGCGCAAAGCAGAGAAGAGTACTGTCCCTGCATTAGACGCGTGTCCGCAGAAACGCGGCGTGTGTACACGTGTATATACAACGACACCTAAAAAGCCGAACTCAGCGATGCGTAAGGTTGCTCGTGTACGCTTGACCAACGGTCAGGAAGTCACAACCTACATCGGTGGTGAAGGTCACAACCTTCAGGAACACTCGGTTGTATTGATTCGCGGTGGTCGTGTTAAAGATTTACCGGGTGTGCGTTACCACACCGTACGCGGCACACTGGATACCAGTGGTGTTAGTGATCGTAGACAAGGCCGTTCCAAGTACGGCGCCAAGCGACCTAAGGGTTAAGAACGATGCCTAGAAGAAGAGAAGTCCCGAAACGTATAGTGTTACCAGATCCGAAGTACGGAAATGAAACACTGGCTAAATTCATTAACGTGATTATGGAAAGCGGCAAGAAATCTGTTGCTGAAAAAATTGTATACGGTGCGCTGGATCAAATCAGCGAACGTAGTAAAGGCGAAGAAGTCCTTGATGTATTTAACAAAGCACTTGATAACATTCGCCCGGTTGTAGAAGTGAAATCACGTCGTGTTGGTGGTGCCACTTATCAGGTGCCTGTTGAAGTACGTCCTAACCGTCGTACAGCATTAGCCATGCGTTGGTTAGTTGAAGCGGCACGTAAACGTGGTGAAAAATCAATGGGTATGCGTTTAGCTGGCGAAATCATGGATGCGATCGAGCAACGTGGTAGCGCAGTGAAAAAACGTGAAGAAACACACCGTATGGCAGACGCGAATAAAGCGTTCTCTCATTACCGTTGGTAGTAGATATATAGAGGTAAGTCGTTGTGGCACGCAATACACCGCTCGAGCGCTACCGGAACATCGGTATTATGGCGCACATCGATGCGGGCAAGACCACAACCACTGAGCGAGTTCTGTTTTATACAGGGGTCTCGCACAAGATAGGCGAAGTTCATGATGGCGCAGCCACGATGGACTGGATGGAACAAGAGCAGGAGCGAGGTATTACCATCACTTCTGCGGCAACGACCTGTTTCTGGTCGGGCATGGACAAGCAGTTTCCGGAGCATCGAGTCAATATTATCGATACCCCGGGGCACGTTGACTTCACAATTGAAGTTGAGCGGTCGTTAAGGGTTTTAGATGGTGCATGTGCTGTTTTTTGTGCCGTAGGTGGAGTTGAACCGCAATCTGAAACAGTCTGGCGACAAGCGAATAAATATGCCGTACCACGGCTAGCGTTCGTTAATAAGATGGACAGAGCCGGCGCAGACTTTTTGCGTGTAGTAGAACAAATTAAGGAACGACTGGGTTCCAACCCGGTACCGATTCAATTGAATATCGGTGCTGAAGAAGAGTTTAAAGGTGTCATCGACCTGATACGTATGCAAGCCATCTTCTGGAATGAAGAAGATCAAGGGCTCACATACAAGGCGGCTGAGATACCGGCAGAACTGCTAAACCAGGCCGTAGCAATGCGTGAAGAGATGGTTGAAGCAGCTGCTGAAGCGAATGAAACGCTGATGGATAAGTACCTTGAAGAAGGTGAGCTTTCAGAGGCAGACATTATTGAAGGGCTGAGAATTCAGACTTTGAATAATGAAATTGTTCCTTGTTTATGCGGTAGCGCATTCAAGAACAAAGGTGTACAGGCAATGTTGGATGCGGTTGTCGCATACATGCCGTCACCATTAGATGTTCCTGCCATCACGGGTATCCTTGATGACAAGAACGAAACGGAAGCAGAACGTGCCGCAGACGATAGTGCACCTTTTGCTGCTTTGGCCTTTAAGATTGCCACTGACCCCTTTGTTGGGACACTGACTTTCTTCAGGGTGTACTCAGGAACGTTGAAGTCTGGCGATTCGGTTTACAACCCGCTTAAAGGCAAGAAAGAGCGCATTGGTCGCATCTTGCAGATGCATGCCAATAGTCGTGAAGAGATTAAAGAGGTTCGCGCCGGCGATATAGCCGCCGCGGTCGGCCTTAAAGATGTCACAACAGGTGACACACTGTGCACGAAAGACAGCGTGATTACGCTGGAACGTATGGAGTTCCCCAACCCGGTTATTTCGGTTGCGGTAGAACCTAAAACAGTGGCCGACCAAGACAAGATGGCGGTAGCGCTATCGAAATTGGCTAAGGAAGACCCTTCGTTTCGTGTCAGAACGGATGAAGAAACGGGCCAAACAATTATCGCAGGGATGGGCGAGCTGCATCTCGACATTATTGTCGACAGAATGCGCAGAGAATTTGATGTTGAGTCCAATGTGGGTAAACCACAAGTGTCGTACCGCGAAACAATTCGCCAGACTGTGGACAAGGCAGTTGGCAAGTTTGTACGTCAATCAGGTGGTCGTGGCATGTATGGCCATGTGGTACTGAAGATTGAACCGGTAGAGCAAGGCGCTGGCTACGAGTTTGTTAATGAGATTGCAGGTGGTGTGGTTCCTAAAGAATTTATCCCGGCAATTGACCAGGGAATTGAAGAACAGTTGGATAACGGCGTATTAGCCGGTTTCCCACTGGTTGATGTAAAAGTCACCCTCTACGATGGTTCATTCCATGAGGTGGACTCCAACGAAATGGCATTTAGAATTGCCGGCTCGATGGCCATCAAAGAAGGTGCTAAAGACGGCGATCCGGTTCTATTGGAACCTGTGATGAAAGTTGAAGTATCGACACCCGAAGAAAACATGGGTGATGTGATGGGCGATTTGAATCGTCGTCGCGGTGTAACCACCGGCATGGAAGATACGCCGGCAGGCAAAATCATTCGGGCAGAAGTACCGCTCGCTGAAATGTTTGGTTATGCAACAGACTTGCGAAGTGCCACACAGGGCCGCGCCAGTTACAGTATGGAATTTGAAAAGTACGCCGAAGTGCCCGACAGGGTTGCCGAGGCAGTGATTAAGAGAATGACTTAAATAGTCAGCTTGTTATTGATAGATGTGTTTTTAGAGGATTACGATTGTGTCTAAAGAAAAGTTTGAACGAAATAAACCGCATGTGAACGTGGGCACAATTGGTCACGTTGATCATGGCAAGACGACTTTAACAGCGGCGATCACAAAAGTGATGTCGGAAGCGATGGGTGGCGA
>JALTKS010000085.1 GCA_027006175.1 Gammaproteobacteria bacterium
CATGATTGGGTTGAGAAAAAAACCGGTGGTAAAATGAAACAATTAAAAGAAGGTGTAGAAGGAGAGGGCTGGAAGTTTGTGGCGTTTGTTCGTTTAGTGCCTTTGTTTCCGTTTAATTTATTAAACTATGCCCTGGGCTTAACCAAAATAAAATTCAGTCATTACTCCATTGCCACTTATATCTGCATGTTACCCGGTGCTGTTGCTTATACCTACTTAGGGTATGCCGGGCGTGAAGCGATTGCTGGTGGTGATGGATTAGTTCAGAAAATTATTTTAGCTTTTGCTTTATTAGCCATTGTTGGTTTTTTACCTGGTTTAATCCGCCGCTTACGTTGTTATGAATAATTACATTAGAAAATAAAAGCGATGAGTAAACGCGATATTGTTATTGTAGGTGGCGGGGCAGCGGGGCTAACTGTTGCCAGTGTTGCTGCACAATTAGGCTTAAAAACCACCTTAATTGAGAAAGAACAAAAATTAGGGGGTGATTGCTTACACTTTGGCTGCGTACCAAGTAAAACCTTGATCAAGTCGGCAAATGTTGCTTCATTAATGCGCCGCGCTGAAGAATTTGGTCTAAATAAAAGCCTTGCTGATATTGATATAAAGAAAATAAACCGTCATATCCAATCTGTTATTGATCATATACAACATCATGATGATCCTGAACGCTTTCGCAGCTATGGTTGTGAGGTTATATTTGGTGATGCTGAATTTATTAACGAACACAGCATTAAGGTCAATAATAAAATAATTGAGAGCAAGCGTTTTGTAATTGCAACCGGATCACGTGCCTTTGTTCCAGATATCAAGGGACTTAACGACGTTGATTATCTCACTAATGTTGATTTATTTTCACTCGATAAACTGCCTGAACATTTAGTTATTTTAGGTGGTGGTGCCATTGGCATGGAAATGGGGCAGGCATTTTTACGCCTTGGCAGCAAGGTCACTATTCTGCAACGCGCCCCTAACATTCTGCCTCAAGACGATTCAGCCTTATCGGATGAATTAAAAGCAATTCTTGAAAAAGAATCCATGACGATTCATGTTTCAACTGAAGCGATTAGCATTTCTGAAAAAGACCATGTCATTAGCGTTGAATGTAATACCGGCTTAACAATAACGGCGGATAAAATTTTAATTGCTACCGGCAGGCAAGCCAATATTGATCACTTATGTCTGGACAAGGCGGGTGTTAAAACCAGCAACAAAGGCATCATCGTTGATAATCGTATGCGAAGTTCTAAAAAACATATCTTTGCATGCGGCGATGTCTGCGGCCCTTATTTGTTTACACACATGGCGGAGTATCAGGCAGGGCTTGTTATTAGTAATGCTATTTTCAGGTTCCCCAAGAAAGCGGATTACCGTGTTATACCTCGCGTCACCTTCACCGATCCGGAGCTTGCTCAGGTTGGTTTAACCGAACAGCAAGCTCGCGATCAAGGAATAGAACCAATCGTTTTATCATTGCCCTTTAAAGACAACGACAGAGCATTAACGGATGTTGAAAACACCGGCACCTGTAAGCTCATTACTCGTAAGGGTAAAATACTGGGTGCATCCATCCTTGGTCCACATGCAGGTGAATTGATTCATGAGATTGTGCTGGCAATGCAAGCAGGCGTAAAGATAGCGGATATCTCGGCGGCTATTCATGCTTATCCAACCTTGTCACAAATTCACCGCCGTACTGTCAACACCGCCTATGCACCGAAATTATTTAGTGCGACAACACGTTCGATTGTGAAATGGATAAATCGTTTATTACCGTAGCAAACGGCTAATAATAATTTTACTAATGATGAATTTTGATATTGCAGATATCGTTATTTCACCCTGGATACCCGTTGCATGGGGGATCCTGGTCGGCTTTGTATTTTCCACTGTTGGAGCAGCGGGTGGTATTCTGGCATCGGTTGGTTTGATCTCGGTATTAGGGGTACAAAATCCAAACTTAATTAAACCTATGGCACAGGTACTCACACTAGTGACACCGATTGTTGCCGTGCCACTTTATTTCAAACAATGTCGGCTTGTACTTAGCCTCGCGCTTATTCTTGGGGCAGGGGGTGTTATTGGTGCTCTTATAGGCAGTACTTTATCGGTTAGCCACCTTTCTGACATGAGCATCTTTAAACCCGTTTTTGCGATACTCACGTTGCTTATCGCTGCGCAAATTGCCTGGCACCTTATTAATAAAAATAAAAAAAACTCGGCTGAAACTGACCGCGCATCAAGCAACTTTGAGTCACTCATTGAGCATGATGGCAACCCTTGTTCAATTGGAGTGAAGCACAATCACTATTCGATAAACAATATAAGTTTTGGTTTTGGTAATGAAAACTTTTCATTTCATCCTTTGTTGCCTTTTCTAACCGGCATGGGCATTGCCATTTTCTCATCGGCTTTAGGGGTAGGAGGGGGCTTTCTGCTTGTTCCCTTTATGAGCATTATTATGCGACTGCCGATGTTTATCGTTGCTGCAACATCCGCATTAGCCATTGCTATTCATTCTGTGACATCAATTGCAAATTACATGCGATTAGGTGTTGAACTTGATTTTCGATTACTCGGTCTACTTCTTATAGGGACTATTTTAGGTGCGTTCGCAGGCCCAACCATCAGTAAGTTTTTACATGAAAGCTGGTTACGCGGCATTCTTTGCGGCATATTAATTATTATTGGGTTTCGATATTTAGGTTTCTTTTAGGTGTTTGACCTGTATCATTGAATATGAAAAATAAATCCTATGGTGTCGTCATGGTTGAACCTATTGTTGATGTTAAAACTAACATAATAACGGGATTCTTAGGTGTCGGTAAAACAACTGCGATAACAAGATTACTTGCTCAAAAACCTGAAAAAGAACGCTGGGCGGTTCTCGTCAATGAGTTTGGTGAAATGGGTATCGATGGCCACCTTATTGATGGTGATGAAACATCGCTAATAATTAAACAGGTACCCGGTGGTTGTATATGTTGTGCCGCTGGTTTACCGCTGCAAGTCGCGGTTAATCAGCTACTGAAACAAACCCACCCAGACAGACTCATTATTGAACCTAGCGGAATGGGGCATCCACGAAAGATTTTATCGTCTTTAACAGATGATGTTTATAATAATGTTATCGATATGCGTTCGTGTTTATGTCTGGTTGATCCAAGAAAATTAAGCGATACACGCTATTTAGAGAGTGAACTATTTATTGACCAAATCAATGTTGCCGATATTCTTGTCGCCAATAAAACGGATCTTTGTAATAACGATGACAGACATACTTTTGATACATTTATATCAAATAGCCATTTAAAAGCGGAGACAAAATGGATTAAAGAAGGGCTCTTAGAGCTCGATTGGCTAAACCAGCCACACTCTGATTCTATTTCAAACAATAAAATAAGCGTTACGAATACACTAGAGGATAGTTTTAAAAAGATAACCCTCGACTATCCGCTCGATACTATCTTTAGTCTCAATAAGATTAAGCAGCTTCTTAATTCAATCACAGCAGAGCGGATAAAAGGGATTCTACACACCGATAAAGGCTATGTCGTGATTAATCATGCTGAAGGGGCATTGAAGACCGATGCAACAAATAAACGTGACATTAACCGTATTGAGATCATTTCTACAGCCCGGATTGATAAAGAGGTAATAAGGACGAAAATAGATAATTCGGTATTTCCATAACTTAACATAATATACATTATACGCACCAACAGATTACTCGATTATTAAGCAGTATTCACCGCTTTTTCTATCGATTCGAATGGATTACTCTGTATAAGCAACTCAAACTTAACGCCTTTCCCATCAATACCATCCTCTACATTAAGCTTTCCTTTATGAGACTTCGCCATATAGGCAGCATTAAATAACCCATAGCCGGAACCCATTGATGAATCAAAACTAT
>JALTKS010000086.1 GCA_027006175.1 Gammaproteobacteria bacterium
CTTCATCAATGTTCTCACCTGCGATGATACAACCACTTTGCGCACCTTTTTCACGTAAAATACGCGTTAGGCGACGAGTATCAATCCCCGCAATTGCCACAACATTATTTGAAACTAAATAATCATCCAACGATTGCTCGGCACGCCAGCTACTGTGCAGTAATGGCAAATCCTTAATCACTAAACCACTGGCATAGACTTGTTTGGATTCTATATCTTCAGCATTGGTGCCGGTATTGCCGACATGTGCGGGGGTTAAGGTGACAATTTGTTGGGCATAGGAAGGATCGGTGAGGATTTCCTGATAGCCTGTCATCGAAGTATTGAAAACAACTTCGCCTGAGGTTTGACCCTCAATACCAATCGATTCGCCGTGAAACAGGCTACCATCTTCCAGAACTAACAGTGCAGGTTGGCGCACAGAACCTCCATCCTCAGATACTCGAAGCGGGAGGGCCCAAATGGAAGCCTCCCGCCTGAAATTCTATTGAACTTGCGTGGTCTGAACAGATGTCCGACCGGAAGAGGATTGTACAGCATGGCTGGCTATCGGGGAAGAAGCCAAGACCACTTTTAAGCCACTTTTGAATGATTTATTTCAGGTCGAGTACGTCTTGCATATCGAATAAGCCAGAATCATGAGACATCAACCACTTAGCAGCACGCACTGCACCATTCGCAAAGGTAAGACGACTTGATGCTTTGTGTGTGATCTCAACCCGTTCACCAATATCCGCAAATAACACCGTATGATCACCAACAATATCACCCGCCCGAATGGTCTCAAATCCGATGGTTTTTCTGTCTCTTTCGCCGGTATTGCCCTCACGACCATACACCGCGCAATCAGCTAAATCACGACCTAATGCGTCAGCCACGACCTCCCCCATACGCAAAGCCGTACCAGAAGGAGCATCCACTTTATGGCGGTGATGTGCTTCGATCACTTCAATATCAACCTCATCACCCATTACCCTTGCAGCAAGGTCAAGTAATTTGAAGCAAAGATTCACGCCCACACTCATATTCGGTGCAAACACAATGGCGATATCTTGCGCGGCATCAGCAATAGCTTGTTTACCCGCTTCATCAAAACCGGTCGTACCAATCACCATCCGTCGACCGGCTTCACGGCAAATACGAATATTTTCAAGGCTTACTTCCGGGCGGGTAAAGTCGATAAAGACATCAAATGCATCGGTGGCACTAGACAAATCATCACCAATGGCCAGTGCCATCGAACCAATTCCCGCCACTTCACCCGCATCAGCGCCAATCACTGAACTACCCACTCGTTCAATTGCGGCGGTGACATCAATACCATCTGTATTTTGACCGGCTTCTAGTAAAGCGCGCCCCATTCTTCCAGCAGCACCGGTGATTGCAATTCGAGTCATGTTTCTGAACCTGTTGAAAAGTTAATTTGGGGAGATTCTAGCATAAGAACTGATTAGGAGAGAGGTCGCAGATATCCGTCATTGCACATCGCCGAGACAAGCGCCCTGCGGGACGCTTGTAATTCGGCACTGCACAACAACGAGAAAATGAGGAATAAACCTAAAAACATCAGCAATGGTGTCAGGCTTTAGCTGGTGGCGAATTGAATCGAACAAAGTGAGATTCCCTGAGTCAGCAGCTAAAGACTGGCAGCAGTGCGCACCCAGTTTTAAAATTGAATCAGTACAAAGGTCGCAGATATCCGTTATTGCACATCGCCGAGACAAGCGCCCTGCGGGACGCTTGTAATTCGGCGCTGCACAACAACGGATACCCGCTCCTGAAAATAAGGAACAAACCTGAAAACGTCAGCAATGATGTCGGTGATTAGGTGATGGCAGCAGTGCGAACCTAATCTAGCAATTGAGCTAAAGAAATTAAAACTTCATCTCATCAAAAAACTTCTTAACCCCATCAACCCAGGACTTACTCAATGGACTATGCTTACCATTGCCCTTTAAACTATCGCCAAACTGTTGCAGCAATTCTTTTTGTTTGCCATTTAGATTTACTGGCACCTCTACCGCGATACTGCACATTAAATCACCCACGCTACCACCGCGCACCGACTTAACACCCTTACCTTTAAGACGGAAAGATTTGCCACTTTGACTACCGGCAGGAACTTTTAATTTAACGCGACCACTGAGTGTGGGTACTTCAAGTTCACCACCGAGTGCGGCAGTAACAATATCAACCGGCATTTCACAGTAAAGATTATTATCCTGGCGTTCAAAGATGGCATGCTTTTTAACACTGATCTGCACATACAAATCACCTGCTGGACCACCGTGCTCACCGGCTTCACCTTCACCACCGAGACGAATACGATCGCCATTATCAACACCGGGAGGAATTTTAACCGATAAGGTTTTCTGCTCTTGAATACGACCTTGTCCATGACAGGCATTACAAGGATCTTTAATTTCCTGACCACTACCATGACAAGTAGGACAGGTTTGTTGAACAGAGAAGAAGCCCTGTTGCATTCGAACCTGACCATGACCATCACAGGTTGAACATTTAACCGGGCTTGTGCCTTTCTTCGCACCTGTGCCATCACAAGTACCACACTTAACCATGGTAGGGACACGAATTTTAACCGTTGTTCCAGCAACCGCATCTTCAAGGCTCAGTGTCATATTGTAACGAAGATCGGCTCCGCGATAGGCACGGCTACCTTGTTGGCCACCAGGTCCACCTCCGCCACCGAAGATATCGCCAAAAATATCACCAAAGACATCACTGAAATTACCTGCCCCGGCTGCACCAGGACCGGCACCCATCGAAGGATCAACACCTGCATGACCAAATTGATCATAGGCCGAACGTTTTTGTGCGTCCGTTAGAACTTCGTAGGCCTCTTTGGCTTCTTTGAACTTCTCTTCAGCTTCTTTGCTGTCTGGGTTGCGATCGGGATGATGCTTCATCGCCAAACGACGATACGCTTTTTTTAGCTCTGCCTCACTGGCATTTTTCGCTACACCCAGTACTTCGTAGTAATCACGTTTTGACATATTTTCTTGCGCCCTATTACACACATAACTCCGGCACCCTTTCTACAGGCTGCCGGAGTCCGTTTTACAACACTATGCAACTAATTATTTTTTGTCGTCAACTTCTTCGAACTCGGCATCAACTACATCATCAGCAGCATCTGCTGAACCTGCATCAGCAGAAGCACCTGCTGCGCCTGCGGCAGCGGCTGCATCAGCACCACCGTTCTGGGCATACATACGTTCTGCCATTTTCTGTGATGCTTCACCTAATGCTTTAGTCTTCGCTTCAATGGCATCTTTATCATCGCCACCTTTGACTTCTTCAAGTTCTTTAATGGCAGCTTCAATGGCTTCTTTCTCGCCATCTTCAAACTTGTCATCTTCCATGTCGGCCATTGATTTCTTCAGACCGTGAATCATTTGCTCAGCCGTGTTACGAACGGTGACCAGTTCGTGGAACTTCTTGTCTTCTTCGGCGTGCGCTTCAGCATCCTTGACCATGTTTTCAATTTCTTCATCAGACAAACCACTGGATGCCTTAATGACGATTGATTGCTCTTTGCCGGTTGCCTTGTCTTTCGCAGATACATTCAAGATACCGTTTGCATCAATATCAAACGTGACTTCAATTTGTGGTGTGCCACGTTGAGCGGGTGGAATATCAGCTAAATCAAAACGACCTAATGATTTGTTCGCACCTGCTTGTTCACGTTCACCTTGCAACACATGTACCGTTACCGCTGTCTGGTTGTCATCCGCTGTTGAGAAGATTTGCGATGCCTTGGTTGGAATCGTTGTATTCTTTTCAATTAGCTTCGTCATGACACCGCCCATGGTTTCAATACCAAGAGACAAAGGTGTTACATCAAGAAGTAATACGTCAGTAACATCGCCACCTAATACACCACCTTGGATACTAGCACCAATGGCAACAGCTTCGTCAGGGTTAACATCATGGCGAGGTTCTTTACCGAAGAAGTCCTGTACCGCTTCCTGAACCTTAGGCATACGTGTTTGACCACCAACTAAAATTACTTCATCAATATCAGAAGCTGAAAGACCTGCGTCTTTTAGTGCAAGCTTACAAGGTTCGATGGTACGTTGAACAAGTTCATCAACCAATGATTCAAGCTTGGCACGTGTTAGCTTAATATTAAGATGTTTGGGACCGCTTGCATCCGCAGTGATGTAAGGCAAGTTCACATCTGTTTGCTGTGATGATGACAATTCAATCTTGGCTTTTTCTGCACCTTCTTTAAGGCGTTGCAAAGCGAGTGGATCATTATGCAGATCAACACCGTTGTCTTTCTTGAATTCATCTGCAAGGTATTCGATTAAACGTAAATCGAAATCTTCACCACCAAGGAAGGTATCACCATTGGTTGATAACACTTCGATTTGATGTTCGCCATCAATGTCAGCAATTTCAATAATGGATACGTCAAATGTACCACCACCTAAATCGTAAACCACTACTTTGCTGTCACCAGGTTTCTTATCGATACCGTAGGCAAGCGCTGCCGCAGTAGGTTCGTTGATAATACGTTTTACATCCAGACCTGCAATCTTGCCGGCATCTTTGGTTGCCTGACGTTGTGAATCATTGAAATAAGCGGGAACTGTAATGACTGCTTCAGTCACTTCTTCGCCAAGATAATCTTCGGCGGTCTTTTTCATTTTTTGCAGAATGCGTGCAGAGACTTCAGGCGCGGCCATTTTATTGCCGTGGGCTTCAACCCATGCATCACCGTTATCGGCCTTTATGATTTTGTAAGGCACCATTGAAATATCTTTTTGTACTTCGGCATCGTCAAACTTACGACCGATTAAACGCTTGACAGCGAATACTGTATTTTCTGGATTGGTCACTGCCTGACGTTTTGCAGACTGACCTACTAATACTTCATTGTCGTCCGCAAAAGCGACAATAGAAGGTGTTGTACGATCCCCTTCCGCATTTTCGATGACGCGGAAGTCTTTGCCTTCCATCACCGATACACAGGAATTAGTTGTTCCTAAGTCGATTCCGATGATCTTGCCCATGATTGTTCTCCGTTTAAATTCAATAAATTAATCTTGTTACTTATATGGGGTTACTCGAATGTGCTTCAAGCCCCAAACAGATAAAAACTGACTATTTCTTCCATTATTCCGATGCGGGCGCCTTTGCGACCATCACCATCGCCGGACGAACCAGGCGATCATTCAATAAATAGCCCTTTTGCATCACTGCAATAACGGTATTGGGTTCTGCATCAGGGTTTTCAACCATGCTCATGGCTTGATGAAATTCCGGGTTAAAAACTTCACCTATGGGGTCAATCTGAGCAACACCGACTTTTTGCAATGCATCTGCAAACATTTTCAGAGTCAGTTCCATGCCTTCGACTAATTTAGCTGTGGCTTCGTCACCGCTATCCCCTGCTGCCATCCCCATTTCCATACTATCCATCACGGGTAGTAATTCACCCACTAACTTCTCAATACCAAATTTATGTGCATTTTGTACATCTCGTTCGGCGCGCTTGCGAAGATTATCCATTTCAGCATTGGTACGCAGATAGAGGTTCCAGTGCTCATCAGCTTTATTGCGAGCATCTTCGAGCAATGCCACAGGATCTTCATGCTCTTCTACCGCATCTGATTCACTAGATTGATTGCCATCCGCGTCGATTACTTCGGCAGATTCAGTAGATTCATCGAATTCAGCATCAATAGCTTGCTCAATTTCTTCGTTTTTCTGTTCTTCACTCATTTTTGCTCGTTTCTCCACACCTGTTTCATTCACAAAGCAGCCAGGACCACTCTGATTTCCGATAAAAACGACCGGAATTCATAAAAGATTTACCCTATATAGTGTTTAATTTCGCTGCTTCAAGGTGCTGCTGAGTAATTTTGCCGTAATATCGACAATGGGGATGACTCTTTCATACGCCATACGGGTTGGACCGATGACACCAAGGACGCCAGCGACCGCGCCATCGACCTTATAGGGAGAAGTAATCACGCTGCATTCATCGAGAGGGTGGTAGCCAGACTCTTCACCAATGAAGATTTGCACCCCATCCGCTTGCTGACACTCATCTAAAATATGCAAAATATCGCGTTTTGCGCTGAAAGCATCAAATAACTCGCGTAACTTATCAATATTCGATAATTCATTCACACCCATCAGGTTCGTTTGACCGGCTAGCACAAAATCGTCCTGCCGCTCAGCGCTCTGACAAACCTGATCCGCCATTTCCATGGTCGCCAATGTCAGTTTATCCATACGTTCCTTGGCTTCCTGCATTTCATGCACAATAGCGGTTCGCACTTCAGAAAAGTCTTTGCCACTAAACATACTGTTTAAATAGTTTGATGCTTGTTGCAATTCAGCCGGGCTAAACGGACGCGCGGTCGTAAATATACGATTTTGAATCTGGTCGTCGTTCCCCACCACAACCGTCAGCACACGATTCTCTGACATGGGTAAAAATTCCATGTGTCGCCAGGCGCTGTAATTTCGGTTTGGTAACGTCACCACCCCAGCAAGGCGAGTGATACCCGAGAGCATGTCTGAAACTGAATTAATCAACCCTTGCTCGTCATCATCCTGATTCATCCGCGTTTGGAGTTGCTCGACTTCGGTATTATCCAGTGGTTGAAGCGATAACAGCGTATCAACGAAAAAACGATAACCTTTTACGGTGGGAATTCGCCCCGCAGAGGTGTGGGGAGCCGCAACCAAGCCTAATTCCTCTAAGTCCGACATGACGTTGCGAATGGTTGCGGGGCTCAGGTCAAGACGTGTTTCCCGTGCCAGCGTACGGGATCCCACTGGCTTGCCATCCTCAATATAACGATCAATCAATACACGCAGCAGATGCTGTGCTCGATCATTAAGTGGCTTTTCAGTGGTCATGGCGTTTGTTCTTCTCCTGAGCTGCGTGAACATTCATAATATGAGAGTGCTCGAGGCTAAGTCAATCTGTCGACATAATTGGCGTGACTCGCGTCATCGTGCTAATTTGCACACTTAATGAGAACAATGATTAATAAGAATGATTTAAAGGGGTTCTTTGGTGGCTGTCAGCTTTAATACAGTCGGGATTATCGGTAAGTTTCGCGACACCAGCGTCGGCGAAACAATTTCGACTGTGCATGAAATACTTGAAAAACGTGGCTGCAAGGTCTTACTCGATGAAGTCAGCGCCATGGTATTACCTGAATTGGATATGCAAGTGGCTGACCGGGATGAAATTGGTGAACAAGCCGACCTGGTCATTGTTGTCGGGGGTGATGGCACATTCCTGAATGCAGCCCGTACCATGAATGAATACAACGTGCCTTTATTGGGCATCAATCTTGGCAGACTCGGCTTTTTAACCGATATTCATTCGGAAAAATTTAGTGGTCGCCTCAATGACATTCTCGATGGCGACTACGAAGAAGAAGAACGTTTCTTACTGCATGGTCACTTTAAGTATGAACATAACGATGGAGAAATCGCTTCTAGCGATGCCTTCAACGATATCATTGTTCACAAAGGTCATGTCGCCCGTATGATTGAATTGGATTTATATATTAACGGTCAATACGTGAATACCCAACGGGCCGATGGCTTGATTGTTTCAACGCCCACGGGGTCAACTGCCTATTCACTTTCTGGTGGGGGACCCATTTTACACCCCGGGCTCGATGCTATTGTGCTCGTACCTATTTGTCCTCACACCATGAGCCAACGCCCGATTGTGATTAATGCTGACAGCGATATTGAAATTCGTGTTAGTGATAAAAATCATGGCGATGCGCTCGTCACCTGTGATGGTCAACTTAATGTCAACCTCGGTATTGGCGACTGCGTGCGTATCACTAAAAAGAAAACACCGGTGCGCATGATTCACCCTTCCGATTACAACTATTACGAAGTGCTGCGCCAAAAACTCCATTGGGGCCATCGCTTATAATCTTGCCATGCTAAACACTATTCGTATTCGTGACTTCGCTATTATTGATGAACTGGAAGTAAACCTGGGCACAGGCATGAGTGCGCTAACAGGTGAAACCGGTGCAGGTAAATCAATTCTTATAGATGCACTCGGTCTTGCTCTAGGCGACCGTGCAGATGCCGGTGTGGTACGGGTAAATTGCAAGCGCGCTGAAATTGCCGCGAGTTTTAATATCACCCAACTCCCCGATGTCATTACATGGCTGGAAGATAATGATCTCGATGATGGTGATGACTGTTTAATTCGCCGTACCATTGCAGCAAAAGGCGGTTCAAAAGGATTTATTAACGGTAGTCCTGTTCCTATGCAATCGCTACGTGCCTTAGGCGAATTACTGATCGATATTCACGGTCAACACGAACATCAATCACTGTTAAGAAACGATGAACAACGCCGGCTGCTTGATGATTTTGCTAATCACACAGACTTGCTCGCAAAACTTTCCAAAACTTATCAGGCATGGCGCGAAGCCAATGATGAGTACCAGTGCTTAAGTGCTGCCGCTCAAGATCGCGATGCGCAATTAGACTTGCTTCGTTATCAGGTAAATGAACTCGACACATTAGCCCCCGAAACAGGCGAATATGATCACATCAACACCGAGCATGCACGCCTTGCCAATGTGAGTCGCTTGCAAACTACCGGGCATCAAATAATAGAAAGTTTAGAAGACAGTGAAGACAATGCAGCCAGTACTGTACTTGCACGCGCAGTTGCTTCACTGGATGAGTTGCGCGATGTCGATAGCCAGCTTGGCGAGCTATCTGACGGTTTAAATGGCGCACTAGCAGAAGTACAAGAAGCGGTTTCTGGTTTACGAAATTATCTCAGCAGCCTCGATGCTGATCCAGCCCGTCTGGATGAAGTTGAAACACGCATTGGCACGTTACTTGAGTTTTCTCGTAAACATCATATTAAACCCGATGAGTTACCTGAAAAGCATCAACAATTAAAAGATGAACTTGACAAGTTAGAACATGCTGAAACTCGGCTTGAAGGTTTACAAGATGACATCGCGACGAAACTTGCCAGCTACAACAAACTGGCTAAGAAATTAACCACCAGTCGAACTAAACACGCTGCCCTACTTTCCAAGTATGTTACTGAACACATGCAAGAGCTCGGTATGCCCGGCGGTCGATTTGAAATTGACCTTGAAGCACGTGAAGCAAACACCCCTTCTGCACTCGGCATGGAAAAAATTATATTTACCGTCAGTGCTAACCCCGGGCAACCAGCGAAAGCACTCAACAAAGTGGCCTCGGGTGGTGAGCTATCTCGCATCAGTCTCGCCATACAAGTGGTACTCGCAGATAACGTGCATATCCCAACACTTATTTTTGATGAAGTCGATGTAGGTATTGGTGGCGGCGTTGCAGAAATTGTGGGTTCACGTTTACGCGCATTAGCTGAAAACCGCCAGGTACTTTGTGTTACCCATTTAGCACAAGTTGCAGCGCAAGCGCACAATCATTTACAAGTTAGTAAAACGCGTAGTAAAGACACAACCGGTACCGACATTAAAGCACTGGATGAAACCGGCCGTGGTCAAGAAATTGCACGTATGTTGGGAGGGGTCGAGATCACCAAACAAACCTTGGCGCATGCGGAAGAAATGATTGAGAGAGCAAGAGCGAGTTAGAAATATTTTTAACAGAATTTACAGCGTAAATATGGCTATTAAAACCTGTCTTCTGAGAAAAAGAGGAACCTATAGCCACCTTCTCTAAATACAGTAGGACTCATTTTATAAGCAAGCTATTGGCAAGACTCGCACACGCCATATATATAGAGACAATGATCGGTTATCTGAAAACCCGCTTTTACTGCAATATCTTTTTGACGCTGCTCAATGGTTTCATCAATAAACTCTTCAACTTTGCCGCACTTCACACAGACAATATGGTCGTGATGCTCACCTTGATTAAGCTCAAAAACGGAATGACCTTCATCAAAATGGTGGCGAGTGACCAGTCCTGCTGTTTCAAATTGGGTTAACACCCGATAAACAGTAGCTAAACCGACTTCTTCACCTTCTTCTAACAAGTGCTTATAAACATCTTCCGCACTCAGATGTCGAGTTGCGCTGTTTTCCATGATTTCCAGAATTTTGATGCGAGGCAGTGTTACTTTCAGCCCAGCTTTCTTGATATCAGCACTTTCCATGCGAGAAGCCTCGTGTTTACGTAGAAATTAAGTTAAAATCGATTCAACGACAAGATAATGTAATACATTCGCAAATGCAAAAGATTCTCATTTCAGTATTGGTACTGCCTTTATTAACCGCGTGTTCAGAGTGGTCTCTTCCAGAAATCCCTGATGCGGTGCCTGAAGTTATTCATAAAATCACTATTCAGCAAGGTAATATCGTTAATCAAGCGATGATTAATAAGCTGCGTCCAGGCATGGAAAAACGCCAGGTTCGTTATATTATGGGCTCGCCGATGATCAACGATACCTTCCATAATGACCGCTGGGATTACATTTACCGAATACACCGTAGTACCCACAAACCAACTGAAAAAACACGCGTTTCCTTATTTTTCGATAAGGGTAAACTGGCTCGTATCGAAGGTGATATGCGCCCAATGCCCGTTGAAGATGTAGAAAAGAAAACTGAAGTGGTTGAAGTTCCTTATAAGGAACGTAGTGTTGGAATCTTTGACAAAGTACTAGGAACGGTTGGCTTGGAAAGAGAAGATGCGCCGCCTCCTCCTAGTGCTGGTGGAGGCGGTGGCGGCGGTCATAGCCATTAAAGAAAGTTAATTTTTTCTTTAGTTATCCGTTTTTTTCTTAATTGTTCCACTACCTTTACGCATTTCTTTCCCTTTAGCGGCTCTTTCCTTGCGAACCTGTTTGGGATCAGCAATTAATTTCCTGTAGATCTCGACACGATCACCTTCACGTAAAACGGTATTGGCCTTTTTTAACTTTCCAAAAATACCTAACTTAGCATTTTCAAGATCGATATCCGGAAATTCTTCGAGAATACCCGACTGCTTGATCGCGTCAACCAGCTCAATACCCTCGTTCACCTCAAGTGGAATGATTCGCTGTATATCGGGCAAAGCATAAACCACTTCGACATGAATCATGTTATCGCTTACCATAAATATCAACCGCTCGTGTTGTGAAGGCATCAACCATGGCATTGGTAATTTGACTAAATACCGGCCCCACTGTCATAGCGAGTAATTTATTTGAGAATTCAAATTCAATATCAAACATAATTTTACTTGCTGTGTCACTTAATGCTTCAAAACGCCAAAAACCTTCAAGATGACGAAAGGGCCCTTCCACTAAACGCATTTCAATCATCTTGCCATGTTGTAGGCGATTCAAGGTTGTGAATGTTTTTTTAATCCCACTACGTGACAACAAAATACTCGCCTTTACTTCATCTTCATCACGCGAGAGTACTTCTGTTCCACCGCACCAGGGCAGGAAAGCAGGGTAAGCATCAATATCATCAACCAACCTATACATTTCAAATGCGGTATAAGGGACCAACGCGCTTTTGTTAATTATTGGCATCGATCAGGTCTCATCCAAACACCGCATCAATAACACCAATGCCTTTCAAAAACACAATAATGACAGCAATTGGTGCAACAACTTTAACTAATACATGCCATGTTCGATAACCAATATGCATACGGTCATGAATGTCTAATTCATGCATTGATGTTTCACGGCGCAACACCCAACCAACAAAAATAGCAATTAACACGCCACCTAGCGGCAACATAATATTCGCGGTTAGATAATCAAGTAAATCAAATACCGTTTTATCTTCAAATATTGAAATATGCGCTAATGGCTTATAGTCAGACCAGATATTGAAAGAGAAAACAGTTAGCAACCCAACCAACCATGTCAACGCGCCCATCACGACAGACGCATAAACGCGGGTATGTCCGCGATTCTCAACCAACCATGCCACAGCAGGTTCAATCAGTGAAATAGCGGAACTCCATGCTGCAAAAACCAGCAAGATAAAAAACAGTGTGCCAAAAAAGATCCCGCCTGGCATATGCCCAAAGGCAATCGGTAAGGTTTTAAAAATCAATCCAGGTCCAGAACCGGGTTCAAGTCCATTTGTAAAAACGATGGGGAAAATAATCAGGCCTGCCACCAATGCGACCAGAGTATCCATCAAAGCAATAATAATAGACGTCTTGGCAATAGAAATATTTTTAGGTAAATAAGAACCGTACACCATGATGGCGCCCATGCCTAAACTCAAGGTAAAGAAAGCATGCCCCATTGCGGTTAAAACACCATCTGCGGTGATCTTTGTAAAATCCGGATTAAACAAGAAGCGCACGCCACGCGAAAATTCACTTGTATTCATGGCATAACCTAACAAGATAACCAGGATCACAAATAACGCCGGCATGAGGAAGCGCACCGATTTTTCTAGGCCACCGCTCACGCCACGAGAAACCACTGCCATTGTCATCACAATAAAGATGGTGTGCCATGCTAATAATTTTTCAGGATCGGCAATGAATTGATTAAACAAACTTCCTGCACCATCTGCCGTAACACCCAAAAATAAGCCGCTACCGGTTCGAAACACGTATGCCAATGCCCAACCCGCAATCACACTGTAATAGGAAAGGATTAAAAAACCGGCAACGACACCCGCCCAACCGAGTAGAGTCCAAAAACGACTCGCCCCTGCTTCCTCAGCCAAACTCCGCATCGTATTGATCGGGCTTTGACGACCACGACGACCCAGCATCACTTCTGCCATCATAATAGGGATACCAATACTGGCGATACATATAAGGTATACGATGACAAACGCCCCGCCTCCATTCTCACCCGTGATGTAAGGGAATTTCCAGATATTACCCAAACCCACTGCCGAGCCGGTTGCGGCAAGAATAAACGCAAACCGTCCTGACCATTCACCATGCATTGACTTACGAGGAGCTGACATATTCTGCCTTTTCGGTAGTTATCGTTATTATTTTGCCATTGTCTGCGAAATCATGCTGCGGCTCAAGGCTAGCCTGCGTATAATATGCCCTATGGGTAAATCAAAGAAGAAAAAACAGCCAAGTAATACCATTGCGCTTAACAAAAAGTCACGCCACGACTACATCCTGGAAGACCGAATTGAAGCCGGTCTGGTGCTGGAAGGCTGGGAAGTAAAGAGTATGCGCGAAGGTCAGGCCAGCATCGCAGATAGCTTTGTGCTGATGAATAATGGTGAAGCCTTTCTGCATGGGGCTCATATTAGCCCACTGATTTCAGCTTCTACACACATTAACCCTGTGCCTAACCGTACCCGTAAACTGCTATTACACGCTGAACAGCTACATAAACTCACGGTTTCTGTGGATCGCAAGGGCTATTCCATCATCCCTACCGCGCTTTATTGGTCTCACGGCAAGGCTAAACTCGAAATTGCGCTGGCAAAAGGTAAGAAACATCATGATAAGCGGGCGGCTGAGAAGAGTCATGATTGGGCGCGTGAGAAGAATCGGATTCTTAAGCATAGTTAAACGCTAGACTGGCCGTCGTCAGCTGCCAGTCATTTCTCGCTACCTCAGGGAATCTCCTATGGTCCGATTCGATTCGGTAGCGAGAAATGACTGACAACTGGCGACTAGTTTAGGTGTACTCATACAGAATAATACCAAGAAGGTGTCAGCCAGCAGCTAATGCCTGACACCTTCTTGGCTCAACTAAAACAACAAAACCCTCGCTGCAAACTTGAAACCACACTATAATCCCCCATGTAGTACCTAAGACTTTGGGGGCGACATGGCTTCGACGTGGATTACAAAACCCAAGGTGCATGCAGAGGGTGTAATGAACCTCTTAAATCCTTGTTACAAACTTATAGTTGCCAACGACGACAACTACGCACTAGCAGCTTAAACCCCTGCGAATGCCCTCGGCCTGATGTGTGCTTATGCGCTCAGTAAACCGGGGTCGACTCACATAAGATCGCGCTGAAATCTGTCCGGAATGGATGCGTTAAAACCTTACGGAATCGTCTTTAGTCTTCCCTGCCTGTTGGGTAGCTACTGATTAAATTAATTAACAGGATAAGCATGTAGAGCCGAAGGCGGAGGATTTGCGGACGCGGGTTCGATTCCCGCCGTCTCCACCAATGCAAGCCCTGATCGATTTTCGATCAGGGTTTTTTATTGCTAACGATTCAATATTAAAATAGCCTGCAAGCCACCATCTGGTTTATTTACTAA
>JALTKS010000087.1 GCA_027006175.1 Gammaproteobacteria bacterium
CGGCGATCACGTTTCATTGCAATATCAAACGCATTACGACCAATACGTTCTACTTCGGATTCGCTGTAAACCAATGTGTTGTAACCCTGGCGTTGTCCATCGTCCAGTGTGCGAATACCACGTGGCTTTCCGAAATAAATGCCGCCGGTTAGTTCACGCACGATCATGATATCCAGACCAGAAACCACTTCTGGTTTTAGGCTGGAGGCATCAGCAAGTTGTGGATACAAAATCGCTGGACGGAGGTTAGAAAATAATTCCAGCTCACTGCGCAAACCGAGCAGACCTTTTTCAGGACGTACCGCAATATCCAGTGACTCCCATTTATAACCACCGACAGCACCCAACATGATCGCATCAGCGTCTTTGACTAATGTTAATGTTTCTTCTGGCAATGGATGACCGTGTGCATCATAGCCAGCACCACCAATCAAACCATTTTCCATTTCAGCGTTTAAACCAAAGTCATTATTCAAACACTCAATGACTTTTACCGCTTCCGCCATAATCTCAACGCCAATGCCATCACCGGGTAAAATTGCAATTTTCATAACATAAGTCCTATGTATTTAATTCTCTAGCGAAACAACCAGGGTGCGTTTTGCCTACGTTTTTCTTCATACGCATGAATATCATCGGTGTGCTGCAAGGTTAAACCGATATCATCCAGACCATTGAGTAAACAATGTTTGCGGAATTCATCCACATCGAAACCAATTACTTCACCTGACGGTGTTGTCACTGTTTGTGCTTCTAAATCAACGTTCAATTCATAACCTTCGTTAGCGTCGACTTCTTTGAATAATTGATCAATCATGGCTTCATCCAGAATAATTGGCAAAATACCATTTTTAAAACAGTTATTAAAAAAGATATCTGCATAGCTTGGTGCAATCACAACACGGAAACCATAATCCAGTAATGCCCATGGCGCATGTTCACGTGAGGAGCCACAACCGAAATTTTTGCGTGCCAATAAAATTTGCGCGCCCTGATAACGTGGTTTGTTTAACACAAAGTCCTCGTTAATGGGTCTGCCACTGTTATCCATACCCGGCTCGCCGGTATCAAGGTAGCGCCAATCATCAAACAAGTTCACACCAAAACCACTGCGCTTAATTGATTTTAAAAACTGTTTGGGAATAATTGCATCGGTATCAACATTGGCGCGATCCAATGGCATAACAATCCCGGTTAAGTTTGTAAATGCATCCATTGTTCTACCCTGCCTGCTTCATTGTTCTAACATCAACAAAATGTCCGGCTACCGCTGCGGCAGCAGCCATCGCCGGCCCAACCAAATGTGTCCGACCACCACGACCTTGTCGACCTTCAAAATTTCTATTTGATGTCGAGGCGCAACGCTCACCTTCTTCAAGACGATCGGCATTCATGGCCAGACACATTGAACAACCCGGTTCACGCCATTCAAAACCGGCTTCTGTAAATATTTTATCCAGACCTTCTGCTTCGGCTTGTTGTTTAACCAAACCTGAGCCGGGAACAACCAAGGCAAGTTTAATGTTATCTGCCACTTGCCTTCCTTTCGCCACATCGGCTGCAGCACGTAAATCTTCGATACGTGAATTAGTACATGACCCAATAAAGACTTTATCAACCTGTACTTCTTCAATAGGCGTATTCGCCGTCAAGCCCATGTAGTCTAAGGCGCGTTGCATGCCTTCGCGTTTTACTTCATCTGCTTCGTTGGCTGGATCAGGTACCGTTGCATCAACGGCTACCACCATTTCAGGTGATGTGCCCCATGTTACTTGTGGTTGAATGCTCGCAGCATCAATGCGTATTACTGAATCAAATTCAGCATCGTCATCACTGTGTAAGTCACTCCACTGTTCAACCGCATCATCCCACTGCGCTTTATTCGGTGCATAAGGTCGGCCTTGCACATATTCTATTGTTGTATCATCAACCGCGACCATGCCTGCGCGTGCTCCGGCTTCAATCGCCATGTTGCAAACGGTCATGCGGCCTTCAATCGACAAAGCTTGAATCGCGGTGCCAGCAAATTCAATCGCATAACCGGTACCACCGGCGGTGCCGATTTCTCCAATAATACGTAACACGATGTCTTTAGCCGTAACACCTTCACCGACTTCGCCATCGACACTCACCAACATATTTTTGGATTTCTTTTGCACCAAACATTGTGTGGCGATCACATGTTCAACTTCGGAGGTGCCAATACCAAATGCCAACGCACCAAAGGCACCATGTGTTGAGGTATGCGAGTCACCACAGACCACGGTCATACCGGGTAAGGTAGCACCTTGCTCTGGACCAATAACGTGCACAATACCCTGACGAATATCATCAATCGTAAATTCTGTTAATCCGAAATCAACGCAATTCTGATCAAGTGTTTCAACTTGCAAACGTGCCACAGGATCGGTAATGCCTGCTTTACGATCAGTGGTCGGCACATTGTGATCAGGCGTGGCAACAATGCTATCAACACGCCACGGCTTGCGACCGGCATCACGCAAACCTTCAAATGCTTGCGGTGAGGTCACTTCATGCACCAGATGACGATCTATATAGAGTAACGCTGTGCCATCATCATCGATGCGCACCAAGTGGTTATCCCATAATTTGTCATAAAGTGTTTTGCCAGCCATGCTCATTCTCCTCATTCAAGGTGGGCTAGACTACGCCTGCTTTAAGCATAAAACAAATTCATATTTATTATATTTTCTATTCCAAATTGTTATAGATAGAGCTATATTTAAGCCTATGGATATCTCAGGTTTACAGGCATTTATCAGTGTCGCTGAAAAAGGCTCTTTCTCAGATGCAGCGGAGGCGTTGTTTATTACCCAACCGGCGGTGAGTAAGCGTATTGCTGCGCTTGAATCTGAGCTCAATAATCAGCTGTTTGACCGAATTGGTCGCCAGATCCAACTTACTGAGGCGGGTCGTGCTCTATTACCCCGTGCTCAAAGTATTATTAGTGAGATACAAGATAGCCAGCGCGCTATCCAGAATTTAAGCCAGAAAGTTGCGGGGCAACTATTGATTGGTACTAGCCACCATATCGGGCTGCACCGATTACCTCCGGTGTTGCGTCACTATAACCAGTCCTACCCGCAGGTTGAGTTAGCGATGCAGTTTCTTGATTCTGAACAGGCATGTAAAGCCGTACTGCATGGTGATCTTGAATTGGGCATTGTCACCCTGCCACCGGAGAACACCGATCCACTCACACTCGTTCCTTTATGGAATGACCCGCTGCATATTGTTGCCAGTGATGAACATCCTCTGGCATTACAACAAAACATCGCACTTTCTGCCTTAGCGGATCATCCTGCTATTTTACCGGCGCGCGGCACGTTTACTCGTGAAGTGATTGAGAAAATGTTACAACCAGCGAATATTCAATTACAGGTGCGGCTATCAACGAATTATTTAGAAACGATCCGCATGATGGTAGAGATTGGTTTAGGCTGGAGTATTTTACCCGAAACGATGATCGGTGAAGGTTTATGTTCAATCAGTATTAAAAAATTAAAATTAAGTCGCCAATTAGGTATTGTTTATCATACCGACCGCACGCTATCGAATGCAGCTAAAGCGATGTACGAGTTGTTGATTAATGCTGCGGATCACGAACAAAAAATAAAGTAAGTAGCAATGCTACCGTACTGGTGATCGCCGCAATACCAAATGTGGTCATGGCACCTGTTTCCCATAAGTAGCCACTCATCAACGCACCCAGCGCACCACCTGCACCAAAACTCATGCTGCTATAGAGTGCCTGCCCTCTGCCTTGATGTCGTCCACGAAAATACTGGTGAATATATTGAATAG
>JALTKS010000088.1 GCA_027006175.1 Gammaproteobacteria bacterium
TACGTAGATGTCTGCTACAGCATTATTTAGCTGGCGACGTTTCTAATCCAAGCCAATTTGTTGTGTTACCACTTGCCGCCAGCCAACCAGACCAGCTCTGCCATAGTTGTCCTTGCAAAGAAACAGCGGCGGCTTGTGTATCGAGTGTTTGTCTTAATTGCACGAGGTAATCAGTGGTACTTAATTCACCGGTCTTCCAGAGTCGTTTTAATAATGTAATACGACGTTGCAATGGTGTTTTACCGGTTGCCAACCATTGCTGCCATGCTTGACGCGTAACAGAATAGGTTTTAGCTGAACTGACTAAGCGAGCATAAGACACTCTCCATGCGTGTTCTGCCTGGCGCTCTGTTTCGATTGCATCGGCACTTGCCGCGGTGACTTCTGCCTGAAAATTATTTCTGACAAATAACGGCATAGACAAGGACAAACCAGCAAGACTTGACGAACCTTCACGACCAGCACGAAGACCAATCGTTGGATTCGCTGTTGCTTCACTATTGGCCACTTTCACTCTTGCACGAGACGCTGACATGCTGGCTTGTGCCTGCAAAAATTCTGGCAAACGTCTTAGCGTTGCATCTGTATCAATAGAGGTGAAATCCAGTGCAGGTAATTGTTCTGGCAGATCAGGCCAATCATTCGATGCCGAGCCTGTTATTGCATATAAGCTTTGTAATGATTGAGCGACAGCATTGGCTGTTTCGGCGAGTTGCAATAAGGCCTCGTTGGCAGCAAGTTGTGCCAAATCAAGTTCTACCTGACTTAAATCACCGGCTTTAAAACGATCGGTAGCCAATTGTGCAAAGTCATTCATCAATTTTGATTTACGCTGTGCCAGGGCATTGATTTGTTTGCTGGTGTGATATTCGCCTAAGCCAGCAATTAACTGATTCGCCAGCTCTTGTCGCACGAATTGAAATGAGGCGAGTACCGCTTTATTTTCATATTGCGCAACCTCAGTACGGGCACCACGTTGATCACCCCAATCGATTGTTTGGCTTAAACCGATTGTTTCAGTTCGTATATCAGTTTTTTCTGCATCCAACTCTAATTCGGGGTTATATAAAGCCTTACCTGCGGCCGTTTGTCTTGCACGGCTTGCATCAACGGCTGCACTGGCTGCTTGTACCCGCGGATTATCCTGAAGTGCGTTACGTGCAAATTGTGTTAACGCTGGACTCGCTGCTGTCGATTCATCTGCTGCTACCTGTACCGATGGGTACACCAACAGACTAAGTTGAACACTGGCGGCAAAGACCACTAATAATGGTTTGTTATTCATAGATCTAATTTCCTAATCAAATATAACGATATTCGTACCCTCACTCGAAAAATGAAGGCAACTAGAGTGTAAAAAATTAGTGTGTTGGTGGTGGAGTAGGGGGCAGGTGATTAAACGACACTAATGTCGTTACTGATTGTGATTGCCTTGAATCTTTAATTTTTACAGTAGGCATTGATTTGATGGAGGTCAAACCAATAAGGTGTGCAGCACCGTGGCAGCAATGATCGCCATCGTCACTATCATTATGTTCAATATCAGCGGTTTGCTGTGAGCTAGATGAAGAAGTATGGCTCGATGAGATAAAATCAGAATCGACTGCCCATACTGCATTTGAAAACAGCATGAGTAAGATAAGAAATTGGGCAATCGTTTTATGCATGTGACCTAGTATGTATTATGAGTCATTAATATTCAATGTGTATGACCGCAAAAACTATTAAAAATTCAATGACTTTAGCTCACTTTCTCAATTGGCAGACCTGCCACCATCCACTCTGGATAGCCATCTTCCAAACGTCTGGCCGTTAAGCCTTTTTCTCGTAGCTGGGCGACCGCATCAAACGCCAGAACACAATGCGGACCACGACAATACGCTACTATTTCCTGTGTTGAGTCAATTTCACTCAGTCTTGCTTCCAGGTCATTCAGACTGATATTGATGGCGCCGGGTACGTGTCCGGCGGCAAATTCTTCGGCTGGGCGTACATCTAGCACAGTGACCAGACCGTCTCGAACACGCTCTAAAAGCTCTTCTCGGGGAATAGGTTCTAATGAATCTTTGACCGTTAGGTAGCTATTCACCATTTTATCCACCTCAGCAACATGATTTTCAGCGACAACACGTAATGCATCGAGTAGGGTGATAACATCATTACCACTAAGACGGTAGAAGACCTTTAAACCTTGCTTTCGGCTATGGGCAAGCCCTGATTGACGCAACTGCTGTAGATGCTGTGAGGTGTTTGCAACGCTTAGACCAGAAACTTTGGCTAACTCATCAACACTGCGCTCACCTTGCGCCAAAAACTCGAGCAATTCCAGCCGGTTAGCGTTGCTCATAGCTTTGCCGACTCGGGCAAATTGGTCGAATAAGTCGTGTTTAAAGTTCTTGCTTGACATGATTTGTATCCGCGTTACTATAGTATTCAACTAATCACTTGATTAGTGTTGTATTGTCATTTTAGTATAGCACGCGCAAAATATAAACAGGAGCCAGCAATGGACTTAAACGAATTTATCATGACGAATGAGAAGCCTATCCGACTGGGCTTCTTTGTCGGAACACTGGCAATTATGGCATTGTGGGAGATCATCGCGCCACGCCGTGCATTAACCGCATCTAAGGCAATACGCTGGCTAAACAACCTTGGTTTAGTGTTTTTAAACAGCTTCATTATTCGTTGGTTATTTCCTGCCGCCGCCATTGGTGTCGCCGGATTTGCATCCAGTCATGGATGGGGGCTGCTCAATTATTATGAAGTGCCTTACCTCATTGCCGTGGTAGTTGCTGTTATCGCACTGGATTTTGTTATCTATCTACAACACGTACTTGTTCACGCCGTGCCTATATTATGGCGCTTACACCGTGTCCACCATGCCGATCCAGACATTGATGTGACAACCGGTGCACGTTTTCACACTTTTGAAATTATCATTTCCATGTTAATCAAGTTCGCGACGATTGTTGTACTTGGGCCACCCGTTGTAGCCGTGATCATATTTGAAGTATTGCTCAATGCTATGGCAATGTTTAATCACAGCAATGTTCGGTTCCCTAAAAAGCTGGATACAGTATTGCGCTTCTTTGTGGTGACGCCCGATATGCACCGTATTCATCACTCTGTTGAAGATGACGAGGCGAATAGTAACTTTGGTTTCAATCTTTCATGGTGGGATCGTTTGTTTGGTACGTACCGAGAACAACCACGGGATGGTCACCTGGGCATGACAATCGGCATTCATAAATTCAATAAACCCGCTGAGGTTTCCTGGATACATGGCATACTGAGCTTACCGTTTAAAGGCAAGATATCGAATTACGCGATTAATCGTCGCCAATGGGATGGTGATGAGGAAAAGTAAATGAATAAGATATTACGTATTGGGATAACGCTGATATTAGTTGCCGGTATTATCGCGGCGATTATTTATCGCGACCAGTTTGATGCGGCAGCGTTAGAAACGTGGGTAAAAGAGGCCGGTAGTGCTGGTGCGATTGTATTTATGCTGATCTATATTATTGGTACGATTTTCTTCTTACCCGGTTCAGTATTAACCCTCGCCGGCGGTGCCTTATTTGGCCCCGTGTACGGCACATTTTATAATCTTACCGCTGCAACCATTGGCGCTATGATTTCATTTCTTGCTGCTCGTTATCTTGCCCATGATTGGGTTGAGAAAAAAACCGGTGGTAAAATGAAACAATTAAAAGAAGGTGTAGAAGGAGAGGGCTGGAAGTTTGTGGCGTTTGTTCGTTTAGTGCCTTTGTTTCCGTTTAATTTATTAAACT
>JALTKS010000089.1 GCA_027006175.1 Gammaproteobacteria bacterium
AATCCACCCCCCTCCACCATAGTGGAGCTGCAGATTGTAAGTAATTTGTAGTGTTTCCTGCTCCTGAGTAATTGTTGGGGGCAGATGAGAACCATCTTGAGGCAGTATATATTAGGTGAGTTCGATAGGTAGCGTAATGCGTTAATAGCTTACACCTAGCTTAAAGTAGCGTTTTGCGGGTGTAGTTTAATGGTAGAACTTCAGATTTCCAATCTGACTACGAGGGTTCGATTCCCTTCACCCGCTCCATATTAAATAGATGGCGCGCAATGAATAGGTAGTATGCGCGACTGAGTAAAAGTTATGCCCATATAGCTCAGGGGTAGAGCACTTCCTTGGTAAGGAAGAGGCCCCCAGTTCAAATCTGGGTATGGGCTCCAGCATCAAGGTCTGCCTAATAAAAGGCCGGAGATTGGAGCAGAAAATTTTTTGTTGTAATTAAGTGTCGGTTTCATGATGTCACCGGCGAGACTAAATATTTAGTAGCGGAGCGATTGAGTCATGTCTAAAGAAAAGTTTGAACGAAATAAACCGCATGTGAACGTGGGCACAATTGGTCACGTTGATCATGGCAAGACGACTTTAACAGCGGCGATCACAAAAGTGATGTCGGAAGCGATGGGTGGCGAAGCCAAAGCGTTTGATGAAATTGATAACGCCCCGGAAGAGCGCGAACGTGGTATTACGATTGCGACCTCACACGTTGAATATGAAAGTGAAAACCGTCACTACGCGCACGTTGATTGCCCAGGCCATGCTGATTACGTCAAGAACATGATCACAGGTGCGGCTCAAATGGATGGCGCTATTTTAGTTTGTAGTGCAGCAGATGGTCCGATGCCACAAACCCGTGAGCATATCCTGTTATCACGTCAGGTTGGCGTTCCCTACATTGTTGTTTTCATGAACAAAGCGGACATGGTTGATGACGAAGAATTATTAGAACTGGTTGAAATGGAAATCCGTGAATTACTGGATTCATACGACTTCCCGGGTGATGACACACCGATTGTGACGGGTTCTGCATTAAAAGCCTTAGAAGGCGATACGTCTGACATAGGTGTTCCAGCTGTATTGAAACTGGTTGCGGCGATGGATGATTACTTCCCAGAGCCAGAACGCGCAGTTGACGGTGAATTTTTAATGCCGGTTGAAGATGTGTTCTCTATTTCAGGTCGCGGTACGGTTGTAACCGGTCGTATTGAGCGCGGCATCATTAAAGTGGGCGAAGAAATTGAAATTGTGGGCATTAAAGACACCACGACCACAACGTGTACAGGTGTTGAAATGTTCCGCAAGCTGCTTGATGAAGGACTTGCGGGCGACAACGTGGGTATTCTTTTACGCGGTACGAAGCGTGAAGAAGTGGAACGTGGCCAGGTATTATGTAAGCCAGGTTCAATCAAGCCACACACCAAGTTTGAAGCAGAAGTGTACGTATTGAGCAAAGATGAAGGTGGTCGTCATACACCATTCTTTAACGGCTATCGTCCACAGTTTTACTTCCGTACTACCGATGTTACCGGTGCGTGTGATTTACCGGAAGGCGTTGAGATGGTAATGCCGGGTGATAACGTCAAGATGGTGGTGACATTGATTGCCCCGATTGCGATGGAAGATGGTTTACGTTTTGCGATTCGTGAAGGTGGCCGTACTGTTGGCGCCGGCGTGGTTGCTAAGATTTTTGAATAATCAAGTTTAGGCCAGTAGCTCAATTGGCAGAGCATCGGTCTCCAAAACCGAGGGTTGGGGGTTCGATTCCCTCCTGGCCTGCCAGATTTGGTTTACGAATTTATAGGTTTTAATACAGCGTATGGCTGACAAAATTAAAATGTTATTTGCAGTGCTGCTTTTGGCTGCAGGTATAGCAGGCTATTACTATTTTGCTGATCAAATGCAGGTGCTGCGTGTGGTTGGCTTACTGGTTGTGGTCCTTGTCGCTATGATTGTTGCGCTGCAAACCTCTGTAGGGCGTGGTTCCTGGGCTTTTGCTCAGGCTGCTCGCACCGAAGTTCGTAAAGTCGTCTGGCCAACCCGTAAAGAAACAGTACAAATGACACTGACAGTTATTGTCGCGGTGTTTATTATGTCACTACTGTTATGGGGTTTTGACTCGTTTCTTGCCTGGTTAGTTAAGGCATTGATTGGTTAACAAGGAGCAGGGTATATGGCAAAGCGTTGGTATGTAGTGCACGCCTACTCGGGCTTCGAGAACAAGGTTAAAAATTCCTTGATGGAGCACGTTGCTCTGGCGGGAATGGAAGACTTGTTTGGTGAGATCCTCGTGCCGACTGAAGAAGTCGTTGAAATGCGCGAAGGTCAAAAACGTCGTTCAGAACGTAAATTTTTCCCAGGCTATGTACTGGTTGAAATGGAAATGAATGATGAAACATGGCATTTGGTCAAAGATGTACCGAAAGTCATGGGCTTTATTGGTGGTACCACGGATAAACCAGCACCGATTACGGAAAAAGAAGCAAATGCTATCTTAAACCGTGTTCAGGAAGGTGTTGATAAGCCAAAACCGAAAACACTTTACGAAGTTGGCGAAGTGGTTCGGGTTACAGATGGACCGTTTAATGACTTTAACGGTGTTGTCGAAGAAGTGAATTACGAAAAGAGCAAGCTGCGTGTTGCGGTCTTGATCTTTGGTCGTTCTACACCTGTCGAACTTGAGTTTGGTCAGGTCGAAAAAGGCTAACAACGAATTTTTAACAGGGGAGCTTGTCCATAGCGTCAAGCGTTTGCACCCAAACACAAAGGTAAATTGTCATGGCAAAGAAGATTGAAGCCTATGTGAAACTGCAGGTTCCTGCAGGTTCGGCTAATCCAAGTCCACCCGTTGGTCCCGCTTTGGGTCAACATGGTTTGAATATCATGGATTTCTGTAAAGCATTTAATGCGCAAACACAGAGTCTCGAAGCAGGTATGCCAACACCGGTTATTATCACTGTTTACAATGATAAGAGCTTCACGTTCATCATTAAAACACCGCCTGCTTCAATTCTGTTGAAGAAAGCAGCGGGTCTTAAAAGTGGTAGTGCTGAGCCTAACCGCAACAAAGTGGGTAAAGTGACGCGCGCGCAATTAGAAGAAATAGCGACGACTAAAATGGCTGACCTGACAGCTGCTGATATGGATGCAGCGGTACGGACTATCGCCGGTAGTGCTCGTAGTATGGGCATCGAAACGGAAGGAGTTAAATAGTCATGGCAAAGTTAAGTAAACGTCAACAAGCGATTGCAGAGCTTGTAGAACACGGTAAGAACTACGCGATTAATGATGCGCTTACTCTGGTAAAGAAATTCCCGAAAGCGAAATTTAATGAATCAGTTGATGTTGCGATTAATCTGGGTATTGACCCACGTAAATCGGATCAAGTTGTTCGTGGCGCAACCGTATTGCCTAAAGGTACAGGTAAAACAGTTCGTGTAGCTGTTTTTGCACAAGGTGCAAATGCTGAAAAAGCGACCGCAGCCGGTGCTGATATTGTTGGTTTTGAAGATTTAGCTGAATCAGTGAAGGGCGGCAACATGGATTTTGATGTTGTTATCGCGACACCTGACGCCATGCGCGTTGTCGGTACACTGGGTCAGATCCTTGGTCCACGCGGCTTAATGCCTAACCCTAAAGTAGGTACGGTCACACCGGATGTTGAAACGGCTGTTAAAAATGCCAAAGCGGGTCAAGTGCGTTACCGCGCTGATAAGGGTGGCATCATCCATTGCACCATCGGTAAAGTAGATTTTGCTGAAGATGCACTGCGTGAAAATCTTGACGCATTACTTGCTGATTTAGTGAAGGCAAAGCCTACTTCAGCAAAAGGTGTTTACATGAAGAAAATTTCTGTCTCCACAACAATGGGTGGCAGTGTAATTGTTGATAGAACGTCATTAGACGTTAAGTAAGACGATTACAAAAAAACTTTGGGGCTTTGTTGATTATTATTAACAAAGTCTGTCAAAGACCGTAGGTGCAAAGCGTTCAGGGAAGGTCGCAATGCTTAATAGGAACCGATGCTGGCCTACGTAGACGGCGAACCCGACAGAATAACTGATGTCGCTCACCGTAAAATGGTGGGATACCAATTAGGTATCCTTAAGTGAAAAGGAAACTGGGCATGATGTCCTGGCTGACGTGAAAACGACGGTGTTTCCAATATCAACCTAGAGGACGAAGCACAGTGCTTAACCTTGAGGAAAAAAAGGCAATCGTTGCTGAAGTCGCAGAAATTGCGGCGAGTACACATTCCGTTATTGCAGCGGAATACAGTGGCATCACAGTCGACAAACTCACTGACTTGCGTAAGCAGGCACGTGAAGCAAATGTTGTACTGCGTGTCATTAAGAACTCGCTCGCTAAACGTGCGTTCGAAGGTACCGATTACGCTTGTCTAAATGACTCGTTGACTGGCCCGTTAGTATTAGCATTCTCGCAAGAGGATCCTGCTGCTGCGGCGCGTATTTTCAAGGATTTTGTGAAAGACAACAATAAGTTAATAGTTAAGAGCATTGCTCTTGGCGATAAGCTTATGGATGCTTCACAACTTGAAATGCTGGCCAAAATGCCGACCCGCGACCAGGCTCTTGGCATGCTCGCTGGCGTTATGCAGGCTCCAATCAGCAAGTTTGTTCGTACCGTTGCAGAACCTACTAATAAGTTGGCACGTGTGCTGGCTGCGGTTCGCGATACGAAACAGGCTGCGTAAACTAAATTTAACTTTAAATAATTAGGAGAAATAACCATGGCTGTCAGCAAAGACGATATCCTGGAAGCTATTTCCAATATGACTGTTGTTGAGATCGTTGATCTTGTAGAAGCAATGGAAGAAAAATTCAACGTTAGTGCTGCGGCACCTGTTGCAGTGGCTGCGGCCCCTGCAGGTGATGCTGGTGGTGCTGCCGCTGAGAAAGATGAGTTTGATGTCATGATGACCGGTTTCGGCGACAACAAAGTTGCTGTCATTAAAGCCGTTCGTGGTATCACTGGTCTTGGCTTGAAAGAAGCCAAAGCTATGGTCGAAAGTGCACCTGTTGCTGTTAAAGAAGGTGTTGCTAAAGACGAAGCTGCAGATGTACAAAAGCAGTTGGAAGAAGCAGGCGCAAGCGTAGAGCTGAAATAAGCTCAACGATGCGTTTAGCATTTTCCACACCGTGGCAGTTTGTGGCGGGTGATCAAGCGATCACCCGTCCCGCTGCCTTTTTGTCTTTGCTCCTTATCGCGATAGTCGCGATAACACAGAGCCAAGACTACAGAATTTATTATTGCTGAGGGTTCGAGATGGCGTACTCGTTTACTGAAAAGAAGCGAATTCGGAATAATTTTGGCAAGCGTCCAGGTGTTATGGACGTACCAAACTTACTGGCTATTCAGGTCAATTCCTATCGCAGTTTCCTGCAGACCGGTGCGTCTGTTGAAGAACGTAAGGATAGAGGACTGCATGCAGCCTTTTCATCCGTATTCCCTATTGTTGGTTACTCAGGCAGTGCTGCCCTCGAGTATGTAAGTTACCGTCTTGGTACACCTGTTTTTGACGTGAAAGAATGTCAGATGCGAGGCGTTACTTACTCAGCCCCATTACGCGTTAAATTGCGCCTGGTTATTTACGATAAAGAATCCAGTGCAGCAGAAAAGCCTGTTAAAGATATTAAGGAACAGGAAGTCTACATGGGTGAGTTACCACTCATGACAGATACCGGTGCCTTTGTTATCAATGGTACTGAACGCGTTATTGTCTCTCAGTTACACCGCTCGCCAGGTGTGTTCTTTGATCATGATAAAGGTAAAACGCACTCATCGGGTAAGTTACTCTTTAATGCACGCGTGATTCCTTACCGCGGTTCATGGTTGGATTTCGAGTTTGATCCAAAAGACAATGTCTTTGTGCGTATCGATCGTCGCCGTAAATTACCAGTGACAATCCTGATGCGCGCATTGGGTTACAACAACGAAGAAATTCTCGATATGTTCTTTGACACGGATTCAATCACCCTTGGGGCGGAAAAATCTGTATTAGTACTTGTGCCAGAACGTCTACGTGGCGAAACAGCCATGTTTGACATGAAGGCGAAGAAGAAAGTCATTGTTGAAGCCGGACGTCGTATTACGGCACGTCACATTCGTGAATTTGATAAAGCGGCAATTACCGAGTTAGAAATTCCAAATGAATACTTGATGGGTAAAGTGATTGCACATGACATTGTTGATACGGAGTCAGGTGAATTAATTTGCGCAGCGAATGCTGAAATTACTGAAGAATTACTAGAGCAGTTATTGGAAGCGGGCGTAACAGATATCAAAACCCTTTACACCAATGAACTGGATTGCGGTCCGTTTATTTCTACCACATTGCGTATTGATGCAACGACCACACCGCTTGAAGCGATGGTTGAGATCTACCGCATGATGCGTCCTGGTGAACCACCAACCAAGGATGCGGCAGAAAACCTGTTTAACAACCTGTTCTTCAACCCTGAGCGTTATGACTTATCAGTCGTAGGTCGTATGAAGTTTAACCGTCGTGTCGGCGTTGAAGAAATTACCGGTTCAGGCAACCTGTCTAACGAAGACATTCTTGCCGTGATTAAAACACTGCTCGATATTCGTAATGGTAAAGGCATTGTTGATGATATCGATCACCTCGGTAACCGTCGTGTTCGTTGTGTCGGTGAAATGGCAGAAAACCAGTTCCGCGTCGGTCTGGTTCGTGTGGAACGTGCTGTAAAAGAACGTTTAAGTATTGCTGAAAGCGAAGGCTTGATGCCACAGGAACTGATTAACGCGAAACCTGTTTCGGCGGTCATTAAAGAATTCTTTGGTTCATCGCAGTTGTCGCAGTTCATGGATCAAAACAACCCGCTTTCAGAAGTGACACATAAACGTCGTATTTCTGCATTAGGGCCGGGTGGTTTAACACGTGAACGTGCTGGCTTTGAAGTGCGAGATGTTCATCCAACGCATTATGGTCGTGTTTGTCCTATTGAAACACCTGAAGGGCCAAACATTGGTTTGATCAACTCACTGGCGGTGTACGCACGTACCAATGATTACGGTTTCCTTGAAACGCCTTACCAAAAGGTGGTTGATGGTTGTGTAACCGATGACATTGAGTACTTGTCAGCGATTGAAGAAAGTAAATACATCATTGCGCAGGCAAACGCCGCAGTCGATGACAAAGGCAACTTGCAAGATGAATTAGTTGCTTGTCGTCACTTGAATGAATTCTCTTTATCAACAGCCGATAAAGTTGACTACATTGATGTATCGCCACGCCAGATCGTATCGGTTGCAGCGGCATTGATTCCATTCCTTGAACACGATGATGCTAACCGTGCCCTGATGGGGTCAAACATGCAACGTCAAGCTGTTCCAACCTTGCGTGCTGACAAGCCATTAGTGGGTACCGGTATTGAACGTACCGTTGCAGTTGACTCCGGTGTGACCGTTGTTGCTCGACGTGGTGGTGTGGTTGATACCGTTGATGCGGGTCGTATCGTGGTTCGCGCCAACGATGATGAAACCATTGCCGGTGAGCCAGGTGTTGATATTTACAACCTGACCAAATACACACGTTCTAACCAAAACACCTGTATTAACCAACATCCATTAGTAAAAAATGGTGACGTGGTTGCACGTGGTGATGTCATGGCAGACGGTCCTTCAACTGACATGGGTGAACTAGCCCTGGGTCAGAATATGTTGGTTGCCTTCATGCCGTGGAATGGTTACAACTTCGAAGATTCGATTCTTATCTCGGAACGTATCGTGAAAGAAGACCGTTTCACAACCATTCATATTGAAGAGCTCACTTGTATATCGCGTGACACCAAATTAGGGCCAGAAGAAATTACTGGCGATATTCCTAATGTGGGTGAGTCTGCGCTTTCCAAGCTGGATGAATCAGGTATCGTTTATATTGGTGCTGAAGTTAAGCCTGGCGACATTCTGGTTGGTAAGGTAACACCGAAAGGCGAAACCCAACTCACACCGGAAGAAAAACTGCTGCGTGCTATTTTCGGCGAAAAAGCGTCTGACGTTAAAGATAATTCTTTGCGCGTTAAGTCAAGCACAGTCGGTACCGTTATCGACGTACAAGTGTTTACACGTGACGGCGTCGAAAAAGATGCGCGTGCGATTGAAATTGAAAATGCAGAATTGGCCAGTGTTAAGAAAGATCTGAATGACCAATTACGTATTCTTGAAAACGATCTTTATGACCGTGCGGAAAAACTACTCACAGGCAAACAGTCCAGTGGTGGTCCGAATGGTCTTAAGTCAGGTGAGAAGATTACAAAAGCTTACCTTGCTGAAACACCGCGTGACCAGTGGTTTGATATTCGTCTGCACAATGAAGATGCGAATGCCAAGCTGGAAAAACTGGCTGAACAGTACAAGCAACAGCGTAAGGATTTTGATGCACGTTACGACGTGAAGAAAGCCAAAATCACCACCGGTGATGATCTTGCGCCAGGCGTACTGAAAATGGTCAAGGTTTACCTGGCGGTGAAACGTCGTATTCAGCCGGGTGACAAAATGGCGGGTCGTCATGGTAACAAGGGTGTGATTTCACAAATTGTTCCAATTGAAGACATGCCATACAGTGAAGATGGTCGTCCTGTTGATGTGGTTCTTAACCCACTGGGTGTACCGTCTCGTATGAACGTGGGTCAGGTACTGGAAACCCACCTTGGTTGGGCAGCAAAAGGTCTGGGCTTCAAGATTGCCGACATGCTGGATGCGCAATGCAAGATTGAAGAGCTGCGTGACTACCTCGACAAGATTTACAATTCGAGTGGTAAGCAGGAAGATCTTAAATCCTTCAGCAACGAAGAAATTCTTGAGTTGGCACACAACCTTCGTGGTGGTGTACCAATGGCAACCCCAGTATTTGATGGTGCAGCAGAATCTGATATTCGTCGTATGCTTGAACTGGCTGGTTTGCCACGTTCAGGTCAAACAACACTGATTGATGGTCGTACCGGCGATACATTCGAACGTCCCGTTACTGTTGGCTACATGTACATGTTGAAACTGAATCACCTTGTTGATGACAAGATGCATGCACGTTCAACCGGACCATACAGTCTTGTGACACAGCAACCGCTGGGTGGTAAGGCGCAGTTCGGTGGACAGCGCTTCGGTGAAATGGAAGTGTGGGCACTTGAATCTTATGGTGCTTCTTACACCTTGCAAGAAATGCTGACAGTGAAATCAGATGACGTTCATGGTCGAACCAAAATGTATAAGAATATTGTTGATGGTAATCATCATATGATTGCCGGCATGCCAGAATCCTTCAACGTATTGTTGAAAGAAATTCGTTCTTTGGCTATCGACATCGAACTTGAACAAGACTAACTACTGGATGACTCCTATTTTAGGCGGGCTAGTGATATGAAAGATCTTTTAAATCTTTTAAAGCAACAAGGGCAAACTGATGAATTCGATTCAATTCGAATTGGTTTGTCATCTCCGGAGAAAATCCGGTCATGGTCTTTTGGCGAAGTTAAAAAGCCAGAAACAATTAACTATCGTACGTTTAAACCTGAACGTGATGGTTTGTTCTGTGCCAAAATTTTTGGGCCAGTAAAAGATTACGAATGTTTATGTGGCAAATACAAACGCCTTAAACACCGTGGTGTGATTTGTGAAAAATGTGGCGTTGAAGTCACGCTGGCGAAAGTACGTCGTGAACGCATGGCGCACATTGATCTGGCAAGTCCGGTTGCTCACATCTGGTACCTGAAGTCATTGCCATCACGTATGGGTCTGTTGCTTGATATGACTTTGCGTGACATTGAACGCGTACTTTATTTTGAAGCCTTCGTAGTGGTTGACCCAGGCATGACCACACTTGAAAAAGGTCAGTTACTGTCTGAAGAAGCTTACCTCAATGCCATTGAAGAAAATGGCGATGAGTTTGATGCGCGTATGGGTGCTGAAGCGGTATTAATGCTGCTCAAAGACATCGATTTAGATGCTGAAATTGCCCAGATTCGTGAAGATCTGCCTACGACAGGCTCCGAAACAAAAATCAAGAAATGGACCAAACGTCTTAAATTAATGGAAGCGTTTGTTGAATCAGGTAACAAGCCTGAATGGATGATCATGACAGTGCTGCCTGTACTGCCACCTGAATTACGTCCATTAGTCCCACTGGATGGTGGTCGTTTCGCCACATCTGATCTTAACGATTTATACCGCCGCGTTATTAACCGTAATAACCGTCTGAAACGTTTAATGGATCTGAACGCACCGGACATTATTGCGCGTAACGAAAAACGTATGTTACAGGAAGCGGTTGATGCGCTACTTGATAACGGTCGTCGTGGTAAAGCAATTACCGGTACCAACAAACGTCCGCTGAAATCACTTGCCGATATGATTAAAGGTAAGCAAGGTCGTTTCCGTCAGAACTTACTTGGTAAACGTGTTGATTACTCTGGTCGTTCAGTGATCGTAGTTGGCCCAAGCCTGAAACTACATCAGTGTGGTCTGCCCAAGAAAATGGCACTGGAATTATTCAAACCATTCATCTTTGGTAAACTGGAATTACGCGGTCTTGCAACAACCATTAAAGCAGCGAAGAAAATGGTTGAACGCGAAGGACCAGAAGTTTGGGATATTCTCGAAGAAGTGATTCGAGAGCATCCTATTATGTTGAACCGCGCACCAACACTTCACCGTTTGGGTATCCAGGCGTTTGAACCTGTGTTGATTGAAGGTAAAGCGATTCAACTACACCCATTAGTTTGTACAGCATTCAACGCCGATTTCGATGGTGACCAAATGGCTGTACACGTACCGTTGTCAATTGAAGCACAGTTAGAAGCACGTGCCTTAATGATGTCGACAAACAATATTTTATCACCTGCAAACGGTGAACCCATTATTGTTCCGACACAAGACGTGGTATTAGGTTTGTACTACATGAGTCGTGAACGTGTTAACGCCAAAGGCGAAGGCATGTTCTTCATGGACGTTGATGAAGTGCATCGTGCCTACACCAACAAGATTGTTGAATTACACGCAATGGTTCAAGTGCGCGTAAAAGAAATTGTTGTTGGCGAAGACGGCAAAAAGACCTCAACAATGCGCCGTGTAAAAACAACCGTTGGTCGTTCAATTCTGTCTGAAATTCTACCACCAGGTCTTTCATTTGATTTGATCAACAAAACCATGACCAAGAAAGCCATATCTAACCTGGTTAACGAGTGTTACCGTAATGTCGGTATGAAAGAAACGGTTATCTTTGCTGATCAGCTGATGTACACCGGTTTCTCTTATGCAACCCGTTCAGGTGTTTCATTTGGTATTGATGACATGGTGATCCCTGAAAGCAAGGCTGACATTCTGGGTCGTGCTGAAGCGGAAGTCCGTGAAATTGAACATCAATATACATCGGGTCTGGTCACTAACGGCGAACGTTACAACAAAGTCGTTGATATCTGGTCGCACACAAACGACCAGGTTGCCAAGGCAATGATGGACAAGCTGGGTAAAGACGAAGTTAAGACAGCCAAGGGTGAAACAGTTAAACAGGATTCATTTAACTCTGTTTACATGATGGCCGACTCAGGCGCGCGTGGTAGTGCCGCGCAGATTCGTCAGCTTGCCGGTATGCGTGGTTTGATGGCGAAACCGGATGGTTCGATTATTGAAACACCGATCACAGCGAACTTCCGTGAAGGTCTGAACGTAATCCAGTACTTCATCTCGACGCACGGTGCACGTAAAGGTCTTGCCGATACCGCATTGAAGACAGCGAACTCAGGTTACTTAACCCGTCGTTTGGTTGATATCGCACAGGATCTGGTTGTTGTTGAAGATGACTGTGGCACAACGGATGGTCTCTATATGCAACCACTGATTGAAGGTGGTGATGTTGTAGAACCGTTACGTGAACGTGTTCTGGGTCGTGTTGTTGTTGAAGATGTCATGATCAATGACGACAAAGATGTTGGTGTACCTGCCGGCACGCTACTTGATGAAGCATGGGTCGATCGCCTTGAAGAAATGGGTATCGATGAAGTTAAGGTACGTTCACCGATTAACTGTGAAACACGCCATGGTATTTGTGCGACCTGTTACGGTCGTGATCTGGCGCGTGGACATCTGGTTAATGTGGGTGAAGCGGTGGGTGTTATCGCGGCGCAATCCATTGGTGAACCGGGTACCCAGTTAACTATGCGTACTTTCCACATTGGTGGCGCGGCATCACGTTCAGCGGCAGCCAATAATATTCAGGTTAAAACCAACGGTAGTGTTCGACTGCACAACCTTAAAACCATTAAGAACAAAGATGGCAAGCTGATTGCTGTATCGCGTTCCGGTGAAATGGTGGTTATTGATGATAACGGTCGTGATCGTGAACGTTACCGCATTGCTTACGGTGCCGTGTTAACGATTGCCGATGGTGACAAGGTCAGCGGTGGCGACATTGTTGCCTCATGGGATCCACATACCCATCCAATTATTACGGAAGTGGCAGGTAAAGCGCAGTTTGAAGATTTCGTTGATGGTGTATCCGTTAACCAGGTAACAGATGATGTGACCGGTCTTGCCAGTACCATTGTTACCGATCCAAAAACACGTGGTTCTGCGGGTAAGGACATGAAACCAACGATTAAATTAATGGATGCCAATGGCGAACCATTAAATATCGTGGGGACTGAAATTCCGGCGCAATACCCAATGCCAGCGAACGCGATTGTGACCATTACTGACGGTGCGGATATTGAGGTGGGTGATGTTATTGCTCGCATCCCGGTTGAATCATCGAAAACACGTGATATTACCGGTGGTTTGCCACGCGTAGCCGACTTGTTCGAAGCACGTAAACCGAAGGATCCGGCTGTGATGGCGGAAATCTCGGGTACGATCAGTATGGGTAAAGAAGCGAAATCGAAGACTAATGTGGTTATTACGCCGTCTGACGGTAGTGAGCCACATGTTGAAGGCATCCAGAAATGGCGTCATTTGACTGTGTTTGAAGGTGAGCACGTTGAAAAGGGTGAAATTCTGGTTGATGGACCGCCTCTGTCACACGATATTC
>JALTKS010000090.1 GCA_027006175.1 Gammaproteobacteria bacterium
AGGTGTCAATTTGTTATGCGATTTAAAATACTTCTATTCACAGGTTTATTCGTGGCAACGTTTGTGGCTGCGGATGAAGCCGATTTAATAAAAGAACTTAAGGAAGTGCCTCCTGAAGTTGAAATGGTTGTCCGTGGTGCACCTGTTCCGCTTGATGAGGCAGTTCAGGAGCAAGTTACAACGGGGTTGAAAACATTATTACAAACATGTCGAGTCGACTCTAAAACCAGCCCACTGGCATTTCGCAAATTGAATGGCTCATTACCGTTTAATTGGCAACGTGCAACGGATCCGCTTCGCAATACCTCGTATCTACTGGTGTCCCTGGGTAAATTAGAAAAGTTGCGGGCGGGAAATAAAACCGTCTATGCTCAAAAATTGTTATTGGAAACACCGCAGGGGAACTGGCCACGGAAATATATGGTGACAACAGATGGGCGTAGCGCTATTCAATTTAGTCGCTGTTCAGGCTTGGTGGTTGTTGATATTATTTGTATTCCCGAGGTATTAAAACAATTACCTGAAGATTATGCCCGTGCTTGCAGTGTTTTACCGCCGAAATCGAGTGAATTAGTAAAGTAGCCGGTACTGTAATAGCTTGATTTTTTGAAAGAATACGCCAAACTTGAGCTTCATTATTGATGATAAGACGAAGGTGCTTATTATGCGACAGTTATTATTGTTAAGTTATTTTATTCTGTTTTTTACCGCAGCTATTTCTTACGCCGCTGAGTCGTCCAAGAAGCAAGGCGAATTCAAGGGGGGTAAGTTAGTTGAAATACCTTCCTGGTTTAAATCATCATTCCTGGATATAAAAGAAGATATCGAGGAAGCAACTGAATCGGGTAAGCGTGTGATGATCTATTTTCATCAAAATGGTTGTCCGTATTGTGCAAAATTGGTGAATGATAATTTTACCGATAAGCAAACGGTTGATTATTTAGCCAAACACTTTGATTCGATTGACATCAACATGTGGGGTGACCGGGAGGTTACCGGCCTTGATGGTAAAACATATAATGAGAAATCTTATTCAGCGAGCCTGAAAGTCTGGTTTACCCCAACGATTTTATTTTTTGATGAAAAAGGCAATATCGCCTTGCGTATTAATGGTTACTATCCGAAAGAAAAATTATTGATTGCCTTGCGCTATGTAGCAGAAAAGAAAAATACGCAACTGAGTTTTTCTGATTATTATAAACAGTTCTCAAATACGAAAAAGGCAGGCAAGCTAATATCAGAAAGTTTATTTGTTAAACCTGCCTATAACTTACAAAAACTTAAGCAGCAAAAAAAGCCACTCGCGATTTTATTTGAGCAAGCAAATTGTAAAGACTGCGAGCAATTGCACAATATTACTTTAAAAGACAAAGATACGTTAGACGTGTTAAAACAGTTTAATATTGTTCAATTAGATCGCTGGGCAGACACGCCTGTGATTGATCTTGACGGCAACAAGACCACAGCGAAACAACTAGCCAACAAGCTTGAAATAGCCTTTGCTCCTTCTGCTGTTTTATATGATAAGGGTGTAGAGATTATTCGAATTGAAGCTTTTTTGAAAAGTTTTCATGTACAGTCAGTGTTTGACTATGTGTTAACGGGGAGTTACAAAACAGAAACCAGTTTTCAACGATATATTGAGCATCGTGCAGCAGAAATTCGCAAGCAAGGTAAAACCGTTAATATTTGGAAGTAACGGGGGGGGACTTTTGTACGGTTTTTAATAAATCGATAGCTTGTACTGTTTGTTGCAATGGTTCTAATTGTTCATCCAGCGCATTGAAATTCCATAGATCATGGTCGGCTAATTGGCTGGGTGTGATATTACCCATAGCCGCATAGATATTGCCCGGTATTTTAGGATTCTCTGCGGCGAGTTCGGCAATGAGTTGTTTGATTTTTTGTCGGGTTAAGTTTTCCTGTGAGCCGCATAAGTTACACGGAATAATTGGAAACTGTTCGCGCTCTGCATACTCTGCAATATCTTCTTCACGACAATAGGCTAGCGGGCGAATAACGATATGTTTTTTGTTGTCGGTCAGTAACTTTGCGGGCATGGAACGGGTTGCACCACTGTACATGATCGACATTAACAGGCTCTCAATCATGTCATCACGATGATGCCCCAGTGCCACTTTTACAAAACCATGTTTTTCTGCCCAGGTGTAAATATTGCCACGACGCAGGCGTGAACAGAGTGAACAGGTGGTTTTACCTTCGGGTGTTTTGTCCATAACAATGGAGTAGGTGTCACGCGTCAGGATCTCGAAGTCGACATTATGTTCTGTTAGCCAATGACGTAGCTGCGTGTCATCCCAACCGGGCTGTGACTGATCGAGTGTAAAAGAGAATAGTTCAAACGGCACATGCGCTTTGACTTTAAGCTTTTGTAAAAGTCGTAAAAGGGTAAACGAGTCTTTGCCACCGGATAGGCAGACCATGATGCGATCACCGGATTGAATCATATTATAGTCCGAGATAGCTCGTCCTAAATGACGCAATAATCGTTTTTCTAACTTATCGTGAGCCATGGGGTGTCCGCGTGGTTTTCAGGGCGCATAGGATACCACAGGACCTTAGCTTGTCGAGGTGGAGAGTTATTCTTCTCCGCAAATACCGGTATCGAATTTAAGGGCGCTAGAAGTAGCACGGCGATAGAACCAAACACCAGCCAGTATGCCTGCAACGGTTGCAAGAGCGGCTATTTTTCCTTCACCTAATTGGACAAGAGCAATAGATGGGCAGGCGCCAGTTAATGCCCAGCCTATGCCAAATAATATACTGCCACTAATAGTCCCTTTTGTGAGCTTTTTTTTAGGGGTTTTTTTATTACGAGATAAAATCATAAACCCAACCATATTCATGCCAATAGCAAGAGCGAATACCAACAGTAGAGGAATATTTTCTAAAATAAACAGTGAGTGTATTTGAGTATAATCAGAGAGCCCCGCCATACTAAGCGTTGCACCCATGGCAAGACCAAATAGTGAGTAGTAAAAGTAGGTACGCATGATGCTTATCCTAAATAATGAGCAGCCGTTGAGAAGGCTATTGCTGTGCCAAAAAAGGTTATGGTCGCTATTATGCTTGCTGGTGCAAGTCGGCTAAAACCACTGAGTCCATGACCCGAGGTACAGCCACCTGCCATCTGGGTACCAAAGCCAACCATAATTCCGCCAAAGAACAGCATCATCAGAGAGCCTATTCCGCTACCGAATAAACTAGTATGTAACTCGCCTAACGTTGCTTGAATATGCAGATCGCCACGTAGATATGCGCCTAACATTCCACCGAGTACCAACATAATTAAAAATACTAAATGAGCTGTCCATGGAGAACGATTAGGCGAAACAGAACGTGTTAATGGTTTTACCGGTGTAGTGTCATCACTTTTATGTCTGGATTGCATGTACTCCAGTACAGTTTCCTCACCAAATTCTTCGATTGTTGCCGCCATGAGCGCATCTTCAAATAATTTGGGGTTATTTTGAAAAGGTGCTTCTGCTTCTTTAATGACTTTATCATTTTTCCATAAAACAATGCGTGCCCAACTTCCTGACACGCCGAGCGGACGGTTCAAGGCAATATAAAAACCAAGCGTGATAACTGAAAGTGCAGTACCAGTTATCCACCAAGGCAGATAAAGCTCCATTATAGACTACCCCCTTCTTTGTTAGCCAAGAGGCTAATTAAATTTGTATGATTATGCTCCACGGCCAAATCATAGGCTGTTTGACCATGCATATTTTTTAAGTCGGTTTTAACATTATTTTCAAGTAATAATTTTACAATGTCTTCGGCATTAGCTTCTACTGCAGCCATTAGGGCACTCGTACCCTCAACATTCACCTCATTAAGATCAATGCCTTGAGTATGGCGAATGATTGATTGAACCATTCGTGTTCTATGCTTGGTAATAGAGTTAAATAAAACGGTTAATGCGAATTGTTCTTGGCTGCGAGCTGAGCTGATCATCTTGCCATTAGGTAATAGCGTTACCGGAACAGGTTGATGCGCGCCTGACATCTTGTATCGGGCACAATCATTGTAGAGACCATTGCAGTATTTATCCTGCCAAATATTAAGCGCGGGATTCAAAGCAAATTGTACGAATAGTTCACACCCTTCGATATGTGAGCAAGCCATAAATTACCCTATTGTTTTTAAGTGATGGAATATTAGCATTCAAAAAGCCATTTTTAGGCAGAATTCTGCAATATACTTTTCAGAAAGTAAGTAACTTTAGTTACTTTCATCTGCATTGTTCATTCTAGTATTTATTTTTAAATAAACAATTTAAAAAATGCTTTTAATGAAAAAGCTTACATAAGATTAGGGCAGAATAAAAAGTATCTACAGTTATGATTCAATTGGTTTTTTTAAATTAAAAAGGCAGCCGTAGCTGCCTTTTTAACACTGATTTGGAGTAAAAGCTTAGGCTTTATGAGCACTCATGTTGTCAGTGTTCTTTTCAGTACCGTCATCGTAACCGGCCTGATATTCGTCTGTGATGCGTTGTTCTTCACGCAGAGGGTTCTGCATGTAGCCGCTCATCCAGCCATCCATGTATTCTGCATTGATGCCTTCGCTCTCCATCTTGGAGACGGTGTCGTAGTAAGCTTGGTCCATAATGTTGCTCCCATTAATGGTGAGTTAATAAATTCGAAACGAGATTGTAGAGACTGACGCGGCAACATGCAATATTAGATATTATATACTTACTAAAATACTGAAGAAACTTGGCTGTTTAACAGATCTTGTTATGTAAGTGATTGTTTTAAATGAAGTTATTCTGTTATTGACTTAATTTATTGATAATGGGCGAGGGTAATGGAGGTAACTCATTGTTTTATAATGTAAAACTAATAAAGACTGACTAGAGTGCTATAACGAGCGCTTAATAGACCATTTCAACGGTGTAACCTTTTTCCGCCAATAAATGCAGTAAACCCTTTTTACCGGCTAGATGCAGAGCGCCAACGGCAATAAAGGCACGTCCTTCTTCCAGGCGAGGCTGCATACGATCCAACATGGTGATATTGCGATTGTCGAGGATATTTTCTTTGAATTGTGCGCTGGTATGAGAAGGGTCGAGTTGTTGTACGCTGAGTGATTCCAGTAAGGCCAGATCACTGTTTAACCAGGCTGCTTTTAGCTGCTCAAATTGCGCGGGGATATTTTTTAAATCGTTTAAAGTGTGTTTTAGCATCTTAATCTGTTCTTTACGGCTTAAGCTGTTAAAGACGGTCATTTGCTCTTCAAAACTTTCCAGCGCATAGGTTTTTAAGCCGCGAATCTTAGCCAGTTTGTAGAGTTTCTTGTCGAGAAATTCACCCGTGGTGGCCTTGGGTAGACTGAGCATGGTCGAGACAGCCCAGGGTTTCATGAGCGAGACCATTTGCTCTGGCATACCTCGCGCATTCATCGCTTTGATACTGCGCCGGTATAAATCAGGTCCGATAACGCTTTTAAGGGTTCTGCCATCAGTGTAAAGCATCGCCAACATGGCTTTTTGCTGTAATTGTGGATCAGGTATCAATTCGAGGCTCATACTTTTGCTACGCTGGATCGCGCGAACCAGTTTACGGTTGAGACGGGTGACCTTAGGATCCTCAACATGGATAGTGCCGAATAAATAGCTGATTTTGCCGCCGGCAGAGCTGATTTTCCAGAGAATGCCCTTGTCATATCCTGTTTCTGAGATAAACTCGGCGGTGACTTCGGCATGCAAGACATTGCTGACAAGGAGAGTGAGGCAGAGTAAAAAAGCCTTAATAAGATTATGCTGACGTATCATATAGCCTTATAATGCCGTTACTTAATAAGAATGCCAAGTAAAAAACATGGCCCAATATCCTGATAACAGACTGGTTTTATTTCCTCGTGCGATTGGTGCGCGGGCGAGTATGCCTGCGCTATTATCCGTACTTGAAAAGAATGGTTTGATTGCAGACGAGTTGGCGGCTGAAAGTGTCGGTGGCAGAAAGGATCATTATGCAGTTGGTCCACGTTTCTTTGAGAATATTAGTTTTCTTGGCTGTAGCCCATCGCTTAAGTTAGTGCCACCCTCTGCAGATGAAGAAGGGGCAGATGCTGAGTTTTGCCATGTGGGCGTTGATTGCTCGGATGGCGTGAAGTTTTTGCGTGGCAAGAATGTGCGTTCACCACAATGCCCACAATGTAAAGCCATTGATGATGATTGGCAGTCGCTCATCCCCTTTTGGAAAAAGGCACCAGAAGTGTTTACGCGCCAATGTTTAGGTTGCGGTGCAACCAAACCTTTGCACATGTATAACTGGCGTCGCACAGCCGGTTTTGCGGCGATGAGTGTGCATATATGGGGTGTGCATCAGAGCGAGGCAGTGCCGAATGAAGGGTTACTGAACGACCTGGAAGCACTTACGCGATGCCCATGGGAATATTTTTACCTTACAGAGAGCATGTCTGACAATGAATAGTTTTTTTAAAGAAATAGGTGAGCTGCGTGTTATGTTGCTGGTGATGACATTATTAAGTTTATCGGCGATTCCGTTTACCGATACCAATGTACGCATGGAAGGCTGGGGTTTATTACCAGATGTTTTAGTACCGGTTATTTCATTTATTCTGGTGTTCATTATTTTGTTGGATATGTTGATGAGCCGGGTTTTCATGATTGAAGCCGATGCAGCGAAGAAAAACAAATTTAAAAAGATTTTCCTGCTAGAAGCGATATTGATTGTTTCGTTATTATTACTTTGGTCGCCCTATTTTATAACCGTGTTGTCTTAGGGGGCGGGATAATTATTTTTTGAGTACCGCGTGGTAGGGCGAGCTTCGTGTCTTATCGTGTTCATGCATGCGGTAATGCACAAAATCATCGCTTGAATCAAAATGCATAAAAGGATTACCTTCTACCTGTTCATGCATAGTGCAGGTAGTTTTGTCGGCATAGTTATGACCGGGATGAATTAAGGTAGTGTCAGGCAGTTCAGCTAATTTACGTAGCGTGTTATGCATGACTTCTGGATCACCACCACTTAAATCACAACGACCGCATCCATAGACAAACATGGTGTCACCGGTAATTAAATCATCACCGAGGTGGTAACAAGCCGAGCCGGGTGTATGACCCGGGGTGTGAAGCATTTTTATTTCCGTGTCACCGAGTTTAATAATGTCACCACCATGATGCAGGCTCGGCATGTTGAGTGATTGCCCCCAGAACTCGGCTTCGGATTTTAGTAGGTGGAGTTGTGCATCATATTGATTAAGTACATCGTTAATGCCATTAATGTGATCGTGATGGCTATGCGTCAATAGCACATCAGTAATGGTGACGCCCTGCTGTTGTGCAAGTTCGATGACTTTTTGTACATCCCATGCGGGATCAACAATTGCCGCACGCTGGCTGGCATGGTCGCGAATGAGGTAAACGAAGTTTTCCATTGGCCCCAGTTCAAGCGCATCTATACTAAAAGGAGTGTCAGACATTGTTTACCTGTTGTTGCTACAGCAACATTAAAAAGAATTACTTCCCCAGCTGGAACGACGCCGCCAGCGAATACGTGTCAGGATAATACCAAATAGAATGCTGCCGAGCGTAACCGCCGCACCGGTAACAAACCAGTCGCGTTGATCGCGGTTCTTAAGATCAGCATTCTCTTCTGAAAGCAGTTTTGCCTCCGATGTTTTGGTTGCGAGTTCCATGCGTAGTTTTTCATTACTTTTCTGTAATGCCAATGGACGTGCGGAGACACGTTTTAATTTTGACAATTCCTGATCAAGATTTTGGGCACTGTTGTTGAGTTTGTCTCGTTGGGCGGTGAGCGATTTGTTTTCAGCTTTTAATTTTGCAAGTTGTTCTTTTAAGACGGTATTCTGTAGAGACATTTTTTCTGCTTTGGCCTTAATGCCGGCAATACGATCACGGGCGATAGGGGTTTTTGACAGGTATTGCGACAGCACCCAACCGGTGGTTTCACCTGCCTGGATAAAGGCGTATTGCTTACCGTTTTCTTCTAACTCTGAAAGTACGTCTATCTTCGCACCGGACTTTAATAGCTTAACAATCTGATGAGAATTGGTGCGACCACTGCGTACAGTAATAGTGAGTTCATCGATAACATAGCGGCTGTCAGCGGCAACTTGTCCAGCACAAATCAGTAAGGTAAACAGCAGAATAATTCTGTTCACGTTTTTCTCTCCTTCCCTTGCCCACGTTTGGTTTTTTGTTTGTGGTGCAATTGTAATTATTATTGTGATCTGAAAGCGTCTATCCAGTCACATTTTACTATTTTAATACGCCAATCGTTCATCTCGGTGAAAGGCAACCATGTGATCCGCTGCAATGCGAATACCGACTTCATCACCAATCTCGTGTAAATGATGAGATGGAAACATGGACAGTACACGACTGCCGGTTGAAAGTTGCAAGGTGTACATAATTTCTGCACCTTTAAATGCTTTGTTGATAACGCGTCCGGTAAGTTCACCGGAATCATCAGGAATAATATCATCAGGGCGTAACAATAAGTCGACAGCAGAACCTTCCGGCCATTCGTAAGCGCGGTTACCCGAGACGTGTCCAATTTCGGTATTAATGGTGTCCGGTGAAATCAGGGTGCCTTTGAGGAACACGCCTTGACCGATAAAGTCGGCGACAAAGCGGTTTGCCGGTTCGTGGTACAGGTTGTAAGCCGTGTCCCATTGCATAATCTGACCTTCATGCATCACACCGATATGATCGCCAATTGCAAAGGCTTCATTTTGATCATGGGTCACGAGTATGGCGGTGATGCCCTGACCTTTAAGAATATTGCGTACATCAATACTGAGACGTTCACGTAACTCAATATCAAGGTTTGAAAAAGGTTCATCAAGAAGAATCACATCAGGGTTGGGGGCTAAGGCGCGAGCAAGGGCAACACGCTGTTGCTGACCACCTGATAGTTCATGCGGAAAGCGTTCTCCTAAACCAGTGAGCCCCACCACATTGAGCATATCTTCTGAAATAGTTTTCATGGCGAGTTTTGACATGTCGCGCAATCCAAAACAAATGTTTTGGCAAATATTCATGTGCGGAAATAGTGCGTAGTCCTGAAAGACCATGCCAAGATTTCGTTGGTGAGGAGGGCAGGTATAACCGCCGCGTGACAGTACCTTATCACCCAGTTTTATTTCACCTTTGTGGACATTTTCAAAACCGGCGATAGCACGCAGTACCGTGGTTTTACCGCAGCCACTTGGCCCGAGTAGGCAAACGATACTGCCTTCATTGACGTGCAGCGACAGATCGCGCACCACGGTGCGATCTTCGTAACGGCATTCAATGTCTCTGACTTCAAGTAATGTATTCATGGGAATAAGTATAGACGTCAGGACGGGTTTTTGCCGACAAGCAGTTCCAGCAGTGCTTTTTGAGCATGCAGACGATTTTCTGCTTCATCCCAAACAATACTTTGTGGGCCATCGATCACCTCAGCGGTGACTTCTTCACCTCGATGCGCGGGAAGGCAATGCATGAAGACGGCATCTTCTGCTGCGGCAGCCATTACCTCAGCATTGACCTGATAGTTGGCAAAGGCGGAAGCGCGTCCGTCTTGTTCGTCTTCTTGTCCCATACTTGCCCAAACATCGGTGACAACGACATCTACATCTTTACTGGCAGCGACAGGATCACGAATAATTTCAACACGGTCTGAAGCCGGTTCCATTATATCGGCATCCGGTTCATAACCTTCGGGGCAGGCAATATGGAGTTTAAAATCAAATAAACGTGCTGCATTAATATACGAATGGCACATATTATTGCCATCACCAATATAGGTAACAGTTTTGCCTTGAATGCTGCCGCGGTGTTCAACGTAGGCTTGTATGTCGGCGAGTAACTGACAGGGGTGATAGCTGTCAGTGAGCGCGTTGATCACCGGTACCTTGGAGTATTTTGCAAACAGTTCAATTTTTTCATGTTCGAAAGTACGAATCATGATGACATCGACCATGCGCGATAAAACGCGTGCGCTGTCTTCGATGGGTTCACCGCGACCCAGTTGGGTATCACGTGGTGAAAGGAAAATAGCGTGACCACCAAAGTGAGCCATGCCGGTTTCAAATGAAACACGCGTGCGGGTGGATGATTTTTCAAAAATCATACCGAGCACCTGATTCTTCATTGGTTCGTAAATCTCACCGGCTTTGTGCATGCGCTTGAGTTCAATCGCACGTGCAATCAGTTGAGTTGCTTCAGCGGGATCAAGATCGAGTAAAGTAAGAAAATGCCTAGCAGCCATGATAAGTCCTTTATCTATGCTTGAGCAGAGACAGGTTGAGAAGCAGTAAAGTGTTCAATCAACGCAGAGATCTTATCGACTAATAATTCCGCTTCGGCATCACTCATGACCAGTGGTGGTAATAAACGAATCACATTACCGGCAGTTACATTGATTAACAAACCGTCATCAAGTGCGGCAACAACGAGCTCAGCACAGTCTGTATCAAGCTCGATACCAATGAGTAAACCTAAACCACGAATGTCAGTGACATGTTCGTTACCGGCTAATTTAGCAGAAAAATCATCAACTAATTGTGTACCAAGCTGTTCTGCACGTGCCACCAGATTTTGCTTTTCCATGCTATCAATTACAGCCAGTGCAGCCGCACTGACGAGTGGGTTGCCACCAAAGGTGGAACCATGATTACCCGGTTGCAATACATTGGCAGCTTTACCACCGGCAAGACAAACACCAATCGGTACACCATTGCCGAGTGCTTTAGCGAGTGTCATGACATCCGGTTTAATGTCATTGTGCTGGAAACCAAACCATTTACCACTGCGACCCATGCCGGTTTGAATTTCATCAAGCATGAGTAACCAGTTTTGTTCATCACAAATTGAACGTAATTCGTTGAGGTAGTTGGCATCCGGAATATTAATACCACCTTCACCCTGTACGGGTTCGACTAAAATCGCCACGACATTGTCGGTATTTTTAGCCACGGTTTTAACCGCTTCAACATCGTTGTAAGGCACACGAATGAAGCCTTGTACCAGCGGTTCAAAACCGGCTTGTACTTTTCTGTTACCCGTGGCTGAAAGTGTTGCCATGGTACGACCATGAAAACTGTTTTCCATGACGATGATATTAGGTTGGGTGATCTCGTTGTTGTGTCCGTAAAGACGCGCAATCTTTATGGCGGCTTCATTGGCTTCTGCGCCAGAGTTACCAAAGAAGGCAGTATCTAAACCAGAGAGTGTAGTTAGTTTGTCGGCGAGCTGTTGTTGCACAGCAATGCCATAAAGATTCGAGGTATGAACTAACTTACCGGCTTGCTCGCTAATGGCCGCAGTGACAGCAGGGTGGGCATGACCTAAACCACAGACAGCGATACCGCTGAGCGCATCAAGGTATTTGTTACCTTTGTCATCCCATAGCCAAACGCCTTCACCGTGATCAAATGTCACGGGTAACCGGGCGTAGGTATTCATAATCGTATTGTTGTTATGAGTTTCACTCATGATCGTTACCGTTAGTCCTTCAAAAACAAAAATGGCAGACCCGTTCAGGGGTGCCGCCATTAATCAAAAACAGATTTTAACCTTAAATGACCATAAATCAAGCAATTCGAGCCTAAAAAACAAAACCCGACGTAGAAACGTCGGGTTTTGGAAAAGCAAATTAAGCCGTTGCTTACAGTGGCATACCGCCATTGTGGAAGGTACTTGCGGTCATTGCCAGTAACATTGGAATAGAGAGCATTGTGTTGGTACGTGATGCCATCAATGCGACCACTTTGGCTTTAGCAATCACTTCAGGTGAGTGCGTTTTACCATCAAGACCCAAAATCTTTTTCTGGTTAGGCCAGATAAGACCCCATACATTTAACAGCATGATGGTACCTAACCAGGCGCCAACACCAATAACAACCGCAGGATCTTGTAACATGAAGGCGGCTTTAAAGATGCCAAGTTTACCTAGCGCTGCTGCACCTGAAAGCCAGGTTAATAATGCGGCCCAACGGAACCACAATAGTGCGTTAGGTGCGATGTATTTGTTAATTGCGGCAGGACCGGGTTCTTTATCGGCTAAGGCTTTAGCGACACCGGGCACTTGTACGAAGTTGAAGTAGTAGAGTAAACCGATCCAGAGAACACCAACAACAGCGTGGAACCAGATGGTCCATTCCATTGGGTTGCCGGATTCACTTTTCATAGCAAAGACAAAAATGAGGGCTAAAACAATACCCGAGATAATGGTGCCAAGGACGGACTTTAATGGATTCATGGAGCAATCTCCCCTTTATTATTAAATAGCTTACTAAATTAGTGCGCTATTATAAGCATGGTTGAGCACAATGCAATATTGTTATGTTTGTGTGTAAACTAGGTGCTTATGAACGCTGTTGATCTTACACTATTTGCAAGCCGAATCGAGGCTGTTTGCGAAGAAATGGGTGCCCGCCTGCAAGGCTCGGCGTTTTCGCCCAATATTAAGGATCGTCTGGATTTTTCCTGTGCTGTTTTCGATGTAAATGGTGAGCTATGCGCGCAAGCCGCTCATATACCGGTGCATTTGGGCAGCATGGCGTATGCCATGCGCGATATAGTCAGCATGCTTGAATGGCAAGCTGGCGATATGGTGGTGTTGAATGATCCCTATTTTGGTGGCACACATTTACCGGATGTCACTTTGATAGCACCGTTGTTTATTGATGCTAAATTGGTGGCATTTGTTGCGAACCGCGCCCATCATGCCGATATTGGCGCAGATTCACCCGGCTCAATGCCTATTAGTTCTCATTTGGAGGAGGAAGGCTTAATCATTCCTCCTACGCATCTTATGCGCAATTTCGAGTTAGATGATGCTGTTTTCGACGACATTATCGACAATTTACAGCATGAAGAGCAGGCAAGGGGAGATTTTAGTGCCCAAATCTCGGCGAATCAGGCTGGTTTACATCGATTATCGAATCTCATTCTTGGTTTGGGTGTTGCCGA
>JALTKS010000091.1 GCA_027006175.1 Gammaproteobacteria bacterium
GTTTCCCATAAGTAGCCACTCATCAACGCACCCAGCGCACCACCTGCACCAAAACTCATGCTGCTATAGAGTGCCTGCCCTCTGCCTTGATGTCGTCCACGAAAATACTGGTGAATATATTGAATAGAGACGGCATGAAAAATACCGAAGGTCGCCGCATGGCCTAATTGAATTAAAAACAACATCGCAAACGATTCAACAAACATACCTAATAATGCCCAGCGCAAACTGGCAACCAACAAACTGAACATTAACATCAGGCGTAAACCAAATTTGGGTATCAATCGGTGCATCACTAAAAACACACCCACTTCAGCAATCACACCCAATGCCCACAAACCACCGATGACAGTTTTTGAATAGCCATTGTCTTCAAGGTAAATACTATAAAAAGTATAGTAAGGACCATGACTTAATTGCATTAAAAAGATAACAAAAATTAATGCTGCCACTTCCGGGCGTTTAATTACCGTAAAAATAGACTGTTCATCCAGCGGCAAATGCCCTGCCGAACGTTCGGGTACAACTAAACTGGTCAACCAAATCAAGACAAACATAACCAGCATCGCTACTGGCACAATACTCGCGGGTGATGATTCAAGTAAGTAACCAATATAAAGTGCCGCAACAACAAAACCAATTGAGCCCCAAAGTCTAATTGAACTATAACGATGTGTTTCTTCTTGTAAGTAATTAAACGTGGTTGCTTCAAACTGTGGCAAGGTGGCATTCCAGAAAAAACTGAACACGGCCATCACCAGTGCAACCCACAAATAAGAACTGCCCCAGAAAATACCGGCAAAGAAAATACACGCCAGTAAGGAGCCACTGCGAACAATCATCATTCGCCGCCCTGTATGATCCGCAATCCAGCCCCAAATATTCGGCGCGATAATCTTGGTTGCCATGACGACCGCCATTAGCTCACCAATTTCGCGTGGGCCGAAACCTAGTGATTCAAGGTAGAGCGGCCAAAATGGAACCAGTACACCAATGGAGGCGAAGTAGAATAAATAAAAACCGGATAAGCGCCAGTAGGGAGCCAAGGAGGTTGTCACAGAAAATTAACGACTAGCAGGAATGATCGGTGTTTGCGATTCAACATCCAGATTTTGAGCGCGGTGTCTTAACATATGATCCATCAAGGTAATCGCCAGCATCGCTTCGGCAATTGGCGTGGCTCGAATGCCCACACAGGGATCGTGTCGCCCTTCGGTGACCACATCAATCGCTTCACCTTTTACATTGACGCTCTTACCCGGCAAACGCAAACTCGATGTTGGTTTCAACGCAATATGCGCAATAATATCTTGCCCGCTTGAAATACCACCCAATACACCACCGGCATTATTACCAATGAAACCTTCTGGTGTTATTTCATCACGGTGCACCGTGCCTTTTTGCACAATGCTTTCAAAGCCAGCGCCGATTTCAACCCCTTTCACGGCATTGATACTCATCAATGAATGAGCAATCTCGGCATCAAGGCGATCAAAAATCGGTTCACCCAAGCCCGGTGGTACATTGGTTGCAACTACGCTCACTTTTGCACCAATTGATTCACCTTCTTTACGCAAGGCATCCATATAGGCTTCCAGCTCGGCAACTTTACCCGCATCTGGGCAGAAAAAAGGATTGTTGTGCACTTCATTCCAATCAAACTGCTCCGGCACAATCGGCCCAAGCTGAGATAAGTAACCACGAATTTCAATATTGTAGCGTTCGCGCAGGTATTTTTTAGCAATGCCACCGGCCGCAACCCGCATCGCTGTTTCTCGTGCCGATGAACGACCACCACCACGGTAATCACGCACACCGTATTTTTGCTGATAGGTGTAATCAGCATGTCCGGGGCGGAACGTATCCATGATATTGGAATAATCTTTGGAGCGTTGGTCGGTATTCTGAATCATCAGACCGATGGGTGTGCCGGTGGTTTTTCCTTCAAACACGCCCGATAGAATCTTAACTTCATCCGCTTCACGACGCTGCGTGGTATGGCGTGATGTGCCGGGTTTACGTAAATCCAGATCACCCTGTAAATCAGCCTCGCTGAGTTCCATTCCCGGCGGGCAGCCATCAACAATGCAGCCAATAGCCGGTCCGTGGCTTTCACCAAAACCGGTTACTGTGAATAATTTTCCAATTGAATTTCCTGACATGGCGGATATTGTAGCCGTTTCTTGCCACCGAGTCAGTGCTGATTAGATAACTTTTGAGAATTGTTGCGAAGTATTTTGCAAATAGGCGTCAAACATCATACAAATATTACGGATTAATAGCCGACCGACAGGTAAAACCTCAATAGAATTTGCATGAAGCTGTAATAAACCATCTTCTTGCATCGCTTCGAGCTGAAGCAGCTCTTTAGCAAAATAATCTTCAAACTGAATATCGTAACGCCGGTTAATCAAACCAAAATCAAGCTTAAAGTGGCAAATTAACTCACGAATAACCCGCCCCCGAATTCTGTCATCCTTGCTCAACACCATGCCTCTGAAAACCGGCAAATGTCCGGCATCTAACGCTGCGTAATAGGAATCAATATCCCGGTAGTTCTGACTGAAACTATTGCGTGTTTGCCCAATCGCACTGACACCCAAGGCTAATAAATCACAGTCACCGTGAGTGGAGTAGCCCTGAAAATTACGCTGCAACTTGCCTTCTTGCTGCGCAATCGCTAGCTCATCATCAGGGCGAGCAAAGTGGTCCATACCAATATAGACGTAGCCAGCTTGCTGCAGCTGTTCACTACTCTGTTTTAAAATAGCCAGTTTAATCGCGGCACTGGGCAATTCGGCTTCATTAATGCGTCGCTGTGGCTTAAACAAGGTAGGCATATGAGCGTAATTAAATAACGACAAACGATCAGGTGAAGCATCAATGACCCTGTCCAGGGTTCGTTGAAAACTTTCCAGACTTTGATTCGGCAAACCATACATCAAATCGATACTCACCGAGCGAAACTTATTGGCTCGTGCTGCATCAATTACAGCAAACGTTTCACGCTCAGACTGCACTCGATTCACCGCTAGCTGCACTGACTTATCAAGATCTTGTACACCGATACTTAGGCGGTTAAAGCCGATGTCACGTAAAATCTCTACCGTCTTTGCATCTGCTTCTCTGGGATCAATTTCAATTGAAAACTCGCCGACATCATCCTCTGCAATAGGAAAATTCGTATGCAACTCATTCATGAGCGCGGCTAAACTCGAATTATCCACAAACGTTGGTGTACCACCGCCTAAGTGAATTTGTTTAACGATTCGATCCCCGTCAAACATCCTGGCTTGCATGGCAATTTCTTGATGCAGGTGAGCAAGGTAGTCCAGTGCCTTACCGCGATCTTTGGTCACTACTTTATTGCAGCCGCAGTAATAACAAACCGTGTTACAAAAAGGGATATGAATATAAATAGACAGTGGTCGCGCGAGAAAATCACCATTACTCTCAGCAATAGTGTGACGATAAGCCTGCTCGTCAAAACCTTCATCAAATTGCGGCGCAGT
>JALTKS010000092.1 GCA_027006175.1 Gammaproteobacteria bacterium
CCTGCGCGAACTTCAAAGCCAATTCGACCAACTGCAGCCAAACCTGTGGCTTGGTTACTGTCAAGGAATGCACCATTAACACCTGATCCAGGAATTTCAACGAACGTACCTGGAACACCGGTTCCATTAGTGAAACCTACACGCGCAGATTCTCCGCCAAGACCAAAAGCATCTCCGTTGTCAGCCGTACCTGCTTCCCAATCAATACGCCCGTAGTTAAATTCAATATCAAAAGCGCCTGCCTCAATATCACTGCGATCAATTAATACAACCTGGAAGTTATTAAAACTACCAATATCAGCTCCACCAAAGAAACCAACTCTATACCAGGTAGCAGCAAATGCATTACGCCCATCAATCGTATCAAAACCGTAAGTCACCGTATTGGAATCAGGATTATTTGTATCTACATCAGCAAAGAATGGCGCAATGATAGATGTCATCAAACCATTACCTTGAGACAGGTCAAACGGTGTAAAGTCACTAAAGCTGTTACCGAAGGTTATATTACCATTGGTATTAACAAAAACCTGACTAAAGACATCACCAAAGAAATTAACGTTAAAACCTAGATCAATTGCATCAAATTCATGGTTCGTAACAGGTTCATTGTCGTCGTTAGGACCTTGATCATTATCAAAGAAGCCCTGATTATTTCGAATACCACCTAACGTATCTGTAACAACCGTCACTGTAGCCGTTGACTCGTTTCCTGCATCATCACTCACGGTATAAGTAAATGCATCAATACCTGTAAAGGCTTCGTCAGGGGTGTACGTCACCGTGTTATCCTGATTAATAAAGACACTACCAAAAAGCGGCTGATCAACACTCACCAGAGTTAAGGCATCGCCTTCCGGATCAAAATCGTTTGCCAGTATATCCAGCGTCCTTGAGCCATCGATATTAATGATCGTTCTATCATCCGCTGTTACTGGGGCGTTATTAAACAACACATTAATATTTGCTGTTGCAACAGCTGAAGCACCATTCCCATCAGAAGCGAGATAAGTAAATGAATCTGTTCCAACAAAACCATTTACCGACACATACGAGAATGTGCCATCAGGGTTAATATTAACAGTTCCGCCCTGTTGTGTCGCAAAGGTATTACCCATGTAGACCACAGCCATTGATGCCGAAGAGACCTCATCGAGGATAAACAACCGACCAGTTGCCGCATCGAATGAAATGCCTTCAGGATCAGTAATACCCAATGGTGTTGTATCAAAACTTGTAATCACACTGCCGGATGATGAAAGAATAAATACGCGTGATGTACCATCGTCAGCAACAAAAATATTACCCGTTGCAGGATCAACAGTGACACCTTGTGGGCCGTCAAAAGTTGACAATATTCCTGTTGTACTAATCGTATTGATTAAATTTCCACTTCGATCAAATTCAAAAATTGAGGTATTTGAATGATCAGCAATAAAAATATTTCCAGTAGCCGCATTGACAGCAATCCCATCAGGATCGTCACTAGGCGCATCGATTGTTATTATTAGGCCCAGGTTAACACCTGACCTATCAAATTGATAAACACCACCGCCATTAGTGGCTGTTCGTGACTCAACAACGAGTAAGTTTCCTGTTACAGGATCATACGTAATACCATCAATAGTTATAAAGCTTGTTGTAAAGCTATTTAACAACTGTCCCTGCGGACTCACTTCGACAATAGTGCTGTCGCCATCAACCATAAAGAAATTACCACTGACTGGATCAAAGGCAACACCATTATAGACAGATGGCAACCCACTTAAATCAATGCTTGTAAATATATTTGCGTTTAAAGTATCACCATCTGCATCACTATCATTCGATAATAAATCACCATTTAGCGTATTACCCGATAACACACTGTAACTATCATTTATCGCAACAGGAGTGGCATTAGATACTGTGATGTTTACGATTGCCGTATCTGTACCACCATTACCATCAGATACGTTATAACTAAAACTATCAACTCCGGTGAATCCATAACTAGGTGTGTATGTAAAGGAACCATCTGTATTAAGTGATACAGTACCATTTTGAGCAACAGGTAATTGATTGCTAACATCGACAATAGCAACCGATAGTGGTGCATCATCATTAAGGATATACAGTTGGTTATTTGCTGCATCAAAATACAGACCTTCAGGATCGGTTACCCCGAACTGTGTTGTGTCAAAACTTGTTAATAGACGTCCATCACGAGTAAGTATGTAAATAGTCGACGTACCAAATGAACCTTCATCTGCAACAAATAGATTACCTGTATTTGGATCAAAGGCGACACCCTCAGGGCTATCAAACTGCTCTAAAACATCGTCTGTATGGATTGTATTAATTAAATTGCCACTGCGATCAAATTCATAAATATGCTGATCAGTATCATCTGCAACAAAAATGTTACCCGAAACAGGATCAACAGAAATACCATCTGGATCACCGCTTGGCGTATCAATGGTTAAAAACAAACCAAGATTGTTACCCGCTCTATCAAAGGCATATATTCCCCCTTCTCTGGTAGCCGCCACTGAATTAGTGACTAGAATATTACCTGTAACCGGGTCAATAGTGACACCAGTTAATTCAGGTGGGTTAGCTTGCGCATCAACCAGCGCTAATGTAAATGTATTTACTAAAACACCTTGCTGAGTAACTTCATAAAGATTTCCATCCGACACTAATAACAAATTACCTGTAACAGGATCTAATTCCATACCATCTAATGACGTTTCACCGATATTAGTCAAATCAATCGTTGATAATAGAGTTGGAGGCATCGCACCAAGTAATGTCGCAGAAAGTGTATCTCCATCTACATCTGCATCATTAGCCAGAACACCGTTAGCAGCATCGACGGTTAATGTTGTTCCTGTATGTACAACAAATGAATCTGCTGTCGCTGCTGGAGCCGTATTATCAACAATTAACTGAAGAGCTGTGCCCGTATCATTTAGTCGAAAAACCAGGTTTTGTGGCGCATTAACGGTTAAATTTGAAACTGAACCCGTACTTGATGCGTATGTAGCAATGGTAAAAACTTGTCCAGTTGTTAATTGACTTTCATAACCATTTAATAATGACACATCAATGTTGCCACCATTAAAATTTATTGTCCCACTAAGAAACAGCTGATCATAATCAATCGCAGGATTTGCTCCACCAATTTCAACGGTAAAACGAGTAGTGCTATCAAAATCAATATCACCTGTAACCGCTAATCTTCCTGCAATGGCATTTCCAGGGTTGATGTCGACAATCGGGGCGGTAGTACCGTTAAGGTTGATCGTGCCATTACCTCGTAAATCATAACCAGTTGAGGTCACGGAAGCGGGTAGCTGTAATGTGCCCGTTTGCGCGTCAATGATGCCACCATTATTGGCGAACGTTGTGCCATTAGTGATAAAGGATACACCTGTACCTGATGTCTTCTGTATTGTCCCGGTGTTGTTAAGCGTTGCCGCACCGCTGGTATTCGTTAAATCACCGTCAGTGACAAAATCAATCAC
>JALTKS010000093.1 GCA_027006175.1 Gammaproteobacteria bacterium
TGTCACAGTCGTTAAAGTAAGTACGGATGGTGAATAGCATTAGATCGCTGTCTGGTAGAGGGGTGAGGACTTGTCGTTCAATGCGGAGCCAGATTTTTTCATTCGTTGATTGACTGTGGTCAGGTTTTAAACGCGGGTGTTGGTTAAGTATGGCTTGTTGATTTATTCCCCATGCAAAGCGTACATATGCTTGAGCCTTATTGTGTAAACCAGCCACGAGTTGGTTGGGTTGTTTATTTTCATTTGAAAATTCTGGCACGTGTTGGTGTAGTGCCAACATATCCATCCCCAGTTTTTCTCTCGCGGACCAATGGTTGGCAGCGCATAGGTGGGCGGCGATGAGGCTGGTGTTTGATTGTCCTGTTTGCATGACGCAAATATCTTCTTGTACTTGCAGGGCGAGTGCATCGAAAAGGTTTGTGTCGTGCGTGTTGAGTTGTTCGCCGGTTAGTTTGCAGTGCAGGGTTGTATCTTGTTGTGTGAAGTACTCAGGTGATTCATCACAAAGTCGTTGCAGGATGAATTGATTTACTGTGTTGAGTTGTGAGTTTGTTGCGGCATTAGTGCAGACATAGTCATCAATAGATGTTTCGCGGGCGGTTAATTTATTGTCTCGATAGTGTGAAAAATGCTTGTCGAGTTGGAATAGTTTTTTATCTTGTTGAGCATTGCCAAAGTCATGACCGAATTTTGTTAAACCGGCACGGGTGGAGTAACCGCTATCGGTAATCGGAAAATAAATAGCCGGTTCGGGTAGTAATAGGGCGGCTTTGTTTGGGCTCATTTTATTTGTTAACAACTTATATTCGTTGATATAGATGATAAACTTAGCAAATGTCATTACAACACGCACTCATTGATATTCTTGCTGACGGCCAATTTCATTCGGGGAATGAGTTAGGTGAAAGGCTTAATGTAAGTCGCAGTGCTGTGTGGAAAGCGTTACAGCACCTTAGAGATTTCGATGTTGATATTCATGCGGTGCATGGTCGTGGCTATCGGCTCGCTGAGCCTTTGGAGTTATTGGATAGCGAGCGAATTCATTCTGCGTTAAATCAGCAAACCCAGGCTCAGTTGCAGTCCTTGGATATTTTGTTTGATGTTGATTCCACGAATGCATGGTTATTAAAGGCACCGCAGCGTCATGCGGTGGTTTGTTTGGCAGAGCGTCAGCATGCCGGTCGTGGTCGGCGTGGGCGAGATTGGTTAGCGCCGTTTGCCACGAATTTAACCTTGTCGCTGGGTTGGCGGTTTGAGTTGGATATTACGGCCTTGAGTAGTTTCAGTTTAATTTGCGGTGTGGCGGTGGTGCGTGCGTTGGAAGGTTTTGGTGTTAGTGGTTTGGGGCTTAAGTGGCCGAATGACATTATGTGCCAGAATAAAAAACTCGGTGGTATTTTGATTGAGATGCGCGGTGAGTCGGGTGGTCCTTGTGAGTTAGTTATTGGTGTGGGGTTGAATATGCGGGTATCAGCCGATCAAGCAGCAACGATTACACAACCGTGGATTGATCTGCAGCATTGCGATTCAATTTCTCGCAATCGTTTGGCAGCAGCGTTAATTGATGAATTGGTTCAGGCATGCATGGCGTGTTCTGAGGGGAAGCTGGATGCGTATTTAACACAATGGCGTCAGTTGAATATTCACCAGCAATTACCGGTTACCTTGCATCTGATGGATGGCCGTGAGGTTTCCGGGCATTTTGCCGATATTGATGAGTCAGGGGCGTTGTTATTGTCTGAAAATGGGCAGCAACAACGATTTACCTGTGGTGAAGTCAGTCTGCGTAGCGGATAATCAGCCAGATGATCTTATTACTTGATGTTGGTAACAGTTTTATAAAGTGGGCATGGCTTGAATCAAGCTGGCTGAAGCGCCAGCAGAAGGGCGTGCCTGTTCTGACAGATGCGGATGAATGTTTGCACGCGGGTGAAAATGTTCAATTGGCGCTTGATGAAGCATGGGCTGAGCTCGCTAAACCGGAGCATGTCTGGTTATCAAACGTAGCGGGAGACGCTTTACAGGCAACCCTGCAAGACTGGATTCAGCAACATTGGGATTGTCCGGTCTCCGTTGCATCGACTGAGTCACGTTCTGGATCGGTTATTAATGCGTATAGTGAGCCTTCCCAAATGGGTGTTGATCGTTGGTTGGGGTTGTTGGCAGCCAATGCTTGCGGCACGGGACCTCGTGCCATTATTGACTGTGGATCAGCGATTACGGTCGATGCGCTCAGCGCAGCCGGTCAGCATTTGGGTGGGTTAATCTTGCCCGGACTGAAGATGATGAGGGATTCACTGTATTCTGATGCAGAAGGGGTGGCTGAAACCGAAGTAACAGAAGCGATCCCGGGAATGTTGTTTGCTAACAATACGCGCACAGCTGTGGAAGTCGGCTGCCATTATTCGGTGGTTGCTTTTATAGAACGAGTGATTGGTGATATGAATAAGGAAATGGGCAATGGTTTAACCTGCCTGTTAACGGGCGGGGATTCAGAAGAGGTTGTTCCGTTGCTATCAGTCAAAGTTGAACAGCATGATTTGTTGGTTTTACAAGGTCTGGCTATTTATGCGAACAGGAATAGAAAACAGTGAAAATTGTTATCGGACTGTTAATAGCGGCTAATTTATTACTATTTTATTGGGTGACACAGGAATCGAGCCAGCAAGATGCGTTGCTAGCCGAGGTGAGTAGCAATATGCCCCCCCTCAAGTTGTTGAGCGAAGTCACGGTTCAACAACACAAGCCTGCTGAAATACTAACAAAACAAGCCGAATCAACGGACTCGGCGGCCCCGAAGCCTGAGCCTGATGAAAAGCCGCCCATCCGAGCGGTATTTGTTGAGTTGTCTTGTTATTCATTAGGGCCGTTTACTGAAGAAAAGGCTGTTAAATCAGCTGCTTCTACGCTTAAGAAGCTAGGCATGGTAACAACCTATAAATCTGAAACTCGCCGTGAAGTGAGTGGCTATTGGGTTTATATACCGCCGCTACCTAGCCGAAAAGATGCACGCAGCGTTATTTCTATGTTGAAGAAGCGCGGTATCAAGGATTTTCTGATTGTTTCAAATGGGATAAAGAAAAATGCCATTTCACTTGGTTTCTTTGGTACACGTGATGGTGCACAACAGCATCAGACGCGTATGAAGGCATTGGGCTTGAACCCTATTTTAGAAGACTCATATCGTGAAACCAGCGGCTTTTGGTTAGATTTCTCTAGTCCGAACACACCACCATTGCCGGAAAGTGTCATTGAGGCATTACATAAGCAATATGACGAGATTTCGATGAAAAAACGCCCTTGTGTGAAATAATTTATAAAATCTCACTTTTCGGCATAGCATCGTGGTTCAGTTTACATTACAATGCCGCGCTCGATGCTGTAGGGCATAAGCCGGCATAGCTCAGTTGGTAGAGCAACTGACTTGTAATCAGTAGGTCCCGCGTTCGATTCGTGGTGCCGGCACCAATATCAAGGGGC
>JALTKS010000094.1 GCA_027006175.1 Gammaproteobacteria bacterium
TATCTAAGTGTATTTGCATTGTTATGTGTGCATGCCACTAGCAGATCTTCTTCTTGCAGAAAGCCAAACTAAAAAAACTGTGCATACAGGAGTTAGAAAAGCTGGCCAAAAGAACTTGACCACTACAGTTATTCCTTGTTCGTAGGCTAAGGATAACCACATATATGCTTTATATGGATTATACGTTTCCCTTCTTATATATAACTGCGCAAGTAGATGCTGCCCTGGAGCATAACCCTGTTCAGCTGATTTTGTAAGCCAGATAATAGCCTTTTCTAGGTTCTTTCGTATGTATTCTTTTCATTTTCTTTATTGTGCCAGACCCTCAAGATATAAATAACTTCTGCAGTTATAAGGTAACGTACAGTGTAATTATTAATATATAGATCACGGATAACTTCAGGATCAGAAGCTTTTAAAACTGGCAAGCCGATTTTTGGAAATTGTTTCAGTTTCTCGACACCCTCTTGTAGATCGATTGCGATTCGTCGTGCCGCGTATGGGTTTTTTACCTCAACAAATTCCACAACTCGCTTGAGATCATCGATAGATTCGAGCGAATATTTTATCTTCATGGTTTAGGTGGTGTTTTGCGCTCACCTGTACCCCAGCTATTGAGCCAGGCGTTCACATCACCTTCCTCAATCACCTGACCTTGCTTTATCGATTCAAGAGCTTCTAGTGTTTCTTCCCATCGTGACTCCTCGACAGACTGCCGTGCCAAGAACTCCTTAATTGCCAGATTTATCAGGTAATTTTTACTTCTATCAAGTTTTTTGGATAATGCATCAAGTGGTTTGTCCACATCATCTGTAATACGGATACTGGTAATACTCATAATTAGCTCCAAATGTAGTTACTTGTATTACATATTAGTACAGTCTCGAAGGCGTTTCTAGAAGAATTTATAACGTTTAAGCTCACCGGCAAACGCCGGCTGGCATGGCTTTTGCCCCGCAAAAGGCGTGACAGACAAGTTTGTCCGGTGGAGTGGCCCGGTCGCAATAATAAGACCACAAAGAGGCCGGATAGACGAACGCAATCTTATTCTTGTAATGACATGTTATCGTTTAATTAATCACTGCTCTTGACGGGGGCGTCCATAGATGATTTGTTATGTGTATCATTTTGTAAGTGAAACAAATACCCCTAAAACAAATGGCAACAGTAATACTATAAGAAACAACCTTATTATTAGTTTCCTCTTTCCTGGTTTTATATATTTCATGAAACCACTTTTTTCATTTGGCCATAGTAATGCCAATGAAACTTTTTCATCTAATTTAGTCTTTGAAAATTCTTTCCAGTCCGTCGCTTTAATTATTTCAATCATTAACCATACCCATATAGCCAAAAACACAAAAAACAAATCATCCCAAATAGCGTAAATCATTTGAGTCATCTTAGTACTGTTCCTTTTTACACATAACGCCTTGCTCACCAGCAATTAAAAGTGGCGCGTTTTTGCTGCTTTTTTAGCAAAACAAGCACCGCTTTTAATTGCTGGTGCAGCTATTTGTTAGCTATATTTTCGTTCTCTACCTTCTCGAACAATATCTATTATTTCTGTTGAGTTTATTTCTAGGTCAACACCTTTTATATCAAGGGGCGATTTTTTTGATTCAACAGGTTTTAAATAAAACGCTTCACCATCCCTTTTTTTTATGCATACAGCGCCTTCCTTTTTAGCTTCTTCTAATAGTGAGGCAAAGTGTTGTCTGGCTTCAGTAAAACTATATTCTCTCATTATTTCAGCTCCAGTATATTTACACCCATTTTTTCAGCCGTAATTTTTAACTGATTATCAAGTGTAAGTAATGATGTGCTTGTCTGCTGAGCACATTGAATAAGATAGGCATCATAGGCATATATGTTTTGTGCATGTGATACTTCAATCGTTTTTTCAAGTGACACATCAATAAACTTAATTGGGATTTTTTTGTATTCTTTAAGTGCCTTTTTGGCCAGCTTTATGCTTGATTTTTGCCTTTTGAACATTGCAGAGAAGGCATTACCTATTTCCCAATGGACAGATGCAGGCGCACAAAGAGAATAACCTTTTGTAATTTCTATAATTTTCTGTTTTGAAGCCTCATTACCAATGACGGCAATTAAGGCTGATGTGTCTATTGTAATATACATACAAATCACCGCCGGTGTACATATGTACAATACTATATCATCATCTCCGATTTGTACAGCTAACGGGGCTGTAGAAAAACCACAAAAGAGTGATCGCCATACAGCTTATAAATTATTTTTTTGATTTTAAATATCTGACCTTTCCCCCAACTTAGTACCACGCCGTTGTTGAGATAATTCATCTTATGCTGCCTTAGTTGCGTAAGCAACAGACGTTAAATAATTCAACGAACTGTGTGGCCTTACATTGTTGTAATGTTCACGCCAACGATTAATTTCATAGGTCGCTTCACTAAGGCTTCTAAACCAATGCTGGTTAAGACATTCATTTCTAAACTTGCCATTTAAGCTTTCAATGAACGCATTCTGCGTTGGCTTGCCAGGCTGAATAAAGTTTAACTTCACCTGGTTGTCACGACTCCAAAAGAACATCGCCTTACTCGTATACTCCGTGCCATTATCACAAGTGATCGACTGAGGTAATGGTCGTGTCTGCGCCAACTGGGTTAAGAACCGTGCAACCTGCATCCCTGATATAGATACTGATACGAGCTGACCGACCATCTCATGTGAATAATCATCAACAATATTTAAAATACGAAAGCGACGGCCGTGACTAAGTTGATCTGACACAAAGTCCATTGACCAAGGTTGATTAACGCGTGTCGGTACCATCATTGGAATACGTGCCCGCTGTAATTTCTTACGCTTCTTTGTCCGTACTTGCAAGTTTTCCTCGGTATACAGTCGATACGTGTGTTTTTTGTTGATCACCAGACCCTCCGCCTTCAGAAGTGCATGCAACAACAAATAACCATAACGAGGATATTCTGTTGCTAATATCTTTAGGCGCTCTCGTAGCGGTTTGTCACCCCGAGTAACGGGCTGATAGCGATAAGCCGTTCGACTCACACCCGCCAATAAACACGCGGAGCGTTCGCTTAATTGGTATCGCTCAATCATGTGTGTCGCCACCTGCTTTCGTCCAGCAGGCTTCACCACTTTTTTGAAACAACATCCTTTAAGGCTTCGTTTTCAAGTAGCTTTTCAGCTAAGAGTTTTTTGAGTTTGGCATCTTCAGACTCAAGTTCCCTGAGCCGCTTCGCTTCGTTCACTTCAAGACCCGCGTACTTACTTCGCCAGTTATAAAAAGTCGCGCTCGAAATACCGAGACGACGACAAATATCATCAACTTTGCCACCGGCCTCATGCTCTTTAATCGCTCGAATAATTTGCTCTTCTGTATAACGTTTCTTCTTCATATTGTGATCTCCTGTGTGATAATCTATCTGGAAATCTCAACATTGTCATGGTGCTAAATCTGG
>JALTKS010000095.1:0-15366 GCA_027006175.1 Gammaproteobacteria bacterium
ATGGTGATCATATTAGTGGCGTAGGCACTGTTGCACGCAAGCATGGTATCCCTGTTTATATGACACGAGGCACAGCCGCACAAAAAAAACACGGGGCTGTTTCCGAGCTGAATTTTATTGATGTTCATGATCGTTTTTCGATAGGTGATATCGACATCCAGGCCTACCCCGTTCCCCATGATGCACGAGAACCGGTGCAGTTTGTGTTCAGCGATGGTGATGTACGTTTAGGTATTTTGACCGATGCAGGGAGTGCCACGCAGCATATTATTGATATTTTAAGTGGTTGTGACGGATTAATTCTTGAATGTAATCATGATGTAAAAATGCTGGCGAATGGCCCTTATTCCTATTCCTTAAAACAGCGTGTCGGCGGTAATTTTGGGCATTTAAGCAATGCTCAAGCCGCTAGTTTGTTAGCCCGCCTTGATACATCCTCTTTACAGCATATTGTCGCTGCACATATTAGTGATAAGAATAATACGGAAGAATTGGCTTGTGCCGCGCTGGCACGGGCGCTGGGCTGTCCTGATGTTGAAATTATCCCCGCTGAACAAGAACAGGGGCATGATTGGCTGACTATTTCCTGTAGATAATTGAGGAAATTCATCAGCTTTATTATCCTTGTTTTTGTTTCTATCTAGTTGATATATCGATATAAAATAAATCCATTTTCTGTTAAAGAACCTCCTGGTTATGCCGATAACCTCTCCAGAGAAAGAGAGTATTTTAATACTCGTTAAATGTTAATGGATTATCAGGTGTTCATATGAAAACAGCTATCTTTGCAGTCATCGATAAAGTGTCGTCGCAATTTACTATTCGTCAAAAACTTTGGGTCAGTTACAGCGCATTGCTTGCTGTGATTGTTATTATCGCCAGCGCGGTACTTTTTTCTGAAGACGGGATTAAAAAGAATTTTTCAACTATTGCTGAAGAAAGCCAGCCAGCGATGTTGGCATCCATCGCACTATCCGACCAGGTAAATCGTAGTGCTCAAAGTATGGGATTCTATTTACTCAGTAAGGAAGCCGTTCACAAAGAGAGTTACACGTCCGAACTGGAAGAGCTAAGCAAACAAGTTGAAAACCTTAAAAGTATGCCAGTGTTGCAGAAAGATCCCAAATCGGCACAACTGGTTAAAAAGATTGCTGCTGATGTCGCTGCTTATGTGGGTTATCAGGAAAAAATGCTTAAATTAGCTTCCAATGACGCAGAAAATATTCCTGCCATGCGTTTTTCATCAAAGAACCTTAATCCATATAGTCAACAGGTATTACAAAATATCAGTCAGATGATTTTGTCAGAATCTGAGGAAGAGTTTTCTGAAGAACGGCGTGAGATTTTAACGGCTATTAATGATATGCGTTATTCGTGGGCGAATATGTTGAATGGTGTTCGTGCCTATCTGGCATTTCGTGCAAAAGTATCTCTGGATGAAGTCAAGCTTTATCAGGAAAATTTTGATGGCCTGGTAGAAAAATTATCAGAGAAGGAAGATAGCCTAACGTTGGATCAAGCTGATTCATTGGAGCAGATCAAAGAGTTTAAGAAAACGTATCATGACAATCTTAACAAAATGGTGAAGAGTCATGGTGGCGAACAGTGGCGCACCGATGCCTGGTTAATTCGGAGTGAAATTGGCCCCTTACTTTCTTCTATCAAGACTAATATTGAAAGCTTAGTGAATTTAGAAAAACAATATGTTGCGGATGCGGTTGCGGTGACATCCAATGATCTGGATTCCCTCCATACGCTGGTAATTGGGTTATTGATTGCGGGTTTGATACTCGGTCTGTTAAGTGCCTATGCTACCAGTGAGGTGATTTGTGGGCGTATTCAACATGCGGTTAATGCGATGCAGGATATTGCCGAAGGTGATGGTGATTTAACGCAAAAGCTCGATGAAGAAGGTAAGGATGAAATTGCCGGCTTATCAAAAGCATTTAATGTTTTTGTTGTGAAAATAGCGAGTTTATTAGTATCAGTCAGTGAAGTTGGTAATGAAATTGCAGCATCGGCTTCTCAAATGTCGATGACAGCAGAGCGAACAAACAAAGGTATCACTGAACAACAAAGTGAAACAGATCAAACGGCTACAGCGATTACTGAAATGGTGCAAACAGCACAGGAAATTGCGCGTAATGCTTCAGGTGCCGCGGATGCAGCCCATGCTGCTGATGGTGAAGCACAAAATGGACAATCGGTTGTAAAATTAACCGTTGATTCTATTCAAACCTTAGCCAGTGAAGTGGATCAAGCTGCAACAGTTATTGACCAACTTGAAGCCGACAGCGAAGACATTGGTAAGGTCATTGATGTGATTAAGGGTATCGCCGAACAAACGAATTTACTTGCCCTGAATGCGGCGATTGAAGCGGCGCGAGCCGGTGAACAAGGTCGTGGTTTTGCTGTGGTGGCAGATGAGGTCAGAACCTTGGCAAGTCGTACTCAGGAATCAACCGAAGAAATCATGCAAATTATCGAACGGGTTCAAGGTGGAGCACGTAAAGCAGTGACTGCCATGGAAACAGGAAAGAGCCAAACCGTGATCAGTGTTGAACAGGCGGTGAAAGCAGGTGAATCATTGGCGGCTATTACTCAGGCGGTTTCAACGATTAATGATATGAACACCCAAATTGCCCATGCGGCGGGTCAGCAAAGTGAGGTGGCGGAAGAAGTGGATAAAAACGTCGTCAATATTGCCCGTATCGGTAACGAAAGCATGGAAAATGCGCAGCAAACCTCGGATAGCAGTAGTAGCTTGTGGAACAATGCCAGCAGGCTGGAATCGCTATTGAGTCAGTTTAAACTCAACTAAACCTCTTAATGGCTGGCAGGGCGGCAATGATTTCAGTATCATGCGGCTTTCTGCAGTGACGTATATTTAAAGAGAGGCTTCATGCTGCGTTTACGTGGTTGTCCCGCCCTGTCGGCATTCCGACTGAACAAATTATTGGATCACCTTCGCGAGTCGATTCCGGCTATTAGCGCTATTGATGCTGAGTTCATGCATTTTGCGTGGTTAGACGCTGAATTGACGGAGAGTGAGATTTCAATCCTGGCGCGTTTGCTTGATTACGGGCCAACAAAACCAGCCTCAGAACCTGAGGGGCAATTACTGTTAGTTGTCCCACGCCCTGGCACGATTTCCCCCTGGTCGAGCAAAGCGACTGATATTGCGCACAACTGTGGTTTAGCGAATTTGCAGCGTCTTGAGCGTGGTAAGGCCTTTTATCTACGAACAGAAAATGGTAAGCCATTGAGTCCGGATGATTGGCAGCTAGCCTCATCACTGTTACATGATCGCATGATCGAAGCCGTGTTTGAGTCCATGGATGATGCGGTTAATTTGTTTAGTCAGGCAGAACCAACCCCTTTTACCTCGGTTGATATTCTTATGGGTGGTCAGCAAGCGCTGGTGGCCGCCAATATTGAACTAGGTTTGGCGTTGTCAGACGATGAAATTGATTATCTGGTACAAAACTTTACGGTTTTAAAGCGTAATCCTACTGATATTGAGTTGATGATGTTTGCGCAAGCGAACTCAGAGCATTGTCGCCACAAAATTTTTAATGCGGACTGGATTATTGATGGAGAGCAGCAGGATAAATCGCTGTTTGCCATGATTCGTAATACCCATGAGTTACATTCCGAGGGTGTATTGTCTGCTTACAAAGATAATGCCGCCGTCATGGAAGGCTCTAGGGCGAGTCGCTTTCAGGCGGATCCGGTTGGTCTTGAATACGGTTACATTGAAGATGATATTCCTATCTTAATGAAAGTCGAAACGCACAATCATCCAACGGCTATCTCACCTGCACCGGGTGCCGCGACAGGGTCGGGTGGTGAAATTCGTGATGAAGGTGCAACAGGGCGTGGTTCACGCTTTAAAGCGGGTATGACGGGTTTCTCTGTATCAAACCTGCGTTTACCGGAGGCTGAACAAGCATGGGAAACAGATTTTGGTAAGCCCGGTCGCATTGTTTCAGCGCTCGATATCATGCTTGAAGGTCCGATCGGCGCGGCGAGTTTTAATAATGAATTTGGTCGTCCTAATCTGTGTGGTTATTTCCGTACTTTTGAAGAGAAAGTGCCGGGGCCAGAAGGTGACGAAGTCCGTGGTTACCACAAGCCGATTATGTTGGCAGGTGGTTTGGGTAACATGCGCACCGAGCATGTTGAAAAACTCAATTTAAATGCGGGTGCGCCGGTTGTTGTTCTGGGTGGTCCGGCAATGTTAATTGGTTTGGGTGGTGGCGCGGCTTCATCCATGGCAAGTGGCACCAGTGCTGAAGATCTGGATTTTGCCTCAGTGCAACGTGGCAATCCTGAAATGCAACGACGTTGTCAGGAAGTGATTGATCACTGTACTAACCTGGAAGAAAACCTGATTCAAAGTATTCATGATATCGGTGCCGGCGGTTTATCGAATGGCGTCCCTGAAATTGTTAATGACAGCGGTCGTGGTGGACGATTTGAATTGCGCACGATTCCAAATGATGAGCCGGGCATGAACCCGATGGAAATTTGGTGTAATGAATCACAGGAACGCTATGTACTAGTGATTGATCCAGATCGAATTGAAGAATTTGAAGCGCTTTGTATTCGTGAACGTTGTCCTTACGCGATTATTGGTGAAGTGACCGAAGAAACTGATTTAGTCTTAGGTGATGCGCACTTTGATAATACGCCGATTGATATTCCCTTAACGGTATTGCTGGGTAAACCGCCCAAGATGTTGCGCGACGTGCATCACAAACCGTTCCAGAAACAGGATTTTGAGACAGCAGGTATTGATGTCAAAGAAGCTGTGTATCGCATTCTGCATTTACCCACGGTGGCAGACAAAACATTCTTGATCACGATTGGTGATCGAAGTGTTACCGGATTGGTTGCACGCGACCAAATGGTTGGACCGTGGCAAGTGCCGGTTGCTGATGTTGCGGTGACGGCCAGTGGTTTTGAGCATCACTGTGGTGAAGCCATGGCATTGGGTGAACGAACCCCGGTTGCACTGTTGCACCACGCCGCATCCGGTCGTATGGCGATTGCAGAAGCCATTACGAATATTGCGGCATCACGGATTGATAAATTAAGTGATTTAAAGCTATCGGCAAACTGGATGGCACCGGCAGGACACCCCGGTGAAGATGCCGGGCTTTACGATACGGTTAAAGCGGTTGGCATGGAGTTATGTCCCGAGCTGGGTATTTGTATTCCAGTGGGTAAGGATTCGATGTCGATGAAAACGGTTTGGCAGCAAGACGGTGAAGATCGTAGTGTTACTTCGCCATTGTCATTGATTATTTCTGCTTTTGCTCCTGTGTTGGATGTGCGCAAGACATTGACGCCGCAACTCCGTACGGACAAAGGTGATACTGATTTAATCCTGATTGATTTAGGTAAAGGTAAGAACCGTCTGGGTGGTTCAGCTTTGGCGCAGGTTTATAAACAGATTGGTCATCATCCTGCTGATTTGGATGACGCACATGCCTTGAAACAATTCTTTGATGTTATTCAACAACTCAATGCGGATAATTTATTACTGGCTTACCACGATCGATCCGATGGTGGTTTGTTGGCAACGGTCACTGAAATGGCTTTTGCAGGACACTGTGGTGTTAGCGTTGATATTGATGATTTAGGTGATGACAGCACCGCGGCACTCTTCAATGAAGAGCTTGGCGCGGTTATACAAGTTGCGCATTGTGATACGGACGCGGTACTGGCTGCCCTGCACGATGCCGGGTTTGCACACTACAGCCATGTTATTGGTTCAGTTAATGATGAAGACAAGATTGTTTTCCGTGCAGGTAAACAAACGCTGTTAACTGAAACACGGGTTGATTTACATCGCGCCTGGTCGGAAACAAGTTGGCGTATGCAAAGTCTGCGCGATAACCCGGTACGGGCACAACAGGAATACGATGCTTTACTGGATGCGAAAAATCCGGGCATGCAACCGGTTGTCAGTTTCGATCCTGACGATAACATCATGGCACCTTACATCGGTAAAGGTGAACGTCCTCGCATGGCTATCTTGCGTGAGCAGGGTGTCAATGGTCAGCGTGAAATGGCAGCAGCATTTGATAAAGCCGGCTTTGCAGCCATCGATGTTCACATGAGTGACGTGATCAGTGGCAAGGTGAGTTTGTCTGACTTCCGTGGCCTGGTGGCTTGCGGTGGTTTCTCTTACGGTGATGTATTGGGTGCCGGTCAGGGCTGGGCAAAATCTGTTTTATTTAATCCACGCGCACGTGATGAGTTCGCTGCGTTCTTTGATCGTAATGACAGTTTTGGTTTAGGGATCTGTAATGGTTGTCAGATGATGTCATCCTTACATGAACTAATCCCCGGCAGCGATGCCTGGCCACAATTTGTGCGTAATGATTCAGAACAGTTTGAAGCGCGTGTCGCGATGGTAGAAATACAGCAATCACCTTCGTTATTATTAGCGGGCATGGAAGGTTCTCGTTTGCCGATTGCCGTGGCACACGGTGAAGGGCAGGCAGAGTTTGTTCGTCAAACGGTTGATGTTGCTGAAGCGGCTAAGCTGGTGAGCTTACGTTACGTTGATAACTACGGTGAGGTGGCAGAGAGTTACCCTGCCAATCCCAATGGTTCGCCTAATGGTATCACCGGTATGACCACGACTGATGGGCGGTTTACAATTATGATGCCGCATCCAGAACGTGTTTTCCGGACTATGCAGTATTCATGGCACCCGGATGAATGGGGTGAAGATGGCCCATGGCTAAGAATGTTCCGTAACGCACGGGTTTGGGTGGATTAAGCGATGGAATGCAACTTTATTACTTAGACAGTGTCTTAACTGACAGTCAATAAAACAGGACAGGTGGACAGGATGTTAATCAAAAGCAAAAACAATAATGATATAAAGTCTTCAGAAATCACTGCTCCAGAAATATTCAAACAGCGTCGAGAGTTTATTAAGAAGAGTGGTCAGTTTGCGATAGCGGCGGCGGGAACACTTGCGGTACCTGAGATATTATCAGCAGGCACACTACCTGCAACGTCAACACCCAGAGCTAAAATAGAAGGCGTGATAAAAGGACCATTTAGTACCGATCAGAAACCCAATAAATATAAAGATATTACCAATTATTGTAATTTTTATGAATTTGGTACAGGTAAACGCGATCCAGCTGCGAATGCACACACACTGAAAACTTCACCCTGGCAGGTGGCCATTGAAGGTGAAGTAGAAAAACCGGGTGTTTATAACCTTGAAGATATTTTAAAACCCCACACATTTGAAGAACGTATATATCGCTTCCGTTGTGTCGAAGCATGGTCAATGGTAGTACCATGGGTGGGCTTCCCCTTAAGCGATTTAATCAAACGTTTTAACCCCACGTCTAAAGCAAAATATGTTGAATTCACAACACTCTATGATCCTGAAAACATGCCAGGACAGCGTCGTCGTATTTTGAATTGGCCTTATACAGAAGGTTTACGCATGGATGAAGCGATGAACCCCTTAACAATGATGGTTGTGGGTTTATACGGCGAAGTATTACCGAACCAAAATGGCGCACCACTGCGTTTAATTGTGCCATGGAAGTATGGTTTTAAGAGCATTAAGTCAATTGCTAAAATTCGTTTTACGGAGAAACAACCAGCAACGGCATGGAATACATCAGCGCCACGTGAATACGGCTTCTATTCAAATGTGAATCCAGCTGTCTCACATCCACGTTGGAGTCAGGCAAAAGAGCGTGTGTTGGGTTCCGGTTTTTTCGCGAAAAAAGTGAAAACACAAATCTATAATGGCTACGGTGAACAGGTTGCAGGGATGTATGCCGGTATGGATTTGCGTAAGTTCTATTAATGAATAAAGATCAGGTCATGAGCTGGTTGATTAAACCGGCCGTATTTATACTTTGTTTAGTGCCCCTCGCATTTTTTTCCTATGATGTGATAACGGAAAGACTTAGTGCGGATCCGGTTAAAGATGCAACCTTGTTTACAGGTGATTGGGTATTACGGTTTTTGATGATCACGCTGTTAATAACGCCCTTAAGACGATTCACCGGTTGGTCACGATTGTTAAGGTTGCGAAGAATGCTTGGTTTGTATGCCTTCTTTTATGCATTTTTACATTTCCTGGTTTGGTTCTGGCTTGATCGTGAATTGCAGCTAGGCGATGTGACCGAAGATATTCTTAAGCGTCCTTATATTACGGTTGGCTTTTCAGCATTCTTGATGCTGATCCCGTTAGCCATTACCTCTAATAAATTTTCAATTCGCCGCTTAAAACAACGCTGGCAAAAACTTCATAAGCTGGTGTATTTAATTTCTGGCTTAGGCGTTTTGCATTTCCTCTGGCTTGTTAAAGCAGATGTACAGGAACCCATTATTTACGCCGTTATTCTGATCGTTCTGCTTGGGGTGCGTGCCTGGTGGGATCGGCAAGCACGGGCTGCAACCTCTATTTAATCTGCTATAGTTATTCTCAATAAGGTCATCGCCACAAAAAATACTAATAATGGCGAGTATTTGGGAGATTCACTTGATGAGGAATATCAGAAGGTGCAGCTATTGGCTGCTTGTTGTCTTGTTGTGTTGGTTGCCACTAACCGCATATGCTGATAAACATGTTTATAAGATTGCGATTGTTCCGCAACATACCCCGTTATTGGTTTATCGTTATTGGCGGCCTATTATTGACCAGCTAGAAAAGGATATAGGGGTTAAGTTTGAAATACTGACCTACAAAAACTTTAAAGAATTTATAAAGGCTTTGCAGGCAGGTGAACCCGATTTTAGTTATTTATCACCGTATCATTTGGTGCTGGCTCGAAAAAAACAGAATTATATTCCGCTTTTAAGAGATGCAGATAAACAGTTAGTTGGATTGGTTGTGGTACGAAAAGACAGCCCAATAACCAGCATTAATCAACTACAAGGTAAAACGATTGCTTTCCCTTCTCCGAATGCCTTTGCCGCTTCTTTGTATCTTCGGGCATGGCTTCGGGAAAAAGTAGGCATTGATTTTACGGCAAGCTATGTTGGCACACACGGTAATGTTTACCGCAATGTAGTAAGAAGTTTTGTTGCAGCAGGTGGTGGCGTGAATAGTACGCTGGCAAGTCAACCGGCATCATTACGTAAATTACTTCGTGTTTTATATGAAATTCCCGGTGTCGCGGCACATCCATTAGCTACACATCACCGTGTGCCTTTGAAAATTCAGACCGCTTTTTTTAAAAGCATACTATCCTTGCGAGATACCGCAGATGGACGTGGTTTATTAAACGGGATTCAAGTATCTTCGCCTATCCGTGCAAATTATGAACGGGATTATGCCTTTCTCGAGGAACTGGATTTGGAAAAATACCGAGGAACCCTGAAATAATGTCGCTGTTGAAAGATAAAATAATAAACAAGCCTCCGCTTATTCGGCGACTTTATTTTCAGTTAGTCATATTTGGTGCCTTTGCCGTGGCGATAGCGATTTTGTTATTCACCTGGAAAGTGGGTAGTGAACAACTTGATTTCGCATTACAGTCAAATCAAACACAGGCACAAACATTAGTCAGAAATACAGCATCGGTTGCCGGAAATTATTTAGTGACGAAAGATTTTAGTGCACTGGAAGAATTATTAATTCATGCGGCAGCTTTTCCCGATGTTGAATCATTCACTATTACGAATTCTGCAGGTGTTGTGTTTGCTGCAGTCAAGCGAAACAATGAAGGTACGATCGTGCCGGTTTTTATCGAGCAGAAAATAAAATTACCGACATCAGAAGATGAATATATCTCAATATTAAAAAATACCATGGTGCTCTGGAAGCCGATAGAAGAGGGGAGTTTGGGGTGGGTTCAGCTTCGTTTTAGTCTTGCTAAAGCTGAAAAGGTTCAAGTTGAAATATGGAAAAATGGTATTGCGACTGCGCTGGTTGCTTTTGTTGTGAGTGTTTTAACATTGGTTTTATTATTAAAACAACCGATGCGGGCAATTGGTAATGCCACCGAGTTTGCAAGAGAGCTTTATAAAAACACCGGTAAAGTCATGCCGTTTGAAAAAAGTGCCTTTGAAATAGAACAATTAGAGCATGCCCTGAATTATGCATCGCATCAAATATATTCTTCCAGCAAGGACTTGAATGATATCAAGCTAGCACTGGATGCGCATGCGATTGTTGGAATAACCAATCAGGATGGTCGCCTAACCTATGTAAATGATAAATTCTGTGAGTTAACAGGCTATACGCAAACCGAGTTATTAGGTAACAAGTACAGTATTTTAAATTCAACGCGTCATGATGATGATTTCTTTAAAGTGCTTTGGCAAACGATTTCAACGGGAAATATCTGGCATGGTGAAATTCGCGATAAACGAAAAGACGGTAGTTACTATTGGGTCGATACAACGATTGTGCCGTTTTTAAATAAACAGGGTGAGCCATACCAATACGTTGGTATTCAAACAGACATCACTGATCGTAAAGAAGCGACAAACCAACTTCAGGAATACCAGGAACATTTAGAAGAAAGAGTAGAAGAAAGAACGCATAAACTTCAGATAGCCAATAGTGAGTTGGAATCCTTTTGTTATTCTGTTTCACACGATCTGCGTGCACCGTTACGCAGCATTGATGGCTTCAGTCAGGCATTATTGGAAGATTATAAGGAGCAATTAGACGAACAGGCATGTAATTATCTGAATCGGGTATGTGCTTCCAGCCAGAGAATGGGTGAGTTGATTGATGACTTATTAAAGTTATCCAAGGTTGTTCGTTCAGATATGTCGACATCGCGTGTGGATTTGGGGCAGCTGGCGAGTCGTGTCACTGAGCAATTGACCGCGGCCAATCCTGAGCGTAGCGTGAATTTTAGTTGCGTTTCAGACTGTATCGTTTCAGGCGATGATAGACTATTATTAGCCATGTTCGAGAATTTAATTGGTAATGCGTGGAAGTTCACTGCGCGTACTGATAATGCTCAAATTGAATTTGGCGTTGAACGTGGTAAAACACGGGATGTCTATTTTATCCGTGATAATGGCGCGGGTTTTGACGAAAAGTATAAGCATAAAATGTTTGAGCCATTTCAGCGTTTACACTCAAATGAAGAGTACGAAGGAACGGGTATTGGTCTTGCGACCGTACAGCGCATAGTACGACGCCATGGTGGTGAAGTTTGGGCAGAAAGTAGTAAAGGTGGCGGTGCCACTATCTTTTTTACACTGGGAGAATAATGAATGAGTCTTGCTGCAGCGAAAATATTGCTGGTTGAGGATAATCCTGATGATGAGGAATTAACCTTACGCGCATTACGTCATCATAAAATCGCTGACAATGTTGTGGTGGCTCATGATGGTGTAGAGGCGCTGGATTTTCTATTTTCTCGGGGTGATTTTGCGGAACAACATTCATCATCGTTACCGAACGTTGTGCTGCTCGACCTGAATTTACCACGAGTCAATGGTCATGAAGTGCTTAAGGCAATGCGTGCAGATGAGCGCACTCGAACCCTGCCCGTTGTGGTGTTGACCTCATCAAATGAGGAAATTGATATTCAGACAAGTTATCGTTCTGGTGCAAACAGTTATATACGAAAACCGGTCGATTATCGCCAGTTTGTCGATGCGGTTGAAAAAATCGGCAATTATTGGCTTAAGTTTAACCAGGGTCCTTGTAATGATTCTTGATTGAATCCCCCCTAAATTCCCTATATTTCATGCAACTGCTGCCCAGATCGGGTATCCTATGCGCCCTTTTCCGAGTAAATTTTATGGCAACTACTGGTGCTTGCTTATTTTTAAGTAATGATTTGGGGAATTCGGGATTAAATAAATAAATTCAATAACTTACCTGTTTATTCGCAGGTAATAGAGGGTTAACAAGATGTTTGGTAAAGAGACTATCGTTGATTTTGATACAGAATTATGGGAAGCCATGCAGGCTGAAGAACGTCGCCAGGAAGAGCATATCGAGTTGATTGCCTCTGAAAACCACGCCAGCCCACGTGTAATGGAAGCTCAGGGCTCCGTTTTAACCAACAAATACGCAGAAGGCTACCCTCACAAACGTTACTACGGTGGCTGTGAGTACGTTGATATTGCTGAACAACTCGCCATTGATCGCGCGAAAGAGATTTTTGGTGCCGATTACGCCAATGTTCAGCCTCATTCTGGTTCGCAGGCAAATGCAGCGGTTTATATGGCGTTATTAGAGCCGGGTGATACGGTTTTGGGTATGAGTCTGGCGCATGGTGGTCATTTAACGCATGGTTCTAAAGTAAGCTTTTCCGGTAAAACCTATAACGCGGTTCAATACGGTTTGGATGAATCAACCGGTGAAATCGATTACGCACAAGTAGAAGCACTCGCAAAAGAACACAAACCAAAGATGATCATTGCCGGTTTCAGTGCCTACTCACGTATTGTTGATTGGCAGCGTTTTCGTGACATTGCTGATGAGGTGGGTGCTTACTTCATGGTTGATATGGCGCACGTCGCCGGTTTAATTGCAGCGGGTGTTTACCCTAACCCAACTCAAATTGCTGATATCACTACCAGTACAACACATAAAACATTACGTGGTCCTCGTGGTGGTTTAATTTTGGCGAAGTCGAATCCTGAGATTGAAAAGAAATTAAACTCAGCCATTTTTCCCGGTATTCAAGGCGGACCTCTGATGCATGTGATCGCGGCAAAAGCGGTTGCGTTTAAAGAAGCGTTGCAACCTGAGTTTAAAGTTTATCAACAACAGGTTGTTGATAATGCGCGTGCCATGACCGAAGTCTTTTTAGAGCGTGGTTTTAAAGTCGTTTCAAATGGTACCGATAACCATTTGTTCCTGGTTGATTTCATTGAGAAAGGTATTACCGGTAAGGATGCTGAGGCAGCACTCGGTGCCGCGAACATTACCGTGAACAAAAACTCGGTGCCAAACGATCCACAATCGCCGTTTGTCACTAGCGGTATTCGTGTTGGTACACCGGCGATTACAACACGCGGTTTTAATGAATCAGACTCAAGCCAGCTAGCGGGCTGGATGTGTGATGTGTTGGACAACCTCGGTGACCAGTCTGTTATCGACACAGTAAAAGCGCAGGTGTTGGATATCTGTGGCACCTTACCTGTTTATCAAGCGGATTAACGATAGATGCAATGCCCGTTCTGTCATGCAGAAGAAACAAAGGTTATTGATTCGCGCCTGGCGAATGAAGGCGATGCTGTGCGTCGCCGTCGTGAGTGTTTGACCTGTGCAGAACGTTTTACTACCTATGAAACCGCTGAATTGGTGATGCCGCGCATCGTTAAAACCGATGGCAGCCGTGTTCCTTTCGATGAGAATAAACTGGCATCAGGAATTATGCGCGCATTAGAAAAACGTCCAGTAGAAACAGAACAGATAGATGCGGCGATCAGCCATATTAAACAACGCCTTCGTTCCACGGGTGATCGTGAAGTGCCATCGATTATGGTTGGCGAATGTGTCATGGAGCAGTTGCGCGAACTGGACCATGTTGCCTATGTTCGTTTTGCATCGGTTTATCGTAGTTTTGAAGATGTGAATGAATTTCGTGAAGAGATCGAAAAACTCGAACGTGAACCGTCATCAGAAATTCGTAAACAACAGCTTTCTTTATTGCCATCATCCGGTAGTAAAAAGGTCACTAATATTAAGTCTCGCAAAGGAAAAACAGATCCTACTGGCTAAGCGCTGGTAAGAGACTGTATCGAAAATGGCGCAAGGTGATTTTTCTTCAGTAGATACGCAGCATATGTCAACCGCCATTCAGTTGGCAAAGCGTGGTTTGTACAGTACTGATCCGAATCCGCGTGTCGGTTGTATTATTACTGATGCGGGGAAGGTGATTGCCGAAGGCTGGCATGTGCGGGCAGGCGAAGGGCATGCCGAAGTTAATGCTTTAAAGCAGATCGGTGATAAAGCAAAAGATGCAACGGCTTACGTGACGCTGGAACCTTGTTCGCACTTTGGGCGTACCCCGCCTTGTGCGCAAGCACTGATAGAGGCAGGCATTGCACGCGTTGTTGTGGCAATGAAAGATCCGAATCCACAAGTGGCAGGTAAGGGCTTACAACTGCTAGCCGATGCCGGTATTCAGGTTGAAAGTGGTTTGCTTGAGCAACAGGCGGCGTTACTGAACCCCGGCTACTTGAAGCGTATGCGAGAAGGTCGCCCCTGGGTTCGTTGCAAACTGGCCATGAGTCTGGATGGACGTACTGCGATGGCGTCCGGTGAAAGTAAATGGATTACCTCGGCGGCGGCAAGAGAAGATGTGCATAGGTTGCGAGCACGAAGCTCGGCTATCTTGACGGGTAGTGGCACCGTGATGTCGGATAACCCATCACTCACCGCACGTTGCGATGAAGCTGCGCAACGTACTGAGCAACCACTGCGTGTGATTGTTGATAGTGAATTAAAAGTTTCGCCACAGTCGGCAGTATTTCGACAACAGGGCACCGTTCGGATTTATACCTTGGCGGATGCTGCACCGAACCGGCGTGATGCGTTACATGATGCCGGTGCAGAGATAGTGATGTTACCGGCGCGTGATAGTCGTGTAGATTTAACCGCGGTGATGCATGAGTTAGCAGAATCACAAATCAACGAAGTGATGGTGGAGGCAGGCGCAGGGCTTGCGGGTGCATTATTACAGCAGCAATTGATTGATGAAATGATTATTTATATGGCGCCTAAATTGATGGGTGATTCAGCACGTGGATTATTCCAACTACCCGGGCTGGAAACAATGGCACAGAGTATCGATTTACACATTGATGATGTGAGAAAGATCGGTGTTGATTGGCGCTTTACCATCAGAACGGATTACGGAGATAAGTAGTTTATGTTTACCGGTATTATTCAAGCAGTGGGTTCGATTGCATCAATGCAAGATATTGGTGGTGATAAACGTGTGCGTTTGAATACGGCTGGACTCCCGTTAGCCACGGTTGAGTTAGGCGATAGCATTGCCGTTAATGGCGTTTGCTTAACGGTAATAGAAAAACATTCAGATGGCTTTAGTGCTGATGTCTCAGGTGAAACATTATCGCGAACCGGCCTGGGGAAGTTGAAAAAGAATTCAGCAGTGAATCTTGAAAAAGCCGTGACCCCGACAACGGCATTAGGTGGTCATTTAGTCAGTGGTCACGTTGATGGCATAGGTGAAATCATTAGCCGTCAGGCTGATGCCCGTTCGGTGCGTTTTAGTGTGCGTACTCCGGCGAGCCTTGCGCGTTATATCGCTGAAAAAGGTTCTATTTGCGTTGATGGTATTAGCTTAACCGTTAATGCGGTTGATGGTGATGTGTTTGAGCTTAATATTGTGCCGCACACCATGGACCAGACAACCATGGCTG
>JALTKS010000095.1:15466-42106 GCA_027006175.1 Gammaproteobacteria bacterium
GCGCGTTATATCGCTGAAAAAGGTTCTATTTGCGTTGATGGTATTAGCTTAACCGTTAATGCGGTTGATGGTGATGTGTTTGAGCTTAATATTGTGCCGCACACCATGGACCAGACAACCATGGCTGATTTTGTTGTGGGTACAACGGTCAATCTTGAAGTGGATATCATTGCGCGCTACCTGGAACGTTTGTTGTTAGGTGATAAAGCGGCACAAGCCGGTAGTCGTGGCACTGATTTAAGTCGTGCATTTTTAGCCGAGAATGGTTTTGCATCTGGAAACTAATTTAATTAATCATGAATTTTAAATGTGAAGAAAGACTATGGCATTAAGTAAGATTGAAGAAATCATAGAAGACATGCGTCAAGGCAAGATGGTTATCTTGATGGATGATGAAGATCGCGAGAATGAAGGCGACTTGATTATTCCTGCTGAAAAAGTAACGCCGGAAGCGATTAACTTTATGGCAACGCATGGACGTGGTTTGATTTGCATGACCATGACCGAAGATCGTTGTAAGCAACTTAATTTACCTCTTATGGTCGCGAATAATACTGATGCACACGGTACTAACTTTACTGTTTCCATTGAAGCCTCACGCGGCGTAACAACGGGCATCTCGGCAGCGGATCGTTCAACGACCGTTCAGGCAGCGATTGCCGCGGATGCAACGCCGGATGATATTGTGATGCCAGGACATATTTTTCCACTTAAGGCGCAGCCGGGTGGTGTACTAACGCGCGCCGGCCACACAGAAGCCGGTTGTGACCTGGCTAAATTAGCCGGTTGCGAAGCTGCCAGTGTGATTGTCGAAATTCTCAATGAAGATGGCAGCATGGCACGCCGTGATGATCTGGAAGTCTTTGCAGAGCAGCATGGTCTTAAAATGGGCACCATTGCGGATTTAATTCATTACCGCATTGAGAATGAAAAAACCGTTGAGCGCATGGAAGAATGCACTATGCCAACCCAGTACGGTGATTTCCGTTTAGTCTCTTACCTTGATGCCTATGATGAAAATGTTCATATGGCACTCGTTTATGGTGAGCCAAACATGGACGAATCGGTGTTGGTGCGTGTGCATATGTTGAATAGTCTCTGTGATTCACTGGGTGGGCTTTTTAGTGATTGCAGTCATAGCCTCGATGCTGCGATGCAGCATGTTGCTAAAAACGGTTCAGGTATTGTGGTTGTGTTACGCAGCTCAAATGATTCAAATACCATTTTACAGCACATCAAGAATTACCATCAGCAAGAGACTGGTGTAAACTTGCCACAACAGGCGCAGGGTGATTTACGCACCTTTGGTTTAGGCGCACAAATTCTCGTTGACCTTGGTGTTAGCAATATGCAGGTACTGGGTTCAAAAGTGAAACTACATGGTTTGTCTGGTTTTGGATTGGAAATTACTGACTACGTTAGTTTTGAATAAATATTTTGTTTTAAGGGGTTTCTCATGTCAGGTGTAAATGTAATTGAAGGCGACTTGTCTGTACGCAGTGCGCGTTTTGGATTGGTTGCAAGTCGTTTTAATGATTTTATTGTTAAGGCATTGGTTGATGGCGCAGTGCATACACTCAAACAACATGGTGCAGCAGATAAAGATATTGATGTTATCTGGGTGCCGGGCGCACATGAAATCCCATTGGCGGCTCAGAAGTTAGCTACCTCGGGGCGCTATGATGGCATTATTGCCTTAGGAGCAGTTATTCGTGGTGCAACACCGCACTTTGATTTTGTTGCGGGTGAATGTTCGAAAGGGCTTGCTGGTGTGAGTATGCAAACAGGCTTACCCGTTGGTTTTGGTGTGTTGACTGTTGAAAGCATTGAACAAGCGATTGAACGTGCAGGCACCAAGGCCGGTAACAAAGGTGGCGAAGCCGCCATGTCCGTGATTGAAATGATTAATTTATTACGTGAACTAGATAAATAAGCGTGATTAATTTTATACAAGCAGTCGCAGGAGAATGCAGTGAGTAATGCTCGCACCAAAGCAAGACGTAATGCCGTGCAAGCGCTGTATCAATGGCAGCTGGCAGGGCATGATCTGGCGGATATTGAAGCGCAATTTCTTGCTGAGTACGACATGAAAAAAGTCGATGTTGAATACTTTAAACAGTTATTTCGACAAGTTCCTTTGCATCTTCATGAGCTTGATGATCATCTTATTCCTTTCCTGGACCGTCCTGTTGATGAAATTGATCCGGTAGAACGCGCTGTTTTACGCCTGGCTGCCTATGAACTTGAGTTTTGTCTGGATGTGCCTTATCGCGTTGTTATTAATGAGTCTGTTGAACTGGCAAAACGATTTGGTGCGGAGCATGGTCATAAGTATGTGAATGGGATTGTTGATCAGGTTGCCAGGAAATTACGCGCAGCAGAAATGAAACCAACTGCTAAAGACAAAGGCGCATCGTAGGACTGCTATTCAGTGAGCACTTCATATGTCATGCAGTGAATTCAGCCTGATAGAAAAATATTTTTCCCGGCAAGCTATTTCCCGCAGTGATGTATTACTGGGTATTGGTGATGATGCCGCGGTGATGCGGTTAGGGTTAGACGAGCAACTTGTCGTTTCGACCGATACCATGGTTGCGGGCGTACATTTTCCAGAAGCAACTTCTCCCTTTGATATTGGCTATAAACTGATGGCAGTCAATTTGAGCGATTTAGCGGCAATGGGGGCGCAGCCTCGTTGGGCATCGTTAGCATTAACATTGCCAGAATCAAATGATGACTGGCTAGCACAGTTTGCTGCTGGTTTATTTGAGTTGGCAAAACAGTATTCAGTGCAATTGGTGGGCGGTGACACCACCCGTGGCCCTTTAACACTGACATTGACGCTACAAGGTACGGTGGCATCAGATCAATATTTACAGCGCAATACAGCCCAGCCTGGTGATGCGATTGTTGTATCAGGACAACTGGGGGATGCGGGTCTCGCATTACGTCAATTACTTGCTAAAGACAATATCCATGCAGAGGGTCTTGCCCGATTAAACCGTCCAACACCTCGTGTTGTACTTGGGCAGTCGTTACTGGGTACGGCGACAGCTGTAATTGATATTTCAGATGGGTTAATCGCCGATCTCGGTCATATACTAGATGCAAGCAAGTTAGGCGCTCAAATACAATTAGCAGATTTACCTTTATCAGAAACGGTGAAACTAACGACAAAGGATGGGGATTGGTCATTACCCCTGAATGCCGGTGATGATTATGAACTTTGTTTCACTTTGCCTGAAGCGCAATTGGCACGTTTGGATCAACAGGACTGTTTACTGACAAAGATAGGCCGCGTGGTTGAGAAAAAAGGGATTGAATGTATTACACCCGCAGGCGGGTTGTTTACGCCACAAAAAGCAGGATATAACCACTTTAGTTCTGCACTGCAAGCGGAGTCGTTGTCTTGAAAGTCGCACCGATACCGATGACCGCAATCAAGGATCCTGTTTTATTTCTGGCACTGGGTTTTGGAACCGGTTTGGCGCGTTTTGCACCGGGTACATTTGGGACCCTGGCGGCGATTCCTGTCTATTGGTTTATGCAGCCACTGTCGGTTCTGTATTATGCGATATTAACGCTGTTGTTGTTTGCCGTTGGTATATTCCTCTGTGGTTCAGCGGCTCGTAAACTCGGCGTTCACGATCACTCCGGAATTGTTTGGGACGAAATTGTCGGTTATCTGATTACCATGTTTCTCACCCCGGCAGGCATCGGATCGATAGTGCTTGGCTTTGTTTTATTCCGTTTATTTGATATCTGGAAGCCCTGGCCGATAAGTTGGTTAGATGCCAAAGTGTCCGGTGGTTTGGGTATTATGGTTGATGACGTTTTAGCGGGTATTTATGCTGCCGTTGTATTACAGTTAGTCGTATTCTTGTTACCTGATTTGTTTGTATAGATAGTGGGAACGTTATGAATAGACAAAGGTCAGATACTACAGAATGGTCTTTGGGTATTAGCAATTAAGAGGTTGAACCAGTGAAACGCATACTTTTAATGATAGTGTTTGGCGTGGTGGTGAGTTTTTCGTCATTATCACAAGCAAATGAAGTTGAGATATTAAACGTTTATATGCAGGAAACAGATACTGGTTGGCGTGCTGAAGTAACCTTGAAACATGAGGATGCAAACTGGGAACATTACGCCGATGCCTGGCGTATTGTTGATGGTAAAGGCCACCTTTACAAAACCCGCGTATTATTTCACCCGCACATCAATGAACAACCCTTTACACGAAGTCTTTCGAATATCAATATTCCTTCTGACAAATCGATTGTTTACGTTGAAGCCCATGACAAAAAACATGGTTGGAGTAAGCAGCGGGTTAAAGTCGACTTAACGCGTTCGAGCGGTGATCGTTATCATATCCGCAGGAAATAAACCGGGCATAAAATGGCGAAGTCTGATGTCAGGCTTGGTTCTACTCGTCTTTGCTAGCGAAGCTTTTGCAATTGATGTCGTTGTATTAGGTTTATTTCGAAATAAAGTGATGCTTAAGATAGATGGGAAGCAGCGTATTTTAAAACCCGGTAAAGTATCGCCAGAGGGCGTGCTATTAATTTCTTCAAATAGTGACGAGGCGGTGCTTGAAATAGAGGGAAAACGAAATAGCTATCGCCTGGGTAGTCATATCGGTTCAAGCTTCAAGAAAGACGAACAACCTGAAGTCGCTATCTATAAAGATGAACGTGGTATGTTTAGTGTGATTGGAAGCATTAATAATTTTCCGGTGAATTTTCTTGTTGATACCGGTGCATCACATATCGCAATGAGCCGGAATGAGGCGCGTCGCTTAGGCATTGATTATCGTCAATATGGAAAGCGCGGCTACGCGAATACAGCGAATGGTACGATGAAAACATGGAGCGTAATACTGAAAAAAGTACAAGTAGGTAATATTAAGTTACATAATGTTAAGGCATTAGTGAGTAACAGCGATAGCCCACGCAGTGTATTACTCGGTATGTCCTTCCTTGGACAGCTTGAGATGAAAAACGATGGCCGTTCCCTCAAGCTGAAAAAGAAATTCTAGTTTTGTGTTTTATCTTTGCTGATGAGTGCGTAGGCAGAGTGATTGTGAATTGATTCAAAGTTCTCTGACTCTACTATGTAAGCTGTAATACGATCATCATTGTTTAATTGTGCGGCAACATCTCGCACCATGTCTTCAACAAATTTAGGGTTGTTATACGCTTCTTCTGTGACATGTTTTTCATCAGGACGTTTTAATAAACCATAAAGCTGGCAAGATGCCTGTTGTTCAACCAAATCAATAATATCTTCAATCCAGATAAAGCCGGCTGTCTCGACGGAGACAGTAACGTGTGAGCGTTGGTTGTGCGCGCCATAGTCAGAAATCTTTTTTGAACAAGGACAAAGGCTGGTAACCGGCACAACCACTTTAACGGTGAGCATGGGTTTATTGTCATTAATCTTACCAATAAACGTGACATCGTAATCCAACAGGCTTTCGACACCGGAAACAGGGGCTTTCTTATTCATAAAATAAGGAAAGCTCATTTCGATGTGACCAGAATTGGCATCGAGCCGTTCAATCATTTCGGTCATCATTTCTTTAAATGATTTTACGGTTAATTCACGTTCATGTTGATTTAAAATCTCAACAAAACGCGACATGTGAGTGCCTTTAAAGTTATGCGGCAAATTCACATACATATTAAAATTGGCAACAACGTGCTGTTCACCACCACTGCGATCATTGACCACAACAGGGTGACGGATATCTTTAATACCCACTTTATCGATAGCGATCTGGCGTGTATCAGCGCTGTTTTGAACGTCGGCAATCTCGTTGCCGGAAGTAGAAGATGTCATGCCCTTTATTCCTCAGTAAATCTGACACAGGCGCGTTCGGTTTCCCAGAGGGTCATGGCACTAACCTGTATATGTTCATTGTTTAATTTTTCGCTTAAGCCGCGGTATAACCAGGCCGCGATATTTTCGGCAGTAGGGTTAATACTGTCGAATGGTTCGATCTCGTTTAAGTAACGGTGATCAAGCGTATCAGTTAATTCTTTGACAGCGGATTTGATTTTTTTAAAATCAATTCCCATGCCTACCGTATCAAGTTGGGTCGCGATGACTTCTGCTTCCACTTTCCAGTTATGGCCGTGCATGCGACTGCAGGCGCCGGGATAGTCTCGCAATGTATGCGCTGATGCAAAATCAGAAACAACTTTCAGCGTATATCGAGCGTTCATGATTATAACCTGACTAAAATACTAGGGATTATTTTACGCGTACTGGCTGAGGCACGCAATCTGCATCCTCTAACCGACGTTCAACGGCGCGGATTATAGCACTGGAATCAAGTCCACAGGCGCTTAATAGTGCATCTCGGTCGCCATGGTCGACAAATTTATCCGGTAGCCCTAGTTGTAGCAGGGGTATGGTGATGCCCTGTGCGGTTAAAGACTCGTGTACAGCACTGCCTGCGCCGCCAGCAACGACGTTTTCTTCGATGCTGACGAGTAAGTCATGGGATGCGGCGAGTTTGGCAATCAAGGCATCGTCAATGGGTTTAACAAAACGCATATTGGCGACACTGGCATCAAGGCTTTCAGCGGCAATGCTTGCTTCTGCCAGAGGGCTACCAAAGACCAGTAGCGCAACACGTTGCCCTTGACGAGTGATAATGCCACGCCCGAGTGGTAACTGCGTCATAGCAGAATTAACCTTGGCACCAATGCCTGCGCCACGAGGATAGCGTACTGCAGCAGGGCCTTTGTGTTGGTAACCGGTGTAAAGCATTTGACGACACTCATCTTCATCAGTGGGTGTCATCACGATCATGTTTGGAATACAGCGTAAATAACTGAGATCAAACATCCCGGCATGGGTGGGGCCATCTGGACCGACCAGGCCGGCACGATCGATGGCGAATAACACGGGCAGATTTTGAATCGCAACATCGTGGATGAGTTGGTCATAGCCGCGTTGTAAGAAGGTTGAATAGATAGCCACAACAGGTTTAATACCTTCACAAGCCAGGCCGGCTGCCAGTGTGATGCTGTGTTGTTCAGCGATACCGACATCAATATATTGTTCTGGAAATTGTTCGGCAAATTGCACCATGCCCGAGCCTTCACGCATGGCAGGAGTGATGCCTATCAGGGTGGGATCTTGCTTTGCCATGTCGCAGAGCCATTCGCCGAAGACCTGGGTGTAGCTTGGGCCACTGCCTGACGTTGAGAGTGCTTCACCGCTTTCAGGATCAAATTTAGAAACGCCGTGGAAACCACAAGGATTATCTTCAGCTGGCGCATAGCCTTTACCCTTTTGCGTAATAATATGCAGGAATTGTGGTCCTGGTAGCTTGCGCATATTACGCAGTGTCTTGATTAACGTGGGTAAGTCATGACCATCAATGGGACCGATGTAGTTAAAGCCCAGTTCTTCAAACAGTGTACCGGGAACGACCATACCCTTAACGTGTTCTTCAGCACGGCGTGCCAACTCCCAGACAGGGGGGATCGTACTGAGTACTTTTTTACTGCCTTCACGCATGCCTGAATAAACTTTGCCAGATAATACGCGCGCCAAATAATTTGAAAGCCCACCGACATTGGGGGAAATCGACATGTCATTGTCATTTAAGATGACAAGCAGGTTGGCATCTAAATCACCAGCATGATTCAGGGCTTCAAATGCCATGCCAGCGGTCATTGCACCATCACCGATAATTGCACAGACACGCTTATCGGAACCGGTTTGCTTTGAGGCAATCGCCATTCCCAGTGCCGCGCTGATGGATGTGCTCGAGTGACCCACACCAAAACTGTCGTAGTTACTTTCGCTTCGTTTGGGGAAGCCGGCTAAACCACCTTCCTGTCGAATGGTCGACATGGCATCACGTCTGCCAGTGAGAATTTTGTGGATATAACTTTGATGACCCACATCCCAAACAAGTTGGTCGTGCGGTGTTTCATAAACGTAATGCAGGGCAACACTGAGTTCAACCGTGCCAAGATTAGCTGCAAGATGACCACCCGTCTTACTCACTGTTTCAATGAGAAATTGGCGAGCTTCATCGGCAAGCGATGTTAACTCTGACTCTTTTAGCTCGCGGAGATCACTGGGATCATCGATTTGGCTTAATAATGGATATTTGTCGGTCGTCATGTTGATTTAAAGCATTTTAAGGTCGGCAATGATCGGTCTTTGTCGGGCAACTTGCAAGGAAATTGTGCCTAAGAATGTGGCAAAAAGGTGATTTTTTGAGCCTAATTGCCACGCTCAATGATGTAACTGGACAGCCAATTCAGTGGTGTTGCTTTTTCCCCAAGTATTTCAATGGCTTGCGTGGCATCCACGTGTAATTCATTTGCCCAGCGTTTTGCTTCGCTCATGCCCAGTAAAGAGGGGTAAGTTGATTTATTTCGTGCAATATCGGCGCCCTGAGGCTTTCCTAGGGTATCTGTATCGGCTTCGATGTCCAGAATATCATCACGAATTTGAAATGAGAGACCAATGCACTTGGCGTATTTGTCGAGCACCTTGTGTAGTGAGTCAGGACAATCACCGGATAAGGCGGCAAGTTCAACACTGGCACGGATTAAGGCACCGGTTTTGTGGATGTGCATATTTTCTAATTCAGCAAGTGTCAGAGTTTTACCTTCACTGGCAAGATCAATCGCTTGTCCGCCTGCCATACCACGCGAACCGATGGCATTGGCAAGACATTCCACCATTTTAAGGCGTTTGGAATCATTGGCTTTGATTGCCGGGTCATGGGCGAGAATATAAAAGGCAAGGGAATGCAGTGCATCACCGGCTAAAACTGCTGTGGCCTCATCAAATTGGCGATGGCAGGTAGGTTTTCCACGGCGCAGGTCATCATCATCCATGGCGGGCAGGTCATCATGAATAAGTGAATAGGCATGGATAATCTCAACGGCACAGGCAGGACCATCGAGTGCATCGATGTTGATATCGAGTGCGTCACCAACAAGGTAAACCAATACTGCCCGTACGCGCTTTCCACCATTTAAAACGCTATAACGCATCGCTGCGTGCAGGTCGTTAGGGAGGGTCCTGGCTTCAGGTAACCAATGGTCGAGCATTTTCTCAACGCGCTGTTGAGACTGTTTGATTAGTGCTTGCAGTGCTTTATTATCAGTCGCCGTCATCAAAAACCTCGGGTTCCGCCCGATCATCCTGTTCAAGCAGAATCTTTACTTTTTGTTCTGCATCAGACAAAGATTGCTGACAGGCACGAGTGAGTGCAATGCCTTTTTCGAAGTCTTTGAGAGCATCATCAAGCTTGGTATCGCCTTGTTCCATTCGTTCGACCAGTGACTCAAGTTCGGTCATTGATGTTTCAAAGTCATTGGTGGCGGTTTTTTTAGTCGATTTTTTGGGCATAATTGAGACTTTTAATTTTCCTATAGAGCGCATATTCTCTTGTATCGCGGCTACGTTACCGCAGCCAGACCATAAGCGTCAAACCAGATATGATTTATGGATAGATTGCTTGACAGATTTTGGCGAACAGCGTAATTTAGAATCATTCTAAAGGTCGAAGGAAGACGACTGAATTTACTATTAATACTAATTTTTGGAGGAATACCTTTATGGACCTGAAAGGCAGCAAAACAGAAGATAATTTAAAAGCCGCATTTGCTGGTGAATCACAAGCAAACCGTCGTTACCTTTACTTCGCAGCAAAAGCAGATGTTGAAGGCTATAACGATGTTGCTACGGTTTTCCGTTCAACAGCTGAAGGTGAAACAGGCCATGCACATGGTCATCTTGAGTATCTGGAAGCGGTCGGCGATCCAGCGACAGGTTTACCGATTGGCGCAACATCAGACAACTTGAAGGCAGCGATTGCAGGTGAAACACATGAGTACACAGACATGTACCCTGGTATGGCGAAGTCTGCTCGTGAAGAAGGTTTTGATGAAATCGCTGATTGGTTTGAAACATTGGCTAAAGCAGAACGTTCACATGCCAACCGTTTCCAGAAAGCACTTGATACATTAGACGATTAAGTCGGTCTTGATGTGTTGAATAATCGGGGCCGGCTTTATGCCGGCCTTCGTGTCTCTAGTATAAATATCAGGGTGAGCAATGAGTAATACAGTGGTTCGTGAAGGTAGTCTGGAAGCGCCGACTCGGCATCCGCTTGACTGGCACAGTGATTCTTTCTGGAATGAAGATAATCTGTTTGCCGAGCTGGAACGTATTTATGACATTTGTCATGGTTGTCGTCGTTGTGTGAGTCTGTGTAATGCCTTTCCTACCTTGTTTGATTTAGTCGATGAATCGGACACCATGGAGGTTGATGGGGTTGCCAAAGATGATTACTGGAAAGTAGTCGACCATTGTTATCTTTGTGATCTTTGTTATTTGGTAAAATGTCCTTATGTGCCACCGCACGAATGGAACCTGGATTTTCCTCATACCATGTTACGCGCGAAGGCCGTTAAATTTCGCAAGCATGGGGCGAGTACCCGCGATAAAATCCTTTCCTCAACCGATGCAGTTGGGCAATTAGCCGGTATTCCTATCGTATCCGGTATGGTGAATGCGGCGAATAAGAGCATTCCCTTACGCAAGTTATTGGAGAAAACGCTGGGTGTGCATGCGAACGCGGTTGTTCCTGAATATCACAGTAAAAGTTTACGCAAGCGCTTATCAAATAATGGCCTTGCCGATGATGCCGGTGTGGCGACTAAACATACGAATGGTCGTGTGGCACTGTTTGCGACTTGTTACGGCAACCATAATGCACCGGAACTGGGTGAAGACTTACTTGCCGTGTTTGCCCACAACGCTATTCCGGTGACACTCGTTAATAAGGAACAATGTTGTGGTATGCCAAAACTGGAGTTGGGTGATCTGGATGCCGTAGAAAAAGCCAAAGACGTTAATATTCCTGTTTTAGCGCGAATGGTGGATGCGGGTTGGGACATTATTGCACCGGTACCCTCGTGTGTTTTGATGTTTAAACAAGAGTTACCATTAATGTTTCCAGATGATCCTGAAGTACAAAAAGTCAAAGCCGCTATTTATGATCCCTTTGAATACCTGATGCTGCGACATAAAGATGGACAGTTTAAAACTGATTTTGCTGTTTCCTTGGGTAAGGTGAGCTACCACGTTGCCTGTCATCAGCGCGTACAAAAAATTGGTATGAAAACACGCGATATTCTTAACCTTGTGCCGAATACCGAGATTGATGCGATTGAACGTTGTTCAGGGCATGATGGCACTTATGCAGTAAAGAAAGAATTTCACGATATTTCAATGAAAATTGCACGTCCCGTTGTTAACCGTGTGAAGCAGGCAAAACCGGATCATTATTCCAGTGATTGCCCGATGGCAGGTGAGCAAATTGCCAATGGTCTTAACGATGGAAGTTACCCTGAACACCCATTAAGCCTGCTACGCAAGGCTTATGGTATTTAATTTACAGATGGATAAAGACAATGAGTAAGTTATCACGAAATGATTTAATGAGCCTTGAAACCTATGCGACTGAACGCGCGGAATTTCGCGCCAGAGTGTTATCACATAAGAAAAATCGTAAAGTGATGATAGGTGATCACTGTACCTTGTATTTTGAGGATCGATTAACCATTCAATACCAAATTCAGGAAATGTTGCGAATTGAAAAAATATTTGAGGCAGAGGGTATAGAAGAAGAATTGGGTGCGTATAATCCACTCATCCCGGATGGTGGCAATTGGAAGGCGACCTTTATGATTGAGTATACGGATGTTGTAGAACGTCAGGCTGCATTGTCTAAAATGATTGGTATTGAAGACAAGGTCTGGATGCAAGTTGCTGATTTTGATCGTGTGTTTGCAATAGCGGATGAAGATATGGAACGTAGTGAGGAAGATAAGACCTCGGCAGTACACTTTATGCGTTTCGAATTGACCTCGGCGATGACCTCGGCAGTTAAACAGGGCGCATCTATTTCGGCAGGTATTGATCATCCAGCCTATACAGCAAGTGTTGAACCGCTATTAGCTGATGTGAGAGAGAGTCTGGCGGCGGATCTTGTTTAAACAGTGTTAGGCGCGGTACACTAGCCAGATGATGAGAAATGCTACTTTTTTATTTTCAATGGCTTTAACTGCCATTCTTTTGATTACATCCCCTGACTATGTTTCTGCCGAACAGGAAAATGATGAGCCTGATTTGGGCGGTGGCTTTATAGAATCCAAACCCTGGCAGGAAACAGACGTTGTTTTCCCCGCTTTTCCTAATGCGGATGACATGATCAAAGTAGAAGTTGATCGTATTAATATGCCTTTTAACGTTTATGTTGATGAAAAGAACCTAATGATTCTCCCAGAGGATGGTGTCGTTCGCTACACGGTTGTTATTCAATCATCTAGCGGTGCGAATAATGTCATATATGAAGGTATTCGTTGTCGCACGGGTCAATATCGCACTTATGCCTATGGAACGTATGATAAAAAGTTCTCAAAAGCGGTGACATCCGAATGGAAAGATATTGAAGAAAATGAATTTATGGTGCATCGAGAGAATTTCCTGAACTATTACATGTGTAATAAACAAGGTGAATTGTATCCGGTGGATGAAATATTGAATCGAATCAAATATCCAACTGATTTTCAGGATTCAGGTGACATGAGTGATTAAATTCTCTGCATGGGGAAAGGTATTTCATGAGCAGTAAGTACGATGCCGCCTCGATTGAGGTTTTAAGTGGTTTAGATCCGGTTCGTAAACGTCCGGGTATGTACACTGATACAACCAGACCTAATCACCTGGCTCAGGAAGTGATCGATAATAGTGTTGATGAAGCGCTGGCAGGGCATGCATCAAAAATTGAAGTGACCCTGTTTAAAGACGGCTCGATTGAAGTTAAGGATGATGGGCGGGGCATGCCTGTTGATAAGCATCCTAAAGAAAAAATCCCTGGTGTTGAGGTGATCCTGACGCGCTTGCATGCGGGCGGGAAATTTTCAAATAGTAATTATCAATTTTCGGGTGGCCTGCATGGCGTTGGTGTGTCGGTTGTAAATGCCTTGTCAAAGCACCTTGAAATCTGGATTCGCCGCGGTGGTAAAGAGTACAACATTGCTTTTAAGAATGGTAAAACAGCATCAAAACTGGAAGTGGTGGGTAAAGTAGGTCAACGTAATACCGGTACGACATTACGTTTTTGGCCCAATGAAAAATATTTTGATTCAACGAATTATTCTCTTCCCCGACTTATTCATGTTTTACGAGCCAAGGCGGTGCTTTGTGCCGGTCTTGAAGTGACGTTTAAAAATGAAAAGACCAAGGAAACACTCAGTTGGTGTTATGAGGATGGTCTAAAAGATTATTTAGAAGAATCGATTGGCAAGCAGCCAATGGAGCCAGAACAAGCCTTCATGGGATCTTTGCAGGGAGAACAAGAGGCTGTTGACTGGGCATTAGCGTGGTTACCCGAAGGCGGTGAGATTGTTGCGGAAAGTTACGTTAATCTTATTCCGACTATTCAGGGTGGTACACATGTCAATGGTTTGCGTACGGGCTTAACGGATGCAGTACGTGAGTTTTGTGAGTTCAGAAAGCTGTTACCACGTGGCATTAAGATAAGCCCTGAAGATGTCTGGGAACGCTGTTGCTACATATTGTCACTGAAACATCATGACCCACAATTTTCTGGTCAGACCAAAGAGCGCCTTTCTTCGCGTGAGTGTGCCGCGTTTGTTTCAGGTGTTTCCAAAGATGCCTTTAGTATGTGGCTAAATCAACATCCGGAAGCGGGTGAACGAATTGCCATGTTAGCGATTAATAATGCACAAAGCAGACTTGCTGCCGGTAAAAAAGTCGCGCGTAAAAAAGTAACAACAGGGCCTGCATTGCCGGGTAAATTAGCGGATTGCAGTGTTCAAGATGTCACTCGAAGTGAATTATTTCTGGTGGAAGGTGATTCTGCGGGTGGTTCTGCGAAGCAGGCACGTGATCGCGAATTTCAGGCGATAATGCCACTGCGCGGTAAAATATTAAACACCTGGGAAGTGGCTTCAACACAAGTGCTGGCTTCTCAGGAAGTGCACGATATCAGTGTCGCGATTGGGGTTGATCCAGGCTCGGATAATATTAAAGACCTTCGCTATGGGCGTATCTGTATTCTTGCCGATGCAGACTCAGATGGATTACATATTGCGACCTTGTTATGTGCTTTATTTTTGAGACATTTTCGTCCATTGGTTGAAGCTGGACATATTTATGTGGCGATGCCGCCTTTGTATCGTATTGACGTGGGTAAAGAGGTTTTTTATGCCCTTGATGATGCAGAGCTACAAGGTATACAGGATCGCATTAAGGCAGAAAAGAAACGAGGTAAAGTGAATATTCAGCGTTTTAAAGGCTTGGGTGAAATGAACCCGATGCAATTACGCGAAACCTCAATAGCACCAGAAACACGTCGTTTGGTTCGCTTAACTATTGAACCCAAGGATAAAGTCAATGAGATGATGGATATGTTATTGGCAAAAAAACGCGCTTCCGACCGTAAGAAATGGTTAGAAAAGAAAGGCGATCTCGCCAAGATTAATTAGATAAGATATTTCCTATGGCCGGTAAACGAAAAACAACCAAGTCTAAAAAAGCAAAAGCGGTAGATACCGTCACTGCTGAGCTTAATTTTGAAGGCATTGAAGAACTGCCATTAAAAGAATTTACCGAGACTGCATACCTGGATTATTCAATGTATGTGATTCTTGATCGTGCCTTGCCGCATATTGGTGATGGGCTTAAGCCGGTTCAACGTCGTATTACGTATGCCATGTCTGAGCTCGGATTATCTTCTGGCGCGAAACATAAAAAATCAGCGAGAACTGTGGGTGATGTATTAGGTAAGTTTCATCCACATGGTGATAGTGCCTGTTATGAAGCCATGGTGCTCATGGCACAACCTTTTTCATACCGTTATCCGATTATTGATGGGCAAGGTAACTGGGGTTCACAAGATGATCCCAAGTCTTTTGCCGCAATGCGTTACACCGAATCAAAGTTAACCGCTTATGCACAAACTTTATTGGGTGAGCTGGAGCAAGGAACAGTTGATTGGGTTCCTAATTTTGATGGTACGTTGCGTGAGCCTTCTTTATTACCCGCACGGATACCGAATATTTTAATGAACGGTACCACAGGTATTGCGGTAGGGATGGCAACCGATATACCACCGCATAATTTAAGAGAAGTTGTTTCTGCGTGTATTCATCTGCTTGATAGTAGTAAAGCAACGGTTAAAGACCTGACAAAATATGTTAAAGGGCCTGATTACCCTACCAATGCTGAAATCATTTCATCTAAACAAGAAATTAAAGATATTTATGAAACAGGTCGTGGCAGTATCCGCATGCGTGCCTGTTATGAAATCGAAGATGGCGAGATTGTTTTGACGGCATTGCCACATCAGGTATCAGGCGGCAAAGTGCTTGAACAAATTGCAGGGCAAATGACGGCGAAGAAATTGCCGATGGTTGAAGACTTGCGTGATGAGTCTGATCACGAGAGCCCAACGCGTTTGGTGATTGTGCCGCGATCAAATCGCATTAATCGCGAAGAATTGATGGCGCATTTATTTGCAACCACGGATCTTGAACGCACTTACCGTGTCAATATGAATATGATCGGTATTGATGGCAAGCCCAAGGTCAGGAACTTAAAAGAAATATTAGTTGAGTGGCTAAAATATCGGGTTGCAACAGTAACACGACGCCTCGAGCACCGTCTTGAAAAAGTATTGGCACGATTGCATGAATTAGATGGTTTGATGATTGCATTCCTGAATATCGATGAAGTAATCAAGATTATTCGTAAAGAAGATGAGCCTAAGCCTGTTTTAATGAAACGATTTAAAATATCGGAACTGCAAGCTGAATCAATTCTTAATTTGAAGTTACGCCATCTTGCCAGGCTCGAAGAAATGAAAATTCGTGCTGAGCAGAAGGAATTAGCGAAAGAACGTGATGGGTTACAGAAAATATTAGGCTCTAAAGCACGTTTAAAAACACTGATTAAAACAGAGCTAAAAGAAGATGCAGAACGATTTGGTGATGATCGTCGTTCGCCTATTGTTGTACGTGATGCCGCACAAGCCATTGACGAGAGTTCATTGGTGTCTTCTGAAGCAGTAACGGTGATTCTTTCCAAAAAGGGCTGGATCCGTTCTGCAAAAGGCCACGAAATGGATCCGCTTACGGTTAACTATAAGGCGGGCGATGCATTTCGTGATGCCTGTCGTGGCCGTAGTAATGAGCAAAGTGTCTTTCTTGACTCAACCGGGCGCGTTTATACGGTTGTCACACATTCATTGCCTTCGGCTCGTGGTTTAGGTGAACCCTTGTCTGGGCGTGTTAACCCACCTGATGGTGCAAGCTTTGAGGGAGTCATGATTGGTAAACCTGATGATAAATTCCTGGTTGCAAGCACATCTGGTTATGGCTTTATAACGCGTCTTGGTGATTTGTATGCAAAAAACAAAGCGGGTAAGAGCATGCTGAATACCGGCAAATTTGCTAAAGCTCTCGGTGTTTCTCGCGTTACTGATATTGATGAAGATTGGGTGGCTATTGTTAGTAGTGAAGGTCACTTATTGATTATTGATGCACATGAACTTCCTGAAATGGCACGTGGTAAAGGAATCAAGATGATTAATATTCCTTCGAAGAAACTAAAAGCAGGAGAAGAATATGCTTGTGCAATGGCGGTTATTACGGGTGACCAGAAATTACGTATTCAGTCAGGTAAGAAACACGTTACATTGAGCCAGTCTGATATGGAACATTATATGTCAGAACATGGTAAACGTGGTCGCAAGTTACCACGCGGTTATCAAAAAGTGGATTCAATTAGTGCGGTTGATAAATAAGGTTCTATTGCCTGATCGCAGCGCGTTTATTTCTTAATTCATTTAATTTATTGAGCACACGATCTGCACGGCGAATCTGAGTCTGTAGCAGTTTATTTCTTTTATCATATCGTAAGGCTTTTTCCCAAATAGCTTTTGCCTCGGCTATTTTTTCCTGTCTGTATAAACTATTGCCTTGTGACGTCATTTTATAGACAAGTTTATTGACTTTATCTCTATGTGTTAGCTGCAGCTTTGTATAGTTTTTATTATTAGGCTCAAGCTTGGCGAGTCTGGACAAGTATTTTTCAGCAAGGATTAACTGATTATTTTTGATTGCCCTGTTAATGTTTTTAACCAGTTTTGCTACTTTGTCTTTATGATTCTTTTTCTTAATAAGATAGATACGGTTTCGGTTCTTATAAGCACGTTTAGCCGCGGCATCAAGTTTTACTTTGTTAAGATAATTGATTTTATCTTGCAGTAGTTCAATTGATGCCAGTGATTTTTCATCATTAGTTAATATGCGGGCTTGTTTAATACATTTTTCGGCAAGGTCAACTTCATTGTCATCAATTAATTGCCCCGCCATGGTTAACAGACGCGTATTCATGTCGGCCAGTTCACTCTCAAGGCCTTGTAGTTTCCATGCCGCAGCAATATTAATGGGAGAATTTTCCACCTCTTTTTTACTAATAGGTAGTTGGTTATAAAGTAATTTCGCCCTTGCTAACAAAGCCTTTGCATCGAGTATATTGATACGTTTTTGTTGTTGTTTGAGAACCATATTATGGCGCTCATGTATGAGCATGCTGGTTGGGTAATTATTCAACGCAGTATTCAGGCTTAAAATAGCGGCAGACCAGTTTCCCTTGTCAATGTCTTTCTGCGCAAGCGCTAAAATATTTTTTTCGTATGCCGCAGCAAGACGTTTAACTTCTTTACGTTTATTTACATAGGTTACAAATAACTTTTCATTAGGTGATATGCGTTCAAGGGAAGATAAGGCAATGCCGTACTGGTTCCTGGCGGTCCACGCATCAATTTGTGAAATAGATGGCAGGCCGTCATGCCTGGTCAGGGTGCTACAGCCTGATAGCAGCAGTAGCATTGAAATAATAACGATGGTTAATAAGTTTTTCATGCGGCAGCTTGATTCGAAATAATGAGTTGAGTTTGTTTTTTCATAACAGTTTGATAATCAGCACTCAGCCCCTTTATGAGATAGGTGAGCACAGGATGCTTGCGGCTTCGTAATTGAATCGGAACATGCTCTTCTGCGATAACGCGGTTACAAATATCATTATGATCATAGACATCTTTATTAATAACAATTTCACCCGGTGAGGCAAATGTACAAAGTCTTGATGCAAGATTCACTGCATCGCCGACCACAGTGAATTCCATTCTATCTTTGCAGCCCATATTACCTGCCAGCATTTCACCGCTGTTGATGCCAAGCCTGAATTGAACAGGGAAGAGACCTTTGCTGGTTCTTTCTATATTGAGCTGTTCAACAAGTTGTTGGATTAGTTTGGCGCAAGCGATGGCATGGAAACGATGATCTTTATCATCTTCAGTAATACCAAAGACGATCATGGCACAATCGCCCATAAACTTGTCGATGGTACCGTTATAGAGTTTACTTGCCTCACCAATATAGGAGAAGAATTCGTTTAATAATTCCGCTGTGGCGCGTGGCGTCATGTGTTCCGATATATCGGTATAGCCGACAATATCGGCGAATAACACAGTACCTTCAACATGCTCGCCGCCAATTTCAACATTATCCAGATCGCTTAGTATTTGTTTGGCAACATTGCTGGAGACAAACCGGGAAAAAGCATCTTCAACCTGATTCTTTTTAAGTAAGCCATCTGCCATGGAATTGAAATTATCTATCAAGTTACCGATTTCATCATTACGACGTTCTTTGATGCGGTAATGTAAGTGGCCTTCATCAATAGCCTTACTTGCATCCATGAGATGATTGATTGGTTCAGAAATCTTACGAGCCATGACAAATGAAATAACCATGGCGATGAGAATCATCATTATGGTGGCGGCGGTGACGGCACGCACAGAATCAATTATGGCAAGGTCTAATGCACCTCGACTAAACGTAATCAGTACATAACCAGCGGTGACATCAAGAAAATTAACGGGGTGTAGAAAAGAGACAAACTTTTCAGTTTTATTCTTTGTTTTGGCAAGTTCCCACTCATGTATATTGGTTTTAGATTTACCCGAATTTTCTACCGTGGCTAATATGGTTTTACTTTCTTCAGGAACGATACCGGCTGATGCGAGTACGTTTCCTTTGTCATCATAAACGACGGTACCGAGTATGTTTTCATCGTTGATCATGTTTTTAGTCATGACGCTCAAACTCAGTTTATCGCCAGCAAGAATTTGTTCCTTTGCTGATTGGGCTAATTGACTTGCGATGGTGTTGCCGTGAGCATTAATCTGATTACGAAGTAATTTTTCCTGGTTCGTGATAACAACTGAGCCAAGCAGTGCCATTCCTAAGCTAATTAGTAGAGAAATGACAAACGATAGCTTCAGCGCGATCGGAACATGCTTGGGCAGCATGCTCTGAAAGCGAATAATTGTACGTTTGAACTTGAGTTTCCCTTTACGTAATAACGCACGAAAGGGAAGTTCAGGTTGCAAATCGTCAGATTTATCGTTGAACATCACATTTAGTCTCTATATATAACGTTTTAAGCATAGCACGGAGTTTTGTAGGTTGCCGGTAGATAAGCGAGAAGCTTTATACAGTTCAACGGTTTTGTGAACCAGGTCACATTATCAATATAATTTTAAATAAAATCAATAAGATAAGAGCTAAAGGGTAATTTAATTATGGTGCAACAGCTTGCTGGTGTAGAATATGCCACCACGAAAATGTTGCTGGAGAGCAAAAAATGACCTTAATTAGAGCTTTTACCGGTCTTCGCCCTGTTTCTGAACGCGCTGAAGACGTTGCCGCCCCACCTTATGACGTATTGAATTCAGCTGAAGCGAGACAACGAGTAAAAGGTCGTGAATGGAGTTTTTTGCATATATCCAAGCCTGAAATCGATTTGGCCGAGGGCACAGATCCTTATACTGATGAGGTGTATGCCAAGGGTGCTGAGAACCTTCAGAACATGATTGATGCGCATATACTCGTACGTGATGAAAAACCTAGTTATTACTTCTATCGTATCGTGATGGGCAAGCATGTACAGACAGGATTAGTTGCAGCCGCTTCAGTACCTGATTACGATACTAATCGTATTCGAAAACATGAATTTACTCGTCCAGACAAAGAAGATGATCGGGTTCGTAATATTGATGCGCTGAACACACAAACAGGCCCGGTTTTCCTTACTTATAAACACTCAGATAAGGTCGATGAAATAGCGGCGTCGATTACCATAGCAACACCCGATGTGGATATTACCGCTGACGATGGTGTACAACATACGCTTTGGTCTGTATCCGATGAAAAAATAGTGGCGGAATTAACCGCAATATTTGATTCGATGGATTGTTTGTACATTGCTGATGGGCATCACCGTTCTGCTGCAGCATCAAGGGTTGCGGCAAAAAGAAAAGCAGAAAATCCCAGTCATACAGGCGAAGAAAGTTATAACTATTTCCTGTCAGTGATTTTTCCGGATAATCAAATGATGATTCTGGATTACAATCGCGTTATCACCGATTTAAATGGTTTAAGTGATAAAGAATTATTAGAAAAAGTATCAGAAAATTTCATGGTTACCCCATCGGCCAGTGCTTTTAAACCGACAACCAATGGTCAATTTGGTATGTACATGAATGGCCAATGGTACCAGTTAGATATTAACCCTGAGATTATTCCTGAAAATGATCCTGTAGCATCATTAGACGTTAGTTTGTTGGCAGATAATCTGATTGAACCAATACTTGGGGTGAGTGATCCACGTCGAGATAAACGTATTGATTTTGTTGGTGGTATTCGTGGTTTGGCAGAATTGGAAAAACGTGTTGATAGTGGTGAAATGGCGATTGCTTTTGCCTTGTTTGCGACACGTATCGAACAGTTGATGGATGTTGCTGATTCAGGAAATGTTATGCCTCCTAAATCTACCTGGTTTGAACCAAAATTAGCAGACGGCTTAGTCTCACACGTATTAGACTAATACTTAGTCGTCACTGGTGAAATCGTAATCGAGCACCGTGCTAGGTTCTTGCAAGAAATGACCTTGTATGTAGTTAACGCCAAATTGCCAAAGTAGGGCAAGGCTGTTTGCGTCTTGTACAAATTCAGCAATCGTGAGTTTACCCATGGAATGAGCGGTTTGAATGATTGATTGTACGGTTTCTTGGTGTTGTTCATCATGAGCCAAACTATTGATCAATGAACCATCTATTTTCAGGTAGTTAGCATCAAGGTGTTTGAGGTTTTTAATTGAGTTTAACCCACTTCCAAAGTGATCAAGTACAATCTGACAATTAAGTTGTTTTATGCCATTAATAAAGGTTTTTGCCTGGCTTAAATGCATGACTGCACTGGCTTCATCTAGTTCAAAAATGATGGAGTCACCCGATAAACGATGCTCTTTTATTTGCTCGCTTATCCAGGGTAATAAAGTGTTATCGCAGAGTGAGGCGCCAGTTAGCTTAATAAAAAATTTTGTCTGGTTGCTATTAGGTTGCTCAGCGCTAAGCCTTTGAAAGGCATTTTCGATAACCCAACGGTCAATACTTGGAAGCAGTTCGGCATGATCTGCTGCAGGAAAGAACTGTTCTGGCAATATCTCGTTATTATTTTCATCACGAAGCCTAAGTAGTACTTCGTAATTTTCACAGGTATCGCCATGTAAACTAACGATAGGCTGGAAGGCGAGAAAAAATTTATCTTCACTTAGGGCATGATTGATGACTTCGACCCAATTTGCATTACGTTCTTTACCTGCTTGTTCATCAGCAATAGGGTTATGCATGTGAACACTATTACCACCATTATCTTTAACAATGCTGCAGGCAAGGTCTGCGCGTGAAATAATGTCGTGAGTATTGTTGGTGCTTTCACCAATAGGGCAGATACCTATACTACAGGTTGTTGTGACTGAGCGCCCGGCAACATCAGATATGTGATCCTCTATAGTTTGTCGAATTGTATCTGCGTAGTTTTCAACGTCATTTATATTATCGGCATTATTAATAAGAACAGTAAAACAGTGGTCACTAAATCTGGCAACGATATCGGGTGCTTCAACAATACCTGAAATAACTTTGGCGACATCACTGAGTACAAGATCACTCGCAGCCAGACCAAGATTCTGTTTAATATTAATGAAATCATCTATCTCTATATATAACAGGGCATTATTTTCTGAGCCTGTATTTGCTTTTGATATAGCTGTTTCTAGTAGTTCCATAAAGTGTTGACGATTGTAAATACCTGTTAACAAATCCTGTTGGCTCAGAATATTCAGTTGATTTTGTAGTTCTTTATCTGAGGCGGTACGAATGATGATTTGTGTACATGATTCACCATCAATCGATGCGGGCGTAAATTCCATGACAGCATTAAAGTTGCTACCGTCAGTACGCATTCCGCTTACTTCGATATCACCTTGTATTTCTTCATCATTCTTACTGAATTTGCGAAGAAATTTTTTGAAGGCTTCATGGTCATCGGGTGAGACCATATCCATGATTGGCATACCTTCAATTTCTTCAATATCATCGTAGCCAAACATCTCCATATAAACGGAGTTGGCATATAAGTGCATACCTTCATGAACATAGGTAATGGCATCGCGAGAACTGTCTAGCAGCGAGCGACAACGCTTCTCACTTTCACGCATGGATTTATTGAATGTGCGTAATTTTCTACGATCATTTAATGCACGAAATTCTCGTTGTACGACATATTGCAGATGTTCAGGTTCTTCATCTTTACTAATAAGATCAGCAGCACCGGCTTTTAGCGCTTCGCTAACGCTAATATTATCAGCGCCATTTGCAGCAACGATCAGGGGAATATCTTTGTTAGATTTTTGGAGTAACTCGATGGCTTTATAGGCATTAATATAACTGAGTTTATCGGCGGCGATAATGATGTCCCAATTCTGTTCCTTGAGCGCAGTTTCAAAATCTTCATCATCTTCAACACGGGTTGCGCGCACTGCCATACCAATATTTCGAAGTATATTGGTCATTGATTCTGCATCATTGGATGATTCATCAACAATTAGCAAGTGTAGGGTGTTATCTGAACCCATTTCTTTCCCCATATAACGGTGCGCTTTTATTTATTACTAAATAATATATCAAAAATCCAAATAAATCATAATATTGGCGAATATTTTTCATCTTATTTACGGTTAGTCATTCAGCATCGATTATTGAACTTGAGTCAGATGCAGGATTAAAAGATTAGCCAGAGATATGTCGTTCTTTTTTATCAGCATATTAAGATTGCTAGCCGCATTTAAAGTGTCGACCAGATAGAATCGAAGTCGTTTTCATTGATCGGGCCTTCATGAGCCTTGTTATCATGTTTATCTGGAGAAACATTTTCTTCAAGCACTGTAAATTCGAATTGTGAAAAACTTCGTGTAGATTCAAGTTGCTTTGATAACACAGCAAGTATTGAGTGATCTTGTAAGTTGATACGAATATGACTGTTTGGTTTAAACGGCATTGAGGGGGTAATGATGGTTGCCGGTTGTTCTATTGTTCTTAGTTCAGGGAGCATCAGGCAGCGTAAATAATCTGAACCCGGTTGCGTGTCATCAGCAGATTCTAATCTTGCGGCAACCGCAACGGCATTTGGTGTGAGCATTTCGATGCCCAGTTCGATATTACCACTACGATTGCTGAGCATACGGCGAATAACACCAATACCCCATTGCTCTAAAGAAAGTTCATTAGTGTCATGAATGGCAAGCAAGTCACCGACATGTGCTGAGAAATCGATATCTTTTTGTGAAACAAGGCAGTAACCACCGGCACTCACATTTGACATAGCCAGCTTGACGGTTTGATATTCAGAACTCGATGCCGATGTCATCGTTTCATCATCTGTGAGTGATCTGGTATCAGGTTCGCCATTGACAGGATCATTGCTGGAATAGGTAAAATTCATATTCCATACATCAGGGCCTTTCGTTACGTCACTTAATGCATGCACACGAGTGGAATGGAAATCAGATGCTTTACTATCCAGTACTGCATCGCCATTGCTTTGCCCGGGTGTTGTCATAAATGATTGTTCACCACTTACAAAATAGTGTGCAGCACTTAAGCCAAAAGCAACATTTGCAAAAGAGTCGTCACGCTGAATTCGAGAGAAACTTCGCTTCGACAAAACACTCCACGCTGAAAGCAAGCGTTTGCTTAAATCAACTGATACCGTACCAAGTAGCCCGGAATCAGCTGATTGTAGTTGTTCATTTAAGTTGATGATCATTTCACTGGTATTAAGTACCCGGCAGTGAGTGAAATCATTACTACTGTGCATGGCCAGGTAGCCTGGTTGGTTATCACTATCAAGGTCGATAATAAAAAGCCCGGTTGGTGGTTTACCTTCGGTTATTTTATTGAGGCGACTAAAACTGACAAACTGATTGAGTAAAGTACAAACTTTATCAATTTCACCTCGATGCAAGCGATAAGGCATTGCGAGCGAGAGCAGTAGAATTTTTTTGTAAAGGATATCAATACTACTGTTGCCCGGTAATAAATTTAAAGGGTCTTTGATCACTTGTTTAAGCAAATCGTAGGATTCAATAAAATGATAAATCGTATGTAGTTCTTTCCATATTCCTCGTGGATAGGGCGCATAAACCTGATAAGAGCGTAATAGTAATAAACCCTGATAGCTCATCGCCCGATGGAGTGTATTGGTTAATAGTTTGAGATCAGGGCGAGAAGATGCTTCTATTTGGCGAGCAATTATTTTATAACCAACGGCCAGTTCTGAAAGTAGTGCACGTGCCAGTTCAGAAATTTTTCGGTTACGTTTATTAAGAGGGAGAGGACGACCTGAAAAATGTTTTTCAAGTGATTCAACAATGTAGTGGCAGGGTTTACGTAACAGCTCCATTGCTTTATAGCGTTGTTGTATTGGCATCTCAAGACGATTAATTTCCACCACTGCTTTAAAAACAAGCCGGGATGTTTCACCGAGGTTCGCCATGGGCAAACTGGTTATCCACTTGTTCATAAATTTGGGTCGTACATCAAACGAGGCTAAATCTGCGGCATGTTGCGCAGGTATAGATAATGCTTTTAAATCAATTATTTTAGACATAAATCCCTTCCCGTCATCATAGCATTATTACCAAAAACCAATTCCCCCTATCGGTTCACAGTAAGCATATTGCCAAGACGTTAAACTCTATCAGAAAACGAAATAACGTAATAATATTTGTCGATATTATAGCGCAGATTTACCAGTTTCGCCGGCAATTTCACGAACAAGCCTGGGCACCATATAGCCTGATAATCGTGAATGGAGTTCATTTAGAAGTTGTAAGGCTTGCTGGTCAGAAATCTCAAAATGAGCTGCGCCAGCAACGCGGTCGAGTTGATGAAGGTAGTAAGGCATAACGCCACAATCAACCAGCTTCTCGCTCAGATTACAGAGTGACTGAACGGAATCATTCACACCAGACAGTAAGACAGACTGATTGAGCATTTGTGTACCCGTTTTTAGCAGTTGTTTGCAGATAGATTTAACGGAATTATCGATTTCCTGAGCATGATTAATGTGCACTACCATTATCGTTGTGAGATGGCTGTTAGACAATAATTCGCATAAATGCGTGGTAACCCGCTCAGGAAGCACAACGGGAAGTCGGCTATGAATCCGTAAGCGTTTGATATGTTTGATTTTTTCAATTTCATGAAGTAATTCTGCCAGGCGGCTATCGGAAAGGCTGAGTGGATCGCCACCGCTCAGGATAACTTCATTGATTGTCTTATCTGCCCGTAAATGGCGTAAAGCCTGCTGCCATTGTTGCCTGGCTGGATTTGCTTCCGCATAGTTAAAATGACGTCGGAAACAGTAGCGACAATGAATACCGCATGCGCCGGTGGCTAGAATTAAGGCTCTGCCATGGTATTTATGTAATAAACCAGGGGTTTGCATCGCGGCCTGATCGGCGACAGGATCGTGACTGAAGCCATCTACGTGGACTAATTCCTCTCCTATTGGCAGAACCTGCCGTAGTAGCGGATCATTGATGTCAGCCTTTTTTATACGGGATAAGTAAGGCAAAGGGACTTTTAAGCCAAATAATTCGGCTGCCTGACGAGCTGCTGGCAGCAGTGATAGAGGGAGATTTAGTCGGTCAAGTAAAACAGCCGGATCCGTGACAGACTGAGCGAGGCTCTGTTGCCAAGGATTAAGCTGCAAAATAGGTGGTGTTCCCTGTATCATAGGTGACCAAATTAATGATATGACGCATATCATACCGTAGTTGAGAGGATAGTATGGCTAGTTATAATACCAATGAATTTCGTAGTGGTCTTAAATTGATGATTGATGGTGATCCTTGCGCGATTGTTGAAAATGAATTTGTTAAACCCGGTAAAGGTCAGGCATTTAGTCGAGTTAAAATTCGAAATTTGAAGACTGGCCGCGTTATTGACCGTACCTATAAATCGGGTGAAACCGTAGAAGCTGCTGATGTGATGGATACCGACATGCAGTATCTATACAGTGATGGTGAGTTCTGGTATTTCATGGACCCGGAAAGTTATGAACAAGTGGGTGCCGATGCCACCGCGGTTGG
>JALTKS010000096.1 GCA_027006175.1 Gammaproteobacteria bacterium
ACTGATATGCTTAGGTAATTTATAACAAACGATTAACCCTTTTCCCTGAAATAAAAATTGATCATGTATCATGTGAAAAGGCTTTTGCTTTTCATGCAATACTCCGTTTGCTGTTTAACCAACGTGTGAGTGATTTCCATTGATCTAAATCTTGTTGTACGGCAGAAGGCGCCATTTCAAAAATGCTGATGCCACGTTCAGCGGCACGAATATAATTTTGGGTATCACGTAATGTTGCGATGCGGGGGATTTTTAGGCGTTTGAGAAATTTCTCAAGGCTATGGAAGATAAGTGTGTTTTCTTTGACGCGGTTAGCAACCACGGCAAGTTTGACTTCATCGCGGTTTACTTTACCAACGAGTAATAGTTCTTGAATAAAGTGTGCGGCTGCACGCATGTCGATAGGGGATGGTAAGACGGGAATTACTAATGATTCTGCACGGCGTACTAAGGCGGTCAGTGTTTTACCGTGCACGGCGGCAGGGACATCGAGGATTAAAATGTCGATATTGCGCGGTGAGCGGAAACTGCCATCACCCGCATCAATGCCGAGTATCTCTGCGCGATTTTCAGGGCGTGCCTTTAGCCAGTCGAGGCTGGAACCTTGTGGGTCAAAATCAGCAATAGCAACGGCATTGCCTTTATTGGCATAAAAGCCAGCAAGGTTGGTGGCGAGCGTGGTTTTACCACAGCCACCTTTGGCATTAATAACCATGATTGTGCGCATGGCGAGCTCCTAATTATTATTTTTGTTTACTGCTTATTGTGCAGAAACAGAATGATCTGTTTCAGTGGTATTACGCGATAAGACAGCTTTTTTATTACGAGCAGCTAATTTATTGATCAGCTTATCGAGTCCACCGCGTCTTATTTCACTCGCGAAGGAGCTGCGATAGGTGGTTGCTAAACTAATACCTTCGACAGAAAGATCATAGATCATCCAATTAGAATCTTTAAGGTATAGGCTGTAGTGCACGGAGACAGGGGGTCTATCAGCCAGTTTAATTTCCATGCGCACGGTAACATCTTCCGGATCGTTATTGCGGAAGGGGAGATAACTAACATTATCTGCGTGCGAAATAATTTGATCGGAGAATTCGACCATGGCAGTAACGTAGGTACGAACCAGGAAATTTTTAAATTCTTCGCTAAAGCGTTGACGTTGTTCTTCATTTGCGCGGCGCCAGTATTTTCCTAATACTAATTGCCCAATACGGCGAAAATCGATATGTGGCAGAACGATATCTTCAACCAGACCAAAGGCGATATTAGCATCTTTCTTAATATCGCCATTATGCGCTTTTAATTCAGAAAGAAGTTTGACCGTGTTGGCTATCACTAGCTCTTGAGCCGGCGATGATTCTGCATTGACATTATTAGTGGTAATAAACAGTGAGCTTAAGACCAGTAACAGGCTGATATAAAATGAGTTATTTTTGTATTGAGACATAATTACCATCACAGTTAAATAGAGATCCTTTCTATTTGTCCATTATACCAATATTTAGTTCAGACCAAAGGGCATCAACGCGTTTTTTTACAGATTCGTCCATACTAATCGCACTCCCCCACTCCCTATCGGTTTCCCCGGGCCATTTATTGGTCGCATCGAAGCCCATTTTAGAGCCGAGACCGGAAACGGGTGAAGCAAAGTCCAGATAGTCAATTGGGGTATTTTCAACAATAGTGGTGTCACGGGCTGGATCCATACGGGTTGTCATTGCCCAGATGACATCGTTCCAGTCACGTACATTGACATCATCATCGGTGACGATGATGAATTTGGTGTACATAAATTGGCGTAAGAATGACCAGACACCAAACATCACGCGCTTGGCATGACCGGCGTATTGTTTTTTCATGCTGACGCATGCCATGCGATAGGAGCAACCTTCCGGTGGGAGATAGAAATCAACGATTTCCGGAAATTGTTTTTGCAGAATTGGTACAAAGACTTCATTCAGCGCAACACCCAGAATAGCGGGTTCATCAGGCGGACGACCCGTGTAGGTACTGTGGTATATCGGGTCTTTTCGATGCGTAATACGATCAATGGTAAAAACAGGAAAACGCTCTACTTCATTATAATAACCGGTGTGATCGCCAAAAGGCCCTTCATCCGCCATGTCGTCAGGGTGAATATGTCCTTCCAGAACAAATTCAGCACTTGCCGGTACTTGTAGATCGGAACCTATGCACTTAACCAGTTCGGTTTTACTGCCACGTAATAATCCAGCAAAGGCATATTCTGACAAGCTATCGGGAACAGGGGTCACGGCAGCCAAAATAGTCGCCGGATCAGCACCTAGCGCAACCGTAATTGGAAAAGGTTCGCCGGGGTGGGCTTGTTGCCAATCGGCAAAGTCGAGCGCGCCGCCTCTGTGCGCCAGCCAGCGCATGATGACTTTGTTTTTAGCAATAACCTGTTGTCGATAGATACCAATATTCTGGCGATCTTTTTCGGGGCCTTTGGTGATCACAAGCCCCCAGCTAATCAAAGGTCCGGCATCGCCCGGCCAGCAGGTTTGCACCGGCAGTTTACCGAGATCAACATCGTCACCTTCAATAATCGTTTGTTGGCAATTGGCTTTATTGACCACTTTCGGTGCCATATTCAGCACTTGTTTAAAGATGGGTAATTTATCCCAGGCATCTTTCATGCCCTTGGGTGGATCGGGTTCCTTGAGCATGGCGAGTAGCTTGCCAATTTCACGTAGCGCGGTGACAGACTCTTCACCCATACCCAGTGCAACGCGCTCTGGTGTACCAAATAGATTTCCCAGCACGGGTATGTCACTGCCTTTCGGGTTTTCAAATAAAAGTGCCGGACCACCCGCACGCAAGGTGCGATCACAAATCTCGGTCATTTCAAGATGTGGGTCAATTTCAACAGTGATGCGTTTTAGTTCACCACGTTGTTCAAGTAGCGAGATGAAATCGCGAAGATCGTTATATTTAAAAGAAGACATAATAAATTAAATTCTAAACCCGCCATGTCGTTTAAGGTTACGCCAGTCAAGCCATTTTATACCGGCGATGAAACCACTGATGGCTAATATGACCGAGCCAAGCAGTAACCAGAGTAATTTCAGTGTAATACCTTCTTCGGAATTAACAGAGATGGAGGAAGCAGGAAGATTCAAGGCGTTACGCACCTGATTTAAAGTCGTGGTTAATTGCTTGTTTTGTGCGCGCAGGGATATTAATTCTTTGTTATCTGTTTCGGGAGTAATATTTTTTTCTGCTGTTGGACTTTTAGCCGGTGCCACGGCAGGAGCTGCGGTTTTCTTTTTACGTAAGGCAATAATTGTTTCCTGGAGTTGTTTATTTTGCTTTACTACAGCGATATGTTGTTGCGATTTGTTTTGTAATTGTTTTTTTACCGCCGCCAATTCTTTTTTAAGTTTATTGGTTTTGTTCTGTAAGTTGCCGATCTCTTTATTTAATTTTTTATTTTTATCACTGGCATCATTTGATGTTTTAGCATTCACGTCAGCCAGTTGTTTTTGTGTCGCTTCTAGTTCTGCCTGAGCAAGGCTTAGTTTTTCATTCAATTGTTTTTGTTGGTCAGTTAAATCCAGCACAACAAGCTGTGCAGGTTTGCGATCAATAAGGTAAGAATTTTCAACCCAACCGGTGGTGCCATCGGGACTACGCACTTTTGCATATTCACCATTGCGTTCTAATACTTCAATGGGGGTGCCGGTTGGTAAGGCTTTAATTAAATTACTATCTGTTGAGGCTTGCTCATAAACACCCACTAATACTTTGTCTGTTACATAAAATGTTTTTGCCTGTAGCGTGGGCAGATAAAAAAGCAAGCTAAACAAAATCAGAACAAGCGCATTATTTTTCATTATTATTCCTTGGTGCTTAATGTTTATGCGGCAATACCACTGTGACGCAGTAATGCGTCAATATTAGGCTCGCGACCTCTGAACTGAACAAACAATTCCATGGCATTGTGAGAGCCACCCTGCTCTAACACACTCGTCAGGAAACGCTGTCCTGTTTCAGCATCAAATATATCGGTTTCTTCAAAGGCAGAAAAGGCATCGCTGGAAAGCACTTCAGCCCATTTATAGCTGTAATACCCTGCTGCATAGCCGCCCGAGAAGATATGCGTAAAACTGTTTGCAAAGCGGTTGAATGCAGGTGGAGTCACAACAGAGACATTTTTTCGTACATCGGCAATGAGTGCTTGCACATCGGTTGCTTTGTCAGGGTTAAATTCCATGTGCATTCTAAAATCGAACAACGCAAATTCTATTTGACGAACCATCTGCATACCGGACTGAAAATTCTTCGCTGCATTTAAACGTTCAAACATGTCATCAGGTAAATGCTCATCGGTTTTGTAATGACGGGCGAACATCGCTAATGCGGGTTTTTGCCAACACCAATTTTCCATAAACTGGCTTGGTAGTTCAACCGCATCCCATTCAACGCCATTAATACCCGACACGCCCATGTAGTTAATTTTAGTGAGCATGTGTTGTAGGCCATGACCAAATTCATGGAACAACGTAATGACTTCATCATGTGTAAATAATGCAGGATCATTCCCAACGGGAGGTGAAAAGTTACAGGTTAAATAGGCAACCGGTAACTGTACTTGATTGTCATGGCAGGTACGCACAATGCATTCGTCCATCCATGCACCACCGCGTTTTTTATTACGGGCGTAAAGATCTAAATAAAACTGTCCACGCGCCTCACCTTGTTTATCCTGAATTTCAAAGAAGCGCACATCTTTATGCCAGGTATCAACATCGTTACGTTCGATAACGTTCATACCATATAACTTGTTGATAACGGCAAACATGCCATCTAGCACGCGGTTTTCAGGGAAGTAGGGTTTTAGTTCTTCTTGAGAAATTGAAAATTGATGTTCGCGTAATTTTTCACTGTAATAGGCATTGTCCCAGGCTTCGAGTTGCTCTATACCATCTGTTTCTCGGGCAAAGTCTTGTAGTTCTTTGTATTCTTCGCGCGCCATTGGTAATGAGCGTTCGGCAAGGTCGCTAAGAAAATCGATAACTTGTTTTGTGTCTGTGGCCATTTTTTTAGCAAGCGATCGTTCAGCGTAATTATTAAATCCTAATAATTGAGCTGCTTCATGGCGACGCTTAAGAATATCCTGAATTAAGCCAGCGTTATCCCATTTACCCGCTTGAGGACCTTGATCGGAGGCGCGCGTGACGTAGGCAGTGTACATTTCTTCACGTAAGGCACGATCATCGGCATAGGTCATAATGGGGAAGTAGGAAGGAAACTCAAGACTGAATAACCAACCCGACTTGCCTTCTTTCTTGGCGCTTTGTCTTGCTAAGGCAATGGCTGTTTCAGGCAGTCCTGCGAGCAGTTTTTCATCATCGATGTATTTATCCCAACCATGGGTGGCATCGAGCACATTTTCTTCAAATTTTGAGGTTAGTTTTGAGAGTTCCTGCATTAAGGTTTTGTAACGTTGTTTGTCATCATTATCTAAACCAATCCCGGAAAGCTCAAAATCACGCAGGGCATTGTCAATAATTTTTTTCTGTGCGGCATCAAGTTGTTTGAAGCCTTCACTATGACGAACATATTGGTAGGCAGCGAATAGCTCGGCGTTTTGCCCCATCTCGGTACCGTACTCACTCAGCTTGGGCAAGCAGGTGTTGTAGGCTTCACGCAGTGCATCTGAATTCACAACTGAATTCATGTGACTCACGGGTGACCAGGTACGTGAAAGTTTTTCATCTATATCTTCAATCGGTTTAACAAGATTATCCCAGCTGTAGTCATCGGTGGCACTGAGTAAGTTGGCGACTTTCTGGCGAGATTCTGCCAACAGGGTATCGATCGCCGGTTCGACGTGTTCGGCTTTAATCTTGGAAAAAGGGGGCAGGCCATTGATAGATAGCAGTGGATTACTCATGCAGTGTGTTACCTTGTGTTATATGAATTCTTATCTATTATGCCTAGCTTCTTTGTATAAGGCTAAAGCGTTACTGAAAAATAATGAAAAACCCAGACGAAATATCAGACTTTTATGATCTTGGTCCAGGCGCGATCCTGGATGCGGTTGAAATGTTAGGTTTAAAGGTTGATGGTAGTTTATTAGCGCTGAATAGCTATGAAAACCGTGTTTATCGAGTCGGTATTGAATCGGATGCGCCGGTTGTTGTTAAATTTTATCGTCCTCAGCGTTGGAGTGACGAGACTATTTTGGAGGAACACGCGTTTGCCAGAGAACTCGCTGAGGTTGAAATACCCGTTGTTGCCCCCATCACAGGTGATAGTGGTTCAAGTCTTTATTTTCATGCTGGTCATCGTTTTGCTGTGTTTCCTTGTTTAGGTGGACGCACACCGGAATTAAATGGAGGCGATGACTATGTTTTGATGGGACGCTTTATTGGCCGGATACATGCGGTTGGTGGCTTGCGTCCATTTCAACATCGCCCCAGTGTCGATATTGACAGTTACGCAAGACAGTCATATCAGTTTGTGCTGGAAAATGGCTTTATTCCAAAAGAACTGGAGTTGGCCTACCGTAGTCTGGTAGAGGATATTTTACCAATACTCGATGCGGGTTATGAACAGGCAGGTACTATCCGAAACATACGATTGCACGGCGATTGTCATGCAGGAAATATTCTCTGGACAGACACAGGCCCTCATTTTGTTGATCTGGATGATTGTCGAACGGGCCCGGCTATTCAGGATCTATGGATGTTATTGAATGGTTCGAGGCAAGATATGACCATGCAAATTGCTGATTTACTGGATGGTTATACCGAATTTTGTGAATTTGAGCCGCGTGAGTTGCACTTGCTTGAGGTGCTGAGAACAATGCGTTTACTGCATTATTCGGCCTGGTTAGCGAGGCGTTGGGATGATCCGGCCTTTCCGAGGACATTCCCCTGGTTTAATACCAACCGTTATTGGGAAGAGCAAATACTTGCCTTGCGTGAGCAATTTGCGATGTTGCAGGAACCGGCGTTGGTGTGGAATTAAAATAGCACCGAGTCGGTATCCGTACCGACTCTTTGGTACTACTGAGGACCCGGTATTAGCCGATCATGTTGGCGAGAAAGATTAAACCAACGGTTAGAACGACTAGAACAATGATTGGCTTACTTAACATGTCGGTAATGCTGTCATTTTGCATAGGTTGATGGTGCATGGCGCTCTCCTACTGGATGAATGATTATGTTAATAGTGACTGCGAGATTAGCCCTATGAGTTGTGCGGGTAATTGATCTAGATCAATAAAATGCGGAATAGTATTTTTATCTTTTATTTTCAGTTAGTTATGTTGTATTGTGGGTTTAATAATAGCTAGCTAATATCGTGTAAGAAGTTTGTTTTATTTATTTCGGAGTAAAAAATGTCCAAACATTACGATTTGATCGCCATTGGTGGCGGTAGCGGTGGTTTATCTGCAGCGGAACGCGCAGCAAAATACGGCGCTAAAACCGCCGTAATAGAAAAAGGGTTGATGGGGGGCACCTGCGTTAACGTGGGCTGTGTACCGAAAAAGATCATGTGGTATGCCGGAATGCTCTCGCATGCACTCGATGATGCCAGGGGCTACGGGTTTGGTGTAAAGCGCCTCGGCCATGACTGGCAAAAATTAGTCGATGGCCGTCAGGAATATATTAAGGGCATTAATGACTGGTATCACACCTATTTAAAAGACTCGAATATTGACGAGATTACCGGTGAAGCACGCTTTGTTGATGCAAACACGCTTGACGTAAATGGTGAACAGTTCACGGCAGATCATATTGTGATTGCACCGGGAACAACGCCGGTTATACCCGATATTCCCGGTGCCGAGTTAGGCATGACCTCGGATGGCTTTTTTGCATTGAATGAGCCACCTCGCCGTATTGCCGTGGTTGGCTCAGGTTATATTGCCGTAGAAATCGCTGGTTTATTACGCGCACTGGGTTGTGACGTGACTTTAATTATTCGTAGTGAAACAGTATTACGAGGGTTTGATGCCATGCTGCGAAATGTATTGATGGAAGAAATGATTACGGCAGGTATCAATATGATGTCGAGCATGCAAATTGAAAAGGTTGTTAAAGAAGACGATGAAAGCCTTACCTTGCATTGCGATCATGGTCACGTTATTAGCGGGTATGATGAAGTGTTATGGGCAATTGGACGTGAGCCACTGACAGCAGATTTAAACCTGTCGGCGGCGGGCGTAGAAATGGATACGCGTGGCTATATTCCTACAGATGCCTTTCAAAATACCAATGTGAATAATATTTATGCGGTGGGCGATGTCACAGGACAAGCTGCACTGACGCCTGTCGCGATTGCTGCTGCACGCCGTTTGTCTGATCGGTTATTTGATAATCAAGCGGATCGAAAACTGGATTACACGGATATACCAACCGTGGTATTTAGTCACCCACCGATTGGTACCGTGGGTTTAAGTGAAGAGCAGGCGCGCAAAGAACATGGTGAAGCCGTGAACGTATATACATCACAATTTACGCCAATGTATAACGCCTTAACGGAACACAAAACCCAAACAGCCATGAAGCTGGTCTGTGTGGGTGCACAGGAAAAAGTGGTGGGCATACATATTATAGGTTTGGGTGCGGACGAAATGTTACAGGGTTTTGCGGTGGCGTTAAAAATGGGTGCAACGAAGAAAGATCTTGATGATACGGTTGCTATTCACCCAAGTAGTGCGGAAGAATTTGTGACCATGAGGTAATACATGGCTATACGAGATTTTGAACAGAGTTCACCAACAATTGCTGACTCTGCCTTTATTGATGAGTCAGCAATCGTTATTGGCAATGTGAACATTGCCGAGGATGTGTCTGTATGGCCCTTAACCACGATTCGTGGTGATATTAATACGATTAGCATTGGTGCACGTACCAATATTCAGGATGGGTCGGTATTGCACGTTACCCATGACAGTGAGTTCTCACCGGGTGGTTTTAAATTGACGATTGGCGAGTCTGTGACGGTGGGGCATAAAGTTATTTTGCATGCCTGCACAATAGGAAATCATTGCCTGGTTGGAATGGGCTCAACCGTTTTAGACGGTGCGGTTCTGGAGGATAATGTCATGCTGGGGGCAAACAGTCTGGTGTCGCCGGGAAAACGTCTGGAAAGTGGCTATCTCTATTTGGGCAGCCCTGCGAAACAAGTCAGAGCGTTAACAGACAAAGAAAAACAATGGTTAGTGTACTCTGCCTCTCATTATGTTGATTTAAAAAATCGTTATAAAAATAGTTAATTCACTATAACGTCAGTATATGCTTACAGGCTTGTAAGATATGCACCATGACTGCTGCACGCTTTATCTGAAAAACCCCGCCACTGGTCAAGAGGGTCTTGTTTGCTGAACCAAACGTGGCATTATGGGTCTCATATTATATGGAGGTGTCGCCATGGAAATTTATGTAGGTATTCTTGAAAAAGATATTGATGATTACGACTTACGCAAGTTTTTTAATATTGTTGGTAATCAGGCACGTTTCAAGGTGATCACACATGATCACGGCAATGGCATTAAATCACATTATGGTCTCGTTGAAGTTGATTCAGAAAAATTAGGCTTTCAACTTATCGCCCGCTTTAATGGCAGGTCTATTAAGGGCTGCAAGGTTGTTGTTCGTGAATATATCCGTCGTAATTACAGCAATGACCAACGTGCGATTAATTGGCGTGAAGTAGATTGGCAAAAGGATGAACGTCGTAATGACGATAGACGCGGAAGTTTGATGCGTGAAGCCGTTGCTAACCAACCTATGTTGGCTGTACGCGTTTAGTCTGAATCTCTTAGTTGTTTAATGACAGAGCTAGTCTCTGGTTGCACACCACGCCAGAGCTTAAAAGACTCTGCGGCCTGTTCAACCAACATTCCTAAACCATCCACAGATTGTATTGCACCCTGTTCTTTACCCCAACGAACAAAAGCAGTGGGTTCGGTACTGTACATCATGTCATAGCACCAGCTATCTTGATTTAAAATCCCGTCAGGCAACGGAGGCACTTCACCTTGTAAACTTGCTGCTGTGCCATTAATAATGCCATCAAAGGTTTGCCCTTCAAGTGCGTCAAAACGACTCGCAGAGAGATTTCCATAATCAGAAAACTTTTCACAGAGCGCTTCAGCTTTAGACACAGTCCGGTTTGCGATAACAATTTCATTGGGGTGTTGTTGCAATAGTGGTAATAAAACACCTTGTACCGCACCGCCTGCACCAAGTAAAAGAAGACGTTTATTTTTTAAGTTAAAACCATGGTTGTTAGTGAGATCACGAACGAGTCCGATACCATCGGTGTTATCGGCGTGTAAACTTTCATCATCGTTTAAGACCAGTGTGTTAACTGCACCAGCAAGTTGCGCGCGTTCAGTGAGTGTATCAGCAAGATCAAAAGCATCGTTCTTAAAGGGAACAGTAATGTTTAAGCCCTTACCATGTTTGGATCTGAAATCAGCAACTGCCTCGGGTAATTTACCTTGCTCAACAAGAAGTCGATCATAATGAATATCTTGCTGAGTCTGAGAAGCGAACGCCGCGTGAATACGCGGCGATTTACTGTGAGCAATCGGGTTGCCAATAACGGCGTACTGATCGGTCATTAACTGAACATACCCTTCAGTGTGTAGAAGAAGAAAATCGACATCAATGCGCCAGCCGGTAAGGTAATGATCCATGACATAAAGATAGTTCTGACAACATTAAGGTTTAAAGCGCCGATACCGCGTGCCATACCTACACCGAGTACGGCACCTACTAATGTGTGTGTCGTTGAGATCGGTAAACCTGTACCGGATGCAACCACAACCGTTGTGGCGGCCGCCAGGGTGGCAGCAAAGCCTCGGCTGGGTGTTAATTCGGTAATATTTTTACCAATGGTTGCCATCACACGGCGACCATACATAAGCAAGCCAGCAACAATACCCGCGCCACCTAATAATAGTATCCATACTGGCAGGATAGATTTTTGCGTTATTTCACCACCGGAATCAACAATGCTAACAACGGCAGCAACGGGGCCAATAGCATTAGCAACATCATTTGAGCCATGAGCAAATGCCATGGCACAAGCGGTAAAGACCATTAGGATGGCAAACACTTTTTCTACGTTAGCAAAATGAAAATCACGATCGGCTTCGGGATCAATTCTGACTTTATTAATATAAACCTTACCGATAACCATCACGATAAGTCCGATAATAAAAGCCATGCTGTAGTTTTGCATAACAGTTGTTTCAAGACCAACGTGTTTAAGACCTTTAAACATGGTCACAAGCGCAATAACAAAACCGGTCAAGAAAATATAAAAGGGTACAAATCTTTTTGCATTTTCAAAAGGGTGTTTAGTATTGAGAATAAGCGACTGTACACTGCGGAATAACCAGTAAGAAAGCACACCTGAAATGGCGGGGGAAACGACCCAGCTAGCCACGATAGAACCGACTTTATCCCAGTGAACTGAGCTCATGCCAATACCTACCGCGGCAAAGCCTACAATAGCACCCACAATCGTGTGAGTGGTTGATACCGGCCAACCCAGACGAGAAGCAACGAGTAACCAGATACCCGCAGCAAGTAATGAAGCCAGCATGCCGTAAACTAATAACTCGGGTGAGCCAGATAAAAGATCTGCATCAATAATGCCTTTACGAATCGTTTTTGTTACCTGCCCACCTGCTAGAAAGGCGCCTGCAAATTCAAAAATAGCTGCGATAATAACGGCTTGTTTAATCGTAATAGCACCTGAACCAACCGAGGTGCCCATGGCATTGGCAACATCGTTTGCACCAATACCCCATGCCATGAACAGACCAAAAATACCGGCCATAACAAGTAAAATAATTGCGTATTCCATATTTTTAGAAACCCTGTATCAATTAACGCGCGAGCATTAGTTCAAGACGACTACCAACGCGTTGCGATAAATCAGCGAGTTCACCGATCCAATCTATAACACGGTACAAAAACATCACTTGTACAGGTGGGAGGTCATTTTCAAGTTTAAACAGTGCGCTACGAATTTTAACTTCAAGTTTATCGTTATCACTTTCGATTGAATCAAGTTCTTTAATCATTGATTGCACGAGTTTCACTTCACGACCACCAAAACCTGTTTCAACAAGTTCATCTAATTCATTAATGGCAGTTTGAGCTTGGGCAGAGGCATCAATAGCGCGTTTGACGAAGGCAATTAATTGTTCATTGACGGTTTCAGGGAATTCAATTTTCCGACCGGTAATCAGGCCTGCAATATCTTTTGCTTTATTGGCAATTTTATCCTGCATTGTGAGTACTTCAAGCAAGTCACGACGCGAGACGGGCATGAACAGACTTCTTGGTAATTGCATGCGTAGTTTGCGTTTGTGTTTATCAGCCGCATTTTCCAGTTTAGATATTATTTTTTGTTGCGCTTTTGCTGCTTTCCAGTCTTGTTCAATAACGGCTTCAAAAAAGGGCACAAGTTCAACGATACATTCTTGTACGCTGGCCATATGTGTTTGAAGGGGTTTAACTGGCGAGTTGCCAAAAAGACTGGAGATAGTTGTTCGTGCCATAGTGCTTCCTTTGATATCGCTTTCGATACCTATTCCCAACGTTGCTTATTCAGCGTCAGCGTTTGTGTAAATGACTCTATAAAGTTGCGCGCAGTATATCGACAGATGTTTTTTATGCAAGCACTTTATGACAGTTATATTACAATTTTTTTATTGTATAGATAGCATCATTTTATAAAGATATTACTGGAGTCTTTATCTCAGGAATTTTGTAACCATTGTGCGGCGCGTTTAGCAAAATAGGTTAAAATTCCATCAGCGCCCGCACGTTTAATACACAATAGCGATTCCATAATAACGGCCTTTTCATCCAGCCAACCATTTTGTATTGCTGCCATGTGCATCGCATATTCACCACTAACCTGGTAAACAAAGGTCGGGGCTGCGAATTGTTGTTTTACACCCTTAACAATATCAAGATAAGGCATGCCCGGTTTGACCATGATCATGTCGGCGCCTTCATCCAGATCCAGACCGACCTCCCAGAGGGCTTCGTCAGTATTTGCTGGGTCCATTTGATACGAGTATTTGTTGCCACTACCCAGGTTGGCAGCAGAGCCGACCGCATCACGGAATGGACCATAATAGCTGGATGCATATTTAGCCGAGTAGGCGAGAATTTTGGTATGAATATGACCCGCATCTTCAAGTGCTTCACGAATACGCCCTATTCTGCCATCCATCATGTCAGAGGGAGCGACAACATCAGCACCGGCTTCAGCATGTGATAGTGCCTGTTGAACAAGAACATCCACGGTTTCATCGTTGAGCACATAGCCTGATTCATCAATCAGCCCATCTTGACCATGGGTGGTAAAAGGGTCGAGAGCCACATCAGTAATAACGCCTAGATCAGGGAAATTAGCTTTAACGGCGCGAACCGCCCGTTGTGCCAGCCCGTCAGGATTGTAGGCTTCACAGGCATCTTCGCTTTTGGCGCTGGCAGGCGTGACAGGAAACAGAGCAATGGCTGGAATACCAAGATCGACCAGTTCTTGCGCTTCTTTCAGGAGTAAGTCGATGCTCACACGCTCGATGCCCGGCATTGAGTCAATGGTTTCGCGTTGGTTTTCACCTTCCAGAATGAACATCGGGTAGATGAGATCATCACTCGTCAGGGTGTTTTCACGCATTAAACGGCGTGAGAAGTCATCACGACGCATGCGGCGCATACGTACTTGTGGAAACCGTCCATGACCGGTATCGGGGTTGCTCACTGAGATTCTCCTGAACTAATGTTTTCAGGCAATCATCCTACCCGAGCCGCGCCAGTTAGCAAAGTGATTAGGTTAGTGAGTAAATTGGTAAATCACCCAGGGTTGTATGAAAAGCGAGATGAGAATAATTTTAGTGATCTCATTTAACATTGCCGGATTCATGTCGGTAAATTCAATAAGCATGACATGGGCAAAGATGACCACCACAACGAGTTGTAATGTCTGTTTAATGATATATCGCATGTTGCTACCCACCTTTATTTGTTAACTTGATACTATTAACGGCTAAAAAAGGATTTTTTGGCGGAAACGGTTGGCAATCTGACTGAGACGTATTTCACAAAATAATAAAGATAAGCATAACACTATGATTATATTCAGATTAATTACATCATATATGGCGATTTTAACCTTGATTGGCGCAGCCATTGGCTACTTTTGGCCACCTGTCATGCTGGTATTTAAGGATGTTTTTCTCTGGATGTTTGCCGCTACTATGTTTGCCCTGGGTATTGTGTTGCAGCCACCAGAGCTTAAACAAACTTTACGAGAACCCAGGGCTATCGCCTTAGGGGTTTTAACCCAATATACCGTTATGCCGCTGCTCGGATTTGCTGCGGCAACGTATGGTGGTTTGTCACCCGAACTGGCATTGGGCTTTGTGATTGTCGGTAGTGCGCCAGGCGCCATGGCAAGTAATGTTATTGTTTATCTTGCCGGGGGAGCACTGGCATTTTCAATAGCCTTGACGACTGTTGCAACGATGTTATCTCCTTTACTGACACCTTTACTGGTACAGCAGCTTGGTGGTGCTTTTTTACCGGTTGAATTCATACCATTGATGAAAACAATTTTAATGACAGTGTTGTTGCCGTTGTTATTAGGTATGTTATTGAGAACCCGCTTAAAACAATCCCTCGTCACCGTTGAGGAAATTGCACCGGCGGTAGCGGCATTGGCAATTATTATTATTTGTAGTTATGCCGTGGCAGCAAACCATGATCGAATTGCCGAGGTAGGTAGTACCGTGATTGTTCTGGTTATTTTGCTTAACGCGCTGGGTTATCTTATTGGCGGGCTGCTGGCTCGAATTTATAAATTTGACCGGCGACATCAGCTAACATTAGCGATAGAAATTGGAATGCAGAATGCCGGCTTAGGTGTGGCGCTGGCATTAAAGCACTTCCCTGCCGAAACGGCACTTCCTGGCGCATTGTTTGCGGTATGGTGTATTGTGACGGCTGCCGGTGCTTCGGCATGGTATCGCCGCCAATATAATCCAGTGATCGTTTAGGGTAAATGTTGGAAAGAAATGAAAATGTAACGATAGCGAAGCTAATAGATCTGGTATTGACTTATATGAATACATTAAACACGAAATTTTATTTTAATCGTTTAAATCTAAAATGAAAAAATATATATGCTTCGTATTATTACTTTGCATCAGTAGCCTTATTCAGGCTGAGACAAAGCAAACCATTGAATTAGTCGATGGCACTGAAATTTCCTATTATCACTATCCTGCTAAAGGTAAACAGCTATATATCTGGTTAGCTCCGGAAGCAGGTTTACAACAGAGCGAAAGAGATATTGCAAAACAATTGGCTGCTAAAGGTGTTGAGGTCTGGTACCCGGATTTATTTGAAACTAATTTTTTGCCGATTGCCGCAAGCAGTGTCGAACGATTTCCAGTTGAGCAGATAAAGGCACTAATTGCATCTGCAAATAAAGGCAAAGACATCTATTTGATTACAAGTGGACGGGGTGTCGTCCCTATGCTGAAAGGCTTACGACAGTGGCAGATTGAAATGCCAGCAAGCACCGCAATCAAAGGTGTTATTTTACTTAGTGCCAAGTTTTTTGTTGAAACACCTGAGCCAGGACAAGCCGGTAAGTTGTTGCCGATTGTTCGGGCTACCAATATTCCTGTTTACCTGTTTCAGCCAGCACAATCACCGTGGCGCTGGAAGCTGGATGAAACCATTCCCGCTTTACAGCAAGGTGGCAGTGAAGTGTTTTTACAAATTCTTAATAATGTGAGAGACCGTTTTTACTATCGCCCCGATGCCGTGGCAACAGAATACCAGCTTGCGGGTGAGCTGCCACGGTTAATAATAAGGGCAGCAAATGTACTGGCAAGTTTATCTGCCAGGCGAACGGTGGCTAAATTAAATGAGGTTTCGACAGCTGAGAGTGCGAGATCGAAGAAAGCACGTAAACTAACAGCCTATTTAGACAGACCTGCCACAGCAGAATTACAATTAAAAGATCTTAATGGAAACAGTGTTAATTTAAATGACTTTAAAGACCAGGTCGTTATGGTGAACTTTTGGGCATCATGGTGTCCGCCCTGTGTCTACGAGATGCCATCAATGCAGCGACTAAAAGAAAGCATGAAAGGCAAACCATTTCAGATTATTGCAGTGAATATGGCTGAAGAAAGATCAACAATAGAAAAATTTCTAAAAGAAAATGTGAAAGTTGATTTTACTATTTTACTTGACAGTAATGGCAAGGCATTAAAACGCTGGAAAGTATTCGCTTTCCCTACCACTTATTTTGTTGGTAAGCAGGGACGCTTGCGTTATGGTTTTTTTGGCGGACGTGAATGGGATAAACCGGATGTACAACATGTTATTGAGAAATTAATTAATGAGTAAAGTAGTACTCGTTATCATTGCTGTAGTGATCGTTGCAGTGCTTGTGCTGTTTTTTATACTGGCACAAATCTCAAGTTCTGGTGTTGCAATAGGCATAGTTGATGAGCGTCTGGCGAGGTGTACGTCGAAACCAAATTGTGTTTGCAGCGAATACAAAAAAGATACAGCGCACTATATAGAACCAATTCTTATTGGCGAGGATAATTTGGCTGAAATTAAAATTGCATTAAAGACAGCAATTCAAAAAATGGCTGGCAATATTGTTAGTGAAACAGATAATTATATTGCGGTAACCTTCGCCTCAAGATGGTTTGGTTTTGTTGATGATCTGGAAATAAGAATTGATACAGAAAACAATCTTATTCAGCTGCGCTCAGCATCAAGAGTTGGCTACAGTGATGTGGGTATCAATAAACAAAGAATAGAAAGATTAAAAGAATTAGTTATAACTAATGTAATTAATCGTTAGGTTGCCAGCCAATCTTGCGGAACAAGATAATGTTCGTAGAGCCTGGCTTCAGGGCTACCTGCTTCTGGTGACCAGTTATAACGCCATTTAACCAGTGGTGGTAATGACATTAAGATTGATTCAGTACGACCACCTGTCTGTAAACCAAATAGCGTGCCGCGATCAAACACCAGATTGAATTCAACATAGCGACCACGACGATAAAGCTGAAAGTCACGCTGGCGTTCGCCATATTCGGTATTTTTGCGTTTAGCAACAATCGGCTGGTAAGCAGATAGATAATGGTCGCCAACGCTTTGCATGAAAGCAAAGCTTTTTTCAAAGCCCCATTCATTGAGATCATCAAAGAATAAACCACCCACACCACGAGGCTCATTACGGTGCTTTAAATAAAAATATTCATCACACCATTTTTTAAAACGCGGATAAGTTTCATCACCAAAATCAGAACAGGCATCTTTGGATGTCTGGTGCCAGTGAATCACATCTTCGTCATTACCGTAGTAAGGGGTGAGATCAAACCCGCCACCAAACCACCAAACGGGATCTTCACCTTCTTTTTCAGCAATGAAAAAACGAACATTGGCATGAGATGTCGGTACGTAGGGATTATGTGGGTGTATGACCAGTGAAACCCCCATGGCTTGAAAGCTGCGTCCAACCAGTTCGGGACGATGCGCGGTTGCTGCTGCGGGCATGCTATCGCCTTCAACATGGGAAAAGTTAATGCCGGCTTGTTCAAATACTGCACCATCGGTAAGTACGCGGGTACGCCCACCGCCGCCACCGCCTTCGCGGGTCCACTTATCTTCTTCGAAGGTTTTTTTGCCATCTTCGGCTTCAAGTCCGGCACAGATGCGGTCTTGTAGATCGAGGAGGTAGGCCTTTACGGCGTTGATATCAGGTGTGTCCATGGGCGCATATTAAACCACAGATGATCGGTCTATGACGAGTGTTGTTCAGGCCGGGCGAATGATCTGGCCAGTTTTAAGATCACGGATGATACTGGGATTCGCGTTGCTATCTGTTTTGCCACTGACAATGACATCGAGATAGTGGCCGAGTTGTTGACGTACCTGCAAACTGGTTCTAGCGGGATGATGCCCTGCCAGATTGGCACTCGTTGAGACAATGGGCATTTTAGCAGCATGACAAAGTGCAGCGGCAACAGGGTGGTTGGTAACACGTACGGCGAGAGTACTATGCCAGCCAGTTAACCAGAAGGGTACCCAGTCTTGTGCAGGAATAAGCCAGGTTGCAGCGCCTGGCCAGGTTTTATTGAGTTTATTACGTTCTGTTTTGCTTAAAGGTTTAAGAAAAGGCGCAAGTTGGCTGAGGTTGTCAGCAATGAGAATCAAGCCTTTGCCAGGATCACGATGTTTGATTTGTAGTAGACGATGGACTGCTCTTTCATCAAGTGGATGGCAACCGAGGCCATAAACGGCCTCGGTTGGATAAGCAATGATGCCGCCCTTTTGGATTACTTTGGCAGCTTGGCGTAACGACCAGCGCATGAGATTGAGTTATACGTCAAGTTTTTCCATTAAGCCGTCATTCTTGGCAATTACCGCTTCACCGTTAGCAATACGTTCGTCTTTAACACGCTGTGCAAGATCAGCATCACTGATTGAAAGCATTTGGGCAGCAAGGTAGGCGGCATTTTTAGCACCGGCTTTACCGACAGCAACCGTGGCGACAGGGATGCCGGCAGGCATTTGTACTGTTGCAAGTAGGGCGTCCATCCCTTGTAATGGACCGGCATCAATCGGTACACCGATAATTGGCTTAGTGGTTAACCCTGCGACAGCACCGGCAAGGTGTGCAGCCATACCCGCAGCACAAATAAATACAGCACAGCCATCTTCTTCTGCTTTAGTAACATAAGCATGGGTAGCGGCTGGTGTACGGTGCGCAGAGGTTACACGTACATCAAAGGGAATATCGAGTGATCTTAAAACATCCACGCAACCTTGCATGGTACCAAGATCAGAATCGGATCCCATTAAAATAGCAACGAATGGTTTTTTCATAATAAACCTCACAAAAAATTTAGATTTTAAAAATAAATAGAAAATTAAATGTTATTAACTGTCTTCGCTATCTGTTTCTGATGATTCTTTTGCCGGTGGATCATAAGGCTCAGAGAAACGGCAGTCCTTTTGTGGGCAAACTTTTTCTGTGCCACGTTTCTTGGTGGTCTTAACAGATAAGATAGGCCAATTACATTTAGGGCAAGGTTCTGCTAAAGGCTCATTCCAGATAGCATAGGTACAGTCCGGGTAACGCTGACAGGAATAAAAGATTTTTCCATAACGTGATTTGCGTTTAAGGATAGTCCCTTTATGACACTCTGGACATTCAACGCCCGTATCAGCCGGTTTTTCAAGAGGTTCGATATGTTTACAGTTTGGATAATTACTGCAGCCAATGAACTTGCCGTAGCGACCATGTTTAATGACTAAGTCATGTTCACACTCAGGGCACTTACGGTCTTTAATGATTTCGGCATCTTTTTCATCATCATCGCCATTTAAGTTACGCGCGTAGTCACACTCGGGATAACTCATACAGCCAATGAAACGACCACGACGACCGAGGCGAATAGAAAGTTCACCACCACATTTGGGGCATTTTTCTTCAATCTTTTCATGGGTGACATCACGACGATCAACGTTCTTGTCGGTGTGTTCGACTTTGTCTTTGAAAGGACGCCAGAAGTCTTTCATTAATGGCACCCAGTCTTTTTCGCCACGTGCTACGGCATCCAGATCGTTTTCAAGTTTCGCGGTGAAATCGTAATCAACGTAGTCGGTGAAATATTTGGTTAAGAAACCATTGACAACACGCCCGACATCGGTGGGCATGAAACGGCGTTTATCCATTTCAACGTATTCACGATTTTGCAGGGTGGAAATAATCGAGGCATAGGTAGAAGGACGACCAATGCCGTGTTCTTCCAGGGTTTTAACCAGTGTGGCTTCGTTAAAACGCGGTGGTGGCTCGGTAAAATGTTGTTCCGGACGAATCTTTAATAATTTGACGGTATCGCCCTCTTCCATTGGCGGTAATAATTTTTCATCGTCTTCAGCGGGTGTGTCATCGACACCTTCCTGATAAACCGCCATGAAACCAGGATCAACAATAGTTGAACCATTGGCACGGAAAATATTGCCTTCACCCGCCTGAAGATTCGCGCCCACCGTATTAATTGTGGCGTGAATCATTTGACTGGCAACGGTGCGTTTCCAGATCAAGCCATAAAGTTTGTTTTGATCCGTTGAAAGCGATTTTTTAATGGATTCAGGATCACGCATTGCCGAAGTAGGACGAATCGCTTCATGGGCTTCTTGTGCATTTTTAGCTTTGGTTTTGAAGGTACGTGGTTCCTTGGGCACCTTGTCTTTGCCATAACGCCCGGCAATTGTGTCGCGTATTTCATCCAGTGCTTCCTGTGCCAGCGTCACGGAGTCGGTACGCATGTAGGTAATTAAACCCACCGAGCCGTCACCGGTATCAATCCCTTCATAAAGTTGCTGGGCAATACGCATGGTGCGTTGTGTGGTGAAACCTAATTTACGCGAGGCTTCCTGTTGTAAGGTTGAGGTCGTGAACGGGGCAGACGGATTGCGTTTCCGTTGTTTCTTCTCAATCTTGACAACAGTCAAGGAGCCTTTGGAAACATCGTTAATGGTTTTTTCAATGTCGTGTGCCTGTTCGGTATTCTCAACACTGAATTGAGTAATTTTTTCACCGGCGTATTGCGTTAGTTTGGCAGAGAATTTTTTCTTCGATGCCTCGGTGTCGGCTTCAATTGTCCAGTATTCACGTGGCTTAAATTTTTCAATGAGTTCTTCACGTTCCACGATCATGCGTAGTGCCGGGCTTTGTACGCGACCTGCTGAAAGACCACGACGAATCTTTTTCCAGAGCAGCGGCGATAAATTAAAGCCGACCAGGTAATCAAGTGCACGGCGCGCCTGTTGCGCATTGATTAAGTCATAAGAAAGTTCGCGTGATTCATCAATAGCGTGTTGAATTGCCTTTTTAGTGATTTCGTGGAACACCACACGGGTCACTTCCTTGTCTTTCAGTAATTTCTTTTTCTTCAGAAGTTCGTATAAGTGCCAGGCAATGGCTTCACCTTCGCGATCCGGATCGGTCGCGAGATATAAAGCATCGGCTTTCTTGATTGCCTTGGCAATGGCATCGATGTGTTTTTGATTTCGCTCGATGGCTTGATACTTCATTTCAAAGTCGTGTTCGGTATCAACAGCGCCCTCTTTCGGCAGCAAGTCACGAACGTGACCATAAGAGGCAAGCACTTCAAAGCCCTTGCCAAGATATTTTTTAATGGTTTTTGCTTTTGCCGGAGATTCGACAATGACGAGTTTATTACCCATATGATTTAAGAAGGTCGGTGAGACCTTACAGTTCCTTGTGTTAAATGCCTGCTCAAGGTGCGGCTAAATTAATAAAATAAATATTTAAAACTAAATTATACGATTAATGCAGTAGAGAATAATTTTCCTCAAAAACAAAATCTTCCATCCATGCGTAGGCCGCTTCCTGTCCGGGTTGATTAAACAACACCATCAGAACAACCCATTTCACTACGTCATGATCCACTTCATCGGCTTCAAGTGCCATGATACGATCAATGACTAACTCACGGCTGTGTTGATCCAATACACCGGCTTGTTCCAAGTGCAACAGTAAACCACGGCATTCAACATCAATACGCTCGGCTTCTTCTTCCGTATAGATACGAATGGAGCGAGGACTTTCGCGATCTTTATCTGCATCGTTTTCACGTAGCGTGGTTAAACCTTCAAGCCAATCAAATGCCTTGTTGATCTCACCCTGGCCGAAACCGGCTTGACTGAGTTCAGTTTGCAGGGACTGTTGGTCTTGAGGTGGTTCGATATCATCCACCATATAATTCTCGAAAAGATAGACTAAAACGTCGAGTACATTTTCTTTCATAGCTGCTTTTCAGCTGCGACAATACCTTCCTCCCGGAAGAGCCACAATAGATCCTTGTATTTCCAATGAGGATAGCATCGCTGAAACCTGCTCTGCCGTCAATCCACAGCGGTAAATAAGTGTGTCAATATCGACGGGATCATGGTCAATAAAGTCCATTAAAGGCTCAATATTTGAGCTAGAAGCCTCATTTTTATTGGGTTTAGGCGGTATAATCAGTGAACCGAGCAGGCTGGCGAGTTCGCTGACGATATCGTGGCTTGATTCAACCAGACAGGCACCATCCCGAATTAAACGATGATTTCCCCGTACCATTGGGTTGTGAATTGAGCCAGGAATGGCAAAAACCTCTCTGCCTTGTTCGGCGGCGAGGCGTGCGGTAATTAATGAACCACTGCGAAACGCAGCCTCGATAACCAATATCCCGACACTCAGACCGCTAATAATTCGGTTACGGCGAGGGAAGTTAGCCGCAACGGGTGTTGAACCCGGCGGGAATTCACTGATGACAGCACCTTGCTGGCTGATACGCCTGGCAAGGCGTATATTTTTAGTGGGATAAAGCATATCCAGACCGCTACCAATAACCGCAACCGTTTTTGCTTCCGCGTGCAAAGCACCGGTATGTGCAGCCGCATCAATGCCTAAAGCAAGACCACTGTTAATAGTTAAACCGCATTTAGCCAGTTCAAGCGCAAAATCATGAGCGGTTTCTAATCCACTTGCAGAGGGGTTACGACTGCCGACAATGCCAAGTTGCGGTAAAGACAGGCAGTGTGGATCGCCATTAACGTAAATAACCAGTGGCGGGTCGTTAATTGTTTTTAATAGTGGCGGATAGTCAGGATCAGCAAAATGAATAATGTGATGCGATTCGTTGCTAGCGAGCCAACTTAAATCATTATCAATAGCTTGTTGCTTAGGTTGTGCTAAGGCATCACGGAGTGTTTTACTTGAAATTTCATGGCGATATTCAAGAATTTCACTGGCGGAACTAAAGTGTTGCAGTAATTTTTCGGCTGTTTTGGGACCAAAGCGTGGCGTATGAAAGAGTGTTAGCCAGGCAATCAGTTCTTTTGATCCGCATCCTTGCGGTGTCATCATCATTCAAGGCCTCCTTGCCTTGCCAAACGCGCTGATGCGTTCGGAATTTTTAATTAAACTATCTTATAGTTCAGGTGGGTTACGTACTGCATCATACAGGTGCAATGGAGCGGTTGCATCCATTACCAGCGCAAAACTTACTTTTTCAAAGACACGGAAAACCATTAAGGTGCCAGCGCGTTCATCAGGTAATTTAACGGTATCACCGCGTTCTGGTGAAACATCATCGCTTACAGTTTTACCGCGTGTGTATACAGCGAGAACCGTACCGACATCAATTTTTTCACGGCTGCCACTGTCAATAACAACAAGTTGGTTTTGACCAATTTGAACAACACCATCAACAACTGAAATAATTGCTGCATCGATATTTGCGCGAGGCGCATGTGGCATAAAGTTTTCGTTTATATCATTTTCACTAAGAGGTAAGAGTCGATCCCCTTTATGCGATTCACGTTCAGTACTGGTGATAAGCAATGTTGAGATGTCACCAAATTGTGCAACTTTAGTTTCACCAACATAGATGGCTTCATAGCCAAGCACTTCAGGCTCTTCTCCATTCTTAGGCTTGCCATGTTTAACGTATTTGATGCCAGGGCGGAAAACACTGTATTTGGCTTTGCCTTCTTCTTTCAGATTACGCACGTAAAGACGATCGCCGGCACCGGCAACAACATGCTCATCGGCTGGCTGTACAACATAGGGCGCTCGTTCTAAATCTTTTTCATCCACCGCAAGTGGCTTGGAAAGAAATTGCTGAATAGCATCAAGTGGGATAGTTGGAATCGCACGATCAAGGCGAGTACGACGTAAACCCGGAGATAATTTCACATTAGGACGGGCACGTTTTGCAACAGTAATAACAGGGTTACCATTGACATCGTAACTCAGTACCAGCACATCACCAGGATAAATGAGGTGCGGATTTTTTACCTGCGGGTTAACATGCCACACATCGGGCCAGCGCCACGGACTTTTGAGAAAGCGTCCAGCGATATCCCAGAGCGTGTCACCTTTAACAACCGTGTAACGGTCAGGGTGATCCGGATTCAGGGTCGGTGCTGCAAAAGTATAGCTTGTGAAAGTCAGCAGCAGGAGCACAAGAATTTTTCTGGCTAACATGTGAGTCCCTTTTGTTATAATTAAAACCAAACATAGCCCTGTATTGAGTATAGCGCAAGTACTACGTTATCCAGTATGATCATTATCTTAGCAGCATAACCTATGTAAATACTAGAATTTGTTGATGCAAATCACATGATGACATTAAAAATATTGAAATACCCTGATCCACGTCTCAGAACGGTGGCGAAACCCGTTACTGAAGTGACAGATGAAACTCGTGAACTTATCGATAATATGTTCGCAACCATGTATGCCGCGCCAGGCATAGGCCTGGCGGCAACTCAGGTTGATGTGCATGAACGTATTGTAGTCATTGATATTTCAGCAGAAAAAGACGAGCCGCTGGTGCTGATAAACCCTGAAATCATCGCTAAAAATGGCACTGAAGTGTCTGAAGAAGGCTGTTTATCTGTTCCGAGTATCTATGAAAAGGTTGAGCGAGCTGAATCCATTTCAGTGCAAGCCCTTGATCGTAATGGACAATCTATCAGCTTTGATACAGGTGGCATGCTGGCGGTGTGTATTCAGCATGAGATTGATCATCTGGATGGTAAGGTGTTTGTAGACTACTTATCGCCGCTTAAACAAAAAAGAATAAGTAAGAAAATAGAGAAAAATCAGAAGTTTGAAGAAAGTCACACGGCTTTCTAAGATAATATAGCCAGATGCCAGAATCCTTAAAAATTATTTTTGCGGGAACACCGGATTTCTCGGTACCTGGTTTACAAACCCTGATTGACTCTCAGCATGAGATTATGGCGGTCTATACACAGCCCGATCGGCCCGCAGGTCGTGGTCGAAAATTAACCGCAAGCCCGGTGAAACAATGCGCTGAGCAAGCGGGCTTGCCCGTTGAGCAGCCAGAAAGCCTAAAAGATCCGGCTGCACAGCGGCGAATAGCGGAGTATAAGGCCGACATCATGGTGGTGGTCGCCTATGGGCAATTATTACCGCCGGTGGTTTTGGAAACGCCACGCCTGGGCTGTATTAACGTCCATGCCTCATTATTGCCTCGCTGGCGCGGCGCGGCGCCTATACAACGCGCGATAATTGCCGGTGACACCCAAACCGGAGTCACGATAATGCAAATGGCTCAAGGTCTTGATACGGGTGATATGTTGGCAAAAGTGACAACGCCTATTGATCCGAATGAAACCGCTGCAGAACTACATGACCGATTAGCCGTGTTAGGTAATGATGCTTTGCTGGACGTGATTCAACAGTTACAAACAGACACGGCGAAGCCAGAGAAACAAGATGAATCTGAAACCTGCTACGCGGCTAAATTAAGTAAAGAAGAAGCCCCGTTAAACTGGGCGGCTCCAGTGGAAAGCTGTCAGCGTCAAATTAGTGCATTTAACCCGTTTCCTGTGGCAACCGCACAGCTTGGCGAACAAACATTGCGAATTTGGCGCAGTAAAATTATCGATCAAGATGCGATATTGGCGGAACCCGGTTGTATATTAAGTGGCGATAAACAAGGTATTAAAGTGCAAACAGGTGCTGGCGTATTATTAATTTTAGAGCTTCAAGCACCGGGTAAAAAACGCATGTCAGCGGCAGACTTTGTTAATGCGCGGCCTGCTCTACGTGAGCCAGGAAATCATTTTGATGTCGGCAGTCCGTTGTGAGCAATAGCATTAATGTTCGGGCACAAGCGGCGCGCTGTATCACGGCGGTGATTGGTGAAGGTGAGTCTTTAACCACCGCACTTGAGTTATCCCGCTCTGTGGTCGCGCCGCGAGATGTCGGGCTATTGTATGAGATGAGTTTTGGCGTAATGCGCCATTATTATCAGCTTTACCACCTTGCACGATTACTACTGAGTAAAAATTTAAAACCGCGTGATAAAGATATTCTCGCCTTGATTATGGTGGGCTTGTATCAGCTAATTCATATGCGTATCCCTAATCATGCGGCATTGAATGAAACCGTTAGTGGTACTAAAAATTTATCAAAACCGTGGGCACGTGGGCTAGTTAATGCACTTCTTAGAAGGTATTTAAGAGAAAGTGAAGACTTACTTACAAAGTTAAAGAGCAAAGCCGATGTGGTCGCAGAAATGCCCGAATGGCTAGCCAGACGACTTAAAAAGGCATGGCCAGATGACTGGCAGTCAATTCAGCAAGCCAGCCAGTCACACCCGCCCATGACGCTGCGTGTTAATCGAGCCCAGCTTGATCGGGCTGCCTATGTTGCGTTGTTGGATGAACACGATATTCCCGTTAATGTGATTGATTCAACGCCCGCCGGTGTGGCGTTAGTGTCGGCGGTGAATGTTGATAAGTTACCTGGTTTTGATGAAGGCAAGGTTTCGGTGCAGGATGCGGCAGCACAATTAGCCTGTGAATTACTCGCTCCGGTGGATGGTGATCGGGTGTTGGATGCTTGTGCGGCTCCGGGGGGTAAGACAGCGGCATTACTCGAATATGCCGCAGCACATAATGAACAAGCAAAAGTTGTCGCCTGGGATAATAGTGAACAACGTTTACAGCGATTAAAGGATGGCTTATCACGACTCGGCCATGAGGCAGAGGTCGCCTGTGTGGACGTGAGTGATGCAAAAGCGGTGAGTGCACACGGTGAGTTTGAACGCATTTTATTAGATGCTCCGTGTAGTGCCACGGGGGTTATTCGTCGTCACCCGGATATTAAATTATTACGCCGCGAAACGGATATTGTACCTCTGGTAAAAACACAGGCAGCGATGTTAGATGCACTGTGGGCCGTGCTCAAGCCCGGTGGATATTTGTTGTACGCCACATGTTCTATTTTGCCAGATGAGAATACACTGCAAATAGAGTCATTTCTTTCGCGTCAGGCAGATGCCAGTGAGGTGATGATTAAAACCAATTGGGGGCAAGCACAAGGTGTTGGTCGTCAAATTTTACCCGGGCAACAGGGCATGGATGGATTTTATTATGCATTATTGGAGAAAAGGAATATAAGTTAGCGTGATGCATGCAATAGATTCAATTTACCCTTTTTGTTTTATACGCCAACGTGGTTTGTTGGCGTTATTACTGCTGCTATTACCGACATTGGGTCAGGCAGCGAGTGTGACGATTGAAAAAGCCAGTACGCGCCTTCAGACGGGGGAATATCAGCTGAATGCAGATATTAAATACGAATTAAGCGAAGAAGTACTGGAAGCAATCAATAATGGTATTGCCGTCACCATGTTGCTCAGTATTAAAATAGAGCGACCAAGAGTCTATTTATGGGATCAGCTGATTGCTGAAAAGTCACAAACGTATGAATTGAAGTATCATGCCCTGAGTGGCCAATACCTTGTTAAATCAAGTCTTGGTGAACAGCGTAGCTACCTGTCGCTGGCAAGTGCATTACGCGCATTAGGGCAAATAAGAGCATTACCCATTTTGCAACAAACGGAGTTACAGGATCCACAGGATGTCATGGTAAGAATAAAAACAGAATTAGATACCAATGCCCTGCCCGCCCCATTGCGTCCCGTTGCCTGGTTAAGCAAGCAGTGGACGCTCAGTAGTGAATGGTTTTCATGTCCTTTACGATACTAAAACGACTGACAACGGGCCCAATATCTGCGGCAGTGTTGTCAATATTATTGCTGCTGTCACTGTATATCATGAGTGGCGCCACCGAAGATTCAGCGAGTTTTAACCGTCAATATGTATTGTTATTAATCACGATACTGATTGGTTTGACCATGCTGGTCGCAATGATTGCGGCCAATGTAATTCGACTTTATAAAAGCTATAAAGCCGGTGAGCCGGGTTCCCTATTAACATCGCGTTTGCTGGTTGTGTTTGTGATCATTGCGGTTATTCCTGTCAGTGTGGTTTATTATTTTTCGGTTGATTTCTTACATCGGGGAATTGATAGCTGGTTTGATGTCCGTATCGAAAAAGCCCTGGATGATTCACTGGAATTATCACGTTCAACCCTGGATAGTCGTTTGCGAGACCTGTTAAGGTCAACTGAGCAGCTTGCCGTTGAAGTCGCCGATGAATCAGAAGCATCAGCAATCTTGAGGTTAGATGATTTACGTGCTCGTAGCGGTGCCAGTGAAATGACCTTGTTTGACGGGAATAGCATTGTCGCCTCAAGTAGTGCGGGCGATAAAATTGTGATTAATCCTAATCGGCCTGATGAAGCCATTTTTTCTGATATTAGTCGTGGTCGTAACTATGCCGGATTAGATACGATTCCCGGCGTGGGTTTGCAGATTCGCATTATGGTGCGAGTGCCATTGATTCGTGCCGATCTGGGTGTGCGTTCCTTGCAGGTTTTATACCCGGTTACTGCGCGGCAAACAGAATTGGCGGATTCAGTGCAGGAAGCTTTTTCTACCTATAATGAACTGGTTTATTTGCGTAGCCCGTTAAAATACAGCTTCACCTTGACTCTAACGTTGGCGTTATTGTTGAGTATTTTAAGTGCAGTATGGGCAGCCTTTTACACAGCAAGAAAACTGGTCTCACCCATCAGCGATTTGGCAAAAGGAACTGCTGCGGTTGCTTCCGGTGATTATAGTAAGCGTTTACCGCTTCCGGCGAATGATGAATTGGGTTTTCTGGTGCAATCATTTAACCAAATGACGCGACGAATTGAGCGTGCGCGTAATGATGCAGAATTGAGTCGCCATCAGGTTGATGAACAGCAGGCATATCAAGCATGTGTGTTGTCTAATTTAAGTTCGGGTGTTATTACCCTCGATGCTGAGCAGTGCCTGCAAACCTATAATGAAGCCGCGAGTAGTATTTTGTCGGTTGACCTTGAACCACTTTACGCTAAGCCGTTTAAAGAGCTCGCAACATTACACAGCAGCCTTGGGCGATTTGTAGAAATTGTACTTGAGCAATTAGAAAAGCATGAGCAATGGCGAGAAGAAATCACCTTGTTTGGTGCATCGGGCCGCCAGATACTGGTTTGTCGGGGCGTGCCCATGACAGGGGCATTGGAAGCATCAGGCGACACCCTGATTGTTTTTGAAGATGTCACTACACTTGTACAGGCACAACGTAATGCCGCATGGGGTGAAGTTGCACGCCGCCTGGCGCATGAAATCAAGAACCCGTTAACGCCGATTCAGTTATCAGCAGAGCGTCTGCGGCATAAATACCTTAAGACAATGGATAAAGAATCGGCAGAAGTGCTGGATCGTTCAACCCACACAATTGTGCAGCAAGTGGAAGCAATGAAGGAAATGGTAAACGCTTTTTCTGAATATGCACGTGCACCGCAAATTAAGCTGGAAGCACTTAATTTAAATACATTAATAGGTGAAGTACTGGATCTTTATCGTGGAGAAGCATCTGGATTACGCCTTAATATATCGTTAGATCCAGTGATGCCGCATGTCGAGGCAGATGATGGTCGCTTACGGCAATTACTGCATAATGTCATTAAAAATGCGATTGAGGCGATGCAGGGGCAAACTGATCACCCGGAAATTTCAATTCGCACTTTATGTATGCAAGAATCGAAATGCCGCTATGTCGAGTTACGCATTGAAGATAATGGCCCCGGCTGGTCATGTGATGTTCAATCTGAGCTATTTGAACCTTACGTCACGAGCAAGCAAGGCGGAACAGGTTTAGGCCTGGCGATTGTGAAAAAGATAGTTGAGGAACACGGTGGTATGGTCACCGCGGAAGATCGCAGTGGTGGCGGAGCCAGTGTCGTGATTCGTTTACCCGTTTTGCACAGTGATGGAAATGAAACGAGCTAGCATTACAGATAGATTGTGGCTAATGTTAATTGAGCGTTACAATACAGAGAGTACCGAATGTTTACGGAAATACTAACAACCAACGAAACCGTCCATTCATGAGCGCAACACACATTTTAGTTGTCGATGACGAGCCTGATATTCGAAATCTGGTTCAGGAAATTCTTGTTGACGAAGGTTATGAAGTCAGTGTCGCTGAAGATGCGGCTGCGGCTCGTGCGGCGCGCCGTGTTCACCGCCCCGATTTAACCCTGTTAGATATATGGATGCCTGATGTGGATGGCATTACTTTACTTAAAGAGTGGCAAGAAGAAGGCAGTTTAACTGCCCCGGTCATCATGATGTCAGGTCACGGCACAGTCGAAACAGCCGTTGAAGCAACGCGACTGGGTGCTTACGATTTTATTGAAAAGCCACTTTCCCTCGCCAAGTTATTACTGACCATAGAACGCGCACTCGAGTCAGATAAGTTACAACGTGAAAATAGTGATATGCGTGAACATTTCCGCCCTGCCACGGAACCAATGGGCAAGAGTGTTTTGATGCAACAATTGCGTGAGCAAATTCGACGTATTGCCCAGCATGATACCTGGGTGTTGATTAGTGGTGAGCAAGGCAGCGGTAAGCACCAGTGTGCGCGATATCTGCATGCCAATAGTACACGAAGCAATGGTCCCTTTATTGAAGTGGGGGTTGCTTCAATGAGTAGTGAGCAGTCGGCTGTTGAGTTATTTGGCACAGAGATAGATGGCACCGTTCATTATGGTCGTTTGGAGCAGGCAAATGCCGGTATCCTGTTTTTAGATGATATTGCAGATATGGATTTGGCGACACAAGGCAAACTAGTCAGCGCACTCGAGTCGGGATCTTTTTTAAGGATAGGTGGCAATGAGCCGGTTGCAATTGATGTGAGAGTGATTGCATCAACACGACATGATTTACAGCAGCGGGTCAGTGATTCAGTATTTCGAGATGACTTGTATTATCAACTTAATGTGGTGCCGTTAAAAATTCCGCCTTTGCGTGAACATAGCGAAGATATTTCTGAGCTTTTAAATTTCTTAATTGATCAATTTGTAACACAGGAACATTTAACGTATCGAAGTTTCTCGGTTGCTGCTCAAAACCGATTACGAAATTACACCTGGCCGGGTAATATTCGTGAATTACAGAACCTGGTTCAACGAGTTTTGATTATCGGTGGCGATGGACAAGTTGAGCTTGATGAAATTGAATCAATGTTAAGCACTGAAGTAGCAAAAACCAGTGGTGCCGTTTCGATGCCTCCGGTCTTTGATTTACCATTACGTGAAGCACGCGAAGCATTTGAAAAAGCGTATCTGGAGCACAGATTAAAAGAAGCCGGTGGTAGTGTGGGTAAAGTTGCAAAATTGGCAGAAATGGAAAGAACGCATTTATATCGCAAGCTACGTGCCCTGGGGATTGATCCAAAAAAAGTAGCGGCTGGAGAGAACAGTAAATAATGAAAATTATTATTCTTGGTGCAGGGCAAGTAGGAACATCGGTTGCGGATAATCTGGTGAGCGAGGCAAATGATATTACGGTTGTAGATGTTGATTCGCAAAAGCTTGAAGAATTACAGGACAGGCTTGATTTACGAACCGTAGCCGGTCATGCATCACACCCTGAAGTACTTGCTCGCGCCGGCGCAGAAGATGCAGACATGATCATCGCGGTAACCAATAGCGATGAAACAAATATGATTGCTTGTCAGGTTGCTTATACTTTATTTCATACTCCAACAAAAATTGCCCGGGTACGTGCGGCTGAATATTTATCGCAGTCACAATTGTTTGCCCAGGAGGCATTACCTATTGATGTACTGATTAGCCCTGAACAATTAGTTAAAGATTATATTCAACGTTTGATTGAACATTCCGGTGCATTGCAAGTCCTCGATTTTGCAAACGGCAGGGTATCACTGGTTGCCGTGAAAGCTTATTACGGTGGTCCTCTGGTTGGGCATGAATTACGTGATTTACGTGAACATATGCCAAAAGTAGAAACACGCGTTGCGGCCATTTTCCGCCGCGGCCGCGCTATTATTCCTGAGGGCACAACCGTTATTGAAGCAGACGATGAAGTCTTTTTTGTTGCAGCCAGAAAAGATATTCGTGCAGTGATGAGTGAGTTAAGAAAACTCGATCGACCCTGTAAGCGGGTAATGTTAGCCGGTGGCGGTAATATTGGTTTTCGTTTGGCTCAGTCACTGGAGTCTCGCTATCAGGTTAAAATTATTGAACATAACCTGAAGACATCGAAAGCACTTTCTGAAGAACTTGATCGTTCCATCGTACTTTATGGTGATGCGGCAGATGAAGAATTATTATTGGAAGAAAATATTGAGAACTGTGATGTTTTCTGTGCACTAACCAATGATGATGAAGCGAATATTTTATCTGCAATGCTTGCGAAGCGAATGGGTGCGAAAAAAGTCATGGCGCTGATTAACCGTGCAGCATATGTAGACTTGGTTCAAAGCGGTATTATTGATATCGCTATTTCGCCACAACAAGCAACCATTGGTAGTTTATTAGCGCATATTCGCCGTGGTGACGTAGTCGTGGTTCATTCATTGCGCCGAGGTGCTGCCGAGGCAATCGAAGCGATTGCTCATGGTGATAGCAGAACATCGAAGGTGGTTGGTAAGGCAATTAGTGACATCCGGTTACCACCGGGCACAACGATTGGTGCGATTGTACGAGGTGATGAAGTCATTATTGCGCATCATGATTCGGTGATTGAAGAAGATGACCACGTCATTATGTTCCTTGTTGATAAAAATCGCATCGTTGATGTTGAACGTTTATTCCAGGTCGGGATTACTTTTATTTAACTTCCTATGCAGCCAATAGCGATACAGCGAATCCTCGGTATTTTGCTGATGCTTTTCAGCATCACCATGTTGCCACCTGTACTGGTTTCCTTTGTTTATGATGATGGTGCACGCGCATCATTCTTATTGGCTTTTCTGGTAACTTTTTTTACAGGGTTGGTTTGTTGGTTACCGGTGCATCGTTCACGTCGAGAATTGCGTTTACGAGACGGTTTCCTGGTGGTGGTATTATTCTGGACAGTATTGGGTTTGTTTGGCGCCCTACCCCTGGTTTTGTATGAAGATCTGGGTATGTCGTTTACCGATGCGGCCTTTGAATCTATTTCAGGCTTAACTACAACGGGCGCAACGGTGATAACGGGTCTGGATCAGTTACCGCATTCTATTCTTTACTATCGCCAGCAACTTCAATGGTTAGGTGGCATGGGTATTATCGTTTTAGCTGTAGCGATTTTACCGATGTTAGGTATTGGTGGCATGCAGTTATACCGTGCCGAAACGCCTGGGCCAATGAAAGATTCTAAATTAACACCACGCATTACAGAAACGGCGAAAGCACTTTGGTATATTTATTTAGGTTTGACTGTTTTATGCGCCCTGGCATTCTGGTTAGCCGGAATGACTGGTTTTGACGCACTGTCACATAGCTTCTCGACTATCGCTATTGGTGGGTTTTCTACACATGATACAAGTATGGGGTTCTTTGACAGCACCCTGATTGAATCGATTACGATTATATTCATGTTGTTGGCGGGTATGAACTTTGCGTTGCACTTTATGTGCTGGCGAAGTTTTAGTATCAAGCCTTATATTCAGGATAGTGAAGCACGATTTTATTTGGTGTTGTTATTTATCATCTCGGTATTTACGTCCACGTATTTATATCTCAGCGGCACCATCAATGATGTGGGTAGCGCAATTCATCATGGTGTATTCCAAACGGTTTCTATTGGTACTACAACAGGATTTACAACGACGGGTTATGCATCATGGCCAGGAATGTTGCCGGTGCTACTTTTATTTATCAGTTTCATTGGCGGTTGTGCTGGTTCGACCGGTGGTGGCATGAAGGTGATCCGGTTTTTACTTTTAATTAAACAGGGCTTTCGTGAGATTGCACGGTTAGTTCACCCTAGTGCACAAATTCCAGTCAAGATTGGTAGTAAGGCGATGTCTGATCGCGTCATCAATTCTGTATGGGGTTTCTTTTCAGTTTATGTCGCGATGTTTGTGATTATTATGTTGATCCTGATGGCAACAGGCATGGATCAAATTACGGCATTCTCCGCTGTCGCTGCTTGCATGAATAATATGGGTCCGGGTTTAGGTGATGTGGCAGCACATTATGGCGAAGTAACGGATGTGGGTAAGTGGGTTTTATGTTTTGCAATGTTATTGGGTCGTCTTGAGATTTTCACTTTGCTGGTTTTATTAACACCGACTTTCTGGCGTAAATAAATACATTGACTGATCAGTTACAAACAATGTGGAATAAGCGTTATGCAAATAATAACGATACACCACAAGCTTGTCAGGTATTGCGTGAATGTTCATATTTACTTCCTCCTTCAGCAACGGCACTTGATCTTGCGAGTGGTTTAGGTGGCAACGCCCTACTGCTTTCCCAGCAAGGTTTAGAAACAACGGCATGGGATTTATCGTCTGTTGGTATAGAAAAGTTATCCTGTTTGGCTCAACAGCGATCTTTGTCGATTAATGCTCAAGTTAGAGATGTCATTCAAAATACACCTGAAGAAAATAGTTTTGATGTGATTGTTGTCAGTTATTTTCTTCAACGTGAGTTGTTCCCTGCCCTGTTAGCCGCACTTAAACCGGCTGGATTATTATTTTATGAAACGTTTATTGTAGAAAAACCAGCAGGCACGGGCCCTTCTAATCCGGATTATTTACTTAAACAAAATGAGTTACTGTCGCTTTGTGATGGCTTGATTATCCGCGCTTACCGGGAAGAAGGCATGGTGGGTGATATGGCACAAGGCAGCCGCAATATAGCCATGCTGGTGGGGCAAAAGCCAAATTGTTAGTCCTCATCTTCTAATGTTTCTGAAAAATCAGTTTGCAGGATGACCAGTGCTCGCTCCGCATCGGCATCCGCTACATTTAATTTTATACCGCCAACAGCAATACTATAAAGCCAGTCTGTCTGTACCAGGTGCTCATCGGCTAACCAGGACTCAATTCCTTCAGCAGCAAGTCGCCCCATGGCAATATGTGCCTCAGGCATGCCATCATAACGCGCTATAATTCTTCCTGTACTCATTTTAGGTATTTCCCTTATTTCAATCTATATTTCCACCATTTTACATAATAAGCTTTATTTTCGTATATTTTAACCACATATTGTGTATTCTTATTATTGTAAGTTCTTTTATGTCATTTTTATCATAATGTGGGTTTATTTTATTTGTTTATCGCTACTTATAGAGATTTTTGGGTTTTTTTAAGCATTTATGGCTGTTATTGAATTATTTGTGGCGTTTTTTTAATATTTATCATAAATAATTCATGTTTTGCCAATCTCATTGACTCTCCCCGTGCTAGTCAGTCTATACTGAGTCAAATTAAGAACAAGAATACATCTAATTTTAAGGAGAGGTTTATGTCATTTGATTTAGGAAGTTCAGCAACACTTGCCGTGGTCATTCTCGTTTTAGGCGTTGTCATTGTAAAGATGGGGGTCACCGTTGTATCACAGGGTATGGAATATACGGTAGAGCGCTTTGGTCGTTACACAAAGACCTTACGCCCTGGTTTCCATATCATCATCCCCATGATCGATTCTATCGGTAATAAGGTCAATATGATGGAACGTGTAATGGAAGTACCATCACAAGAGGTGATTACTAAAGATAACGCCATGGTGACTGTGGATGGCGTGGTCTTTTCTCAGGTATTAGATGCGGCAAAAGCCTCTTATGAGGTTAATCAACTTGATTACGCAATTTTGAATCTGACGATGACCAACATACGTACGGTAATGGGTTCAATGGATCTCGATGAACTGCTTTCACAACGAGATACGATTAATGCACAATTATTAAGCGTCGTTGATGATGCCACTACCCCTTGGGGCGTCAAAGTAACGCGTATCGAAATTAAGGATATTTCACCTCCTCGTGATTTGGTTGAATCGATGGCTCGTCAGATGAAAGCAGAGCGAGATAAACGCGCCAATATCCTTGAGGCAGAGGGTTTCCGTCAAGCGGCGATTCTTAAATCAGAAGGTGAGAAACAGGCGGCTATTTTATCAGCAGAAGGTGACAGAGAAGCGTCTTTCCGTGAAGCAGAAGCGCGTGAACGTTTAGCCGAAGCGGAAGCCAAAGCAACCATGATGGTGTCACAAGCGATTGCGAAAGGTGATGTGCAAGCAATTAACTACTTCGTTGCGAATAAGTACATTGAAGCACTAACAACGATAGGTTCTGCAGATAACCAAAAAGTCTTCTTTATGCCGGTTGAAGCATCAAGTGTTATTGGTGCAGTCGGTGGTATTGCAGAGATTGCAAAGCAGGCATTTAATAAGTCGGAGTAAACATGGATCTCTTTACTGAATTAAATAGTTGGCACTGGGGAATTATTGCCGTCATCCTTATTATTTTAGAGGTGTTCGCACCGGGTGCATTCATGATCTGGTTAGGGGTGGGCGCTGCCGTGGTGAGTGTGATTTTGCTGCTAGCGCCATCAATGAGCTGGGAGTTACAGTTTGTTATTTTTGCCATCGTATCGGTTGCCAGTATTTTTGGCTGGCGTACCTATGCCAGTAAAAACCCGACTAAAACCGATCAACCTAATTTGAATCAACGCGGCGAGCAATACGTCAATCGAGTTTTTACTTTAGATGAACCGGTTGTAAATGGATTAGGCAAGATTAAAGTTGATGACTCAACGTGGAAGATTGAAGGCGATGATTGTGAGCCTGGCACAAAGGTGAGAGTAACGGGTGTCGATGGCGTAGTATTAAAGGTTGAGCATGTTTAACCGATAATCCTTATATAATGGGGTTTAAGGTGACATGGAATGCATGAACTAGAAAAAACACTGGCAGAACAGCTAAAAATTACGCCACAGGAAATAGAAAAGCGTAAAAAGATGCTGGATTTCACTGCCGCTGATGAAGAGATTTTAAAGGAGAATAAGCCTTTATTCGTGCGGTATCTCGATGGCATGATCAAGAATTTTTATGACCAACAAATTTCTATTCCTGAAATAGCGCGTTTGATTGGTGATGCAGAAAGCATGCAACGTCTAAAGTTGGCAATGAGCCGGTATATTATTGAACTGTTTGATGGTAAATATGATGATATTTATGTTAACCGTCGACTAAGAATTGGTAAGGTGCATCATCGTATGGGCGTGTCGTCAACGCTGTATATCACGGCGATGCAGATGTTGCGGACAGCGCTTAACCAAACTGTCGATATGACTTTTTTCAAACAAAAAGATTTTATGACGGCTAATTTACTTAAAGCGGCAATCAGTAAAATTTTAATGTTTGATATGCAGTTTGTATTTGATACTTATGTATCAAGTTTGGTCGATGAGGCAGATGCAGCAAAACAAGAAGTTAGTCGCTATGCTTCAAATCTTGAAGCAGAAGTTGCGAAACGAACCAAACAGTTAGAAGAGTTATCACTTAAAGATAGTCTAACAGGGTTATCAAATCAGCGTGCATTTTATGATCATTTGCGAAGAGAACTGTCAAGCGCTGAGCGTTATCAAGAATCATTGAGTTTATGTTATTTAGACTTAAATGGATTTAAAAAACTTAATGACACACAGGGTCATCAATCAGGTGACAACCTCCTAGCGTTGGTCGGTAAAGCGATGTTAGCGGTAACAAGAGATTCAGATATTGCTTGCCGATATGGTGGAGATGAGTTTTGTATTATTTTAGCGAAAACAAATCTGGATGATGCCGTTATTGTCGTTAATCGCCTAATAGAGAAATTTAAGAGTTACGATAACCAGGGTGTCAGTTTTAGTGTAGGGATAACCAGCACAGAAAGAGAAATAGAATCAGATAAATACCATAACAGTGATAGTTTCGTTAAACAGGCAGACGAGTTGATGTATAAATCCAAGGCTGCCAGTAAGAAAAAACAGGGTTATTACATTACAACGGATAAGCAAAAAACTAAGCACATCTAGCAAAAAGCCGGTAAAAGTAGAATTCCTGAGGCATATAATAGTGATTATGCTACAATTCCTGCCCGATATGACCTTATATAAGTAGTTAAGCCCGTGAAAAGTAATCGTACTGACCTCATTCATAAAGCGCTTGCTGAACGCATCCTGATCCTTGATGGTGCGATGGGCAGCTTGATCCAGACATACAAACTTGAAGAAGCCGATTATCGTGGCGAGCGTTTTGCGGATTGGCGCTGTGATGTTAAAGGCAATAATGATTTATTGGTGTTGACCCAGCCACAGATTATTAAAGATATTCACAAGGCTTATCTGGAAGCGGGCGCAGATATCGTTGAAACCAATACGTTTAATGCTACCTCCATTTCAATGGCTGATTATGAAATGGAAGAACTGGTTTATGAGATAAACCGCGAAGCTGCTGCAGTTGCTCGTGCCGCCTGTGATGAATTTGAAACAGACGACAAGCCACGCTTTGTAGCGGGTGTATTAGGACCAACAAATCGTACTGCCAGTTTATCGCCAGATGTGAACAACCCGGGTTACCGAAACATCACCTTCGATCAACTCAAAGAAGCCTATACAGAATCAATGCGTGGCCTGGTTGATGGTGGTGCAGATATTATTCTGGTCGAAACCATATTTGATACATTGAATGCTAAAGCAGCTTTGTTTGCGATAGAAGAATATTTTGATGAACATCAAATAAAACTACCAATTATGATCTCGGGTACTATCACCGATGCATCAGGGCGAACTCTTTCAGGTCAAACAGCAGAAGCATTCTGGAATTCCTTGCGCCATGTGGAACCGATTAGTTTTGGATTTAACTGCGCACTGGGTGCAAAAGAATTGCGTCAGTATGTTGAAGAAATAGCGGGCCTGGCGAATTGCCATATTAATACTCACCCGAATGCAGGTTTACCGAATGAGTTTGGTGAATACGACGAAACACCGGATGAAATGGCGGGTGAAATCGAAGAGTGGGCAAAAAATGGTTTCTTGAATATTATTGGTGGTTGTTGTGGCACAACACCGGCACATATTACTGCCATTGCTAAAGCAGTGAGTAAATATCCACCCCGCCAACCCAAGGCCAATGATTTTACGACTCGTTTAAGTGGTCTTGAACCGTGCAATATTACTAAAGATTCATTATTTGTGAATGTGGGTGAGAGGACTAACGTCACTGGTTCAGCAAAATTCAAGCGATTAATTCTTGAAGAGCAATACGATGAAGCATTAAGTGTAGCGCGTGAACAAGTAGAAAATGGCGCACAGATAATTGATATCAATATGGATGAAGGGATGCTGGATGGCGAACATGCCATGGTGACATTCCTGAATCTGATTGCTGGCGAGCCGGATATTTCACGTGTCCCAGTGATGATTGATTCATCCAAGTGGCCGATCATCGAGTCAGGTTTAAAATGTATACAGGGTAAGGGCGTTGTCAACTCGATCTCAATGAAAGAGGGCGAAGAAAACTTTATCAAACAAGCACATTTATGCCGCCGTTATGGTGCAGCGATTATTGTGATGGCATTTGATGAAGAGGGGCAGGCGGATACTCAAGCTCGTAAAATAGAGATATGTACACGTGCATACAAGATCTTAACTGAGCAAGTTGGTTTCCCGCCAGAAGATATTATTTTTGATCCGAATATTTTTGCCGTTGCAACAGGTATCGAAGAACATAATAACTACGGTGTAGATTTTATAGAAGCGACACGAGAAATTAAAAACACCCTGCCGCATGCCATGGTGAGCGGTGGTGTTTCAAATGTTTCGTTTTCATTTCGTGGTAATAACCCTGTTCGTGAAGCAATTCATGCTGCATTTCTTTACCATGCAATCAAAGCTGGTATGGACATGGGAATTGTGAATGCCGGTCAGTTAGCTATTTATGATGACTTGCCTGAAGAATTACGCGAAGCCGTTGAAGATGTTGTTTTAAACCGCCGAGATGATGCAACGGAAAGATTACTCGATATCGCTGATCGCTTTAAAGGCGATGGCAGTACCGTTAAAAAGGAAGAAGATCTTGCCTGGCGCGAAGAACCGGTTGCCAAACGTATTGCACATGCGATGGTAAAAGGGATTGATACCTTCATTGTGGAAGATACAGAAGAAGCACGCACACAATTTCCACGACCAATTGAAGTGATTGAAGGTCCATTAATGGACGGCATGAATGTTGTGGGTGACTTGTTCGGTGATGGCAAGATGTTTCTGCCACAAGTTGTCAAGTCTGCGCGAGTAATGAAAAAAGCTGTTGCCCATTTATTACCGTTTATTGAAGCAGAAAAGACGGAAGATGCGCAGACTAACGGTAAGATTTTAATGGCAACCGTTAAGGGTGATGTGCATGATATTGGTAAAAATATTGTTGCTGTCGTACTTCAGTGTAATAATTTTGAAGTAGTTGACCTTGGTGTGATGGTGCCTGCAAATAAGATACTGGAAGCAGCAAAAGAGCACGATGTTGATATTATTGGTTTGAGTGGTTTGATTACGCCATCTCTGGATGAAATGGTTCATATGGCAAAGGAAATGCAGCGTGGTGGTTTCGAGATTCCGATGATGGTGGGTGGCGCAACAACTTCCAAGGCACATACTGCAGTTAAGATTGATAAAAATTATGAGCATCCCACTGTTTGGGTAAAAGATGCCTCAAGGGCAGTGGGCGTGGCACAAAATCTAATTAGTGAGGATTTTAAAACCGATTTTGTTAGCGCTTTAAAAGATGAATACGAAGTGGTTCGTGTCAATCATGCAGGACGTAGGGCACAAATTAAATGGTTGAGCATGGAACAGGCGCGGGAAAACAAGGTGCCGATTGATTGGTCAGCTTATCAGCCAACAGAACCGGGTTTCACAGGTCTGAAATCATTTGATAATTACCCCTTAGAAGAACTACGCGAGTATATTGACTGGACACCTTTCTTTCATACCTGGGAATTAAAAGGGCGCTACCCCAAAATTTTTGATGATCCTGAAAAGGGCGTGGAAGCGAAGAAATTATTTGCCGATGCACAAACGATGCTGGATACCATTATTAAAGAACAATGGTTGACTGCTCGAGCTGTGATTGGTTTGTTCCCGGCAAATTCGATTGATGATGATATAGAGGTGTACACGGATGATAGCCGCACGGAAGTAAAAACAGTGTTGCATAATTTACGCCAGCAACAGGAAAAACCACCGGGTAAACCTAATCTTTGCTTATCCGATTTTATTGCGCCCAAAAGCACTGGATTGAAGGATTATATAGGCGGCTTCGCAGTAACAACAGGGATTGGTATTGATAGTAAAGTGGCTGAATTTGAAGCCGATCATGATGATTATAATTCGATTATGTTAAAAGCATTAGCTGACCGTTTAGCTGAGGCATTTGCCGAGCGTATGCACTTACGTGTACGGAAAGAGTTTTGGGCTTATGCAAAAGATGAATCTTTATCGAACCAAGAGCTAATAAAAGAGTCATATAAAGGGATACGTCCAGCAGCAGGTTATCCTGCTAGTCCAGACCATACGGAGAAAGACATTTTATGGGAATTACTGGATGCTGAAAATCAGGCAGGTATCGTTCTGACAGAGTCAAAAGCGATGGTGCCTACCGCGGCGGTGAGTGGAATATACTATTCACATCCGCAGGCAAGTTATTTCGCGGTGAGTAAAATTAACCGTGATCAGATTGAAGAGTACGCACAGAGAAAAAGCATGACAGTGGCTGAAGCTGAGCGTTGGTTATCACCTAATTTAGGATACGATTCAGAATGAAAAATATTTATAGTGTAATTTTTATTAGTGCCGGATTATTGTTTTCATCATGGTCTATGGCAAGTCAGGAAATGACCGTTTATAAAAGTGCTACCTGTGGTTGTTGTAAAAAATGGGTTAGTCATTTAGAAAAAAATGGTTTTAAGGTAAACGCCATTGATGTTAAAGACGTGATTCCCTATAAAATCAAACATGGTGTAACACCACAGTTAGCCTCATGTCACACAGGCATTATTGATGGCTATACTATTGAAGGCCACGTTCCTGCGGCAGATATCAAAAAATTGCTGAAAGAGAAACCGGCTGGCGTTGTTGGTTTATCAGTACCACAAATGCCTGTTGGCACACCGGGTATGGAACATCCAAAACGTAAAGACCCTTACAAGGTTATTAGCTTTGATAAGCAAGGTAAGGGAAGTGTGTTTTCTGAGTATAAAAATTACT